>CAKVDW010000001.1 GCA_934728065.1 uncultured Campylobacter sp.
ACAATAAAGAATTTGGGTTTAATATCTTGGCTAAGGCTGGGTTGTCGTTTTAGTTTATTTTAAGAAATTTATACTAAAATATATGGAAATAAAATTTTTAAAGTAAGGTGTAAAAATGCCAAAAGTATTTTTTAGGGTTGCACTGATAGGCGCATTGCTTTCAAGCTTTTCTTTGGCTGATGATTTTTTAGCTAAGGTTACAAATGGTGCTTTAAGCGATAATTCAGCTGGAGTAAAAAGGCTTAGTCAAGAAGAGGCAAGTCAGGTTGTTGGTGGGTATTTAGTTGCTTCTGGGGTTTTTAATGATTATTCACTCGGTGGAGTGCGCATTACCGAATCTATGGCTATAGCCATTCCTACTGCCCTTGAATTAGATACAGGTGGTATATGTGATATGGGGGTAAAATCGAGTTGCTTTATTCCTGGTTCTTATGAAGTTTATGGAGAATGGAAACATTACACTACAAGTAAAGAAAAATTTAGAGAATTAATGTCGGCAACAGATAATGACCCAAAAAATAAATTTGTGGCTTTTACAGTCAAAAGAACCTTAAATCGTTCAAATCCTTATAGACCTAGTATATATTATACTACAGGCGCTGCTTTAGTTGGCTTGAGTGGGGGAAGGATTTATAAAATAAAATCTAATATAGGTTCAAATAAAATGGTTAAAGAGATGGGTTGGGCTTATGAAAGGCGACTTAAAAATGAGATGGGATTTTAATAAAATCCGAAGTTGTTAAAATGGGTGGAAGTAATGTTAAATGGTGTAACAATGTCAAATTCTTTCAATAATCTCCTTTCAAATATTGAGCTTTTTTCAAAAGAAAAGACAAATTCTAAAATTTCAAATTCAACAAATGAAGTCTTAGGTTATAAAATTGATAAAGATGGCTATTTTACTGAGGAATTCAATGAAAAAGCAGGCATTCCAAGTGATTATAAGATACATTCTAGCACTATGCAAAGTCTTGTGAAAAGTCAAACAAGTGGTGGAGTTTTCAACTCTTTTTCAAGCATTGATATAGCTAAAACTATCCGCAACGCCTATGATATAGTCTCACAACTCCTTGAAAAAAGCCCAGAGCTAGCAAACAAAGAAAGCTTTAGCCAAGCAGATTTAGCAAATTATTTTCCGCAAAGCTATGAGATAAACAACGCAGGGCAGATTACGCGTGTGTTTTCCTTTGATGAAATGAGTGATTTAGTAGCTTGCGGGAATTTTAAAGCAAGTGGCGGACAGCTCTTTCCTAGCTTTTATAATGTCTCAAAAAATAGCGAAAATGACAAACCAGCACCAACGCCCTTTAACCCAGACATTTTGCACAGCAACCTTAACAAAGGGCGAGAAAAGGGTTATTCTTTTGACACGACAAGTGATAAATATACCAACAAAGACGGCTCTATCACAAAAGGTGGGCTTTTAATCGGCTTTTTAAACAACAATGCAAACAGCTTTACCACGCAAAAGCCACTCATTGCGGGCGAAGCAACTATTTGGGGTAAAATTCAAGGACTTGATGACACGGGTGAAAATGAAATCGCTCAATTACAATCAGCACTTAATTTTTCTATCCCGCTTAATGGTTGGGGCGATTATGTAGGATTAATGAATGCGAGCAGTTTAGATGAATTTAACGCCAAATTAAGCGCATTCACAAGCAAATTTAGCCTTGTGAAAAATGATGATGAGGACTTTTTTGCTTTTATCGAAAAACAACTCCAAGAAAATGCCAAAATGCTTGAAATCTTGTTTGGCAAAAAGAAAGTGGATATAAAAGTTTAGGTAAATTTTATTTTGCCTGTTAAAATTTATTTGTTTAAGCGTAGTTTAAACGATTTTGTTCTATGATTTTACATAAATTTTATGAAAGGACAAAGAATGCACACTAAAATCACCGTTGTTTTTGCGCTCATTTTCACCCTTTCAAATTCACTTCATTCTTGGCGAATTTAATCCACAAATTCGCTTTTTAACGCAAATTTTACGCTCAATTTACGCTAAAATTTACAAAAAGCACAAAGCAAGCAAAAAATTCAAAACAAGGTTAAAAAATGCTTACAGGTAAGGCACAGCAGTATTACAGACAAATTTTAGCTCATTTTCCGCACTCTTATTTTGCAGAAGATGAAAGCAAAATCATCATCGGCATAGAGCCTGATTTTTTGGACGCTTCGCAAATGGATTTTAGCGAATTTAAGGCGCGTTTTTATGAAAAAAGCGCTAAAAAAAGCCTTTGCGAGTATGCTGGGTATTTTGGTATCTTTGCAGCGGACTTCATCTCACTTTATGAAAATGTCGGCGTTTGCGAGCAAAAAAGCTATGAATTTCCGCTTTTTTTGTTTGCCGATGCAAGGGCGTATCTTGTGTATGAAAAGCACTCAAAAATGTATCATTGCTTTGGTGAGAGCAAATACTTTGAATTTTTAGACGAAAATTCAGCCCAAAATTCGCGCAAAACCCAAAATGACTTTGCTATCATCAGCGATTTAAAAAAAGAAAAGCAAAGCTTTCTGGCTATGGTGCAAAGGGCAAAAGAGTATCTTTTAAGCGGAGACATTTTCCAAGTGGTGTTATCTCGTCAGCTTTGCATTGAGACAAATGCTGATAGCTTTGACTTTTACGAAGAGTTAAGCGAGCAAAACCCTAGCCCTTATATGTTTCACTTTCCTTGCAAATACGGAGTAGTGGTAGGCTCATCGCCTGAGCTTGTTTTAAGCATAAAAAACAAAGAACTCTTCGTAGCGCCCATAGCAGGCACGAGAAATTTAAGCAAGGATAGCGATAAAGAAGCGCTCAAAAAAGAGCTTTTAAGCGATGAAAAAGAACTTTGCGAGCATAGAATGCTTGTAGATTTAGCGCGCAACGATGTTTCCAAGTTTGGCACAAACACAAAGGTAGAAAATCCTTTTTCCATAGTGAGTTATCAATTCGTGATGCACATAGTAAGCGAAGTAAGGGCAAATTTACGCGATGATGCGAGCATATTTGACGCTATAATGGCGGTTTTCCCCGCAGGCACTTTAAGCGGTGCGCCTAAAATTCGCGCATTAGAAATCATAAACGAGCTTGAAAGGCTCAACCGCGGCATTTATGGCGGGGCTATCGGCTTTTTGAGATTTAACGAAGAAGTGCTTTTAGCCATACTCATTCGCTCGCTCATTTTCGTGGGCGGCAAAGCATTCATCGCAAGCGGAGCGGGCATAGTCGCGCATTCACAAGATGAAAAAGAATACAAAGAAATTTGCGCTAAAAGGCAGTCCTTGCTGAGTGCCTTTGAGAGCTTAAAGGATAAAAGATGATTTTGCTGATAGATAATTACGACAGCTTTGTTTTCAACATAAAAACAATGCTCAATCAGCTCACAAACGATGAAATCGCCGTGTATAGAAACGACAAAATCACCCTTGATGAGATAAAAAGGCTAAGTCCAAACGCTATCATTTTAAGCCCTGGTCCAAAGCACCCAAAAGATAGTGGCATTTGCCTTGAAATTTTTAAGGCTAGATTAAATGTGCCTGTGCTTGGCATTTGTTTGGGGCATCAGGCTTTGGGCTTGTGTTTTGGGGCGAAAATTCAAAGACTTAAAGAAGTGGCGCACGCGACAAGCTCACAAATTTCGCTCATAGCGCAAAGTGAGCTTTTTAGGGAGTTTCCAAAGGATTTTAGCGTTATGCGTTACCATTCGCTTGAAGTTGCGGATTTGCCAAGCGAGCTTGAAGCCCTAGCTTACACAAAAGACAAGGTTTTAATGGCGATGAGACACAAGGATTTGCCTTATTTTGGGGTGCAGTTTCACCCTGAAAGCTATTTTAGCGAGTATGGGCTTAAAATTTTTGAGAATTTCCTTAAATTTAAGGGACAAACGAGCCAAAAAGCGAGTGAAAAGCCCGCACTTACAAGCTTTATCACAAAGCTACAAGACAATCAAGGCTTAAACACCGATGACTTTGCCCGAATTTGCCAAATCATCGCCAGCCGCGAGTATGAAGCGGTGCAGCTTGGGGCTTTGCTTGTGCTAATCACTGAAAAATCCCTTGATGAACGCTCTTTGTCCGCCCTTGTGAGTAACATTTTGAAGTATTCACAGACTTTTAACGATGAAAGCGAGATGATAGACATTGTCGGCACGGGCGGAGACGGCTTTAAAAGTATCAATGTCTCTACAACTACGGCATTTATACTAGGCGCACTTGGCGTAAAGGTAGCTAAACACGGCAACCGCGCCATTTCAAGTGCAAGCGGCAGCTCTGATGTGCTGAGCGCGCTTAAAATTCCAGCCTTTGACAGCATAGCAAAGCAAGTAAAAGTGCTTGATGAACAAGGGCTTACCTTTTTCCACGCTCCATTTTTCCACTCTCTTGTGGGTGAAGTAAAAGAAGTGCGCGCTAAACTCGGCGTTCGCACGGTTTTTAATGTGCTTGGACCCCTTTTGCACCCAAATTTGAGCCTAAAATATCAGCTTATGGGCAACTACCACGCGCCTGTGCATAGGCTTTTGATAGAAGTGTTGCGAAATTTAGGGCGCAAGCACGCTCTTGTGGTGCGGGGCAATGACGGAATGGACGAGATAAGCATTTGCGATGAGACGAGCATTTACGAGCTAAAAGACGGGCAAATCTTCAACTACACAATTTCGCCCGAACAATTTGGCTTTAAACGCGCCTTTCACAGCGAAATCGTGGGCGGCGATGCGAAGCAAAACGCTAAAATACTGCTTGACACGCTAAGCGGCAAGCAAAAGGGCGCGAAATTTGACATAGTGGTGCTTAATGCAATGTTTGCCCTTTACACCGCAAACCGCGTTCCTACGCCAGCTCAGGCAAAGGACATAGTGCTTGAAGCCATACATTCAGGCAAGGTGATAGACTTTTTCAACGCTTATCAAAGCAAGGTGCAAGGCTATGATAAGGATTAAAATTTGTGGGATAAAAGATGAGCAAAATGCGGCGCAAATAGCGCGCTTAAATGTTGATTTTATGGGACTTATCTTTGCGCCTAGCCCAAGGCAAGTAAGCGCAAATTTAGCAAAAAATTTAAGCGAACTTATCCAAAAAAATGCCAAAAAAGCCATCGGCGTTTTCGTTGATGAAAGCGATGAATTCATCATAAATTCAGCCCAAAATGCAAATTTAAACGGCGTGCAAATTCAAAAAAGCATTTCAAAAAGCCTTTTTGAGCGTTTGAAAAGGCTAAATTTAAGCGTGTGGCAGGTAGTAAGCGTGGGCGAAAAGTTGCAAATGCCCGCTCAAATCAACGCTGATTTAGTGCTTTTTGACACCAAAGGCGCTTTAAAAGGGGGCAACGGCGTAGCGTTTAAGTGGGATTTACTTAAAGGCTATGATAAAGAATTTGCCCTAGCTGGCGGACTTGGAGCGGACAATGTCGCCGCCGCACTTAACGCCACGAACGCCCTAGGGCAAAAGCCTAGCATTTTGGACTTAAACTCACGCGTTGAAAAGGCTGCGGGCATTAAAGACACGGCTTTGATAAGCGAAATTTTAGATAAACTTCACAAAATTAAAGCCTAAATTTACAAGCTTTTATGGCTCATTCTCTCAAAAAGCCATACTCATAAATTTTTGGCGTGATTTTTATGGCTAGTTCTTTTAAGGCAAGGCGCAAATTTGCCATTAAGCCGTTGTAGGTTTCATCATCACTTCTTGCGTTCATTCGCCCTTTTTCATTTCGCCCTTGAAAATGCTCTTTTATGTCATATAAACTTGCGTTTTCGTTGTAGTCATTTTGTCTTGCGTTTTGATGATAATATCTCCAAATTTCACGCCCTGCATCAAAGACGGCTTTTGCTTCTTTGCTGAATTCTAGGGGTTTATCGGGGATAAAGCTTTTTTTGGCGGGTAAATTGATTTCTTTTTTATCAAAAGGCAAAATGCCGTCATTTTGAGCCTTATTTTTCTTGTCATATTGAGCGTTAGCGAAATATCCACGATTTGATTTTATGGATACTTCGCTTTCTGGCAAAAGCTCAGATATGACAAGTTTGGTCATTTTTGTCATTTTGAGCAAAGCGAAAAATCTCTTATGATTCATAAGCAAATTTAGCGAAAAAATCATTCGCCACTCTTTGTTTGAGTGCTTCTTCTTTTAAATCTTTTGGGTAAAAACTCATTTTACTTTGCCTTGATAAATTTAAGCTTGATTGTAGCAAAATT
Organism: uncultured Campylobacter sp.; assembly: GCA_934728065.1. Lineage (GTDB taxonomy): Bacteria > Campylobacterota > Campylobacteria > Campylobacterales > Campylobacteraceae > Campylobacter_D. The sequence goes on from CAKVDW010000001.1 coordinate 6,175, forward strand.
TGGCTTTATTTTGGTTTATGCTTTGAAATTTAGCCAAATTTTGACTTTTAAACTAAAAAATAATACAATAAGATTTATATATACGGTTTTATGCGCATATCAAAAAAAGGGCAAAAATGAAAAGGTATTACGGTAAATTTGGTGGGCAGTTTGTGCCTGAAACGGCGATGAGTGCGCTTTATGAGCTAGAAAAGGCTTATAAAAAAATCGCTTTTTCAAAGGATTTTAAAAACGAGCTAAACGAGCTTTTAACGCACTATGTGGGGCGTCCTTCGCCGCTTTATTATGCGAAAAATTTAAGCGCGCATTATGGTTTTGAGATTTATCTTAAACGCGAGGATTTAAACCACACAGGCGCGCACAAAATCAACAACGCCCTAGCACAAGCACTTTTAGCCAAATATATGGGCAAAAAGAAAGTCATCGCCGAGACAGGTGCTGGACAGCACGGGCTTGCTACTGCAACGGCTGCGGCACTTTTGGGGCTAGAATGTGAAGTGTTTATGGGCGCGATAGACGCACAAAGACAGGCTTTAAATGTTTATAAAATGAAATTGCTTGGCGCAAAGGTGCGTGAGATAGAAACAGGCTTAAAAACGCTCAAAGAAGCCACGACAGCAGCCATTCAAGCGTGGGTAGCGCAGATAGAAAGCGTGTTTTATGTCATCGGTTCAGCCGTTGGTCCTTATCCTTACCCGCAAATTGTGGAGCATTTTCAAAGCGTGATAAGCAAAGAGCTTAAAAAACAGCTTAAAAAATTTGGCGTAAAGCCTGATATAATCATCGCTTGCGTGGGCGGCGGGTCAAATGCTATCGGTGCTTTTTATGAGTTTTTAAAGGACAAAAAAGTTCGTCTCATCGGAGTAGAAGCGGGTGGGCTTGGCGCAGATACGCCTTATCACGCCGCTACGCTCACAAAGGGGCGAGATGGCATCATACACGGAATGAAAACAAAGGTTTTACAAGATGAGCTTGGCAACATTTTAAGCGTGCATAGTATATCGGCGGGGCTTGATTATCCGGGCGTGGGTCCCATTCACGCTCACTTGTGCGAGAGCAAAAGAGTGGAGTATTATGCGGTAAGTGATGATGAGTGTATCAACGCCTTAAAGCTGCTTTGCGAAAAAGAAGGCATAGTCCCTGCGATAGAAAGCGCGCACGCTTTGGCGTATTTGGAAAAACTGCGCCTTAAAAAAGGCTCTGTGGTGGTGGTAAATGTATCAGGGCGTGGAGATAAAGATATGCACACCATACAAGGCTATGAGAAAGGACGAATTTATGGCTAATTTTGAGTTTAAAGACAAGGCAAATGTCGCTTACATAGTGGCTGGGTATCCAAATTTAAATTTAACGAGCGAATTTTTGGCGCGCCTTGATGAGAGTAAAATCGACATTTTGGAAATCGGTATCCCATACTCTGACCCCATAGCCGATGGAGAAGTGATTTTTGAGGCTGTTTGCAAGGCTTTGAGCGGCGGAGCGGACATTCACAAGGTGTTTGAGCTTTTAAAGAGTGTGAAAACTACCAAAACGCTGGTGTTTTTGGTGTATTATAATCTCATCTTTTCTTATGGGCTTAAAAAATTCGTGGCAAAGGCTAAAAGCGTAGGCATTAGCGGGCTTATCGTGCCTGAGCTGCCTTATGAGGAAAATGAGGAGCTTTTTAAGGAGTGTCAAAGGGCAAATATCGCTCTTATCCCGCTTGTAAGCGTAACCACAAGCGAGGAAAGGCTTAAAAAGATTTTAAGCCGTGCAAGTGGATTTGTGTATGCGCTTGCAAGCGTTGGCATTACAGGGGGCAACCAAATGGCGCAGGGCAAGCTTGAAAATTTAGTAAAACGCATAAAAAAGCACACGAATTTGCCCGTTTTTGCTGGCTTTGGCGTGAAAACGCACGCTGATGTGCTGGCGTGTAAAAAAGTAGCCGATGGCGCGATAGTTGGCACTAGCGTGGTGAAAGCCTTTGAAAGCGGAGATTTGGGGGAGATTAAGAGAAAGATTAATGAATTTTTTTAAAGCTATTTTTGCGTTTAACTTGTTTTTTATTTTATATTTATTATAATTACGAGAAAAGAATTCTAAAGGAGATAAGGATAATGTTTGAAGTTGTGGAACAATCTGTAAAGCATTTTTTTGAAAACATTTTAAAAAACAAGCTTAAAAAAACAGATAAAATAGAAGGGGAGCTTTATGGTTCTTCGATTTCATTAAACAGCAAAAATGATGGAGAATTTAACTTTTATCTTTTTTTTCCAAAAGAGATTTTTGAAAAATACCGCAATGTGTTTTTGAAAAATGTTACTTTGAGTGAGGATGATTGGTGTGATTTGTCTAAAGAATTTGCAAATGAAATCGTAGGACACGCAAAGATGAAATTAAATGAAAAAAAAGGCGATGAGTTTTCTCTTGGCATACCTGAGTATTTGGGCAGGGTTGATTTTGCCCATTTTAAACTTGATAAATCCGCGACTTTCGATATTGAAGGTTCTTCGTTTAGAATAGGCTATAAAAAAGATGAGTGAGCAATTAAACGAATATGGCAACCATATGGGTCTCATTGAGACCTATGAGGATATATTAGATATTAATGTTGAATTTGTGAGCGAGCTTGGCACGACTACGATGACTGTGGCAAATTTGTTGAGATTAGAGGTAGGTTCTGTTATAGACCTTGAAAAACCAGCTGGAGAAAGTGTGGAGCTTTACATTAATGGACGAATTTTTGGCAAGGGTGAAGTTATGGTGTATGAAAGAAATTTAGCCATTCGTATCAATGAAATTTTAGACTCTAAAACAGTGCTTCAATACTTTAAAAAAGAAGTGTAATGAGAATTTGTTTTTTGTTTTTTTTGGCTGTGCCACTTTTTGCTTTAAAGCTCATCACATATCAAATTAATGATGAGGATAAAAATGCCTTAAATATCACTCTTTCTTTTGACGGTGCTTATAACGGTAAGATAGAGCCAAAAAGAAACAATGAATCTGTTTGGATAAGCTTAAATGGCGTTACTTACTTTAAAAAAGAGCAAAGAGACTTAGATTCTGATTTGATAACTAGAATATTGATTTTACCAGAACAAAATAAAACAACCATAGAACTTAAAGTAAAAAGCGATGTGGATATAAGTTCAAAGCCCATTAACGATAATACAGGCTTTATGATAAGAGCTTTACCCAAAGGTGCTGTTGCTGAAATAAAACAGCAGGATTTACAGGTTAAAGGCTCAAATTTTGAGGGCTTTGATTATACAAATTATATTATTGTTATTGTGGTTTTATTTTTGTTGCTTATTGTGCTTTGGTGGTTTAACCGTCAGGTGATGAGAAGGGGCAAATTTGAAAGCAGGGATTTAAGAATCATCTTTCAACGCCCCTTAGACCGACACAATCAATTCATCATTTTAGAATACGGCTCAAAACGGTTTGTGATGATAATAGGAAATTCTAACATAGTCCTTGATACCATAGAAATACAAGCTGAACAAAGCATTAAAGCCCCTAAAAAGCCTGCTCAAAAAAAAGAGGAAAAGAGTTTTGAGAATTTTTTTGAGGAAAATAAACAAAGACTGCAAAGGCTCATTCAAAGCGATAAAGATAAGTCCTTGTAATTTGACTGTTTAATTTATAAGCTATTTTGAAATATTTGTCCCTTAAATTTAAGGCTTTTGGTTGAAAGCAAGGGCTAGACTTTGAGGTAAAACTATCTTTTTTAGGGCTTCTTTGGCTATGTTGAGTGAGTTTTTGCTGTAAATGTAAAGAATATTGTCATTGTAGTTAAATTCAAGCTTTTCATCTCCACAGTAATTTTGCGCCAAAAGCTTTGATATGGCTAGTATAAAGCTTAACCACAATAAGATATCCTCATCGGGCAATAAATCCTTATAAGGCTCGATGAAAGGAGCGATTTTGCGTCCTTCTAGCTTAATGATAGAAGCGACTAGGATTTTTTCTTGGTGTGAGAAGTTGTAATTAAGCGCATTGAGTATAAAATAAGCACTGTGGTCATTTGCATAATAAAAATCCAAATACGAGCCTATTTCACAAAGTTTAGCAGCGTTAATAAGACTTGTTTTATATGAGCTTTCTAAGCCGTGAATGCTGACAAGCTCGTCAAAAAGTTGAGTGGCATAAAGTGGAATTTTATTTTTTACCTTAGGTAAAAATCTATCTTGCAAGGACTTGATACTTGGGTTAAAATTAGCTGGAAATCTTTTGCTGATAGGCAATATATCGTTAAGATATACGCCTTCTCTAATGCCAACCCCACTAGTGATAATTTCCTTGCTTTCTAGCTTTTGGGCTACATTTAAGAAAATCAAAGCCCCCTCTTTAATGGTATCAAAACGGTCTTTTTTGATATAATAATCCCCCAAAAGTTCATAAGGCGCATTGATAATTTCTTGGATAAAGTTTTTTTCATCATCTATTGTATAATTAAATTCGTGCAAGGTCTGCAAAGGATAAGCACGCCTTTCCATAATCGCACCCGAAATAGCCCTTAAACTTCCGCCTATGGCAATGAGTTTGTCGTTTTTAAAATGCGGAGGGATTTGAGCTAGGATGGGTTGTAAGAAATTTGTGAGTTCTTTTTCTTTTCCCTTGTCGTAAAAAAGCTCTTTAAGTCTCACTGTTCCAATGTCTAAAGAGATGCAGTCGGCAATTTTGCCATTTTTAATCAAACAAAGCTCACTTGAGCCGCCACCTATGTCTAATGTTGTGGCGTCTTTTATGTTGCTGAGTAAATTTAAGGCTGCAAGCCCACCCAAATAAGATTCTGTTTTACCGTCTATACAGCGAATGCTTAAATTGAGTCGGTTTTTGATATTTTTAATAAAGGTGTTGCGGTTTGGAGCATCTCTTAAGGCTGAAGTGCCTACGATGAGAATTTTTTTGCACTTTTGTTTTAGGGCAACTTCTTTAAAATAAGACAAGGTTTCCTCAGCTCTTTGCATAGCCTCTTCTTGTAAAACTTTGCCGTTATTATAGGCATTTTCACCTATGCGAACCTTTCGTTTGTGTTCGCAAAGTATGTGAAAAGCATATCTTGAAGTTTTCTCAAAAATAACCAAACGAACTGAGTTTGAACCCAAATCCACAATCGCAGTTCTTTTTGCCATTTACGCTCCAAAAGCAAAGCTTAAAACTTAAGCTTTGTCAGGGAAACAAAAACGGTAGCCCCTGCGGCGCACGGTTTCTATGGTCGAAATGTTTAAAGGCTTGTCCATTTTTTGACGAATTTGATTGATAGCTACTTCAATGACATTTGGAGTTACAAGCTCAGGCTCTTCCCAAATGGCATCAAGCAGTTGTTCTTTAGAGACGATTTGGTCTGAATGTCTTGCTAAATGTGTCAGCACTTCAAAAGGTTTGCCTTTAAGTTCAATCTCGTGTCCCTTATAAATAATTTTTTCCTCATCAGGGTCTATGGTAAGCTCACCGATTTTAATGGTGTTGCTACCGTCTATGCGAAGTCTTGCCTCAATGCGCGCTAAAAGCACATCAAAGTCTAAAGGTTTTTTGATATAATCATCAGCACCCAACTTTAAAGCTTTGATTTCACTTTGTTTGTCGTTTTTAGAAGAAAGTATTAAAAGTATGGTTCTTGGTGATTTTTGTTTTACTATACCAATAAGCTCGCTACTATCTCCATCAGGTAAGGTCCAGCTTGAAAGCACTAAATCATAATGTCTAATACCGACAAAATACTCTCCGTCCTTGAAATTTTCAGAAGAGTCTGTTTGGTAGCCGCATTGATTAAGATGATTAACCAAGCTTTTATTTAAAGAGCTGTCCTCTTCAATAACTAAAATTCTCATTATAAGTTCCTTGAAAATAAAATACCTAAAATAATACCATTTTTTAAGTAAATATTTAGCTTTCTTAAAAGAAAATTAATAAAAATTTTTTAAAATTTTAAATTTTTACAAATTCAAGCCCTTAAAATAGCGTAAAATTTAGAATTGAATACTTTGATTAAGTTCCCACATAGGCAAAAAAATTCCAAGAGCAAGAAAAAGCACTAAAATGCCCACCACAAGTGTCATCAAAGGTTCTAAAAGCGAAAAAAGGCTTTGGGTTAAATCAGCACTCTTGCTCTCATAATAATAAGAAATTTTTTCACTCATAAGGTCAAGTTTTGCGCTTTTCATCGCTACACTTATCATACCAAGAACGATATTTTCAAACAGGGCAATTTTTTTAAAAGCTTCATCAAGGCTTAAACCTTGTTCGCAAAATTCGGCTATTTTTTGGCATTTTTGCTTTAGGTAAATATTATCAAAGCTTGATTGAGCTAGTTTTAAAGCCTTTGAAACGGTTACTCCGCTTTTGATGAGTATGGAAAAGACAAGAAAAAAGCGAATGTTTTGATGATAAAAGATGATTTTTCCAGCTAAGGGAAGTTTTAAGACAAATTTATCTACAAGATAAGCAAAATGATGATTTTTGTAAAGTAAAAATAAGCTTAATGCTACAAAACCCAAAATAAATAAAATAAGAGGATAAAAGCTATATAAAAATTCATAAGTATCAAGCATAAAGCGCGTAATAAAAGGCAAAGATAGGTCAAATTCATCAAAAATTTCCTTAAATTGAGGCACAACAAAGAACATTAAAGCGCAAAAGGCGATGATAAGGGTTGCAAGAACAAAAAGCGGATAGCTTAAAGCCTTTTTGAGTTTTTTGGTATTTTCTAAGCTTTTTTCTCTTAAATCGCAAAGTTTTCCAAAAACAAAGCTCAAATCCCCTGTGCTTTCACCCATTTTGATGAGGGCTAATTCACTTTTATCAAAATAAAACCCACTGCTTTCAAAGGCTGTGCTAAGATGAACTCCGCTTTTAAGCGAAGTGCTAAGTTCTTTTAAAAAGATTTTCATTTGTTTTTGACTGTAGTTTTGATAAAGTTCATCTAAGGCTTGTTGCAAACTTATTCCAGATTCTAAAAGTAGGGCAAGCTCTTTAAAAAATAAAGCCAAATCAGCACTTTTGAGTTTTTTAACAAAGAAAGAGTTTCGATTTTGTAGTTCTTGTATTTGAGCTATATTTATCCCTTTACTTTTAGCAAGGTTTTGAGCGATAAATTTATTTTCAGCCTTTATGATGAGGCTGTTGCCATTTTGAGAAAAAATTTGATATTTTTTCATTTAATAACCCTTAAAAGTTCATCAATGCTTGTTTTACCCTCTCTTGCCCTTTGCAAACCAACTTCAAACATAGTTTTAAAGCCTTTTTTCCTTGCGTAAGATAAAATTTCACTTGTTTTTGCATTAGTTCGTATGAGTTCTGCAATTTCTTCATCAATAAACAAAAACTCACTTACCATTTCTCGTCCAAAATATCCATTCATCTTGCAAAGCTCACACCCAACAGCCTCGTAAAAATCGCCCTCAAATTCATTGTAATGTTTTGCACTTTTTCTTTTACAATGCTCACAAAGTTTGCGAACAAGTCTTTGGGCTATGACTAAACTTAAAGCAGAGGCGATTAAATAATCCTTTGCTTTCATATCAAGCATTCTGGTTATCGCTGAAATGGCATCATTAGTGTGAAGTGTGGAAAAGACTAAATGCCCTGTAAGAGAAGCTTTTAGCGCAATGTCAAGACTTTCCTCATCGCGAATTTCGCCGATGACGATAATGTCAGGGTCTTGTCTTAAAATGGTTCTTAAAGCATTGTTAAAATCAAGCCCAGCTTTTTCATTAAGAATGATTTGTTGCACTAAAGGCAAGCGGTATTCTATGGGGTCCTCAGCGGTGATAATTTTCTTTTGAGTGCTTTTGATTTCATTTAGGGCTGAATATAAGGTTGTTGATTTTCCACTACCTGTTGGACCTGTAAGCAAAATAAGTCCATAAGGAGCGTGAATTTGCTTTTTAAATTTGCTTAAAATAGACTCATCAAGTTCTAATTTGTCTAAATTTAAAAAGTCTTGTTTGTGTTCTAAAATCCTTAAAACCAAGCTTTCTCCATAAAGCAAGGGCAAGGTAGAAACTCTAAAGTCATATTTTAACGCACTCATCATCAAAGAAAAGCTGCCATCTTGAGCTTTTCTTTGTTCGGCTACATTAAGATGAGCCAAAAGCTTTATGTAAAAGATTAAAGCTTGATAAATTTCAAGCTCAAGGACAAGAAATACAAGTAAAACTCCATCTACACGAAAGCGAATCATCGCATCCTTGTCATTTGGCTCTATGTGTATATCGCTTGCTCTTTTTTCAATGCCAACTTCAACGATTAATTCAAAAAGCTTTGATACAGCGGTTTTTTCATTAGAATTTTGTGAATTCTTAAGTTCAAATTTAAGCTCGCTGATAAGATTTTCAATCTTATCTTTTAATTCAAGCTCGTTTAAAATGCCTAAAATTTGACTTTCTTTTGCTTTAAATGATTTGAGCGGTTTGTGCTTGAAAAATTGTTGAGCCTTATCAAAGATAGCATCTTCATAAGCTCTACCAAAGGCGACAAATACCGTTTCATCATCTTCATCAAAGGGTAAGATACAGTGTTCTTTAAGCCATTTTAGCGGAATTTGTTTATAAAGTTTTAAGTTGATTTTATCTTGTTTAAGTTCTATGCTTTCACCGTTTATCATCTTTTGCTTTCTTTTTTAAAATTTTACAAAAATATATTTTAAAGTCAAATTAATTTAGCTTTTGTGTCTTGTCTTTTTTATAAATTTTGTTTTTATCTTGCAAAGTTTAAGAAATGACTAAGCCTTTAAATTCATTTGCTATGTTTTGCTATAATGACAGTTTTAAACAACAAAAGCAAGGAAAGTTACAGTGAAAAAATTATCCTTTATATTTGGCATACTTGGTGCGTTTGTATTATTATTTGTTTCTTGCACGCACGAAAGCGTGGTATCACAGCTTGCTTTTGGGGCTTTAGCTGGGCTTTGTGCTTATGTGGGAGTTTTTAGAAAGCTTGATTTAGAAGATGCAAATTTTTACATTTTTGTTATTTTAACGCTCACACTTTCTTTTGTGTTAGAGGATTTATTTTTAAGAGATGACCCAAATGCAAATTTAATGTTTTATTTGTGCGCTTATCTTTTAGGCTCTGTGCCTTTTGGGCTTATCTTGGCAAAAAGCTTTGCAAAGGTTGATATAAAAGAAAGCGGAAGCAAAAGTATAGGCGCAACAAATGTCTTGCGTGTGGTTAAGCAAGATAATCCCGCCTTAGCCAAAAAGCTTGCTGTGGCAACCTTTGCTTGTGATTTCTTAAAGGCTGCATTGCCCATTTTGGTTTTAAAATTTGCTGGCTTTGATGATAATATGCTTTGGAGTGTCGGCGTTTTTGCTGTTTTGGGACACTGTTTTTCTGCTTATCTTTGTTTAGAAGGTGGCAAGGGCGTAGCTAGTGGTGCTGGTGTGATGGCTGTGCTGTTGCCTTTAGAGCTTATTATTGCCCTTTTGGTGTGGTTTATTGTTGGAAAGCTTTTTAAAATCTCCTCTTTAGCGTCATTGTCCGCACTCATTGCCTTTTTAATCGGTGCATTCACCTTGCATTATGAAATGAGCATCAACACTCACGCGCCTGTTTTGGTGATTTGCTTTATCATCGTTTATAAGCATATACCTAATATCAAACGACTTATTTTTAAAGAAGAATGCAAAGTTGTATAAAAATCAAGCTTAAATTTAGCTGCATTATCGGCATTTTGCCCTTTGAAAGGGAAAAAAAGCAAAAAATAGTGCTTAAGCTTTGCGCTAAAAGCGATGAGTTTTTAGACTATGCTTTGCTGTGTGCTTGGCTTAAAAAGACCTACAAGAGCCAAAAATTTAAGCTTTTAGAAGATTCTTTGCATTTTGTCATAAAAGAGCTTAAAAAAAATCATCCTCAATTAAAATTTTTAAAAATAAGCGTTTGTAAGCCCAAAATCATTAAAAATGCTCGCGTAAAAGCATTTTTAAAAAAGAAATTCGAGTATTAATTTGGGGCAAAATATGCTAAAATTTCGACATTAAACTTAAGGTAAGCGTAAATGGCAGCAGAAGATCAAGAAAAAACCGAAGAACCCACGGGCAAAAAAATAGAAGACGCAAGAAGGGATGGCAATGTCCCCAAATCCCAAGATGCAGCAGCTGTGGCTACTCTTATCGTTGCCTTTGTTGTAGTGCTTTTGATGATAAACTTTCTTACTGAACGAATTATGAGTTTATACCGTTATTATCAAAGTTTCATAGGTGTAGAAATTGACTTAAAAATCCTACAAGCCATTACCATAAAGACAATGATAGAAGTGGTTACAATGCTTTTACCCATAGTTTTAAGCATTATGATAGCTGGAGTTTTGGGAAATTTAATGCAATTTGGCTTTATTTTTACAACAAAACCTATAACTCCTGATTTAAACAAAATCAACATCATCAAAGGACTAGGCAATCTTTTTTCTTTAAAAAAGCTTGTAGAATCAGTCAAAATAGTCCTAAAAGTTAGCATAGTTTTTGGTATAGCTCTTATATTCTTGCTTCAGTTTATGACAGAACTCCCAAAGGTCGAGCTTTTTGGCATAGGCGACCAGCTTGCTTGGTTTAAAGAAAAGGCTATTATTTTAGCAGCTGTGGTTATCATCGCCTTTATTTTCATCGGTATCATCGATGTTTTCATCGTGCGTTTTCAATATTTTAAATCTTTACGAATGAGCAAACAAGAAATCAAAGATGAATACAAGCAAATGGAAGGAGACCCGCAGGTTAAAGGTCGCATCAGGCGTTTGCAAATGGAGGCAGCAAGGCGTAGAATGGTGCAAGATGTCGCTGGAGCTGATGTAGTCATTACAAACCCAACTCACTACGCCATAGCCTTGCGTTATGATAATACAAAAGAGCCTGCTCCAAAGGTTTTGGCAAAGGGTGTGGATTTTTTAGCCTTAAGAATCAAAGAAATTGCTTATGAAAATAAGATTTTAGTCTATGAAAACCCCAGCCTAGCAAGAGAACTTTATAAGAGTTGCGAAGTTGGCGAACTTATCCCAAGAGAGCTTTTTAGAGCTGTTGCTGAGGTTTTAAGCTTTGTTTATACCTCTAATAAACAAAAATTTGCAAGTCGCTTAAAGCAGTAGTCTATTGATTAGTATTTTCAAACTGATTTATGCTATCAAGCACTGATTGTTGAGTTTGCTCATCTGTGGTGTCAATCTTATAAAAAATTTCAGCCCTGTTATTTTTTATAGAGCTTGCATCGTTATTTTCTAAAGGCGAGTTTAAGCCATAGCTCTTTATGCTTATATTCTTAACGCTTACACCGCCGTTGATGAAATACTCAGCCACATTTTTAGCGCGTTCATAGCCTAAATTAAAGCTATTTACGGCTGTGTCGCTGTTGTCTGTGTAGCCTCTGATTTCTATTTGCACCTTAGGCGGCAATCTTAAAGAAAACTCTACCATATATTTTAAAAAATCTTGCACATCATTTGACTTAATCTCAGCCTTGCCTCTTTCAAATTCAACCCTTGCTGGAAGCTGCAAAGCTACTTGATTTTCACTTTGGTCAAGCGCCATTCTAAGTTGTTGAATCATTTGTTGTTGAGCTGCAGTAAGGCTCTTTAACGCCTCAAGTTCTTCTTGTGGTCTTTGAGATGCTCCTTTAAAACGCTGTTGATTAGGACTTTCTTGCTCAACAGTTTGACTTGGAGTGTAGTCAAAGATTTTAATAAATTCGGTCTTTAAAGCTTCTACCTTTGAGGGATTGCTCTCACTTATCGCCCAAAGTGCGATAAAAAGAGCAAGTAAAAGCGACAAAAAGTCCGCATAAGGCACAGCCCATTTTTCGCCAGCTGGACATTCAGGACACTTGTGTTTTGCCAAATTCTATCCTTTTCTCAATCACTTAATTTTACTTGTCAAATTGCGAGATTTTTATTGCCCCGTGTGGCAAGAAATTAAAGAGCTTGGCTTCCAAATCTCTAGGATTTGCACCCTCAGCTATACTCTTAATACCCTCAGTAATGACCCTTTGTTCCTTCACAAGCTCCATACCATTTGCTTTCATCTTGTTTCCCCAAGGTGCAAAAAGTGCATAACAACCAAAAATCCCCGTAACCGTCGCGGTAAATGCTCCCGCAATACCCAAAGCCATTTCTTGTGGATTGTCAAGCTTTTGTAGCGCAAGCATAAGCCCCATAACCGCTCCAACAAGTCCCATTGTCGGGCAAGTTTCGCCAAAGCGAATCCAATATTCAGCCGCTTCTTTGTAATGCTCCTCAAGTTCCTCAGTTTGAATTTCCATAGTGTCTTTAATTTCCTCAAAACTTTTGCCATCAACAAGCATCATCAAAGCACTTTTTAAAAACTCATTTTCTATTTCTGCTGTCTTTCCTTCAAGCGCCAAAAGCCCATCTCTTCTTGCTATGGTTGAAAAATCCACAAGTTGTGCTATTCGTTCAGGTAGATTTGTCTTTGCGCCCGTAAAAGCGATTTTAAGTTCTTTGTAAGCAGCTTTTACTGCACTTTTGTGAGTAGCTGTCATCGCACAAAAACCAGCTGTTGGTATCACAATAAGCAAAGAGCTTACATGGAGAACATGCAAGGGGTTTCCGCCCTCCATAATATCGCCCACAGATATACTTGCGGTTGCCAAAATCATTCCAAGTATCGTGGTTAAGTCCATTTTTTCTCCTTTATTTTAACTCACCCCAATTTTTCGCTACTGTTGAGCTTGTTTTTAACTTAACTTTTAATTTTACCACATTTTGCATAATGTTTTGTATAATTGTGGTAAAATTTTCAAGTTTTTCATCTTTTATTTCAAAAATTAACTCATCGTGGATTTGCAAGATGAGTTTTTGCCCCTCATCTAAATGCGGATAAATTTCAAGCATAGCAAGCTTTATAATGTCAGCCGCTGAGCCTTGCAAAATGCTATTTACGCTTTCTCTTTCATAGCTTGCCTTTATCATAGGGCTTGCGGTGTTAAAGTCAAAGTATCGCTTTCGCCCCAAAAGCGTGCTGATAAAGCCATTTTGCCTTGCGCTTTCTTTCACGCGCTCAAAATAATCCTTAATGCTCGTAAAATTCGCAAAATACCGCTCTATGTAGCTTTTGGCTAAATTTGCTTCTATTTTTAAATTTTGGCTTAAAGTTTTATAGCCCATTCCGTAAATCAGCCCGAAATTTATGCTTTTGGCTATGCTGCGCGTTTCATAGTTGCTTTCTCCAAATATCATCACAGCCGTGCGCGCGTGAATGTCCTCATCATCAGCAAAGGCTTTAAGCAGCTTTTCATCTTCGCTAAAATGAGCAAGCATTCTCAGCTCAATCTGCGAGTAATCAAGGCTTAAAAAGCTATGTCCTTCACGGGCTGTAAAGCAGGATTTGTAGGCTTTGGCGTATTGTCCGTGAGCTGGGATATTTTGCAAATTTGGGTCTTTGCTGGCTAATCTGCCCGTTGCCGTGCCTGTTTGCATAAAATTTGAGTAAATGCGTGAATTTTCATCATTTTGAGCAAGCTTTAAAAGCGGTTCGCAGTAGGTAGAATAAAGCTTTGCAAGCTCTCTATAATCAAGCAGTTTTTGTGCCACAGGGTGCTTATCTACAAGCTCTTTTAGCACCTTTTCATCAGTCGAAAACACGCCGCTTTTGCCCTTTTTGCCACTTGGTAAGCCAAGTTTTACAAACAGCACATCGCCCACTTGTTTGGGTGAATTTAGGTTGAATTTCTCAGCTGTAAGGGCGTAAATTTCATCGCTCAAAGCCTTTATGTCCTTTGAAAACTCTTGTATAAGTGCGCTTAAACGCTGAGTATCTAAATGAATTCCCCCATTTTCCATACTCATAATCACCTTTATAAAAGGAAATTCAAGCCTTTTGGCGAGTTCAAGCAAGTTTGAGTCTAAATTTTTAAGAAAATACAAATAAAATCTCAAAGTGATATAAGCGTCCTCAGCGGCGTATTTAGCGGCATTTTCAAGGGATAGTGCGGAGAAATTTGCCCCCTTTGGCACGACTTGCTCGAATTTTATGGTTTCATACTCAAAAAGCCTTTTGGCTAAATCGTCCATATTTACGCGCTTGCTCGGCTCATAAAGCCACGCTAAAATCATCGTGTCAGCGTAGTTTGCGGGCGCTTTTAAGTCAAAGTTGTTTTCGATGATTTTAAAGTCAAATTTAAGATTATGTCCCACAACAAAACCATCATAAATCATCTTTATAGCGCGTTTTGCACTCTCTTTTGAAAGCTGCTGTGGCGCGCCAAGATAGCTGTGCGCCAAAGGCACATAGTAGGCTTCTTGCTCGTTTAATGCAAAGCTAAATCCTACTATCTCAGCGTTTTTTTCAAGTCCTGTCGTTTCTGTGTCAAAGGCGATGATTTTGCTCTCATCAAGCCCTTTTAAAAGCTCAAAAAGCTCGTTTTCATCGGTAATAAGCGTGGCTTTAAAGCCTAAATTTTTATCCATATTTTGCGGGGCGGATTTGAGCTTTTTAAGTAACAAATTCAGCTCATACTCTTGCAAAATGTCAAGCACTTCAAGCAAAGGCTCGGCTTTATCGTAGTTTGCTTGCGTAAAAAGAAAGGAAATGTCTAATTCATCGTAAAGTGAAGTGAGTTTTTTACTCAAAAAGGCGTTATCTTTGCCATCGATGAGTAAATTTTTCGTGCGCTCGTTGCGAACAAGGGGCAAATTCTCATAAATGCCCTCCAAAGAGCCGAATTCATCAAGCAGAGTTTTAGCTCCCTTTGCGCCTATGCCCTTTACACCGGGTATATTGTCAGCCGTGTCGCCGCAAAGTGCTAGAAAATCTTTGATTTGAGCGGGTTTCACGCCGTATTTTTCCAAACAACCAGCCTCGTTGTAGTCGTTTTTTGAAATAGGGCTGTAAATGCTTACCTTGCCGTCTTTTATGAGCTGATACAAGTCCTTATCCTGCGTGATGATACGCACGAAAATGTCCTTGTCCTCGCAAAATTTCACCACAGAAGCGATGATATCATCGGCTTCATAGCCCTCTTGTGAGTAGGCGCAAAAGCCCATTTTTTTAATCATCTCAATGCAAACAGGAATTTGCTCCAAAAGCTCATCAGGCGCAGCTTGGCGGTTGGCTTTATAGCTTGTATCTATCTCGCTGCGAAAGGTTTTGCCCTTGCTATCAAGCGCAAAGATGAGATAATCACTGCTAAACTCGTTTTTTAGGCTGTAAATAAAGTTCGCAAAGCCAGCAACCATACCGCTAGGCTTGCCTGTGCTTGTCGTAAAGCCCTTTAAAGCGTAAAAAAGCCTAAAAAAAAAGCCAAAAGTGTCAATGATAGTTAAAGTTTTCATTTGCATAATCTCTTTTTGCATTGCATTATAGCAAAAATACTTAAATTTAAGAATTTTCACATTATTTTAATTATAAATTTATTTTTTTTGCTATAATAACCCTTTTAAAATCATAAAAATACCAATCAGGAGGTCTAAAATGGCTTTGGATTCGGCTAAAAAAGCTGCCATAGTTGCGAAATTCGCTAGAAAAGAAAATGACACAGGTTCTACACAGGTGCAAGTTGCTTTATTGAGCGCACGCATAAGTGAGCTTACTGAGCATCTTAAAATTTATAAGAAAGATTTTTCATCTCGTCTAGGGCTTTTAAAGCTTGTAGGACAAAGAAAAAGACTTTTAGCTTATCTTAAACGCAAAGATTATCCAAGTTATACTAAAATCATCTCTGAGCTTAATTTAAGGGATAAGTAAAAGCATAGCTTTTGGGATAGATTATGGAATTTTTGCTTTCACAACTTCCCTACGCGCTTATCGGTATCGTTTCAGGCATTACTTCTGGGCTGTTTGGTATAGGTGGAGGTATGGTTATTGTGCCTTTTGCGCTGGCTTTTGGCATAAGCTCACACCACGCCATAGCGATGAGTGTCGTGCAGATGATTTTCTCATCGGTATTTGGCTCGTATCTTAACTACAAGAAAAAAAATCTCAATCTCAAAGACGGGCTTTTCGTGGGCTTTGGCGGGCTTATCGGGGCTAGTTTTAGCGGTATAGTGGTGAATTTGTTTTCTGACATTACGCTTACAGCCGTGTTTTTGGGCGTTAGCATTGTATTTTTTCTCAAATACTTCTTTGGCGTGAAAAATGTCGTGGTTCAAAGTCAAAAAAGCAAGCTCACCAAACAGCTCATACTCGTGTGCGCTGGGGCTTTCACGGGCGTTTTTGCGATTTCACTTGGCATAGGCGGAGGACTACTCATCGCGCCGATTTTAGGGTATTTTTTGGGCTATGACAGCAAGCAAGTTACGCGTTTGGCACTCTTTTTTGTGATTTTTGCAAGCGTTTCTGGTAGCTTGTCCTTTTACAGAGAGGGCGTTATCGATGAAAGTGTGATTCAAAATGGCGTGAGCGTGGGGCTTGGCTCGCTTTTGGGCGTTTTCATCGGCATAAAAATAGTCGAAAAAATGAAACTCAACTCCCACCGCATAGCACTTTTGTGCGTGTATAGCTTTTCTATCGTAATGACAGCTGTGGGCTTAGCGCGAAAAATTTGGGCTGCTTGAAAGGCGGAAATATGGTAAATGAGAGCATTAAAATCATCGGGGCAAGAGAGAACAATCTCAAAAACATAAGGCTTGAAATCCCTAAAAATCAGCTTGTCGTTTTCACGGGGCTTTCAGGTTCAGGCAAAAGCACGCTGGCTTTTTCTACGCTCTATGCGGAGGGACAAAGGCGATATATAGAAAGTTTGAGTGCTTATGCAAGGCAGTTTTTAGACAAGGTAGGCAAACCAGATGTCGATAAAATAGAGGGTTTAACCCCAGCCATCGCCATAGACCAAAAGACAACTTCCAAAAATCCACGCTCCACCGTGGGAACGATAACTGAAATTTATGATTATTTGCGCCTTTTATACGCAAGAGTTGGCATTCAGCACTGCCACAAGTGCGGTAAAATCATATCAAGTATGAATTCAAGCGACATAGTAAGCGAGATTTTAAAGCTACCCGTTGGCGCAAAAATCATCATCACAGCCCCGTTGGTGCGCGAAAAAAAAGGCACATTCACGGATATGATAGAAAGTTTGCTGGCTAAGGGCTATGTCAGGGCGCAGATTGACGGGGTTATGGTGCGACTTGATGAGGAAATCGAGCTTGCGAAAACCAAAAAACACACCATAAAACTTGTCATCGACAGGCTTGAAATCAAAGAAGACTTGCTAAACCGCCTAGCTAGTGATGTGGAAAAGGGGCTTGAAGAAAGTTTTGGCGAGCTTGAAGTAGAGGTGTTAAACGCCGATGAGCTAGGCATTGCAAAGCATTTTCATTACAGCGAGCATAATGCTTGTTTTGATTGCAAAATTTCATTTTTGCCCCTTGAACCTTTGAGTTTTTCGTTCAACTCACCAAAGGGAGCCTGCGAAGAGTGCGATGGGCTAGGCATTCGCTACACGCTTGATATGAAAAGGCTTATTGATGAGGCTTTGAGCGTAGAAAATGGCGCGGTAAAGACTATGTATGGCTTTAACAAGAGTTATTATTATAAATTTTTGTGCGCCTTTTGCGAGCAAAATGGTATAAGCATTAAAAAGCCCTTTTGCGAGCTAAATGAGGACGAACAGCGGTTAGTTTTATACGGCAACTCCAAACAAATCAGCTTTTTGTGGAAAAGACACCGCATAAACAAAAGTTTTGAGGGCGTTGTAAAACTTGCTTATGATATGCTTAAAGACGAAAAGGACTTGGAAAATTATATGAGCGAAAAGGTGTGTAGTGCCTGCGAGGGACACCGCTTGCGCCCACAAAGCCTTGCGGTAAAGGTGGCGAACAAGGGCTTGGGTGAGATTTTGCAAATGAGTATCGAGGACTGCACGAAATTCTTTTCAAATTCAGCAAATTTTAGCTATCTCACAGAGCAGCAAAAACTCATCGCAACGCCTATTTTAAAGGAAATCAACGAGAGGCTTTTTTTTCTTTTTGATGTGGGGCTTGGGTATTTATCTTTGGGGCGAGATGCGCGCACGATAAGCGGCGGCGAGGCGCAAAGAATTCGCATCGCTTCGCAAATCGGTAGCGGTTTGAGCGGTGTAATGTATGTTTTAGACGAGCCTAGCATAGGACTGCACGAGCGCGACACGGAAAAGCTCATCAAAACTCTGCGGAATTTGCAAGCCAAAGGCAACACGCTGATTGTCGTAGAACACGACAAAAAGACGATACAAGAGGCGGATTTTATCGTAGATATAGGACCAAAGGCGGGTAAATTCGGCGGAGAGGTTGTATTTGCAGGCACTTACGACAAGCTAATAAAAAGCGGTAGCGAAACCGCCTTGTATCTTACGCACAAAAAAAACATAAATCACCAACAAAACAGACCCCAAAAGGACTGGCTTGCGCTTAAAAATGTAAGCGTGAATAACATTGTAAATTTAAACGCCAAATTTCCCTTAAAAAACCTTGTCGCTATCACAGGCGTGTCAGGCTCTGGCAAAAGCTCGCTCATCTTGCAAACCTTGTTGCCTTTTGCGCAAGAAGAACTCAACCGCGCCAAAAAAATCAAAAAGGTTGGAGGCGTGCAAATAGAGGGCTTGGAGCAGCTTGACAAGGTGATTTACCTAGACCAAAGCCCCATAGGACGAACCCCGCGCTCCAACCCAGCCACTTACACAGGCGCAATGGACGAGATTCGCAACCTTTTTGCAGAGACAAAAGAAGCCAAAATGCAAGGCTACAAGGCTGGGCGTTTTAGCTTTAATGTCAAGGGCGGGCGTTGCGAGAAGTGTCAAGGGGACGGCGAGATAAAGATAGAAATGCACTTTTTGCCCGATGTAATGGTAGTTTGCGATGCGTGCAAGGGCAAACGCTACAACGAAGCCACGCTTAAAATCCGCTACAAGGGCAAGAGCATAGCTGACATTTTAGCGATGAGCATTTTGGAGGCGAGCGAGTTTTTCGCCAGCGTGCCTAAAATCCGCCAAAAACTTGACACGCTTGTAAAAGTTGGGCTTGATTATCTCACTTTGGGGCAAAACGCCACGACTTTAAGCGGTGGCGAGGCTCAGCGCATAAAGCTAGCCAAAGAATTAAGCCGCACAGACACGGGCAAAACGCTGTATATCCTTGATGAGCCGACTACGGGACTGCATTTTGAAGATGTTAATAAACTCATCTTGGTGCTACAACACCTTGTGGAGCTTGGAAATTCGGTGTTTGTGATAGAGCATAATTTAGATGTCATTAAAAACGCTGATTATATCATCGATATGGGACCAGATGGAGGCGTAAAAGGCGGTAAAATCATCGCTTGCGGCAATGTCGCCAAACTTGCAAAAGAACACAAAAAAACAGGCTCATACACGGGGTATTATCTCAGTGCGGAGTAGTGTTTTGGTGATTATCTTGCTAAATTTCGCCTTTAAATTGCAATTTTAAGCTTAACTTTGCTACAATATGAGTTCAAAAGGGGACATAAATGAGGCACTTAATCACCACTAGGGACTTGGCAAACGATGAAGTTTTGGCACTTTTCAAAGATGCTGAAAGCTTTTTGGACGAAAAGCCGCGCGATTTGCTTAAAGGCAAAAGCGTAACGACTATCTTTTTTGAAAACTCCACGCGCACGCTTTCATCGTTTGAAACGGCGGCTAAACGGCTTGACGCAAAGGTTTTGCGCCTTGATGTGTCGCGCAGTTCATCAAGCAAGGGCGAGACGCTTTATGATACGGCTGCAAATTTAGACGCGATGGGACCAAGCGCGATTGTGATGCGCCACGCAAGAAGTGGTGTGCCTTTAAAGCTCGCTAAATATGTGCATTGCCCTGTGCTAAACGGCGGGGATGGCAAGCACGCTCACCCCACGCAAGCCTTGCTTGATTTATTTACCATAAAAAAGCACTTCAAAGGCGACATTGTGGGCAAAACGCTCATCATCGTTGGAGACATAAAAAATTCACGCGTTGCGGCTTCAAATATCGAGCTTTTAGCGCGTTTTGGGATAAAAGTCGTGCTTGTCGCCCCGCCGCATTTTATGCCAAAGGTAGATTTGCCAAAGTGCCACAGGCTCGATGAGGGCATAGAACAAGCCGACATTATAATGAGCCTTCGCACTCAAACCGAACGCCACGAAACGCAAATGTATGGCTCGCTCAAAGATTATGCAAGCGATTTTTGTATCACCAAAGAGCGCATAAAGGACAAAAAAGTCATCATCTTGCACCCAGGACCCGTGCATAGAAACATAGACATAAGCGATGAAGTGCTTGCTGATAAGCGTTCGCTCGTTTTAAAGCAAGTCAAACACGGCGTTGCCATAAGAATGGCAGCACTCAAAAAGCTGATTTTGGAGAATGAGTGAGGTTTGAGCAAAAATTCAAAAGCGCGTTTGCCCTTTAAAAATTTTCTTAAAGGGCGATATAGTTTTTAACATTTTATACATAAAGGATTTTGTATGATAAATTTTAACGCAAATTCTTTCAATCCACTTGCAAACTTAAAGCCACGAGTTAAGGGCGTTGATGACACAAAAGCAAATTCACAAAGCGCAATAAATTCAAGCGTAAATTCAACAAACACCATAAATTCAGCCACAAATTCAACCCAAAATTCAAGTTTAAGCACAAATTCAAGCCTAAATTTAAACTCAAATTCCAACTCAAACGCCCAAATTTCAGCCAAATTTTTAGTTACCGACAAAAGTCAAGCCGTAGGCACGAGTTTGGGTTATGGTATCGACAAGGACGGCTACTATACAAGCGATTTCAACGAAGCAGCAGGCATTCCAAACGACTACAAAATCCATTCTAGCACTATGGAGAGCTTTGCGAAAATGAAAACAAATGAAAACAACCTTTTAAGGATATTTAGAAGTGTAGATATAGCCAAAAGCGTAGGCAATGCTTACAAAATCCTTTCGCAAGTCGTGGGCGAAGACATTTTAAATTCAAAAAGCAGTTTTAGCAAAGACGAGATAGCGCAGTTTCCGCAAGGCTATGAATACAATATGCAAAATTTAAAAGTCTCAAAGGTTTATAATACGATTTTCGAGCTAAATGATGCGACACAACGCTTTGACTACAAGCAAGGGCGAAAAAACCGCGAAGGCATAAGCGATTTGTTTTATAATCCAACAAGCACAAAGCCCGCTACGGACATTTTCAACAATGCTTATGGTGGCAAAGAAAGTGCGGAAATCGGGGGCAGTCAATGGGCGACAACAGCGAGCAAATACACAAATGCTGACGGCACTATCTCAAAAGGTGGGCTTTTAATCGGCATTTTGAATGAAAATTTACACACAGCAGAGGGTGAAACAAGCTCAAACGGCAAAAAACAAGGCTATGATAAAACAATGAGTTATGCCGATATGCTAAATTTCAAAGCTGAAAAGGGCGAATGGCTTGTGAATGTCGATTTAAACAAGCCTTTGTCTTTTGGCGAGGGCGAAGACTCGCTTCTTAAAGACATAGAAAACAATAAAAAGAGCAAAGCAAAGCTTGAAAGCTACAAAGACCCTATTGCGCAAATGCTTGAAGAAATTATCATTCGTCTAAAAGAACAAACCCAAAAAGCCCTTGAACGACAACGAGAAAACGCTAAAAAAAGCGCAAACATAACAAACATAGAAAAAGTGGATATAAAAGCGTAAATTCACTTTCTTTTTAAATTTAGTGCGTTCTTAAATTTTAAGCTAAATTTGCTATACTTCACAACAAATTTTAATCAAAAAGGACGCAAAATGCAGTGGAATTTAAAGGATTTGTTTGAGAATGAAAGAAGTGCGAGTGCGTATTTGCAGGCTTTGCAAGAGCATTCAAAGAAATTTAGGGGCATTTATGAAAACAAGCTGAGCGAGCTTAAAAGCGTGGAGTTTTTAAACGCCTTAAAAGAGTTCGAGCAAATTGCTTGTGGCGTTGCCAAAGTGATGAGCTATGCGTATTTGCGCTTTGCAAAGGACACGGCAAATGGCGCTTTGTATGCGAAATTTGAAAACGAGTGCAAAAAAACGGAGGAAAATCTGCTTTTTTTCGAGCTAGAATTTTGCCAAATCAGCCAAAACAAGGCGCAAATGCTCATCAAAGAGTGCGCTGATTATGAGTTTTACCTGCATAATCTCATCAAAAACAAAAAGCATAATTTAAGCCAAAAAGAAGAACGCATCTTGCTCTTTATGTCAAGCACGGGCGCAAGTGCTTTTGGGCGGCTTTTTGATGAAACGATGAGCCGCATAAAAGTGCCTTTTAGGGACGAAATTTTGAGCGAAGAAGAGATTTTAAGCAAACTTTACAGCGCAAACAGAAAGGAAAGAAAAGCCGCTGCAAAGGCGTTTAGCAAGGTTTTGAAAAAAAATGTCCCACTTCTTAGCTACATTTTTAATATGATAAAAGCCGAGCGCAAGAGCCTTGATGAGCTGCGAGGATACGCAAACGCCGAAGAAGCGCGCCACATAAGCAACCAAATTTCACGCACGAGCGTGGATTCGCTCATCGAAACGACTGAAAAAAACTTTCATCTTGTCAGCACCTTTTACGAGCGCAAAAAGCGAATTTTAGGGCTTAAAACGCTTAAAAATTATGACAGATATGCGCCTGTTGGCAAGGACATAAGCATAGAGTATCCAAAAGCCCAAAAAATCGTGCTTAAAGCCTTTGAAGCCTTTTCAAGTGAGTTTGCAAGCACGGCTAAAAGGGCGTTTGAAAATGGCTGGGTTGATGTGTATCCAAGCGCAAACAAGCAAGGCGGGGCGTTTTCGCACTCCGCTACAAGCGATGCGCACCCCTTTGTGATGCTGAATTTCACGGGGCGCAGGCGAGATTTATTTACCCTAGCACACGAGCTAGGACACGCTATTCATCAAAATTTAAGCTACAAGGTGAGTTTTTTAAACCAAGATACCCCACTCACCACAGCTGAGACGGCTTCTGTCTTTGCTGAAATGCTTGTTTTTGACTATATGAAAAATGAGCTTAAAAAAGACGAGCTTATCGGGCTTTATGCGGCGAAATTAGAGGACATTTTTGCCACGCTTTACAGGCAAATCAATTTCACAACCTTTGAGCGCGAAATTCACGCGCACAAGGGCGAGCTTAGCGAGGCTGAATTTGGCGAAATTTGGCTTAAAGAGAGCAAAAAAATGTTTGGCGAAAGCGTCAAGCTAAGCCCGCATTATAGGCTTTGGTGGAGCTATATACCGCACTTTATCCACACGCCCTTTTACTGCTACGCTTATGCTTACGCGCAGCTACTTGTGCTGGCACTTTACGGGCTTTATAAAAGCGGCGAGTGCAAGGACTTTAAGGCGCGCTACTTACAAATGCTAAGCCTTGGCGGCAGCAAAAGCCCAAAAGAGCTTGTGGGGCTTTTTGGCTTTGACATAGAGGATAAAAATTTTTGGCAGCTTGGCATAAAAGAGATAGAAAAGCTAGTAAGCGAGTTTTTGAGGCTGAAATAAGCCTTTAAATTCGCCTTTTGTGCTTGTTTGGTTAAAAAATTTATGCTAGTATATGTGGGCAAAAAGGGGCGAAAATGATAGAAAAAATTCTTAAAGACAAGGGCTTTATAAGCCTTATGCAAGGACATTGTTATGAGATTATTTCAAGGCTTATGGAGCTTAAAATCGAATTTAGCATTGTGGCAAATACCAAATTTTGCAGCTATGAGCCGCAGTTGCCAAAGGACTTAGACCCAAGCAAAAACCCTTTGGTGCTGTTTGTGCTGGCTGGTTATACCTTTGAGAGCATTGAGCTTGATAAATTTAAGATGACTTTCCACGCGGGTTTTGGACCAAATGACTTTGCCACTTTTGTGAGCGTGGATTTGGGCGCGATAACGCAAATTCAGGTTGAAAACGACATTATTTTTGTGAATTTTAGCTTTTATCAAGGCGGCGAGAAAAAAAGCGCGCAAAATTCGATGAATATCTTTTTAAACAACCCCAAAAACAAAGACAGCCTTAAAAAATGAGTATTTTCGCGGGATTAAACAAGGCTCAGCAAGAAGCAGCCGCCCACATAGATGGGGCTATGCTGATTTTAGCAGGTGCGGGCAGCGGCAAAACCAAAACCATCACCACGCGACTTGCTTATCTCATCGATGAAGTGGGCATTCCCGCGACAAACACGCTCACGCTTACTTTCACCAACAAAGCCGCGAGCGTGATGAGAACGCGGGCTTTGAATTTACTCACGCACAATGCGGGGCAAAACCCCTTGCTTTGCACTTTTCATAAATTTGGGCTTATGTTTTTGCGCCTTTACATTGAAAGGCTTGGGCGAAAGAATGATTTTGTGGTGATTGACACGGACGATGCGAAAAAAATTCTTAAAAATTTATTAAATGATGATGAAAAATTAAGCGTTTCTACTATCTTAAATCACATTTCAGCCTACAAAAACGAGCTTGCAAGCGTAGAGGACGCTTTTAAAGAGCTTGATTTTATACAGGGTTTTGAGCGCGAAAAATACCAAAAAATAGCAAGGTATTACAAAGCCTACCAAGAAATGCTTTTGCGCCTGAATTTCGTGGATTTTGACGACTTGCTTTTGCTTTCATATAACATTTTAAACGCTGATGAAAATTTCGCCAAAGAACAAAGCGCAAAATACCGCTACATAATGGTTGATGAGTATCAAGACACGAACGAATTACAATTTCAAATTCTACAAAAACTTTGCACCACTCACGAAAATATCGCTGTGGTAGGCGATGATGACCAAAGCATTTACGCTTGGCGTGGGGCAAAAATAGAAAATATCTTAAATTTTCAAAAACAATTTCACAATGTCAAACTCGTCAAACTCGAACAAAACTACCGCTCGACAAGTTTGATACTTGACGCTGCAAATTCTCTCATCGAGCATAATAAAAAAAGGCTTGGCAAAACACTCATTTCTACCAAAGAAACAGGGCAAGACATAGAGCTTTTGCAAAGCTATGATGAAAAAGATGAAAGTCAAAAGGTTTGCGTGGCGATAAAAGGGCTTTTAAAAGAGGGCATAAAGCCTAGTGAAATCGCCATTTTATACCGCGTAAATGCCCTTTCTCGCGCCCTTGAAGAAGCACTGATGAAAGCGCAACTTCCTTTTAAAATTTTAAGCGGAATGCGTTTTTATGAGCGCGCTGAGATAAAAGACATCATCGCTTATTTGCGCTTTTTGCTTAATCACAACGATGATTTTTCGCTAAAACGAATCATCAACAAACCCAAACGCGCCTTTGGCGAAACGAGTTTTAAAAAACTCCAAATCAAGGCAAAAGAGCTGAATTTGCCACTCTTTGAGACACTTTGCACCCTGCAAGGAACGAAATTTTTTAGCGCAAAACTTGACAAAGAAATGGCAACTTTCACAAACGCGATAATGCAGCTTAGCCAAATCGATGATTTGCGCTTGTTGCTTGATGAATTTGAAAGGTTAATCAAACTCAAAGATTTTTACAAAGACAGCACGGACGGCGATGAGCGCGTGCGAAACATAGATGAGTTTTACGCAAATGTCAAAGAAAGGGCTGATAAGGGCGAAATCGCCAGCATAAACGAGCTTTTAAACGAAATTTCCTTGCAAAGCGAGCAAGATGAAGTGGAGGGCGAGTGTGTGTATTTGATGAGCATACACGCGAGCAAGGGGCTTGAATTTGACGCTGTTTTCATCGTGGGGCTTGAAGATGGCTTTTTTCCCATACTCAGCGAGGACGGCGACATAGAAGAAGAACGCCGCCTTGCTTATGTGGCGATAACGCGGGCGAAAAAACGGCTCTTTTTAAGCACCACAAATTCACGCTTTTATCGCGGAAGTCGCAGCTACAACCTTGAAACAAGCAAGTTTTTGGGAGAAACGGGCGTTTTAGATGAAAACGAATTAGAAGTGATTTTTGAGCCTGAGGAAATGAAACGGATAAAAGATGAAAATTTAAGCAAAAAGCTTGATTTGCAGGGCTTAAAAAAAGGCTTGGCAGGTGCAAACGAGCCTTTTAAAAAGGGCGATTTGGTAAAACATAAAATCTTTGGCATAGGGCGAGTTGTGGGCGCGCACAAGAGCAAGGTAGGCGTGAATTTTGGGGGTATTGAACGCACGATAATGGCTGAGTTTTTGGAAAAGGTGTGATTGCTTGCGAAGCCTTTTGATAAAGCATAAATCTTTGCACGCTGTTTTTAAATGGCGCGCAAAAACAATGCGACACGCAATTTATTTACAATGAAATGGGCTAAATTTGCGCTTGAATGCGCTTTAAAAGGCTTTTAAATTCTAAAAAATAGCAAAAATTTAAAAAAGAGTAATTTTACTTGATTTAAATATAAATTTTTGTTAAAATTACGCCGAAATTTAGCTTAACAAAACAAGGACAAGACAATGGCTAGAATTTTTGCAAATGCGGATTTTGGTTTGACTCGTGCTTTAATGAGCTTTCACAACACCAAATTTGAGCTTAACGGCATTCAAAACAGAGCCGTTTTTTCTAGCCTTTCAATATGAGTCAAGATAATTTGCAAAATTTTGCTAAAATCATCAATAAAAATTTAGACACAAACAATATAAAAACAAGCTCAAATTTAGCTAAAAATTATGAGTTTAGCAATGAAATTTCTTTTACCGACAAAATAAGCACAAACACCATAAATTTAAGGCTTAGTGATGAAAATTTATCAAGGCTTAAAACGCATTTTGGCTCACAAAATTTTGACAAAGATAAAAGCGGGAAAATCACACTCAAAGGCGAGGCAGCAGACTTTGTCTCAGGCTGGTTTGGCGACATAGCTTATAAACGCAACTATGCAGGTGCGGACAGCGATAAAAACGGCTTTTTAAACGACAGCGAAAAGGGCGAAACTCTAGCAGGATATGGCGCACTCGTTTCTTATAAAACGGACGAAAAAGACGGCTCAAATGTCGTTTTGGTGCAAATGGATGGCGTTTCGTCCTATTTGCCTTACTCCAAACACTATGACGCACCCCTAGCAAACACCATAGAAAAGGCGCTTAACGAAACTCTAAAAGCTGATATAAATATGGACGGATACTTAAATTTAGGCGAACTTCAAAGCAAAGAGCAAATCATAAAAAGTGCTAAAAAGACCATCGAGGGCGAAGCACCCACTCAAATGATTGATAATGGAGGTGATACAAAATTAACCCAAGAGCAAATGGATAAGCTTAAAAAATGGCTTAAAGAGCTTAAAAAACGCCTAAAATTAGGCGACATTGATAAATTTATTCAAAAGCTTGATAAAGAGTTGCAAGGTCTTGCCTTGTCTTTAAAAATGAGCAAAGAAACGCTTATAAATAACCTCGACAACCCAAATTTCGCAAATGATATACACTTACTTATCAACGAGATAAAACAAAGTGCCAAAAAGAGCGTGCAAATCAACATTTCAGCGTAAGATAAATCAAAAATTTTCAAATTCATCATCACAAACAAAGCATTAAAGCCATATAAAAATAAAACGCAAAATAATTTTTGAATGCAAATAAAATGCGCTTTATCCAAAATTTTCTATTAATTTATGAGGCAAAGTAGCTTTGTGTTATGCTGGGGATTGTAAAATTTAGGTAAATGGTGCATTTGTGTGCGAGATAAGGCAAGCAAATTTGCGTGAGTAAAAGCAAGTTTCGCAAGAAAGCGCAAAAATATAAAAGAGTAGAAAAATGAAAAATAACGAAAAAGCATAAAAAATATAAAAAATGCAAACAAGCCACAAGGGATAAAATTTAAACAAAATTAAAGATAAAATTTCAATAAAATTAAGGATAAAATTTGAACAGACTTTTTGTTGCTTATAAGCCCGTAAATATCAGCTCCAACGCCTTTTTGCATACGCTTAAAAAAAAGTATAAAGTGCAAAAGGCAGGGTATTCTGGCACGCTTGACCCCTTTGCAAAGGGCGTTTTAATCGTGGCTTTTGGGGCTTACACGCGCCTTTTTCGCTTTTTAAGCAAAACGCCTAAAATTTATGAGGCGACTTTGTGGCTGGGAGCGAAATCTTTGAGTTTTGATGATAAAAATATCACGCAAGTTGCTATTTTGCCGCCGTTTGAGTTTAAAAATTTGGAGCAAATCACGCACCAAATGCTAGGCGAGCTTACTTTCACGCCGCCTGCATTTAGCGCAAAGCGAGTTGGGGGCAAAAGAGCGTATCAGTTTGCCGCAAAGGGCGAGCAGGTAGAGCTTAAAGAATGCGTTATGCAA
Source organism: uncultured Campylobacter sp. (assembly GCA_934728065.1). Classification (GTDB taxonomy): domain Bacteria; phylum Campylobacterota; class Campylobacteria; order Campylobacterales; family Campylobacteraceae; genus Campylobacter_D. The sequence goes on from CAKVDW010000001.1 coordinate 34,271, forward strand.
ATTTATGGCTGCGAAATTTTGCATTACGCTCACCCCTTTTTAACGCTTCGTTTGAGTGTGAGCGAGGGCGCTTATGTGCGCTCTTACTGCGAAATTTTTGCGCAAAAGCTTGGTATAAACGCCACTTTAAGCGCACTCACTCGCTTGAAAGAGGGTAAATTCGTGTATGAAAATGAAAAAAGTTTGAATGTTTTGGATTTTTTAAATTTAGAAAAAAATGAGCTAAAAGACAGCACAAAACTTGAAAATGGCACGAAAATTGCTTTAAATGAGCTAAAAATTCAAAAAAATGGCGAATTTTTTGTCGAAGATAGGGATTTTTTTAGTATTATTAGCGTTAGAAATGACGAGGTAAAATATCTTTTGAATAAGGTGGCAAAATGTTAATATTATCAAGGAAAGAGGGCGAGAGCATTCAACTTGGCGAAGATATGGAAGTTAAGATTATACAAACAGCTAAAGGTTATGTTAAAATAGGCATAGAAGCTCCAAAAACTTTGATGATTTTGCGTAAAGAGCTTTCAGAAGAGATTAGAAATAAAAACTTACTTTCTGCCGAAAAAGATGAAGCTGCTTTGGAAGTTTTAAGCAAGAAAATCAAACAATGAAAGCAAATGCTAAATTAAATATTTTTCTTAAACTTGTAGGTTTTGACAGCCGAATGTATCATTATTTAGAATCTCGCTTTGTGCTTGTAGATGAGCTTTTTGACGAGCTTGATTTAAGCAAGGATAAAAAACAAGAGGGTTTTGAAATCATAAGTGAATTTGAGTGCGAAAACAACATTCTTACAAAATCTTACGAGCTTTTGTGTCAAATGGGCTTTAAAAATGAGCTTGATGAGTGTTTTTCGCAATATTCTTTAAGGCTTGATAAAAAAATTCCTGTTGGTGGCGGGCTTGGTGGCGGAAGTAGTGATGCGGCTTGTTTTTTAAGGCTGATGAATGAGAATTTAAATTTGAAACTTTCTAAAGAAAAACTTATGCAAATAGGTTCTAAAATCGGCTCTGATGTGCCGTTTTTTTTAAGCGAGTTTAAAAGTGCAAATGTCAGCGGAACGGGTAAAGTTGTGGTTGAATTTATGGACGATTTGCCGAGTTTTGATTTTGTTTTTCCTGAGATAGTTTCTAGCACGGCTTTAGTTTATAAAGAATTTGATAAATCATCTTTTAATCTCGCAAAAAACGCCATTTGGGCAAAAGAATTTAAGGCAAAAAAAACCAAAGAGCTTTTAAAACAAAAAAATACAGATTTAAACGATTTATTTACTCCTTGTGTAAATTTATATCCTAAAATGTCAGAGTTTTTGGAACAAGGCTTTTTTTTAAGTGGTAGTGGCAGCACTGTTTTTAAGGCAAAAAAATGAAGGTCATTGCCAGAAACAAAAAAGCTTTGTTTGACTTTGAAATTTTAGAAAAATTTGAAGCGGGCATTGAGCTTAAAGGTAGCGAAGTGGTGGCTTTGCGCGCTGGACGGGCAAATTTAAAGGACAGCTTTGCGCGTATCATCAAGGGCGAGCTGTTTTTGCTCAACGCTCACATATCGCATTTAAGCACGACAAATGCGCATTTTAAGCACGGCGAAACGCGCCCGCGCAAGCTTTTAATGCACCGCAAGCAAATCGACAAGCTTTTAGGCAAGGTGAGCGTGGAGGGCTACACGCTGGTGGTGCTTGACTTGTATTTTAACGCCAAAAACCGCGTCAAAGCTACGCTTTGCGTAGCCAAAGGCAAGCAGTTGCACGACAAAAGAGAAGCCTTAAAGAAAAAGCAGGCGGATTTAGAGGCAAGAGCGGCGATGAAAGCAGTAAAACATTGATGAAAGGGGAGATAATGAGGAAGTTTTTTGCATTAAGTATCATTATTTTAGTCTTTGTGGCGTGTTCTAAAGAAGAAGTTATCAATGACTTTGTTTTTGATGAGTTTAAGCCTAACGAAAAAATCACCTTAAGAAGCATTAATGGAGAGAGCTTAACCCTAGTGCGAACTGAAAAAGGCTTTTTGATAGATGGCGATGAGGATAAGGTGCTTATGCTTGATTTTTTCGGCACTTTTTGCGCTCCTTGCAAGCAAGAAGCCGCTCACTTAACACAACTTTGGAGAAAAAATGCCCAAAATTTTGTTCTTGTAGGGCTTACACATTTTGAGGAAGTTAGCGATGAGGTGGTAAGAGAATTTGCCAACACCTTTGGAGCGTATTATTTTTTAAGCAATTCTAAGCAAAATGCAAGAATTATTGCTCAGGTTTTGCAAGACATTAATTATCAAAGAATGGAACAGCTTCCTTTTAAAGTCGCCCTTAAAGACGGCGTTTATCAACAGCTTAGCAACAATTTTGATAAAGAAAAAAAGGGATATTTTTATTTAGGTGCTGTTCCTAGCGAGCTTATGCAAAAAGATTTAAACGCCATACTTGGAAAAGAATATGCCAAAAACTGATGTTTATGAAGAGTTAAATCTTGCCACACCAAAAATGTTTAAGGTTTTGCTCTTAAATGACGATGTAACGACTATGGATTTTGTGATAGAGGTTTTGATGAGTATTTTTCACTATGATTTAGAAAATGCTAGTCGCATTATGCTTGATATTCACTGCACAGGAAGCGGCGTGTGCGGTATTTTTACCGAAGAAATCGCTCTTTCAAAACAAAAGCAAGTTGAAAACGCTGCCAAAGAGGCAAATTTCCCACTCCAAACAAGGATAGAAGAAGAATGAAATACAATGAAGATTTAAGAAAATATCTGGCAAATGCCAAGCACTTAAGTGTAATCAACCACCACGAATTCGTTACTTGCGAGCATTTACTTTTTGCTTTGTTAAAGCTTAGTCCAGATTTTAAAAACATTTTTAAAGAATTTGCAGACGGTGAGTTTGATATTTTAGAAAATGAACTTAAAAATCACCTAGCTCAAAAAAATCAAATTTTAAGCAATGATATAGAGCCTGTGCATTCTGTGGTGCTTGATGATATACTTGCTAATTTAGAAAAAGAAAAAAAGACCCCAGAGCCTAGAATTATTGATTTTTTAGAGGGCGTTAGCAAGGACAGCAGGACTTACTCAAAGGTTTTGCTTGAAAAACACTCTTTGGATTTTAACAAAATCGAAGAGCTTAAAAGCGCAGAAGAATTTGAAAATTTAAAAAGCTTTACGAGCGACTTGTTGAGTTTAGCTAAGGACGGCAAAATAGACCCCTTAGTTGGACGAAATTTTGAACTTGAAAGAATGATACAAGTCTTATCTAGGCGAAAGAAAAACAACCCCATACTTGTGGGCGAGGCTGGAGTTGGAAAAACGGCTATTGTTGAAGGACTTGCTCTTGCCATAGCTCAAAAAAGAGTGCCTAAAAGTTTAGAAAATGCTAAAATTTACGCCCTTGACATAGCCTCTTTGCTTTCTGGGACAAAATATAGAGGGGATTTTGAAAAAAGGCTTAAAGATATAGTTAATGAACTTACTAAAATTCCAAATGCGATTTTATTTATCGATGAAATTCACACCATAGTTGGTGCTGGTGCGGCTAGTGAGAGTCATACTGATATGTCAAATCTTTTAAAACCAGCCCTTTCAAATGGAACGCTTAAGTGCATAGGTGCAAGCACTTTTATTGAATATAAAAACACCTTTGACAAAAACAAGGCGTTAAGTAGGCGTTTTGCTAAAATCGATGTTGATGAACCAAGCAAAGATGAAGCTTTGCTCATTCTTAAAGGGCTTAAAAGCAAATATGAAGAGCATCACAATATCAAATTTAGCGATGAGGTGCTTGAAGCAAGCGTGGAATTTGGCAAGAAATTTTTTCAAGATAAATTTTTACCAGACTCAGCCATAGACCTGATAGACGAGCTTGGAGCAAGTTTTGTGCTTAAAGAGCCTAAAAAAACAGCAACTTTAAAGGATTTAGAAAATACTTTAGCCAAAATGACGCATTCGCATAAGGTTTTTGAGTTAGATAAGGCAAAAATGCTCAAATCTCTTGAAAATTCTTTACAAAAGCGAATTTTTGGACAAGATGAGGTCATTAAAGCACTTTGCTCTACGCTTCGCCAAAGCTATGCTGGGCTTAAAAACCCAAACTCGCCTCGTGGAGTTTTTTTATTTACAGGCAGTAGTGGGGTCGGTAAAACCGAGCTTTGCAGAGTTTTGGCTGAAAATTTGGGACTTAATTTAGAACGGTTTGATATGAGCGAGTATGCCGAAAAACACGCTATCAGCAAACTTATCGGCGCACCAGCTGGATATGTGGGTTATGAGGACGGCGGACTTTTAAGCAATGCTGTTCGTAAAAATCCTTTTAGCGTTGTGCTTTTTGATGAGATAGAAAAGGCGCACCCAGATTTAAGCAATACTTTTTTGCAAATCTTTGACAATGCAAGTTTGACTGATAATATAGGGCTTAAAGCGGATTTTAAAAACACTATCATTGTGATGACTTCAAATTTAGGCTTGAAAGAAAATGCAGAAATGGGCTTTTTAAGCAAAAACGAAGAAAAGAGCAACCGAGCTATAAAGGAATTTTTTGCGCCTGAATTTATCAACCGCATAGATAAAATTTTACACTTTAATGACTTAAATGATGAAAGTTTGGAAAAAATAGTCCAAAAAGAGCTTGATGAAATGGCTAAAAACCTCAAAAACATTACCATTGTAGCCGATAGCAAGAGCAAGATTTATCTTGCACAAAAAGCTTATAAAAAAGAATTTGGAGTAAGACTGCTTAAACGCGTTATCGCTGAAGAAATAGGCGAAAAACTTAGCGATGAAATCCTTTTTGGAAAGCTTAAAGGTGGCGGTGTGGTTAAGTTGAGGCTCAAAAATAATGTCATCGAGTTTGTATTCTAAACTGATAAATGCCCCAAAAGATGCTCCCGTTTTTTTAAGCGACAAGCTTGAAAAAAATTCCCTGCTCGAAGCTTATAAATTTGGGCTTTTCCCTTGGACCAATAAACCTGTTTCGTGGTGGTGTCCTGACCCTAGAATGTTTTTAATCCCTGCTGAAATTTACAAACAAAAAAGCATAAATCGTTTTTTAAATCGCTATGAAATAAGACTTGATACAAGTTTTGATGAGCTGATTCGCCTTTGTGCTTCTCTTAGGGAAAAAACTTGGCTTGATGAGGATTTTATACAAGTGTATAGCGAACTTTTTAAAGACGGCTACGCTCATAGCCTTGAGGTTTTTGAAGGCGATATTCTTGTTGGAGGCATTTATGGTTTGATTATGGGTAAGGTGTTTTTTGGTGAGAGTATGGTAAGTCTTGCCAAAAATGCGTCAAAGGTAGCTATGATAAGACTTTGTGAGCTTTTAAAGCCTTATGATTTTATTATTGACTGTCAAGTTTATAACCCTCATTTAGAATTTATGGGAGCAAAAACCTTAAACCGTGAAAAATTCTTGCAAATTTTAGAGCAAAAAATTTCACAAGATAGCGGTTTTGCGAATTTTAAGGATTTGCTTTAAATTTGTTATAATAACACAAAAAATTAAAAAGGATACAAAATGTCAAACTATCCAAAGGCTATAGGTGCATATTCTGTTTATCGTATTGCTGGAGATTTTATTTTTGCTTCAGGGCAAATTCCGCTTAATCCTCAAACAAACGAACTTGTAAGTGGCGATATAGCCACGCAAACAAAGCAAGTGCTTGAAAATATAAGGGGCATTTTAGAGGAAAATGGCTTAAATTTTAATCATATCGTTAAAACCACAGTGTTTTTAGCTGACATTAATGATTTTGCAATGATGAATGAAGTGTATGCTAGCTTTTTTAAAGCCCCTTGTCCAGCTCGTTCGGCTGTGGCGGTAAAGGACTTGCCAAAGGGCGCAAAAGTGGAGATTGAAATCATAGCACATAAGGCTTAAAACAACTTTGAAGCATAAAAAGAAACAATTTAATTTAAAATTGCTTCTACAAAATCAGTTTTTGCCTTTATATCCACAGTTATAGCTTTGTTTTGATTTTGGCTTACAAAAATTAGCGTTTCTTTAAGCCTTTGTAAAAGCAAAGAACAAGCACTAAATGCCAAGGCTTCAAGCTCTAAACCACCGCAAAGATAGATGAGCGGAAAGCGCATAGCCTTGCTTATGTCGAGCTTTGCGCTCTCATCGCTTAATGAGAGTTTTATATCAAAGGGGCTAGCGTGTTTAAATTTATAGCTAGCAGCGCACTCAAAGAACTCTTGTATGCTTTTTAGCTTTTCACCCTTTGCCAAAACAAAAATGTATTCAAAAAATTTTTTTATGTCAGTGCTTGGGCTTGGTGTTTCATCGTAATTTTGCTCGATAAAAGCATAGTTTTTAGGGAATTTGTCCTTATAATTTTGCACTAAGCTTGCTCCTATCTTATTTTTGGCTAGGTTGTTTAAAATGAGCTTTACATTGCTTTCAAATTCAAAATTTAAAAAATTTAAAAGCTCCCCATCTTTTTTGTAAATGATGCTAAGACTCTCATCAAAGCTCAAAAACACAGTATCCTCGCTCACACTCTGACTAAAGTCAAGCCCACCAACGCCACTTTTGCTTACATTTAGCAAAGAAAAGTTCCCATAAGCATTTGAGTTATTCATCGGTTGTTCATATACGCCAAAATCATCCCAAAAATTTGGCTCGCAGCAGGCGATACAGCCGTGTCCTGCTTGAATAGACCACGAAATTTTATCATTAAATTTTGTTTTAGGGCAGTTGCTATAAGCATAAGGTCCCTTACAGCCTATTTTAAACAAACACGCTCCACTTTTTGCTAGCTCATCATCAAATTTTTGGGCAAAAATTCCACTTTCAAATTTTGCCTTTCTTTCGCACATATCGTGCAAACATTTACCATAAGCCCATTTGGGACGGTTTTTTTCATCTAAATTTGGTAGGGTTTGAAAAAGGGCGTAAAAAGCAAGATTAGCTACTATATTTATGTCGCTTGGCGGACAACCGGGAATTTGCACCACCTTTTGAGCCAAAACCTCACTTATGCCACAACAACGCGTTGGATTAGGGTTTGCAGCCTGTATGCCTCCATAAGAACTGCAAGTTCCCATTGCGAAAATAGCCTTTGCCTTTTTAGCCACTGTTTGCAACAACTCATACCCGCTTGTTCCTGTGCCTCCTATGGTTAGGAAATGTGGCTCAAATGCAGCCACACCACCCTCAACAGCAAGTATAAAATCATTCCCATCTTCTAAAATTTTTTCTAAATTTTCCTCAGCCGTCCAGCCATCGGCTATCATTAAGGTTTCGTGGTATTCTAATGAAATAAAATCAAAAAGCAAGTCAGCTAAATTTGGCGAGGAAGTCCTTAAAAAGCTTTCACTACAACCTGTGCATTCAGCCAAATGCAGCCACACCACCTTTGTTCGCGGGGCAAGTTCAAAAATTCTTTGCGCTAAAGGAGCAAAATCGCTTGGTAAAGCCAAATTTTTAAGCAAAAAAGCCACATTTTTTTCATCTATATTTTTTTCTTCTTTATGGGCATTTTGTTCAAGTTGAGCCAGCCTTTTTTCAAGCAAGGCTTTTAATTCTTCATTCGTTAAATCAGCCATCATAAATCCTTTTTGTCTTTGTAAAAGAGCATTTTAACATTTTTGAGTAGCTATAAACTTAATAAATATTAAAAGTTGGAATGGCTTTTGCTTTACTCTTGCAAATTTAGATTGAGGAGAAAAAATGAAAAAGGTATTTGTAAGCCTTTTGCTATTAAGCTCTTTTGCTTTAGCTGAGGAAAAGAACAAAAACTTTTGGGGAGTTCAGTTTGGTTTAGCAAATGCTAAATCTCAACAAAGCAATGTAAATATAAGTGTTCCAACTCATAAATCATATAGAAGTGCATTTTTATTAGGCTATGAAAAGGCTCTTTGTAAAACCTGTGAATCTGAATATTCGATGAGGTATTACGGTTTAATTGACTTTGGCACAAAATACAACAATGGCGAAACAGGTCCTGCTGGTTATCACATCTACACCTATAACTTCAACTTTAATGTTGATTTAATGCGCAATTTCTTTAATACAGGCTCTTTAAGATATGGCACTTTTTCAGGTCTTAGCTTTGGTTATGCTGACCATAGGGTAAAAGACAAAAAGCAACAACCCAACGCGCTGACAGTGTCTGGTTTTGACTTGGGCGTTAATGCTGGTTTGAGAATCAGTGCAGATTTATTCAGTATCGAACTTTATAGCCGTTTTGGTTTGCTTGAGCAAAAAAGATATACAGGTAATTTTATACACAAAATTCACCAACCATTTCAAGCAGGCATTCGCTACACCTTTGTTTTTTAAGTTTTTCACATAAAGCTTGGTGTGTCGTTTGAAAAGAGGATTAAATCCCCGTTTTTTGTCTGTGTGGCGAGGGTTTGAACGAGCGTGGCTTTGTCTTTCAGCACGATTTTTGGCACGCTCACATTTTCGCTCAAAGTCCTTGAATTCACTTCGCCGATGATGATGACAAGGTCAAAGCACGAATTTATCGTTTCGCAAAGGGCTTTGTTTTGCTCAGCATTTACTTCAACGATGCCCGGCGTTACCAGCACGCGCCGCCCAGCGTAGCTTTTGCAAAGCAAATAACTCTCGCTCATTCCTTTAAAATTGCCATTAAAACCATCATCTATGATGAATTTTGGCGTTTTAGAAATGATTTGCAAACGATGCTCAACGCCCTTTAAGCTCGCCACGCTCGCCCTTATGCGTTCTAAATTTACGCCCAAAAATTCAGCGCACATTATGCAAGCGCTTAAATTTTCGCCATTAAAACTACCAAGTAAATTCGCTTGAAAGCCTTCGTTTTTGTCCTTAAATTTAAGCTCAAATTCAAGCCCGTCAAGCGTGGAATTTACGCTTTTTAAGGCTTTATCATAAATAACGCATTGTTTATTTTCATTTTGCAAGGTGGAGCTGTGGCAAAAGGCTTTTTGCAAACGCTTGCTTTGCAAGGCTTCAAGCTTTGTCGAGCGGATATTTTCAACGCTTTTAAAATACTCCAAATGCGCATTTCCTATCTCGCCGATAATGCAAATTTGGGGATTTAAAAGGCGAGTTATGGCTAAAATGTCGCCCTTTTGGCGCGCGCCTGCTTCGGCTATGTAAATTTGGGTGTTTGCGCTTAAATTTTGGTTGATATCTGCTACTATGCCAAGCAAGGTATTGACACTGCGCGGGCTGTGGTAGGTGCTAAAAGTGCTGGCTAAAATTTGGGATAAAAAGTTTTTGATGCTGGTTTTGCCATAGCTTGCGGTGATGAGAATTATCTTTAAATCGCTCATTTGGGCGAGTTTTTGCTGGGCGAGTTTTGTGAATTTGTGATTTTGCCAAATTTCAAAGATTTTAAGAAAAATGAGCGCAAAAACAAGCCCCGCAAGGTTGCTTCGCACTCCATACACAAAGCCAAGTGTGGCAAAAAGAAGGGTGAAAAAGCCCAAAAGAGCAAAAAACACCTTTATTTTTGTCGTAAAAACAAGCTTTTTGTCAAGTTTTTTGTGCCAAAGCCACAAAATAGGCAGCCAAAACACGAACGCATAGATGAGAAAAAACCTGTCAAGCCCGATATAAACAAACCAAGGCAAAAAGATGAAAAAAATATGCCACGAAAAGCGCGTGAAATGAAAAGCTACGCGCGAAAGTTTGTAAGAAAACCATTGCAAAGCGGTGATAAGATAAAAGCCAAGCGCGAAATTCAGCACCAAAACGCTGATAAAATCGTTGATAAGGGCTAAATTTGCAGGATTATCAAAACTCATTTACTTGTCCTTTTTGTGTTTGAATTTGCGCTAAAATCGCCCTTTGAGCGCGGTAAAACGCAAAAATTTGCCCTTGCGCGAAAAAGCAAGCAAAAAATTTGCGTAAATAAAAACTTGCGCCGTGCAAATGCGCTAAATTTTGCCTGCAAATTTTCACTCATCTTTTGCCTTTGAAAGTGCATTTAAAACGCTTTTTGCGATGAGTGGCGCATTTTGCAAAAAGAAAAAATGTTCGCCATTTAAGGCGTAAAATTCGCTATTTGCAATGAGTGAGTGGATTTTTTCGCCGCTTTTTATGGGCGTGGCACTATCTGTTTGCCCCCAAAAGATGAGCGTTTGAGACTTTACGCTACTAAAAATCTCGCTAAAATCCTCATCAACGACATTTTTAAAGGTTTCATACATAGTTTGACTCATACCTTTGGCGTCTTTGCTCGCAAAAAATGAGCCAAAGCGCGAAAAACCGAGCCTTTTAAAGGCTTTAAAAAGGGCGATTTTAGCGCGCACTTTAAGGCTTTTTTGCCAGCAAATGCCAGCTGATGAGAGCAGGACAAGGATTTTGGGCGCAAATTCCTTGCTTAAAAGCGTGGCGATTTTGCCGCCAAAACTATGCCCGATGATGATTTGCGGGGTAAATTCTTTTTGTTTTAAAAATTCGCTGATGATTTTTGCATACTCAAAGCTGTTTAAAGGCTTGCTAATGCTTGATTTTCCAAAGCCACACAGGTCCAAATAAATATGACAAAAGTCCGCAAACTCGCCCGAAAAAGCCCTTTTCATCAGCTCTTTGTTCGCTCCCCAGCCGTGCAAGATAAGCACGCAAGCACTTTTTTCAGGGTGCAAAAGCTCATAGCTTAAATTATAAGGCGTTTCATCACAAACAAGCTCAGCCAAAGCCATATTTACGCCTTTTGGTTTTTGTAAATGTTTTCAAGCAGCTCCACAGCGTTTGAAAGTCGCTCGTATTCTTTGAAATTCAGCATTACTGCTTCAAATTTGTTGTTTTTTAAGATGACTATTTTTTTGCTTTGTGCCACCTTGCCAAGTATCGCGCTGAAATTGCGCACCACTTCTGTGGCGGTGTAAATTTCATCTTTGCTAAAACTCGCCATTAAAGTTTCCCCTTTTGTCCGCCGATAGAGTGCAAAAAGGCGTAGTCGATTTTTACTCTTTTTTCGTTTTGCACGCTTAAAGCCAGCCTTTCAAGCACCACGCTAAAATCATCAAAAAGGTAGTTTGCCATTGAGCCGGGGTTTGGGTTGATTTCGTTGATGAAAACTTCATCATCAATCACAAAAAAATCACAGCGAATAAGCGCGCCCCTAAAAAGTGGCTCGTAAATTTTAGCGAAATTTTCTTTTAACTTGCCCTTTAAAGTCTCGCTAATGTCGGCTTCTTTCACTTCGCTATGCCCTGAAAAGCTAAGGTATTTTTGCTCAAAGTCCAAAAGCTCTTTTTTCTTTGGCTCTTCGATGAGCGAAAAGATGAATTCATCTTTGATTTTGCAACCTGCTAGGTTGAATTCTTTTATGTTTTTCACAAAAGGCTCGACAAGCACTTCTTCATCAAACTCAAAGGCTATGTCAAGGGCGTAGGATAGCTCTTTTTCATTATGCACCACGCTTATGCCTATGCTACTGCCAAGTCTTGATGGCTTTAAAATGCAAGGAAATTCAAGTTTTTGCTTCAAAGAGCTTTCATCATAGCGTTTTAAAAGTATGTAAGGCAAGGTTTTTGCGCCAACTTTTTGAGCGTAAAGTTTGGTAAGCTCTTTATTAAAAGAAAGCACACTTGCTTCAATGCGCGGTCCTATGTAGTTTAAGCCGTAAAATTCGCACAAACTCGCTATTTTGCCGTCCTCTCCGTCCTTGCCGTGTATAAGATTGATGAAAATGTCGATATTTTGCCGCTTTTGACTTAAAAAGCCCCTTTCATAAAAGCCATTTTGCCCTAAAAAAAGCTGTTTTCCCTTGACAAAATCCCCACTGCTGAATGTTTTAGCGTTCATTTTTTCTGGTTCAATCAGCCAAAAACGCCGCCTCTCATCGCAAAAAATAAAGCTCATATCGCCTCGAAAGACTTTTTTCAGCACTATGGCGCTTACTATGCTTATCTCGTGTTCGTAAGAATTGCCCCCAAAAATTACTCCGTATCTCACAAATGTCCTTTTTAAGATAGTTTTTTCAATGCTTCTTTTACAAGCTCACCTGTTTCTTGTGCTTTGCACTCGCTCAACGCCTTTAAGGCTCTATCTTGCTTAAAGCCAAGCGAAACAAGGGCTTGCAAGGCTTGTTTTTGCTTTTCATCACCGCTTTCAAGGGCGATTTTAGCGTCTCCAAGCTCGACTATAATGCGTTTTGCGCTTTTTGGACCAATGCCCGGCACTTGTTTAAAAGCGTTTTCATCGCCAAGCGTTAAGGCTTTGTAAAAAGAATTTGTATCCAAGCTCGAACACACCGCCATCGCCGTTGTCGCACCTACGCCATTTACCTTTAACAAAAGCTCAAACATTTTTTGCTCATTTTTGTCCAAAAAGCCATAAAGCCTGTGCGAGTCTTCTTTCACAATCATCGTTGTGTGTAGCTCAGCCCTTTGCCCTTTTTCAAGGTGCGGGGAGCAAAAAAGCGACACGGTTACGCCATAACTCACACCGCCGTTTGTTTTGATGATGATGAAAGTTGGTTCTTTTTGTGTTACTGTGCCTTCGATTCCTTCAACCATTCTATATCCTTATCCTCAAATTTATTTCTTTGTTCAATGTTAATTTTATCATTTTCATCTCGTCTTGCATAAAAAAGTTTTATCTTTTCATCTCTTTTTGTAGAATAAGAAAGCTCTGTATGTGAAAAGATGAATTTAATGACATTTAAATCATTCCAAGTCTCGCCTTTATTGATAAGTCTTGAGTCAAAAAGTTCTTGGTCTAATTCTTGCAAGTATTTTATGAGTTTTTCTTTTTGAATTTTTAGCTCACTTTCTTCTTTATTAAGACTGCTGAGTTGGTGGTTGTAGTCTTTATATTGCTTAATCATCCCCAAAAAATTTGCAGGTATGGGCAGTTTTTGAGCTTGAAGTTGAGCGATTTTTTTCATCAGTTTATCCACCCCACTTTTACTTGATGAGATTGTTTCTTCAAGATTTTCTATAAGACTTGGTATTTGTTTTTGTCTTTGTTCTAACTCTTTAAGCTTACTTATGGGGTTATCATCTTCTTCTAGGACGGACTGAATGACAAATTTATTATTCGTGCCTGAGCATTGTTCTATGACGGTGATTTGTTTAAAGGTAATGGTGTTGTTTGAGGCTAAAGAATTTATCCATACAAGAGATGCTCTAATGTTTCCACCTAAAGTTTTTTTGACCTTAGCAATGTTTTTTGCTTTTATATACCCATTTTCTAAGCTGTCTATATCCACAAAATCAGCCTCAACAAAGCCTCTATGTGTTGAAACATAAGCATTTTCAGCATACATTTTTGAAGTAGAGCTTGTAGTGCCATAAACCTTTAAATTTTTAGCTTTTAAGGTGGTGTTTCCTCCTACCATTCCATTTACTACTAAGGTTTCACACTCTATATAAACACCAGAACCTACCGCATCTTCTAAATCAGAACTGCTTTTTACATTGACGGTGATATTTTTATCAAGCCCACCAAGAACAGCTCCAAATTCTTTAAAAGTAACCGAGCTTAAATTTAATTCATTTTCTATGTCGTATTTGCCCTCTGTAAGCGTAACAAAGCCATTTTTCTTTGCGTAATACTCAACATAACAAGCCCTTTCTTTTATATGACATACCTCTTTTGCTTCTAAATTTTCAGAGCAAGAAAATTCTATTTTGTTTTCAGGCGGTATGTGTGGCTCGATGAAATCAAGCTTTAAACTTCGTCCCTTGCGCGAAATACCGGGCTGAGTGTGCCTTAAAATCAAATCCCCCTCACTTATGCCAATAACACTCACCTTTTGCAAAACATTAGTCATTTTATGAACTTTATTTTTATAGCTTAAAGTAAGCTTTTCGGTTTCAGCTGAAATAGAATGCACACCACGAGCAAGGAGAATTCTAGCCTTGTTGTGTCTTAAGGTTTTGTTTTTAAAGCGATTAAGAGCGTCAAGAAGTTCTTTTTTAAAGTTAAAAACACGAACTCCTAAGAAAAATTTTTCTTTAATCATCTTTTTGTAAATTTCTTGCAACACTTCCATAGCTATATTTGGATAAAACGCAACACCGTTAAAGTCTATTTCAGCGATGAGTTTTGTTAAGTCTTTATTTCTTAAAAGCTTTATCCTAGAGCTTATGCTGTCTTTTTTGGGCGATACTTTGGCGATTTTTATCTTATAGCTTTGGCGAATTTTAAGCTTTTCGTTTAAAAAAATATTCTCGTCATTAAAAAGCACTAATTCCTTTTCGCTAAGAGTTTTATACTTATCTCCGTCCTCAACCGTATAGCTTGTTGAAAAGCCAAGCAGGGTAAAATCAAGCCCTTTAACACCAACACCTAGCCTTTTGCTTTCATTTAAAAGCTCTTCATAAGGGTCATCTATAAATACACTGTCTTTAGAATTCATACCATTTCTTTTTAATCTTTTTAAAATACAAAATCTCTTTATAAACAATTATACCTAATTTTAATCAATTTTAGTTAAAATAAACGCTTAAATATTTTGATAACAAGGCGATAATGAAAAAAAAAGCTAAAAATCTCATTTTTCACAACTTTATCATCAATGCGCTTGGCATACTTTTTTCACGCATTTTAGGGCTTTTGCGCGATATTATCCTTGCTTTGTATTTGGGAGCTGGGCTATATAGTGATGTCTTTTTTGTGGCGATAAAGCTGCCAGCCTTTTTCCGCCGCATTTTTGCTGAGGGAGCTTTTGGGCAAAGTTTTTTGCCAAATTTCACAAAGTCAAAGCAAAAGGGCGCATTTTGCGTAGCGGTGCTTGTTCGCTTTGGTTCGGCTGTGTTTTTGCTCTGCATTTTGGTGAATTTTTTTGCCAGCTTTTTTACCAAAATTTTTGCCTTTGGCTTTAATGCTGAAACCATAGCCCTTGCCTCGCCGCTTGTTGCCATAAATTTTTGGTATCTTTTTTTCATCTTTCTCACCACGCTTTTTGGGGCGATTTTAAATTATGAGCATAAATTTTTCATCACTTCCTTTTCGGCTTCGCTTTTTAACCTTTGTATAGTCATTTGCGTGTTTTTTGTCGATATTAACGAGCCTTTGCAAAATCTTTATTATTTTTCTTACGCTATCGTTTTAAGCGGTGTTGCGCAACTCATCTTGCATTTAATCGCCCTTAAAAACAACATTACGCTTAAAGCTATGTGGTTAAGTGTGCGTTTAAAGCGCGCTAAAACAAGCCTTGAAAATTTTTACAGCAACTTTTTTCACGGCGTGCTAGGCTCATCAGCCACTCAGCTTAGCTCACTTCTTGATACTACCATAGCTAGCTTTCTCATAACGGGCAGCATTTCTTATTTATACTATGCTAACCGCGTTTTTCAGCTTCCGCTTGCCCTTTTTGCCATAGCTTTAAGTCAGGTTTCCTTTCCTAAAATCCTTAAACACCTTAAAAGCGGCGAAGAAAATTTAGCCTTAAATTTTATGCAAAAGGCTTTGGGCGCTTTGAGTTTTTTGCTCATTCTTTCAAGCCTTGTGGGTATAGTTTTTGCGCCTGAAATCACCACTCTTTTGTTTGAGCGGGGCAATTTTGGCTCGCAAGATACGCAGGTTACGGCTTTTGTTTTGATGGCTTACTTGCTAGGACTCTTGCCCTTTGGCTTGCAAAAACTTTTGTCCTTGTGGCTTTATGCGAAATTCAAGCAAAAAATCGCCGCTATCATCGCTTTTAAGGCACTTGGCATTTCGGCAAGTTTTTCTATTATTTTCATCTTGCTTATAGAAAATGCTGAATTTAAGGCTATCGGCATAGCTTTGGCAAGCTCTTTGAGTGCTTTTTACTTGCTTGGAGCAAATATCAAAGAATTTGGCTACAAAGCCTTTTTTTCGCTCATAAATGTCAAAAAAACGCTTTTTGGCTTGCTTTTTCTTGCATTTTTGGGCTTTGTTTTGTTAGAATTTAAGGCTAAAATTATGCCACTTGTTATGGGTTAAAGGAAAATGATGAGATTATTTGACAGCAAAAGCAAGGTAAAAAAAGACTTAAACGCCTATAAAGATGAGCCTTTAAACATTTATCTTTGCGGGGCAACTGTTTATGATGATGCGCATTTAGGACACGCGCGAAGCTCGGTGTGCTTTGATTTACTGCGCCGCACGCTTTTAGCTTTGGGCTTTAAGGTGCGATTTGCTAGAAATTACACTGACATAGATGATAAAATTTTAGCTAAAATGAAAGAGAAAAATTTAAGCCTAAAAGAGCTTACAACGCACTATATACAAAGCTATGAAGCGGATATGAACGCCTTAAATGTTTTAAAGCCAAATTTTATGCCAAAGGCTACTGAGTATATCGCTCAAATGATAGAGTTGATTGAAAGCCTTGAAAAAAGGGGCTTTACTTATACTTTAAAAGATGGGGTTTATTTTGACAGCTCAAAAGATAAAGCGTATTTTAGCCTTTCGCACAGGAATTTAAACGACAATCAAAGCCGCTTAGAAAATGAAGTGGCAAAGAAAAATGAAAGCGATTTTGTGCTTTGGAAATTTGATGAGAGCTTTTATGATGCGCCTTTTGGCAAGGGACGACCGGGCTGGCATAGCGAGTGCGTAGCGATGATAAGGGCTTTGTTTGATGACAAACTCATTATTCATTGTGGCGGGGCTGATTTGCTCTTTCCGCACCACGAAAATGAAGCCGCTCAGTGTCGCTGTGCTTATGGGGGCGAGTTAGCAAGGATTTGGCTGCATAATGGCTTTGTGAAAATTGACGGCGAAAAGATGAGCAAAAGCTTAAACAATAGCTTTTTTGTTAAAGATGCCCTAAAAGAGTTTTGCGCCGAAGCCTTGCGTTTTTATCTTTTGCAAACGCATTATAGGGGCGATTTTAACTATGCTGTGAGCGATTTAGAAAGCGCTAAAAAAAGGCTTGATAAATTTTACCGCCTTAAAAAAAGGCTTGGAGTGTTTGAATTTACAGACTATGAGCTGAATTTAAAATCAAATTCAAAGGGCTTTCAAAGCGAGCTTTCAAGGCAGATTTTAAACGCTTTGAGCGATGATTTAAACATATCTTTGGCTTTGTCGGTTTTTGATGAATTTATCATAAATTCAAACGCTAAACTTGACGAAAACCCAAAAGATAAGGCTTTGAAAGAAAATTTAACGCAGGGGTTAAAAGAGTGCGCGCTGATTTTTGGCGTGGGTTTTATGGATACAAATGAGTATTTTCAATTTGGCGTAGATGATGAATTTAAGGCGCAAATTAAGGCGCAAATTCAAGCACGAAACGAAGCAAAAGCGGAGAAAAATTTTGCATTAGCCGATGAAATTCGCACAAATTTAGCAAAAAAAGGCATAATTTTACAAGACACGCCAAATGGCACGGTTTGGGAGAAGAAAAGTGAGTGAAAAACAGCATAAAGATATGACACTTAAGGAAGTATTGATTCGTTTTAAGCCTTATTATAAGGACTATTGGTTTTATTTTTTCATTGTTTTCATTGGTATGCTTTTGGGTGCTGCTGGAACGGCACTTACAGCTTGGCTTATGCAGCCTGTGATTGATGAAATTTTTGTTAAAAAAGACTTAACTATGCTTTATTATTTGCCAGCTGGCGTGATTTTGTTTTATTTTATGAAGGATTTGGGCGCGTATTTGCAAGGATATTATCTATCTTATATAGGTATAGAGATAATTAAGAGGTTAAGGGCGATGATGTTATCTCACATTTTGCGTTTGGATATGGCTTTTTTCAGTCGTTACAGAAGTGGAGAGCTGATTTCTAGAGCCACAGGAGATATTTCAGCCTTGCAAAGCATAGTTTCAAACATTTTGCCTGAATTTGCTAAAAATATTATTCAACTTATTGGGCTTTTAAGTGTTGTCATCTATCAAAGTCCAAAGCTTGCTTTTATTGCCCTTGTAATCGTGCCTTGTGCAGCATACCCTCTCGTGCTTTTTGCCAAAAAGCTCAAAACTTTAGGGCGCAAAGGGCAGGAAAAGGGCGCTGATATGCTTTCTCGCTTGAGTGAAATTTTCTCAAACATTGAACTTATCAAGGCTGATAATGCTCAGGCAAAGGAAATTGCAAAATTTAACAGCGAAAATGATGCCCTAGCAAAAATTTCTCTTAAGGGTTCAAAAATCAGCTGTTTAGTCAGTCCTTTAATGGAGCTTTTTGGCGCATTTGGTGTTGCGGCTGTCATTATCATAGGCGGACGCGAAGTCATAGAAGGAACGCTTACGGCTGGAGCTTTCTCAAGCTTTATTACAGCATTGTTTATGGCTTATGACCCAATAAAAAGACTAGCAAGCCTTTATGGAAATATTCAAGGCGCAGTAGCAGCAAGCGAGAGAACCTTTTTTCTTTTGGACTTATTCCCTGAGATTAAATCTGGCGAAAAAGATTTGGAAAAAATTGAAAAAATTTCATTACAAAATGTGAATTTTGGTTATGAAAATGATAAAAATGTGCTCAATAACATTAATTTTAAATTAGAAACAGGTAAGGTTGTCGCACTTGCTGGACCAAGTGGGGGCGGTAAAAGCTCTATCATCAACCTTTTGGTGCGTTTTTATGACAAAAATTCGGGCAAAATTCTCATCAACGACAGCGACATAAGCGAGTATGACATAGAACAACTGCGCTCAAAAATCGCCCTTGTTACTCAAAATATCTACCTTTTCAACGATAGCGTGGCTGAAAATATCGCTTATAGCGAAGAGTTTGACGAAGAGCGCGTCATCAACGCCCTTAAAAAGGCAAACGCTTATGAATTCGTGCAGGATTTAGGCGGAATTTACGCACAAATCAGCGAACACGGCAAGAATTTAAGTGGCGGACAAAAGCAACGCATAGCCATAGCCCGCGCCCTTTACAAAGAGCCAAATTTTTTGATTTTTGATGAGGCGACTTCTGCGCTTGATAATGAAAGCGAAAAGCTCGTGATGGCGACTATTGAGAGTTTGAAAAAAAATCATCTCATTTTAATCATCGCTCACCGCTTAACGACCATTGAAAATGCCGATAAAATAGTAGTGATTAACAAGGGCGAAGTGCTTGACATAGGCACAGATAAAGAGCTGATGCAAACTTGCGAGCTTTATCAAAAATTCAAGCAAAAAACTTCTCAAAATGAAGATTTTTAAAAGAGAAATGTAGCTAGAATTTAAGAAATTTTGGTTAAAATTTGCTCAAAAGGATAAGTATGGATTATAATTTAGCCAAAAAGCTACTTTTTAAATTTGAACCAGAACACGCTCACGCCCTTGTGGAATGGACTTTGCGCACGGCAAATTGCATTTTGCCAAGCAGTTTAAATTTACTCGCAAGAGAGTGCATAATCGATGATGAGAGCTTGCACCAAGAGCTTTTGGGGCTTTATTTTGCAAACCCTGTTGGGCTTGCTGGTGGCTTTGACAAAAATGCCACGATGATTCGCCCTTTGAGCGCGCTAGGCTTTGGCTTTTTGGAATTTGGCACGCTCACGCCAAAGGCGCAAAAGGGCAACGACAAACCGCGTTTGTTTCGGCTTGTGGAGCAAGAGAGCATTCAAAACGCTATGGGTTTTAACAACGCAGGCAAGGACAAAATCGCCCAAAATGTCCGCAAGGTGTATCCTTTTGTGCTGCCACTTGGAGCAAATATCGGTAAAAACAAGCTTACAAAAAATGAAGACGCGATAAATGACTATATCACACTTATTAGAGACTTTAACCCGCTTTGTGATTTTTTTATCATCAACATTTCATCGCCAAATACCAAAGGTTTGCGCGATTTACAAAGCAAAAAATTCATCATAGAGCTGATGAAAGAAGCTAAAAAACTCGCCCAAAAGCCCATTTTGCTTAAAATTTCGCCCGATATGAGCGAAAAAGAGGCACTCAATCTTTGCGAAGAAGCGTTAAATTTAGGCATTGCGGGCTTTATCATCGCAAACACAAGCGTGGATTACAGCCTGCTTGACAACAACCGCACCTTTGGAGGCATAAGCGGGCGTTTGATAGAGCAAAAAAGCGGGGCGTTTTTTAAGGCTTTGTCAAAAGAGCTTTTTGGCAAGGCTTTGCTGGTGGCAAGTGGCGGGATAGATAGTGCTGAAATCGCTTATGAGCGCATAAAATGCGGCGCGAATTTAGTCCAAGTTTATACAGGGCTAGTTTTCAAAGGACCAACGCTTGTAAGAGACATAAACAAAGGGCTTTTGCAGCTGCTTAAAAAGGACGGCTTTTTACACATAAGCGAAGCTGTGGGAGCGAATTTAAGATGAATTTTAAGCTAAAATTGAGGCAAAAATGGAGAAAAATTTAATGATAGCTTACGAAAAAATGGTGCTTAAAAACAAATTTGAAATTTATGCTTGTCCTGTGAATTTAGGAAGCGAAGTGATAAGCGTGGATATTTTTTACAAGGTTGGCTCACGCAACGAGCAAATGGGCAAAAGCGGGTTAGCGCATATGCTCGAACACTTAAATTTTAAAAGCACCAAAAATTTAAAGGCTGGTGAGTTTGATGAGATAGTCAAGGGCTTTGGAGGCGTGGATAATGCAAGCACAGGCTTTGATTATACGCATTATTTCATCAAATGTTCGCGCGCGAATTTAGACAAGGCTTTGGGGCTTTTTGCCGAGCTGATGGCGAATTTAAGCCTAAAAGATGAGGAATTTCAGCCCGAACGCGCTGTGGTGCTTGAAGAAAGGCGTTGGCGCACGGACAACAACCCACTTGGGTATTTGTATTTTAGGCTTTTTAACAATGCTTTTTTGTATCACCCTTACCACTGGACGCCCATAGGTTTTTTTAAGGACATTGAAAGCTGGAAAATAAACGATTTGCGTGAATTTCACTCTACCTTTTATCAGCCCAAAAACGCCTTTTTAATGGTGAGCGGCGACATAGAGCCAAATGAGGTTTTTAGGCTAGCAAAGGGGCATTTTGAGGGCATTAAAAACGGCAAAAAAATTCCGCCCATTCACACCAAAGAACCACAACAAGACGGCGCAAAAAGGGTTGAGATTCACAAAAATTCAGACACCGAGCTTTTAGCCCTTGCCTTTAAAATCCCAAATTTCAAACACAAGGATATGCCTGTTTTAAGTGCTTTGAGCGAGCTTTTAGGCACGGGCAAAAGCTCTTTAATCAACGAAATTCTCATCGACAAACTAGGGCTTATCAACGAATACTACGCCTTTTGCAACGAAAGCATCGATGAGAATTTATTTATTTTTATCTGCGTTTGTAATGTTAATGTCAAGGCTGAGAGCGTAGAAAAGGAACTTTTAAAGATTTTAGAGCGAGTAAAGAGCGGTAAAATCAGCCAAAGAGACTTGCAAAAGATAAAAAACCGCGTTAAAAGCGACTTTATCTTTTCGCTAAATACCGCAAGTAGCGTTTCTAGCATATATGGAGACTATATCGCCAAAGGCGATTTAAAGCCGCTTTTAGAGTATGAAAGTAAGGTTGAAGCCCTTGAAATTCAGCATTTAACAAGGGTTGCAAAGAAGTATTTTACGCCCAAAAATTCAACGACTATCATTTTGAGAAAGGACAAACAATGAACAAAAATGCGATTATCGGTGCGATGTGCGCCCTTGTAACGCCCTTTAAATCGGGCAAACTTGATGAGCAAACTTATCAAAAGCTCATTAAAAGGCAAATAGCAAACGGCATAGACACCGTAAGCCCTGTGGGAACGACAGGCGAAAGCGCCACTCTCACTCACGAAGAACACCGCCGCTGCATAGAAATCGCCGTTGATGCGTGCAAAGGCACAAACACAAAGGTGCTTGCAGGAGCTGGCAGCAACGCCACTCACGAGGCGATTGAGCTGGCAAAATTTGCGCAAAAGTATGGAGCAAACGGCATTTTAGTCGTAACGCCTTACTACAACAAGCCCACGCAAGAGGGTTTGTATCAGCACTACAAGGCAATAGCCGCAAGCGTTGAAATCCCCGTGCTTTTATACAATGTCCCAGCTCGCACGGGCTGTGATATAAGCACTTGCACGGCGATAAGGCTTTTTAAGGATTGTGCGAACATTTATGGCGTGAAAGAAGCAAGCGGAAATATCGACAAATGCGTGGATTTGCTCGCCAACGAACCCAAAATGGCGGTTATTAGCGGCGATGATGCGATAAATTATCCCATTTTATCAAACGGAGGCAAAGGCGTCATCTCTGTGAGCGCGAATTTGCTGCCCGATATGATAGCAAAGCTCACGCATTTAGCACTCAATGAGCATTACAAAGAAGCAAAAGCCATAAATGATGAGCTTTATGCTATCAACAAGGTGCTTTTTTGCGAGAGCAACCCCATACCCATAAAGGCGGCAATGTTTATGAGCGGGCTTTTGCCAAGCCTTGAATACCGCTTGCCTTTGGTTGCACCAAGCAAAGAGTCGATGAAAAAGATTGAAGAAGTGTTAAAACTTTACAATGTCGTGGGTTTTTAGTGGATTTTGCTTTAATTTAAGCATTGGCGTAAAATTACGCTCAATTTAGAGAAATTTTAAAAAAAGGACAACAATGAACCGCTTTATTTGGCAATATCTTTTTGGCGCGTTTTTCATCGCGTGGCTGTGTGTATCTAGCACCGCTTGGGACTTTGGCGTAGCGTGGAGTATGCGCGGGGTGGGCTTAGCCTTGCTCATTTTGGGCGTCATAGGGCGCATTTATGCCACGATTTTCATCGGCGGTATGAAAAATGAGGGCGTTGATGGGACGAAATTTATCGATTATGGAGCTTATAGCCTGTGCCGCAACCCGCTTTATCTTTTTTCATTTGTCGCATTTTTGGGGCTTTTAGCACTCACGGCTCAGCTTACGCTTGTATTTATCGGGGCTGTGTTTTATTTGCTCGTTTATCGCTACACGATTTTGGGCGAAGAGCGTTATCTTAAAGGGCGATTTGGCGCAGCTTATGATGAATTTTTAGCAAGCACTTCGCGCTTTGTGCCTAAATTTAAGGGCTTTCACTGCCCCGAAAAAATCGAAGTGCGCCCTGAATTTTTACACAAAGAGTTGTGGCGGGCTTTGAACTGGTTTTTAAGCGCATTTGCCTTTATCATTGTGGCTGTGCTGCACGAGTGCGAAATTTTGCCAAATTTTTTCAAATTGTATTAGTTTTAAGCAAAGTTGTGCTACAATCAAATTTTAGTTTGTGAAAAGGAAAGAAAATGAGTGATTTTTTCAAAGGCAAAACCTTAGTTGTCAGCGGTGGCACGCGTGGCATAGGCAAGGCTATCGTGTATGAGTTTGCAAAAGTGGGCGTAAATGTCGCTTTTACCTACAATTCAAACGCCGAGCTAGCGCAAGAAATAGTTGCTGATTTACAAAGTAATTATAAAATCAAGGCAAAAGCCTATGAATTCAACATTTTAGAGCCAGAAACCTACAAAGAGCTGTTTGAAAAGATAGACGGCGACTTTGATAGAGTGGATTTTTTCATCTCAAACGCCATTATTTCAGGGCGCGCTGTGGTGGGCGGTTACACTAAATTTATGAAGCTCAAACCGCGTGGTATCAACAATATCTTTACTGCAACCGTCAATGCCTTTGTTGTGGGCGCACAAGAAGCAGCTAAACGAATGGAAAAAGTAGGCGGAGGCAGTATAATTTCTATCTCATCAACGGGAAATCTCGTGCATATTGAAAACTACGCAGGACACGGCACGGCAAAAGCCGCAGTGGAGGCGATGGCGCGCTATGCAGCTTGTGAGCTTGGCGAGAAAAACATTCGCGTTAATGTTGTAAGTGGCGGACCTATCGAAACGGACGCGCTTAAAGCCTTTACAAACTACGAAGAAGTCAAGCAAGCCACTATAAATTTAAGTCCGCTTGACAGAATGGGGCAGCCGCAGGATTTAGCTGGGGCTTGTTTGTTTTTATGCTCTGATAAAGCCAGCTGGGTAACAGGACACACTTTCATCGTAGATGGCGGCACGACTTTTCGTTGATTAGTTTTTATTTTTTATCTTTTTTATTTCAAAAAGGAATTTGACAAGAGTGCCTTTATACCAAGTTTTGTATGCTTTAATTAGGGCTAAACCAAGCTTGTAGGGCATACTTTCTTTTTCCTTGCAAGAGGCGAAATCAGGGTATTGTTGTAATGGCGGAAGCTTAAGATGAGGCTTTATCTTAATTTCTCTTTCATAAAGTTTTTGTTCTATTTTATGGGCTAAAAATATATAAGTTAAAACAAGGGGCAACAACACACAGCCAAAAGGCGTTTTAAAGCGTATCATAGCATAACCAAGTTTATAAGCAAGATGAAAGCGAACTCTTTGCAAAACATAAGTAGTATCAGCTAAAAAGCCGTTTGTATAGGCACTTCCTCCAAATTCAAGCCATTTTTTATAATATTCATTCCATTGAGGAAAAAGTTGATGAGCGAGTTTGTTATTCCAAAAGCGGTTTTTACTGCCATAAGCGTGAATGAGTGAAGCTTGACGGTTTTGTCTATAAAAAAGTTCTCCAGCGTATTTATCTCTTTTTAAGACCTTTACTTTTATTTTATATTCATAAACAAGTAAAGAAAAGGCTACTTGGTCATTTATGAAGTTATATTTGGCTGAGCTTTTATAGATAAAATCATAGCAAGTTTTTGGATTTTGAATAAAATTTGAAAAGCAAACAACACCCGTTCTATATACTCTTTCATCAGAAAATTTACCCTCATAATGCGGCACTAAAGCCTTTACAGTGTTTTTGCCTCTATCGGCACAAAAGGGGGCTTTTATGCCAAAAAGCTCATCAATGGGCTTTAAAAGCAAAATGTCAAAGTCAAGGTAAAGGATATTTTCGCTCTCACCGAGCAAATTAAAGGCTTCAAACATAGCATAAGACATAAAAGTGTATCGTTTTAAAAATAAATCATTTTGCAAGAGTAATTTTTCTTCATCAAAAAGTTTTAATCTTTCTAAAAAATCTTTTTGTGTAAAATGAATAAATTTTATCTTACTTAACCCCCCCCCCTCATTGACTATTTTGCCCATAGCCTTTTTGTCCTCATCACTAAAGCCATCATTTACTATATAAAACATATCTACAAGCATTTTTTCTTTGATATTTACAAGCATAGTGCCTAAAGCAAAGGCACTGTCTTTTGTAGCAGCAAGCAAAATGGAATTTTTGTATTTTTTCATATTTTAAATTATCCTCTTAAATCTTATCTACGCTTAAATTTTAACAAACTTGTGTTATACTATGGTTATTATGCGCTAAAGGGAGTAAAATGCCATTTGTTAATATAAGAATCACCAAAGAAAACGGCGAGCCAACAACAAAGCAAAAAGAAGAGCTTATAAAGGGCGTTACAGATTTGTTAGCTCAAATTCTTAACAAAAATAAGGCTTCAACCGTGGTTATTATAGACGAGATAGATACTGATAATTACGGGCTTGGCGGCAAGAGTATAAGTTGCGTGCGAAAGGGTGATTAAACTCTATTTTTGAGTGCTTAAATTAAGCATTTTGGTTTAAAAGGGAAATTATGGCGAAAAAAACTATCATTTTTGAGTGTCAAGCCTGTGGCAACCAACAAAGCAAATGGGTAGGCAAATGCCCTGAATGCGGTGCTTGGGACAGCTTTGTGGAGCTAAAAGCCGAGCAAATCGCTGTTTTAAAAGAGCTTTCAAAGGCTAGCAAGGGTGCAAGCAGTGCCGTTTGCATTGAAAAAGTGGAGATTGAGAACTTTCAAAGGCTTGCAACGGGCGACATTGAGCTTGATTTGGTTTTGGGCGGAGGCTTGGTTGTAGGCTCGCTTGTGCTGATAGGCGGAAGTCCGGGCGTTGGTAAATCAACGCTTTTGCTGAAAATCGCCGCAAATTTAGCGCGAAGTGGCAAAAAAGTGCTGTATGTAAGCGGCGAGGAAAGCAAAAGTCAAATCAAACTGCGAGCTGATAGGCTTGAAGCAAATGACAAAAACCTTTTTTTGCTCACTGAGCTTTGTTTAGAGGACATTTTAGAAGAGCTGCATAAGGGCGAATTTGAAATTCTCATCGTGGATTCTATACAAACGCTTTATTCTAACAAAGTCGCCTCCGCCGCTGGCTCGCTCACTCAGGTGCGCGAGATTACTTTTGAGTTGATGAGAGTAAGCAAAGCACGCAATATCAGCACTTTCATCATCGGACATATCACCAAAGACGGCGCCATCGCTGGTCCGCGCGTTTTGGAGCATATGGTTGATGTGGTGCTTTATTTTGAGGGCGATGCGACAAAGGAAATCAGGCTTTTGCGTGGCTTTAAAAACCGCTTTGGCGGCACGAGTGAGGTTGGGATTTTTGAGATGAGCGCAAAGGGGCTTGTGAGCGCAAAGGACATAGCAAACCGCTTTTTCACGCGGGGCAAGGCTGTGGCTGGCAGTGCTTTGGGCGTGGTTATGGAGGGTTCGCGTGCGTTGGTGCTTGAAATTCAGGCTCTTGTGTGCGAAAGTGGCTACCCCAAACGCAGCTCCACAGGCTATGAGAAAAACCGCCTTGATATGCTTTTGGCACTTTTGGAGCGAAAGTTGGGGCTAAATTTGGGGCATTATGATGTTTTTGTGAATGTAAGCGGTGGGGTGAAAATCAGCGAAACGGCGGCTGATTTGGCGGTGGTAGCGGCGATAATTTCGAGCTTTAAGAACCGCCCGTTAAGCAAGGATAGCGTGTTTATCGGCGAGCTGAGCCTAAATGGCGAGATAAGAGAGGTGTTTAGCCTTGATGTGCGCCTTAAAGAAGCGGCTATGCAGAAATTCAAAAGCGCGATAATCCCCGCTAAACCGCTTGAAGAAGTGGGGCTAAAATGCTTTGTAACCACAGAGTTGAGTCAGGTTTTGGAGTGGATGTAATAGGGCTAATGATTAGCCCTTATATTTAGCTTAAAACCTTGCTGATTTTCACGCCATCGTTTAAGCCCACAATGATGCTTGCGCCGTTTTTAGTGGCTATATCACCAGCTACAAAAATGCCAGCTACATTGCTTTGTTTATTTTCATCAAAGACGGGAATGCCTTGTTCATCGACATTTATACCGCATTTTTGTAAGAAATCAACAGGAGTAGAACCACCAATGGCATAAATTACTCTATCATAAATTTCACTTGAGCCGTCATTAAAAACCAGCTTTGCTTTACCGTTTTCATCGATAACCTCGCTAATATCAATGCCAAGCTTAAGCTCCACCTTGCCCGTTTTGCCTGCTTCTTCTATGTCTTTTAAATTTGTGTCATTAAGTCTTGTAAAGGTTTGTCTTCTGTAACAAAGGCTTACTTTATTAGCATTTGCTAAATCAACAGCATATTCAGCTGCGGAATTTCCACCACCTACAATGAT
Organism: uncultured Campylobacter sp.; assembly: GCA_934728065.1. Classification (GTDB taxonomy): domain Bacteria; phylum Campylobacterota; class Campylobacteria; order Campylobacterales; family Campylobacteraceae; genus Campylobacter_D. The sequence goes on from CAKVDW010000001.1 coordinate 61,429, forward strand.
AATTTTTTCATTGCCCGCTACACTGTTGGCATTAAAATTCACCACCTTGCTTAAAGAGCTTGGAATTTTGTATTCTGGTTTGTTTGGCTTGCCCATTCTGCCGATAGCAACAATGATATTTTTGCACCCATAAGTTTCTTTTGGCGTAACGACCATAAAATCGCCACCTTCTTTTTTTACGCTTTCAACTTCGCTGTTGAATTCTATGTTGATACTGTGGTTTTGCAAGGCTTCTTTAAAGGTTTGCAAAGTGCTTTCTTTTGTGCCATCTTCAAAGGGGATATGCCCTAAATTATTGCTATCGTGTCCTTTGTATTCTTTATCCACTCTTTTGCCGTCTTTGTAAAATTTCACAAAGGTTTGACAAATTTCATCAGCTTTTTCAAGCAAAACAACTTCTTTTCCAGCTAACTGAGCTTCCACAGCCGCACCTATGCCCGCAGGTCCTGCACCTACAACAATTACATCTACTTTTTTCATAATTTAGCCTTTTCTTTGAAATGTTTTTGTATAATTTAACAAAGAATTTGTAAATAAAGGATTAAAAGTGCGTAAAAGTTTAGAAAAACTTAAAAAAAATACTCAAAAGTTACTTAATCTTAATCCAAAGCAAAAAGAAGAAATTATCTTGCAGGTATCAAAAGCCCTTATTTTAAATGAGGATAAAATTTTAAGGGCAAATGAAGAGGATTTGGCAAATTTTAATAAAAATGAAACCTTGAAAGATAGACTTAAGCTTGATAAAAAAAGATTTAAAGCTCTTTGTGAAAGTATAGAAAAAATCGCCTTTTTAGCTGACCCTGTTGGACAAGTGCTTGATGGTTGGGTTAATGATGCAGGGCTTAAAATAGAAAAGGTGAGCATTCCTTTAGGTGTGGTGTGTGTGATTTATGAGGCTCGTCCTGCTATCAGTGCTGAGCTTGTGGCATTGCTTTTAAAAAGCTCAAATGGCGGAGTTTTAAAGGGTGGAAGCGAGGCTAAAAATACAAATTTAGCTATATTTGAGTGCGTGAAAGATACCTTAAAAGACTATGATTTAGAGCATTGCTTTTTAATGCTTAATGACAGAGCTACTCTTAACGAGCTTTTACAGATGAGTGAATTTATCGACCTTGTCATTCCACGCGGTTCTTCAGCGATGATAGAGGAGATTGCAAGTAAGAGTAAAATTCCACTTATCAAGCACGATAAAGGCTTGTGCCACATTTTTGTTGATGAAAGTGCTTGTTTAAAAGAGGCTGCGGCTATTATTATTAATGCTAAATGTCAAAGACCAAGCGTTTGTAATGCTTTAGAAAGCTTGATAGTCCATAAAAACATAGCTAAAGAGCTTTTTTCCTTGCTTGTAGATGAATTGCAAAGGCATAAGGTTGAAATTTATGGCTGCGATGAGAGTTTAGCCTTGCTTAATCACTCAAAACTTCAAATTCAAAAGGCTACAAATGAAACTTATGCAACAGAATGGCTTGATTTTAAGCTTTCAGTAAAAATTGTAGCCAATTTAAACGAGGCTATTGAACACATTAATGAGTTTAGTTCATCTCACTCAGATGCTATACTCTCAAATAATGCGCAAAATATAGCCATCTTTCAAAGGCAAATCAATTCTGCTTGCGTGTATGTCAATGCTTCTACGCGTTTTAGCGATGGAGGTGAGTTTGGTTTTGGTGCAGAGGTTGGAATTTCTACAAACAAACTACACGCACGCGGTCCTATGGGCGTAAAAGAGCTTTGCACTTATAAGTATTTACTGAGCGGAGCAGGGCAGGTTAGGCTTTAGGTTGCTTTTGCTGAAATTGATTAAGTCTTGAGTGTTTTCAACATAAAAGGGCAGTTTGCCAAGACAGTGCTTAAGTATCTTTGCTGCAGATTTTGCATCATCTAAGGCTCTGTGGTGTGGAGTATTTATGCTTAAAACCTCTTTTAAAGCCGCAAGAGAGTATTTTTGACTCGGTATAAGTCTTTTGGAAAGCTCTATGGTGCATAAATTTTGATTTAAAAGCACACCAAAGCCGCATTTATAAAGTGATGATGAGATGAAATTATAATCAAATTTCACATTATGAGCCACAAAAATACTGTCTTTTAAAAAAAGTCTAAAATGGTTTAAAACGGTTGGTAAATTTGGAGCATTTTTAAGCATAGAGGCGTTTATGCCTGTAAGTTCGCTTATATTTTCAGGTACATCATCAGCCTTAATCAAGCTTTCAAACCTTTCAAGCTCCTTGCCATTTTGAATTTTTATTGCACCTATTTCGATGATTTGTCCGTTTTTAATGCTGCCCGTGCTTTCTATATCAACCACGCAAAAGATTTCATCTTTGATTTTTGTGCTTTTGCTTTTCAAGCTTATTTCATTTTTTGAATTTAAATTCACGCCAAGTCCTAGAAGTTCTACATTTTGTAAGTCAAAGTCGATAAGACTTAGCTCATCAATTTGGCTAAATTCCTTTTCAAACCACGCATAAGGCTTACTTTGTTTGGCTAGTTTTGCGATAAGTTCATCAACTTGTTGCTGGCTCAAAACTCACACTTTAAAGATGAAATTGCTGCTTTATAGTCTTTTGATGAGAATATATAGCTACCAGATACGAGTATATCAGCTCCAGCTTCGTCTAACTTGCCTGCATTTAAGCCATTGACACCTCCATCAACCTCTATAAAAACCTTAGCATTTTTTTGGTCGATGAGTTCTCTTAATTCTTTGATTTTATCATAAATTAATGGCAAAAAGCTCTGCCCTGAAAAGCCCGGATTAACACTCATCAACAAGATAATATCAACAAATTCAATCAAATGTTTTAAATTTGAAACGCTTGTGTGCGGATTTAGCACTATACCAGCACCAACGCCTTTGCTTCTTAAATACTCGCAAAGCCTTATGGGGTGTGAATGAGCCTCAAGGTGAAAGGAAATGAATTTTGGCTTTAAGGGTAGAAAATACTCCACAAATTTATCCGCTTCATTAACCATTAAATGCACATCTAAGGGCAGTTTGCTTACTGTTTGAATATCCTTAATAATGCAGGGTCCAAAGGTGAAATTTGGCACAAAATATCCATCCATAACATCAATGTGAAGTAAATCCGCTCCAGCCTCGCTCACCGCTTTAACCTCTTCTTCTAAATGCAAAAAATTTGCAGATAATAAGCTCGGTGCGACATACATTTTCTATCCTTTTTTCTAAAATAATGACTTATTTTTGCTTTGCAGTTTTAATATAAACTTCATCGCAAAATTTTGCCCACTTGCTTTTTACAACAAAAGACCTTTGTTGTTTTGTAAAAATTTAAAATTTTGATAAAAACAAACTATCAAAATTCAAATTTTAGTCAAAATTCATAAAAAAATCCTAAAAATTTGAAAATTTTTAAGTTTATTTTGCTAAAATGAGCGTTTTATTTTAGTGTAAAGGAAAAAACAATGTCAAGGATTTGTCAAATTTCAGGTAAGGCTCCTATGGTGGGCAACAATGTCAGCCACGCAAATAACAAAACAAAGAGACGGTTTTTGCCAAATTTAAGAACAATGCGTATTACGCTTGAAGATGGCACAACAAGAAAGATTAAAATCGCTGCTTCAACCATAAGAACGCTTAAAAAACAAAATTCTCGCTAAAGAGCAATCCTACTCTTTAGCCCTTAACTTCTCATTTTTGTAAATAAATTTTCACATTTTATCAGTTTTTTTGTATTTTTTAGTTATAATTTTACTTATTATTTTAAAATTTAAGGAACGATTATGTGGCACGAATACAGAGAGCTAATGACAGAGCTTAAAGGCAAAGACGGACGCTTTGACAGTCTTTTTGAAAAGCACAACGAGCTTGATGACAAGATAAAAGATGCTGAAGAGGGCAGGATTTATTTAGATGACCTTGAAATCACAAAGCTAAAAAAAGAAAAGTTACACATAAAAGAAGAGCTTGGTCAGTATTTGGCTGAGTGCGCTAAAGAGAAAAAATAAAAAAAAGGGGGGGGGGGATTTATATATGTTTGGTTTAAGAGACAATTCTTCAAACTCTTCAACAATAGATACAAACCAAGAAGTGCAAAAGCTTAAGCTACAAATTCAACAGCTTAAAGCAGAAAATACACAGCTTAAAGAACAGGTTGGAAATTTAGGGCAGTGTGAAACCCAAAGAGGCTTGCAAACTGATTTGTTTGACACTCTTTTAAATGGTGTGCTTGACAATATAGTCATCGTGCAAAGTGATATGAATGAAAATGTAAGCAAGGCTCAAGTGATTTCAGATTCATCAAATATAGCCGTTGAATCTATGAATAAATTGGGCGAAATTACTAATTCTATAAATTCATCTTTGAGCGACATTATAGAATCTGCAAACAAATCAAGAGATACAGCAGCAAATTTATATAAAAGCGTTGAGGATATAGCAAATGTTATTGATTTAATCAAAGCAGTATCAGACCAAATCAATCTTCTCGCCCTTAATGCTGCCATTGAAGCAGCAAGGGCTGGCGAACACGGACGAGGTTTTGCTGTTGTGGCTGATGAGGTGCGAAAGCTTGCTGAAAAAACGCAAAAAGCCACCTCAGAAGTAGAAATGAACATCAATCTTCTCAAGCAAAACGCTAATGAAATGAGCGCTCAAAGCGAGCAAGTGGAAAAGGTTTCTGTGGATTCTAATGAACACATAGTGCATTTTTTAGAGCAGTTTAATACCCTTAAAAACCAAGCTCAAGCAAGCAAGCTTAATTCATCAGCCATAGTTTCTGAAACCTTTGTATCTTTGGTAAAACTTGACCATGTGGCTTTCAAGCTTAATGGCTATAAAGAAATTCTTGCTCGTTCGGGCAAAAAACTCAGCGACCATTTGAGTTGTCGTTTGGGTAAATGGGTGCAAGGCGATGGCAGAAAGATATTTGGCAACAATGTAGCCTTTGCTCAAATTGATGAGCCACACCAAAGCGTTCATAAAAATATGAATCAAGCCATAGAAATAGCCACTGCATCAGAGTCTCAAGAAAACAACAAAAACATTCTTACTTGTTGTCAAGCTGCTGAGGCATCTTCAGCCAAGCTTTTTGGTGTCTTTACGGATATGATAAATATAGCTCGAGCCACAAGTGGCATACAAATTTCACAAGAGCCAGCTCCTGCTGCTAAAAAAGAAGAGCCAAAAAAAGAGCAAGAAAATCCTAAAGAAACTCCAGCTCAATAATCAAAGCTCATATTTTTGGGCTTTGTGCTTCATAAACCAAAGATAAGCAAATTCAAAACTTGCTGCGTGAATGACCCTTTGACAAAACTTTTCAAACTCAGCCACCTTGACAAAGACAGTTTCTATTTCCTCATCATCAACGCCTCCACCCTTGCCCTTTTTATCCTTTTCATCAACTTCTCCGTAAAAAAGGCTTTGTTTGCTTGTGCCTGAGCCAAAACCGCTGTAAAATTCGCCAATTTTTTCTATGTGGCTTGGCATATAACCAAGCTCTTCAAGGCATTCTTCTTTAGCTATATCCTCAAGGCTTAAATTTTTATCCACAAGCCCAGAGCAAAGCTCAACAGAGTAGCCAAGTTCATTTTGCGGCAAGGAAATGTTGTTTCGCATTTGATAATCCCACAAAGGCACGCGAAACTGCCGAACAAAGATAAAGCTTTGCTTTTCTTTGTGATAGAGCAACACGCTTACACTATCTAAACTTTCAATAAAGTCCCACGAATGCCTTTTGCCACCCTTTTCATAGCTATAACGCTTTGCCTTAATGTAAATCGAGCCTTTAAATTCCTCTTGTTTAAGCGTTTTAGTATCCATTTTTTTCCTTAAATTTATAAAATTTTTCTTTGATTATAGCAAAAAAGTGTTGATGAAAGACTTGCAAGAGTTTAAAACTCTTGCAATTTAAAAAGCTTTTAAAGCTTATTAAAAGAGGATTAAAATTCAGCCCTAATGTTGAGCCAATAATTTCTGCCCGCAATCATTCTTTGATAGCTGTTTGAGTAGCTTAACCCCCTGCCACTTGTGTAAGTAAAATAATCAACCGTGTCTAAATCAAAAAGATTATTCACCACAAAGCCAAGCGTGATTTTATCGTCCGTCTTGTAATCAAGCCCCAAATCCACTATATGCGTGTCCTTAAAATACTCCCCAGGTCCCACATTTGCCGCGTGTGCGCCAAAGGCTGGTGTGCGGTATTTGCCTACATAGCGCACATAGGTATCCCATTTTGTCTTTTTGTAAGAAAGTTTAGCCGAAAGGTTGTGTTCTGGGACATTGTTGAGTGGCTTTCCTTTGTTTGTGCCGCTTTTTCGCTCTGTTTTTGTGTAAGCATAGGCTAAATCAAAATAAAAGCCCGTAGTTAAATCCGCTAGCATTTTTGTGGATTTAAGCCCAAATTCGCCTCCGTAAATCCTTGCCTTGTCTTCATTTATGGGTAAGGAGCAAGTGTTGTTTGCACCAGCATCACACACTCCATAATAAGGCATAGTAACGCCGTTATCATAACTTTGCGAAGTTATGGCGTCTGTAAAGTCCGTGATAAAGCCAGTAAGCGTGAAATTCATCGCTGGCGTGTCGATGATAGAGCTGATTTCGTAGTTTAAGCTCTTTTCAGGCACTAAATTTGCGTTGCCGTAAAGTTGCTGATTTGTATTGTTGCTACCCGCATAATCTGCATAGTAGCCATCATATCTTTGCGAAAGCTGTGGCACTTGCAAACCGCTTGCCACACCAGCCTTGAAAGTAAGCCAAGAAGTAGGGAAAAAATTCAAATACGCCCTTGGCGAAGCAAAAACGCCAAAGGTTTGCACATAATTTGCCCGCACGCCAGCTGTTAATGAACTTATATCGCCCAAAAACAACTCGCCCTCGCCAAAAAGCGCCACTTGATAAGAATCATTGTCAAAGTATTTGATTCTCGTATCAAAATTCCCCTCTCTTTTGTATAATCTCTCATAGAAAAAATATGGTCCAGCATTGAGTATCAAGCCGCCAAAATCCCCAAAAAGAAAATCCTTAGTGAAAGTGGTTTGATAAGTAAAAGCTGGATTCCAAATCAAGCTTTGATGGTCTCTTTTGCCAGATTCACGCCCATTTTCCAAAGCCTTGTTAAAGGTAGTTCCTGTCGGCGTGTAGCCCGGCGTGTAAAGTGGAAGCATAGAAGTGTCAGCATAATGCAAAAAGCTGTTAAAACGCCCAAAGCTGTAATCCCCATCGTGATTGAGTATGTAGTTAAATTTAAAATAATCCTTAACCATAGGTATAGCACTTGATGAGGTGTTTAGCGTGCCAAGTCGCTGAAAGCCAAAATCCGTGTCAAAATAAAAGCTGTTTTGTTCGTTTGCTTGATAATTAAGCCTTGCGCCAAAGCTTGAATTTATGTATCCTGTGGGGCTGTGGCTGGTGTAAGGGTTTGTGGAAGTGCTTGTATAGCCTGCTATATCTTTCCAATAAAAGCGATTTCTCTCACCCCAATTATACTTACCGCGCAAATTCACCGAAAGTTTTTCACTCAAAGGTGCAAAAATGTTCGCATTGATACCGTAAGCATTGCCCCAAGTGTCGTGGTGTTCTTGTAAGCGAGTTTCAAAACCCACGCTAGCACTGACTTTGTCGGTGCTTTTTTTGGTGATGATATTGATAACCCCGCCCATAGCATCGCTGCCATAAATCGTAGAGGCTGGTCCTCTTATCACCTCAACCCTTTCTATCATCGAAGCAGGCGGTATAGCCCCGCTTGTAGAGTCAAAGCCCCGTCCGTCAAAGCCTTTTGACATATTAACACGCTTGCCATCGATTAAAATGAGCGTGTAACTTGAACCCATACCGCGAATGCTAATGCTTGAAGCACCTGTTTTTTCTATACTTGTAGAAACGCCCGGCACCTCTTGGACTATGTCGCCCAAATCCCTAATAGGCTTGTTGAGAATGTCCTCTTTGGATATGATAGAAATGCTCGCTGGTGCGTGCTTGATTTCTTGCTCATAACCTGTGGCGGAAATGACTGTCGAATCAAGCGAATAGCTTTTTAACTCATCGCCAAAGGCAAATCCCCCCCCCCCTGTTACTAAAAACGCTAATGCAGCAACTGAAATTTTGTGTTTTGTCATAAAAACCTTTCATCAAATTTGTTTGAAAAAATGAGTTTTTATTATAACTATTTTTATCTTAAAAATTTATAAATTTTAATATTAACTTTTAAAATTAAATTAAAATATACTTAATAAATAGCTTTTATAGGCATTTATAGTAAATTTTTATCTTTTAAATTTTTTTATAAATTATCAAAATTAAAATATTTTGAATTTCAAAAACTTCGCTTTGCGTGTTTGCTGGCAAAGCGAAGTTAAAATGAGTTTTATTGAATAGAGTTAAAAACTTCCTCGCTCATCGTCTTAAAAGATTTTAAGCCTCCACCTGAAAGATACCAATACTCAGGGTTAAGATAAATTATCTTTCCTGTTTGCGCTGCTTTGGTTTTTGCAATGATAGGGTTGTTTAGGGTATCTTGAGCCTTTTCTTGATTGCCTACGATTATATTTCTATCTACAACAAAAAGATAATCAGGGTTTTTTTCTAAAATATATTCAGCATTAATGCTGTTGCCGTGAGTGCCGACCTTTATATTTGTATCCACAGGCTTAATGCCTAAAACATCGTGGATAATGCCAAAGCGAGAAGCAGGACCAAAAACTGACATTCTGTTAGCATTTGTTAAGATGATAAGCCCTGTTTTAGAGCTATCTACACCTTGTTTGGCTAAGTTAATGTCCGCTTTTATCGCTTCTATTTTAGCCCTTGCCTCATCTTCCTTGTCATAAAGTTTTGCGATAGTTAGGGTTTTATTTTCAAAAGAATTTAAAAAATCCGCATTATTTATGCCCACAAAGATAGTTGGAGCGATTTGACTCAGCTTGTCATAAAATTTACTTTGTCTTCCTGAAATAATGATGAGTTCAGGTTTTATCTCATTTATAGCCTCAAAGTCAAGTTCATTTACCGAGCCAACACTTTGCTTACTTTTAAAGCTTTGAAGATAAGCGGGTAGGGTTTTAACCGCTGTGCCTACAATCTTATCGCTTAAACCTAACTCTTCAAAGGTATCAAGCGTGCCTAAATCAAAAACTACAACCTTGCTTGGACTTTTGACAAGTTCTGCTGTGCCGAGTGAGTGTTTGATTTCAAATTTATCACCCTTGTCGCTAAGCTCTAAGGGTGTAACATTAACCTCATTCCTTGCCTTAGCTGAGGAATTTGTATCTTGTTGAGAGCCTTTGTCTTTGCTGTCGCAAGCACTAAAGGCAAAAACTGAAAATGCCAAAACCAAAATGAAAAGTAAATTTTTCATTTTTTCTCCTTTATGTTAAATTTAATCATAATACACACAAATTCGCTTTGAATCAATGTGCTTGATTGCAATGTCAATATTATAAACTTGTTTTAAAATGTCCTCTTGTATAATCTTTTCATTTTTATCTGCTTTTAAAACCTCGCCGTCTTTCATAGCGATGATAAAATCACTATACACAGAGGCAAAATTTATGTCGTGCAAAACCACAACTATGGCTTTGTTAAAATCATTCACTAAATTTTTAAGCATTTTCATTATCTGCACGCTGTGTTTCATATCAAGGTTGTTTAATGGCTCATCAAGTAAGATATATTCGGTATCTTGGGCGATAATCATAGCTATAAACGCTCTTTGCCTTTGTCCTCCGCTTAAAGTATCTAAAAATCTATCTTGCAAATCATTAAGCCCCATATATTCAATGGCTTGTTTGATTTTTTCTTTATCTTCTTTGAAAAGTTTGCCCGCTGAGTAAGGAAAGCGTCCAAAAGCTACAAGTTCTTTAACGCGAAGTCTTAAATTTACATTATTTTGTTGTTTTAAAATGCTGATTTTTCTCGCCAAAATTTCACTTTTGTATGAGTAAAGGGGCTTATCATCAAAGAAAACTTCACCGCTATCTTGTTTTAAGAGCCTTGCAGCTATGCTTAAAAGGGTGCTTTTACCTGCACCATTTGCGCCGATGAGCGAAGTGATGGCTTTGGGTTTAAATTCTAAATTTACATTTTTGATAATGCTTTTGCCCTCATAATTTTTGCTGATATTTTCAAGTCTTATCATAATTTATTGCCTTTCAAAACGAGATAAATAAAATAAATTCCACCTAAAAAGTTGATGATTACACTTATAGTTGTATCAAAAGAAAAGATTCTTGAAACAATAAAAATGCCGCCAACAAGAGTGATGATACTGATGAATGCCGCACCTGTAAGTAAAATGCTGTGCTTGTAAGTGCGAAAAAATTCATAAGAAATATTAGCCACTAAAAGCCCTAAAAATGTGATAGGACCAACTAAGGCTGTGCTTACAGAGACCAAAATAGCTACAATTATCATCAACCTTGATACAAGTTTATGATAAGGCACTCCAAGACTTATGCAAATATCTTTATCAAGGCTTAAGGGGTCAAGAAATTTAAAGTATTTTAGCACAAAAGCAAAACAAATGCCCATAAATGCTAAGGCTAAAAGTAAGACTTGCGAGTTGATATTATTAAAACTTGCAAACATTCTCCCTTGAACGACCATAAATTCATCAGGGTCAATCAAAACTTCAAAAAATAGCGATAAAGACGAAAAAAATGTCCCAAAAATTAGTCCTAAAAGTAAGATGAGATAGATATTTCGCCCATCTTTAAACAAAATTTTATAAAAAAGTAGGGTAAAGGCGACCATACAGCTTGTTGAGATGAAAAAATTCACATTTTCATCATAAATGCTAAGGTGCGAAGAGCCAAGCACAAAGACAAGAAAGGCTTGTATCATCGTATAAAGAGAATCAAGCCCTATAATGCTGGGCGTTAGAATTTTATTTTGCGTAATGGTTTGAAAAATAATGGTCGAAACTGCTATACTCACACCAACAGCCACAGTAGCTGCAACCGTTAAACTTCTGCTTTCAATGACAAATTGAGGATATTTGCCCAAATCCGTAAAAATGTAAGCCACAATGCAAAGTGCAGCCAAAAACGCTAAAATAAGAACTTTTTTAATCATAAGCTCTTCTTTTAAGCAAGATAAAGGCAAAGATGAAAGAGCCAACTATACCAACAGTTAAGCTAATAGGCACTTCAAAAGGAGCGATGATAAGGCGAGAAAATATATCACAAAGTAGCAAAAAAACCGCTCCAAGCAAGGTTATGGTTGCAATATTATCTTTAAGATTATCCCCCTTATAAATAGAAACGATATTTGGAATAATAAGCCCTAAAAATGGAATCACACCCACAGTTAAAATAACAACAGAACTAATCACAGCCACGATTATAAGACCCAAATTCATTATAAATTTATAGGAAATACCCAAATTCAAAGCCATATCCTTGCCCATACCCACGATAGTGATTTTATTAGCATAAAAATACACAAGCACAAGCAAAGGCATACTGATATATAAGGCTTCATAACTGCCTTGCATAAGATTTGAGAAATTGCCTTGTAGCCAAGATTGCATATTTTGGATTAAATTCAGTTGATAGGCAAAAAAAGTGCTTACAGAGCTGATAATGCCACCAAACATTAAGCCTATAAGTGGCACAAAAATCACATCTTTTACGCGAATTTTATTAAGAATTTGTAAGAAAATAAGACTTCCCAAAAGGGCAAAGAAAGAGGCGATAAATACTTGCGTAAGAAAGCTTGAGCCAGCAAAAAATATAATGCTGATAAGTATGCCAAATTTCGCACAGTCCATAGTGCCAGCTGTGGTTGGCGAGACGAATTTATTTTGAGTGAGTTGCTGCATAACAAGCCCGCAAATGCTCAAACTCATACCTGTAATGATAATACTTACAGTTCTAGGCATTCTCGCTAAAATCAAAACATCAATTTCATCTTTACTCAGCTTTAAAAGTTGTGCCACAGGTATATGAATAACACCTATAAACAAGCTTATCAAGCCAAGTATAATGAGTAAAATAGCTAATACATCTAAACGCAATAAAAACACAGTTTCACTTTTGTTTGAAATAATTATTATCTTTCAAACAAGATAATAATTATTAAAATATTAGCAAAAAATTTTTAACAAAAGAAAATTTATTTTAATTGCTTGTTCGGTAGCGGAACTGTCCCTTTTTAAAGACCACAGGAAAGCCTCCAAGCCCAAAAAGCCAGCGGTTTTCTATGGTATTTTTCATAAAGGCTGCAAGTTCTCCTGCAAGTTCTTTTCCATACACTATACCCACAGCATCGGTGTGTCCTATGGCGCAAACAGTTCCTCTGTGTTTAAATTTAAAGCCTTTTTTAAATTTTTTACCCTTAAGAGTTTGACTGAGCATCAAAGCAACGAAATCGCCCATTTGAGCCGAAAGTTGCGCCGTTGGAGCGTGTATAGCGTCCTTTGTGGTAGGGTGAGCACTATCTCCTACAACAAAAATATCATCATAATCCTTACAGCGAAGCTGATAATCGACCTCTATCCTGCCTTTTTTGTTTGGAATGGTGGATTTTTCTATGGTGTCATTGCCCTTGACTCCAGCGCACCAAAGAGTGGTGTTGGCTTCTATTTTTTGGATTTGTCCATCTTTTTCCACCAAAACCCCATCTTTAAGAATCTCTTTAACACTTCCTTCAGTGATGAGCTTAACGCCTTTTTGTTCGAGTTTTTTGGTCGCTTTTTGGCTTAAATTTTCACTAAATATAGGCAAAATCCTTTTACTTCTTCCTATACAATAAACTTTAGGTATGCTTCTGTCTATACCACAAATAAGACAAAGTTCATCAATCTCATTTGCAAGCTCAGCAGTAAATTCAATGCCCGTAAAGCCTGTGCCACAAACTGCAAAACTTAAATCCAGCTCATTTTTAGTATGAACAAAATTCTTAAATTTATCCTCTATGTTTTTTGTTAGCTTTAAGGCACTATTTAAAGAAGAAAGCTTGTAAGCAAACTCATCAACACCTTTTACGCCGAAATTTTCAGGACGAAAACCTAAAGCAATGACTAAAATATCATAATCATAACGCCCACCATTACCCATAACGCACTTTTCTTCAGGGTTTAGGCTGATGATTTTATCCTTGATGAAATTCACCTTTTTAAGGTCAAGAATTTTGCGGTAATAAATTCTTGCCTTTCTTGCTGAAAGCGTGCCAACAGCGACTTTATGCAAAAGAGTGGTTTGGTAGTGATAATCGTGCTTACTAATGAGCGTGATTTGCGGTTTGTTTTTTGAGTTAAAATTAACAAGTTCGCTAAGCCCTATGGCAACTCTTAAACCACCATAACCACCACCTATGATGAGGATTTTAGGGTTTGGAGGTAAGTTTAAACCTCTTTCATTTTGGGTGTTTGACATAGAAATTCCTTTTTTGGTTTAGAAAATATTTTAAAATTATAGCAAAAATTTAAGTCATATTAAAATTATTTTTTAATTTTTAACTAATCGTTACATTTTGGTGTATATTTTTTGTTTCATTTTTTTAAAAAAATAATTTACTCAAAATGCTTATAAATCATCGTTTAAGTTTTATTTTTATAAAGAATAAAACTACCTCAAGCTTTCAGTTTTATCAAATTTTAACAATTATTTTGTTGTTATAATTTTATTTTAAGCTTTTTTACCTATAATAGTGATAAATCAATTTAAGTTTAAGGTTAAATTAATCTTAAATTTTTGAAAGAGAGGTCTCTTTATGGATAGAGAAAAAAGAAGAGAGTTTTTGAGGAATTCTCTTAAATTTGGTGCTGTTGCAGGTGTTTCACTTGTTGGAGCAAAGGCTTTAGTGGCTGAAGAGGCTACTAATGAAAAAAATGTGCTTGTAGGCAAAAGCAAGAAACAAGAAAAGCTTTATGAGCAAAGCGAATCTTGGAAAAGCTATTACAACATAGCACACTAAAAAGGAGAAGAAATGGCGTTAGCAAGAAGAAATTTTCTTAAACTCGCCGCTTTGGCTGGGGCTGGCACGGCTGCTTTTGGTATGCCAAACCGTAGCATTAGAGAGGCGACAAGCGAAGAGGTGCAAAATCCTTTTCCAAATTCAAAGATAGTGCGCACTATATGTACTATTTGTAGTTCAGGTTGCGGTGTAAAGGCTGAGGTGCAAGACGGTGTGTGGATGCGCCAAGAAAACGCGATAGAACACCCGCATTCACAAGGCTCACACTGCTGTAAGGGCATAGACCAAATTGATTTGACAAAGTCAAAACAACGCATCAAATACCCGATGAAAAGGGAAAATGGCAAGTGGGTGAGACTCAGTTGGGAGCAAGCCATTGATGAAATCGGCGATAAAATGCTTGAAATTCGCAAAGAAAATGGACCAGATAGCGTTATGTTTTTGGGTTCAGCGAAATTTAATAACCAACAAGCTTACTATTTTAGAAAATTTGCAGCCTTTTGGGGAACGAACAATATAGACCACGTAGCTCGAATTTGACATAGCGCAACAGTCGCCGGTGTGGCGAATACATGGGGTTATGGCGCTATGACCAACAATTTTAGCGATGTGGCAGCAAATGCTAAAATGATGATAATTTTTGGTGCAAACACTGCTGTGGCAAATCCTATCGGCTTTAAACACTTGCTTCAAGCCAAAGATAGAAACGGCGCGAAGCTCATCGTGGTCGATCCTGTTTATACAAAAAGTGCGGTGCACGCTGATGAGTATGTGCGAATTCGCCCTGGAACTGATATAGCCTTTGTTTATGGAATGCTTCATCTCATCTTTAAAAATGGCTGGGAGGATAAAGAGCTTGTCGAACAACGAACTTATGGCGTGGATAAAATCCGTGAAGAAGCGGCAAAATGGACGCCTGAAGAGGTTGAAAATGTAACTGGAGTAAGTGCTGAACAACTCATTCGCATCACTAAAATGTATGCTTCTGTTAAGCCAGCTACGCTCTTTTGGTCGCTTGGTATCACTCAGCATTCAGTAGGCAGCTCAAACACGCGAATTCTTGCTATCTTGCAACTTGTGCTTGGCAATATGGGCAAAAAGGGCGGTGGCACAAACATTATCCGCGGACACGACAATGTGCAAGGGGCTACTGATATGGGCTGTTTGGCTGACACTTTGCCAGCTTATTATGGGCTTGGAGACGGAGCTTGGGACCATTTTACGAAATTTTGGGGCGTGGATAGAGAGTATATGAATTCACGCTTTTTTGAGAAAAAGTGGATGCACGAAAAGGGCTTTTCTCTAGCAAAATGGTGGCAAGGCGTGTTACAAGAAGAAAAAACTCACTCAAATGCGCCTGTGCGTGTGGTTTGGGTGCAAGGAACGGGCATTACTTCTATGGCGCACACGACTAAAATCCAAGAAGCCCTTAAAAAGCTTGATATGATAGTTATCGCTGAGCCTTTTGTCAATGAAATAGCCGTTTTGGCTGACCGCCCTGATGGCATTTACATTTTGCCCGCGACTACTCAGTATGAAACAGAGGGCTATGTAACAGCTACAAACCGCTCTATGCAGTGGAGAGACCAAGTTGTAAAGCCTATTTATGAAAGCAAAGAAGACCAAGAGATAATGTTTGAATTTGCGAAAAAATTTGGCTTTTACAAAGAATACACACGCGGTATGAAGATGGAGATAATCAACCACGAGCTTAAACAAACTAAAAGCGATGACGATGATAGTATCGTGTGGCCTGATGATGCAACGCGTGAGATGAGTATAGGGCTTTTAAGCATAGGACTTCGTGGAATTTCGGCTGAACGCTTGCGAAAACACCAAAGAAATTGGGAGAATTTCGACCCAGACAGCCTCATAGGACTTCGTGGAGAAGTGAAAGGCGAGTATTATGGCTTGCCTTGGCCTTGCTGGGACGAAAAACACCCTGGAACGCCTATTTTGTGGAATTCAGACATTCCTTATGAAGAAGGTGGAATGGGCTTTAGAAACCGCTTTGGTTTAGAGCATAACGGCGTTTCGCAGCTTGCAAGCGATGATTTTACGCCTGTTGGTTGTAAAGTAAAGGGCGGTTATCCGCAAATTACTAAGGCAAATATAGAACAAGTCTTTAACATTACTCTTACAGAGGCGGAAAAGGACAAGATGGGTCCAAGTTGGAGCACCGATTTATCAGGCATTATCCTTGAAAAATGTCGTCAAAAAAGTGCTTGTTGCTTAGGCAATGCTAGAGCAAGAACTATTGTTTGGGAGTTTCCAGACCAAATTCCACTTCACAGAGAGCCTATACATTCGCCTCGTTGGGATTTGGTGCAAAAGTATCCAGCGCTGCCTGACCAAGAAAAGAATTTTAGGGTTGAGACTAAATACATTAGCGAGCAGCAAAAGCAAGATTGGAGTAAGGATTTCCCTACCATTGTTTCAAGTATGAGGCTTGTGAATTTAAGCGGTGCGGGTATGCTTGAAAGAACAAGTAAATATCTTGCTGCGATTACTCCTGAAATGTTTGCAAATGTTCATCCTGAGCTAGCTGAGAAGTATGGCATTAAGGACGGAGAAATGATGTGGATACACTCGCCACAAGGCACGAAGATTAAAGTTAAGTGCATTCACAACCGTTCAGTAACGCCTGATAGAATTTGTTTGCCTTATAACTTCTCTGGTATGTTGCAAGGCGTGGATTTGAGTTATAATTACCCAGAAGGCACAAAGCCTTATACCATAGGCGAAATGTCAAATACCATCACAAACTATGGTTTTGACCCTATAACTCAAATTTCTGAATACAACGCAGGGCTTTGTCGCCTTGAGAAAGCATAAGGAGTAAGCTATGTCAAGAATAAGTTTTTTTGTTGATAAAGAAAGATGTATATCGTGCTTTTCGTGTCAAGTGGCTTGCTCCTCAGCACACGAAATTCCTGTGGGAGTTAATCGCCGCAAGGTTATCACGCTCAATGAAGGCGTTGAGGGCAAAGAAATTTCAACCACTATTGCTTGTCAGCACTGCGAAGATGCGCCTTGTCAGCAAGTTTGTCCTGTGGATTGCTTTTATACTCGTGCTGATGGCATAGTGTTGCACGATAAGGACAAGTGCATAGGTTGTGCTTACTGCCTTTATGCTTGTCCTTTTGGTGCGCCACAGTTTGACCAAACAAGTGTTTTTGGCAATAAAGGCGTTATGGATAAATGCACAATGTGCGCGGGCGGACCTTTGGAAACAAACTCAGAAGCAGAAAGACATAAATACGGACAAAACCGCATTGCTGAGGGCAAAGTTCCTATGTGTGCAGCAGTTTGCTCCACAAATGCACTTATAGTTGGTGAAAGTTCTCAACTTCAAGCTATATATGCTAAACGCATTGAAAACAGAGAAAATGAAAGCATTAAAAATGTTAGCGATGTGATTGAATGGCAAATTGCGTATGAAAAAAAGGATAGAGTATGAAAAATTTAGCCTTAAATTCAGCAAATTTTGCGAAAAAATTCATCTTTGGGTTGTGCGCCTTTACAAGCGTGGCATTAGCGAATTATAATGCTGATAGAATGCTCCAAGACACTCAAATTTGGGACATAAACAGAATTAACAATATCGCTAATTATGGACAGTTTGGCAAGCTATGGACTACCTTGCAAGGCGAATACATAGCAACCATAGCTTTAATCGTGCTTATTTGCGTTCTAGCAGCTTTTGCACTTCATTATATGGTAATAGGACCAAAGCAATTTTCTCATCAAGGCAAAAAAATCTTTGCCTTTTCTCTTTTTGAGCGCAGCTTTCACTTTATTGCCGCGTTGTCGTGGGTGATTTTAGTGCCAACAGGGCTTATAATGATGTTTGGTTCTTATTTTGGTGGGGGTGTTTTTGTGCGCGTGTGTAAGAATTTGCACGCCTTTGCCACAATACTTTTCATCATCGCCATTTTTCCTATGCTTTTTTGCTGGATTAAAAGAATGCTTCCAGCTAAATATGATTTAGAATGGATGATGATAGTGGGCGGATATTTAAGCAAGGTTAAAAAGCCCGTTCCTGCGGGTAAATTTAACTTTGGGCAAAAGTCTTGGTATTATATAGCTGTTTTTGGTGGCTTTGTGATGATATTTACAGGTGGGTTTATGTATTTTCTTGATTTTAACTCAACCGCCATTCAAGGACTTTTTGGATTAAGCCAAATAGAGTTGCTAAGGCTGTGTGCTATCATTCATAATTTCTTAGGAATACTTTGTGCGACTTTTTTCTTTGTTCATATTTATATGGCTGTTTTTGCCATAAAAGGCAGCATTCATTCTATGGTAACAGGCTATAAAGAAGAAGAAGAAGTTTATATCTTGCATTCTTATTGGTATAAAGAGTTAAGCAAGGACAAGAAAATTATGCCAAGTTATAGTTACTCGTAAGGCAAAGATGAATAAAGAAATAGACATATCAAGGGCTTATTTTTACGAGTTTTTTTCCAAGCCCTTTTTATTTGTTACCAAAGAGCAAGACTTTGCTCTTTGGCTAAAACAAGCTGAAATTTTATCTTCAAATTTGCTTGATGAGAGTCTGGGAGAGAGTTTTAAATTTTTACTTGACTTTGATTTTGCTCGTTTTAAACAAGAGCAAAATGCGGTATTTTTTGATTTATCCTATGTTAATATCCCTTTGAGTGCTAGTTTTTATGATGAGGGGCGAGATGATGGGCAAATGAAATTAAGAGCAAGCGAACTTATTCGCAAGTCTAAATTTCGCAAAGATGAAAAATGTCGTCAAAGTGAAGATGAATTTGGCTTTATCTTTGCCTTTATCGCAAGTGCTTTAAAAGCTGATAATCTTGTTTGCGAGCAGCTTTTTAGGTATATACTTAATCCCGTGATTGATGAGTTTATGCAAAAGTTAGGTATTCATAAGAATTCATATTTTTATGCTCATTTGGCTAAGATTATGGAGGTATTTTTTGCGCAAGAAAGACTGTATCTTAATATCCAAGCTCCTGTAAAAAAAGAGGGAAAAAGCCTAGCGGACAAAGCATTAGAACGCTTACCTTATGAGCCACGCCTACCTACAAAATTCAGCAAAACAAATATGCAAGAACTTTCTTTAGCCGATAAACGCTAAATATAATTTATTTGATTTTAAATAAAACTTAAATTTTTTGCTTAAAATTAATTTACTCTAATTCATTAAAATACAAGATATTTTAATTTTGGAAAAAGCAAGTGCAAGAGTTGGTTTTTATGCAAGAAAAGCAAGCTTATCGTTATAACATCGATACTTTTTTGCTCTTTGATTTTGTTCGCCGAGCAAATGTTAAGGGCAGGGTGCTTGATGTGGGTTGCGGGTGTGGCATAATAGGCATTTTACTCAAGGCAAATTTTACAAGTATAGCTTTAAGTTTGCTTGACATTTTAAAACAAAACTGCATACTCACTCAAAAGAATTTAACCCAAAACAACATAAAAGCTGAGGTGATTTGTGCGGATTTTGCTGATTATAAAAATGATGAAAAATTTGATTTTATCGTTTCAAATCCACCCTTTTACAGACAAGGAGCTATTGAATCAAAAAACAAAGCAAAAAAGCTTGCAAAATCTTCAAAATCCTTGAATTTAAAAAGTCTTTTAAATTCAAGCAATGCCTTACTTAAACCGCAAGGAAAGCTTTATTTTTGCTATGAAGCTGGGGCTTTACAAGAACTTTGCGCTGTTTTGCTTGAAAAAAAATTTAAGCTCACCAAACTTGTTTTTGTGCATAAAAATCAACACGAAAAGGCAAGACTTCTTTTGGTTGAGGCAAAAAAAAATTCCAAAAGTCCTTGCGAGATTTCAAGCCCTTTATTTGTATATGAGAACGAGTTTTTAAGCCAAAAAATGCAAGAAATTTACAAAAGTGTTAAGGTAAAAAGCATTGATTTATAAAGATGGATTTAAATTTGCTTTTGATGAAAAAGCCTGCAAAAATTGTGGAGGAAAATGCTGCACGGGCGAAAGTGGCAACATTTTTGCTAATAAGGCAGAAATTGAACGGTTAAGAGTTCATTTTCAATTAGAAAAAGACGATTTTGAGGAAAAGTATTTAAGAAAGGTTGGGGTGCGTTATAGCTTTAAAGAGCTTGAATTTGAGGACGGATTTGCTTGCATTTTTTTTGACAGACAAAACAAGCAGTGCAGTATTTATGAACTTCGTCCGCAACAGTGTCGTTCGTTTCCATTTTGGGAGTATTATAAAATACATAAAGAGGAGCTAGAAAAAGAATGTATCGGAGTTTGTTTTTAATCATTGCCGTTTTATCCTTTAATGCTTGCACCTTTGTAAAGGAAGCAAGGTCTAAAAGCGTTTATTCTTATGCTAGAGCTTATGAGCAAATGGAGCAAATTACTGAAAACCAGGAATTTGATAGCCTCGTCATTAAGGCATACAGCTATGAAAAAATAGGAGCTTTTAAAGAGGCTAGAGATATATTTTTAAAGCTTTTTAAAGATTATCATAATGCTGATATACTTGAAAATGCTTTTATGATTAGCTTAATGAATGGCTTGGACAAACAAGATGAGCTTAACACGCTTGCCAAACCATTTTTGAAAAAAAGCCCCTCATTAACAAGACTTAGCGTGATTTATCATCTGCAAAGAAATGAATTTAACACAGCTCAAAGTTTGATTGAAAATCTTATAAAACGCGACAAGGATTTTAGAAATTATGAAATTTTAGGTGATTTGCATTTAAGAAAACAACAGTTTAACCTTGCTTTAACGCATTATAAAAAGAGTAAGGCATTTTTGCCAGAAAGTGCCTCTCCTAATGAGGTGCTTACTTTAAAGATTGCTGAAATGCAACTTTTGCTCAAACAGCCTCAAAAAGCAAAAAAAGAGCTTGAAAGCTTTGTAGATGAACTTGTTTGCACGCCTAGAGTTTGTCTTTTGCTGGCTAAAATTTATGATGATGAAAAAAATAAATCAAAGCTAGAAGACCTTTATATCAAACTTTATCAAGGCACAAATGACAAAATTTTCATTCGCGCTTTAATGCAGGGTTTAATCGATGAAAAAAGGCATAAAAAAGCGTTAGAAATAGCTCTTACTTATGATATTGATGATGAGCTTGTTTTGTATTTATATCAAAATTTAGGCAAATTTAAAGAAGCCAAAGAATTTGCCTTAGAGCTTTATAAGAAAAATAACAACAAAATTTATTTGCTTACCGCCGCTGTTATGGAATTTGAAGAAGCGACAAAACAAAAGAAAATCAACAAAGACCTTTTAAATTCTGTGGTGTATAAATTTGAAGAAGGCATTGATGAACAAAGTGAAGCCTTGTTTTTGAATTATTATGGATATTTGTTGATTGATTATGATTTAGACATTAAAAAGGGTATAGACATTGTTTTAAAGGCTTTGGCAAGAGAACCAGATAATTTGTTTTATTTGGATTCTTTATCTTGGGGTTATTACAAACAAGGAGACTGCAATAAGGCTTGGGATATAATGCTTAAAACAATGCACAATGAGGAATTTATTAGTTCTGAGGAGTCAAAAGAGCATATACAAGCCATTAAACAGTGTCTAATCAAGGATAAAAAATGATTTTGGACGAAATTTTTTCTCAAAGCAGGAAAGATTTGGCTATAAAAAAAGAAGAAATTCCATATCAAAGTTTAGAAAAGCTTTGTGTGGATAAAAAGCCAAAAAATGTTATTTCAGCCTTAAAGAAAAGTCAAAATAAATTCAACATAATCGCTGAAGTAAAAAAAGCAAGCCCAAGTAAGGGTGTCATTAGGGAGGATTTTAACCCCTTAAGTATAGCGCAAAATTATGAAAAAAATGAGGCAGCAGCCCTTTCTGTTTTAACGCAAAAGCATTATTTTATGGGAGATTTAGCCTTTTTACAAGGGATTTCTAAAAGTGCCAAAGTGCCTGTTTTACGCAAAGATTTTATTTTTGATGAGTATCAAATTTTGGAGTCTTTGGCTTTTGGAGCGGATTTTATTTTGTTAATAGCAAGAGTTTTTGATGAAAAGGAGCTTAAAAGGCTTGCAGACTTTGCCAAAGGCTTAAAGCTTGAAATTTTGTTTGAAATTCACAACCAAGAGGACTTGCAAAAGTCTTTATTTGCCAATGCTCATATTATAGGTGTAAATCACAGAGATTTGAGCGATTTTTCTATGAATATGAAACTTTGTGAAGAGCTTTTGCCACAAATTCCACCTCAAATCATCAAGGTAGCTGAAAGTGGGCTTGATAACAAGAGCGTCTTGTTGAATTTAGATGATTTGGGTGTTGATGCTTTTTTGATAGGAGAATATTTTATGCGCCAAAATGATGAGGGCAAGGCTTTAAAAGCTTTTGTTCAAAGGTAAAAATGCAATATCTTTACGCACCTTGGAGACAGCAGTATTTTAACGAGGACAAAAGCATTTGCCCCTTTTGCCTAAAAGAACAAGAAAATGATGAAAAAAGAGGCATTATCTTTAGGGCAAAATTTTGTTTTGGGGTGATGAATTTGTATCCTTATTCGCCCGGACATTTTATGGTCATTCCTTACAAGCACGAAGAAGAAATTGAAAAATTAGAGCTTGAAATTTGGCAAGAAATGAGTTATTATGTTCGCAGTGGCGTTGGCATACTCAAGGATAAGCTTAAAGCAAAAGGCGTAAATATAGGTATGAATTTGGGCGAGCAAGCAGGAGCTGGCATTGCTAAGCATTGCCACTACCATTTAGTGCCTCGTTGGAATGGAGATACAAATTTTATCACCACCATAGCCCAAACAAGAGTTTGCGGTAAAGATTTAGATGAAATTTATAAAATATTACGAGCAGAGTTTTTAAAAACGCCTAACTAGACAAGCAAATTTCTTGTCTAGTCCATTTGGCGGCGTAAAAAAGCTGGACTATCTAAATACTGAATAGTCTCTTCATCATTATGAGTGCCTGTTCTGCCCAAGCTTACATAAGGCATTTTTTTGGCTTCTCTTTCTTCTTTAGTGGCATTTTGCGTGGCTTGGTCTTGATATTCAAAGCCTGTAACTATAATGGTTACTTCTATTTTATCCTCTTCTATGTCATCATCTGCGTTAATGCCGTATTTAAAGGTTACATTTTCATTAAGGATTTCTTGCAAACTTTTTGCTGCATTTACTATTTGCACAAAAGGAAATTTTGGATTGTTTTTAAAATGAACGATGACACCCTTAGCATTTTTGATATCTAGGCTATCAAGGAGAGGAGATTCAAGAGCGTTATTTAGGGCTTCAACAGCAGCACTAGGTCCGCTAGCTTCTCCCATTCCCATTAAAGCTAAACCTCTATGACTCATAATGGCTTTAACATCAGCAAAATCCACATTAACACGACTGTTTTCCAAAAGTATAGAAACCATTCCTTTTACAGCCTTGCCTAAAATATCGTCAATGAGTATATAAGTTTCATCAAAGCCCACATTTTTATCTATAAGGTTTAAAACCCTATCATTTTGTATCACAAGTATGGAATCGCTTTCCTTTTTAAGCTCTATTAAACCAGCTTCAGCGAGTTCTTTTTTCTTTTTTCCCTCATAATCAAAAGGCATAGTTACCACAGAAACAGTCAAAGCCCCAACTTCTTTTGCCGCTCGTGCCACAACAGGACTTGCACCCGTTCCTGTGCCTCCTCCAAGCCCAGAAGCGATGAATACTATATCACTTTGCTCAAGAATGGCTTTGATTTCTTCAAAATTTTCCTTTGCGCTTTCATTGCCTATTTGAGGGTTACCACCAGCTCCTAAGCCTTTTGTGATTTTTTCTCCAAGCTGAATTTTAGTTTTAGCTAAATTAGCTGCAAGGTGCTGTCCATCGGTATTAGCGGCAATCAAATCCAAGTTATCATAAGATGATAGTCCCATTTTTATCATGTGGTCTATCATATTGCTGCCACCACCACCACAACCGATGATTTTAATCTTCGCACCCTTTGTGCGTCCAGCCTCTTCAACTGTAAATTCGTCCATAATAACTGCTCCTAATTAAAATTGATTGACAATTTTATGCCAAATTTTAAGTAAAGGACTTTCCTTTTCTTTTTTTGGTGTCAATTCTAACAAATTTTCATTTACTGCTATTGTATCATTTTCTTGTGAATTTTCATTAAGAATTTCATTTTTTTCTTCTTTTATAGGTGTAAATTCCTGTTTTATGGGTTCATTGTAAAGCATTTCTTCGCCTTTACATCGCAATCTTTGATTTGAATCAAGCTCATAAGGCGTGAAATATCCAGCTTCATACAAACAAAGTCCAACCACACAAGTGTATTCAGGGTCTTTAAGCACTTCATCAAAGCTAGATATAAAGTTATCTCTAGCACTAGCGATACGAACAGCCTTTTTGTCAAATATAGCTGTGGCTAGTTTATCAAGTCCTGCAAGCTTTGTCATACCTCCAGTTAATACGACTCCAGCACCAGCACTTCTAGCAAGTTGAGTTTCGCTTAAAATTTTAGCAAGCAACATTAAAGTTTCCTCAGCCCTTGAGTAAATGACTGTGGATATACTGCCTAAATTACACTCAACGACCTTGCTTTCATCGCCCATTGATGGAACTTGTATGATTTTTTCTGGCTCTTGTCCTAAATTTGCGTAAGAAAGCTTTATATTTTCAGCCTCTTTTAACGGAGTATGCAAGGCTATGCTTAAATCCTGCGTTATATTCAAAGAACCGATTTGCAAGCATTCGTTGTAACGGATAGAATTTCCCAAATGAATGACTATATCACAAATCGCCCCACCCATATCTATAAGGATAGTGCCAAGTTCTTTTTCGCTTTCATCTAAACAAGCTATGGCTGAAGCATAGCCTGAAAGCACAAGGTTACTTACCTTTAAATCAGCAAGTTCAACAGCTTTTTTGAGATTTTTAATGTGAGCTTCTTGAGAAATAACAATATGCGTTGAAACCTCAAGTCTTTTTCCGCTCATACCCAAAGGGTCTTCAACATAATCAATATCATTGACCTTAAAATTATAAGGCAAAACGTGAATAATCTCATAGCCATTAGGGATATTAGCTTTAATTTTAGCATCCAAAACAGCTCTTTGAATTTCTTTTATGCCTATTTCTCCGCCATTAGGATTGATGACTAATCCGGGACTTTCCACATATCTTGTATAAGCACCAGAAATAGAAACGACAACCTTATCAAAATGTTGCACGCCAGACATCATTTGGACATTTGCTACGGCTTGTTGTATAGATTTTGCGGCAAGTTCTATATTTGTGATAGCGCCTTTTTTAACGCCTTGAGTTTTGGATTTACCATAACCTATAATAGTAAGTTCTTCTTTATCGTTCTCAAAATTTTTTTTAGTCAAAATCACACAAGTTTGCGTTGAACCTAAATCAATGCCTAAAATATTCAATTCTTTTCCTTTACATAATAAATTTCCACAGGATATTTTTTCTTAAGCTCGCTTATAAGCTCGCGCCTAAGTTCGCTCGCTTTTATGTTTTTGATATTTTGCTCAAGGGTTTGTCTGTATTCTTGTAATTTAGCGTTGTTAAGCAAATTTTGAGCATTAATGCTGTAAAGTATAGCCTTATCATTAAACAAAACATAAGATTTAGTTTCATTAGAATTAAACACATTCATCAAAAACAAACTAAACTCTGTGTCATTCATCACGCTTTGACTTACTCTTTCTTCAATTCTTTGAGTATCTCTGCTGACCGAGCCTATATTTTTGCCCTTAAAATTTTTTAAAGCAAGTTCAGCTTTTTTTGCTAAAGCCTCTTTTTGTTTTTGAGCCTTATAAAGCGGTAAAACTTCAGCTCTTGCCTCTTCAAAAGTCTTTGTTCGCGCTGGATTGATAGAGTTTATCCTTACTATCATATAGCCGTTTTGTCCATTTTGCTCAAAAGCAAAGGGCTTGAGTATCATTTTAGCTTTGGCTGAGCTAAAAAGCTCTATTGGGTAATACACATCGTTATCGCTAATGTTTTTATCTTGTTGGAAGTTAAGTTCTTTTTTGTTTAAAGCCAAATAAGCCTTATTTGCCTCATCTTTGATTTGCTCCAAAGCATAAGGCACAGCTATATCTTTTTTTGCATCCTCAAAGCTTAAAATTTTACCGCTAAAATCCGTGTAAGACTGTTTATTTTTCTCATAAAATGCCCTTAAATCTTGCTCATTTATATTATCTTTTTTTATGGGTAAAAAATAAGTTGAAATTTCATAATGCTTGTTTGTCTTAAATTCCTCTTTATACTCAAGCCAAAGTTTATTTAAAGCGTTTTCATCTACGCTTGTGTCCGTGTTTTCATCTGCTTTAATAAGCTGTATGCTTAAAACATCTTGCATAAAGAAATTTGAAGCCAGCATTTGAAATTCATTTTCCCTCACAGGCAAATCAAAAAGCGCGTTTAACTTTCTTAAAACTATGCTGTCTGCTAAAATTTGCTCATAATCCTTAGTGCTTATGTTGTTTTGCGCAAGGAGATTATAATATATATTTTTATCAAAACTTCCATTAATATCAGCAAATTCTTTATCAGCAATCAAAAGGCTAATCACTTCATCTTCGCTAGTGCCTATGCCAAGCTCTTTGGCAAAGCTAAGTAAAAGCTTATCCTCAACCAAGCTTTGCAAGGCTATAATGTCAAGCCCTTGTTCTTTAGCTTGTTGTTCGGTCAGTGTGCCATCGCTAATTTGCCTGTAATAATCAAACACCTGCGAAAATCTTCTATTAAGCTCTAAAAAGCTTATCTTTTCGCCACCGACCTTAGCTGCTGATGAGCTTCGAGCAAGATTAAAATCATAAGCCCCCCAGCCAACAAAACCAGCACCAACAAAGGCTATGGTGCTAATCCAAATCGTAATAACAAGCCATTTTCTGTGTTTTTGCATCCAAGTAATCATTAATATTTCCTAAAATTTTTAAAAAGTATTTGACCCTAATAGCGATTAATTAAAGTTTAAATACCATAAATTTATATTTTCTCGCCATTATACCATAAAATTTTTAAATAAAGTGTATAAATAAGCTTATTTTTCTTGTTTTACCTTAAGTATTTTGAACAAATTGCAATTTTTGTTAAAAAGGCATTGTAAATTCAACAAAATATAAGCTAAAAAGCATTACAATTTGTTCTCAAAAAAGACAAATTTTAAGGGTAGAAATGACTTATTTTTCTTTGGACTTTAGCATTATGATGCTCGTCTTTTTCGCGCTATATTGGGCATTTAAAGAAAAGTATCTTACTCAAAATTTGCTTATTTTGGGTTTTAGCTATATTATTTATATACTCATCAACCCTTATTTCGCGCTTGTGCTTTTTGTTTATACCTTTTTTATCCATTATTTTGCGCTTCTCATCTTCGTGCGTCAAAAAAAGAACATTTTTATGGCTTGTCTTGCCTTTGCGATTTTGAATTTATGCTTTTTTAAGTATTTTCCAAGTATCAAAGACAGCTTTGATGCCTTTTTAGCCTTTTTTGGTTTTGGTTACTTAAATGCTGACATTATCTTTCCTATCGGCATTAGCTTTTATACCTTTGCTTCTATCACCTATCTAGTAAGCGTTTATAAAAACAAAAAGATAGAAACATTCCTAAATTTAGCCACTTATTTGTCATTTTTCCCTACGCTTTTGATGGGTCCTATTATGCGAAGTGAGTTTTTTTTCGAGCAAATTCATCAAAAAAGAGAGTTTAAAAACGCAAATTTAATCATCGTTTTGCTGCTTTTTGGCATAGTCAAAAAGGTGCTCATCGCTAATTATTTAGGCATTTACTCAAAAGAAATCCTTTCAAACCCCGCCGCTTTTAACTTTTTAGAGCTTTTGTGCGCTATTTATGCGTTTAGCGTGCAAATTTATTGTGATTTTAGCGGTTATGTGGATTTAGTTTGTGCCTTTGCGCTAATGCTTGGCTTTAATCTTCCCCCAAATTTCAATATGCCTTATTTGTCTAAAAATTTGCGCGAATTTTGGACGAGATGGCACATTTCACTTTCCACTTTCATAAGAGATTATATCTACATACCACTTGGTGGCAGTCAAAAGGGCAGAATGCGAACTTATGCGAATTTACTCATCGCCTTTGTGCTTTCTGGCATTTGGCACGGAAATACGCTAAATTTCTTTATTTGGGGGCTTTTGCACGGGCTTGGCGTGGTGTTTTTGCACCTGCCTTTTATCAGTAAAATCAAGCTGAGCAAAATTCCTTATTTATCAGTCTTTCTTACCTTTCATTTTATAACCTTTGCGTGGATATTTTTTTATTATCCTAGCTTTGATTCAGCTTTAGAATATCTCAAAGCTTGCTATGATAACTTCTTTATGGAGGTAGAATACAAAGATATTTATGTTTTTGCTGGTTTTGCAGGACTTTTTATAGTTTATCCTTTATTTGTGAATTTTAGGGATTATTGCGTAAAAATACTTGGCATAACACCACTTTTGTTAAAGCCTATTTTGTTGGCATTTATCTTGCTTTTGATTTTTGCCTTTATGCCAAATGGCATACCACAGTTTATTTATGAGAGTTTTTGATGAGTATAGCTAGATTTTTCTTTATTATGGTTACGGCTTTTGCTCTTGTGGTCTTTGTGATGAATAAAAGTATAAGTTCGTATTTAGAACAAAGGTATCATTTTCACTTCTTTCCACAAAGTGATATTTTAAACGAGGCAAACAGCTTTAAGGTAAAGCTTGAGCAAATTAAATTTGTCCTTACAAACGACCACCTTACGGCTAATTATGAAATTTTAAAAACTATGCCAGAAAATAACAGAACCATAAAACCACGCATACAACCAGCACTGTATTATGAAGATGATGAAAATTTAACTCAAATGCCTACCCCTATGATGCAAAGGATTCAAAAGCTTGACATTAAGGCTGGTGAAGAATTTTTGCTTGTTGGGGATTCTTTAATGCAAGGTGTTGCACTAGCCTTGATGAGAGACTTAAAAAAGCTTGGCATTAAAAGCATAAATTTAAGCAGACAAAATACAGGGCTTTCTTATAAGACTTATTTTGATTGGGCAAGAGCCATAGACGGAACACTTCAAAGCAATGCAAATATCAAATACATAGTAGTTTTGCTTGGGGCAAATGACCCTTGGGACATTAAAAATGAGGGCAAATTTTACAGCTTTAATTCTGATGAATGGACAAGAATTTACACTCAAAGGGTAGATGAAATCATACAAATTGCCAAATACAACGAAGTTAGAGTGTTATGGTATGAAATTCCGCCCGTGAAAAGAGACATTCTTAATACAAAAATTCAAGTCTTAAACAAAATTTACAAGCAGGAAAATTTAAAAAATAACGAAATTTTTATCAACACAAGCAAGGCTTTGAGTGAAGATGATAAGTATTCTAGCTATGTTAGAGATGAGAACAACAAAAGCATCAAGGTGCGTGCTGATGATGGCATACATTTTAACATAAAGGGCGCAAAAATAATGTCTGATTTGCTCTTGCAACACATTAGCGTTTCGAGTTATTCTCAATGAAATTTATCAAATCTTTCACCTTGCTTTGCATTACAAGCCTTTTTATAAACGCTTGCATAAGCACCCAAAACACCAAAGCAAAACGCTCCACAATGATACTTAAATCAGAAAACGCAATGAAAAATTTCACCACTCAAAACAGCTTTGAACAACTCAAAGAAAATTTGCAAAAACAAGATTTACATATACGAATTTTTGGCGACTCTCATATGGCGGCGGATTTTTTTTCAAGGGAGTTAAGAAAGCTTTTGATTAAGGTTAATGCCGTTGGCTTTGCATATCCTTTGCAACCAAGATACCACCAAACAATGCTGCTTGATTATGAAAGCAAGAATTTTGAGCTGTTTAATTCTCAAAGAGACAGTTCTCAAAACTATCCTATGGGCGGTATCATCGCTAAAGCCTTAAAAGAAGATGCCTATATATCCTTAAAAACAAATTTGAAAAAGCAAAATTTTAGAGTAGGACTTGTTTTTCAAAGCCCAAATTCAAACAAGGCTTTTGTGATAAAAGACACTAAAAACAAAAGTGTCAGCCTCAAAAGCCCAGCACCAAACAAATGGGCTTATCAAGAATTTAAAAATTTACACTTTCCGCTTAAAATCACCGCTTCACAAAAAGATGTAAAGCTTGGAGGCTATTTCATCTACAACGAAGAGGACAACAAAATCCTTGACACCTTAGGCATAAACGGAGCAAAGGCAGAACTTTGGCTCAGGTGGAATGAAAAGGTCTTTTCACAAGAACTAGACCTCATAAAAAGCGATATAGTGATTTTAGCTTATGGTTCAAATGAAGTTTTATCAGGCGCTTTTAATAAAAGCAAATTTAAAAGCAATTATAAAAAGCTCATTAAAATGCTTTATAAATCAAACCCAAACACAAGCATAATCCTCATCGCCCCGCCAACAGTTACGCGAAAAATCAATGATGATTACCAAATAGCTGATGAGTTTGAAACCGTGCGCAAGGCTGTTTATACCTTGGCAAAAGATGAAAAACTTCTGCTTTTTGATATGCACGAATTTATGCAAAATAGCGGCGGTAAAGACCTTTGGATAGAACAAAACTTATCCTTAAAGGATGTTCATCTTACCATAGACGGTTACAAGCTTATGGCGGATAAGTTTTATAAAGACCTCAAGCAAAGCTTAAGGCTTTAAATTACATATAATTCAACAAGCTCAGTTGAGAAAGCGTGGTTGAAGCTTTCAAGGCTGCTTGATAGGTCAGTTGATTTTGTATCATCTCCATCATTACCTGAGCTATATCAGCTCCTATGACTTCTTTTTGCGTGCTTTCTACATTAACCTTAAGCACACCTGTTCTTGATTTAATGTTTTCTATGGCTTTTTGGTCAGCCCCTATCATAGTCCTTTGTTTTCGCAAATGTTCGCCCAAGTGGTCAAGCCTTTCAATAGCACCTTGCATACCTGTATTTCGTGGATTTTTTGAGCTTGCCGTAGCATCAGCTCTTACATAACCTTCACGCACCGCTTCTATCATCAAGTCCAAATCTTTTATCAAATCAACCTGCGGTTCATCGATGATGAGAGCGTTGTTTGCGCTAAAAGATAGGGCTGAACCTGTGGTTGTTTGGGCGGTTGTGGTAAGTGGTGGGGCTGGGAAAACACCTGCATTACTATCACGCATAGCAATTTGTATATTAGTCCCTGTTGAAAGTCTATCAGTAATGCTTATGCGACCTTTATAATCAACATCTACATTTACAGTTACCCTTGAAGTTGTTAATAAATTTTGATAGGTTTGATAATCAGCAGCATCGATTTGATTGTTCGCATTGACATTTATAGTTTGCGTTGGAACATTATCAGAAGCAAACAAACCGATAATGTCATTAATTTGACGGTAAGTAATGTCATTTGTAGGCGTTAGCACACCAGAATTTTGCGTAACAGGGCTAGTGTGCATTATGGGGAAAGTTATGTTTTGTCCAGGATTTTGCGGGTCTTCAAAACTGACAGTTGAAGTGCCTAAATTTATGCTGACATTATAAGTGTTACCAGCTTTAGAGCCAACTGTTAAATTTAAAGCGGTGTTTGCAAGAGTGTTTCCTGCTGAAACTTGACTTAGCTTTGTATCATCTGTGGCGTAAGAATTTGTATCTTTGATGATTTGAGAGACATTGCCGATGACTTTGTTGTCTTTGGTTTCAAAATACACATTATCATAATCCGCCCCATTTGCGTCATTACCTTCTGTATCTGTCATTTTTGAGAAGATAAAATCAGTCTTGTGCATATTCATATTAAAATTACCATTACCAAAGATGAAATTTTGTTGAGGGTCTGTTATGGGAGCATTATTTGGAAAGGCTTGTTGGAGTAAGCCATTTGTAACTTGTTCGCCTGTTAGGGGCGGATTTTGAGCAGCCATTTCCTCAAAAGCTCTCATCATATCGGCTCTAGTGTCAAACTGTGGCGTATAAATTACTGCGTGAAAGTCAAGCGCGTTGTTGCCTTGCTTTAAATCAGTGATTTGAATTTGCCCGCTGTTATTTATGCTCACTTCAACAGCCTTGTTGGTTGTCGTGTTGCCATAGAGTGCGCCGATTTTATCAAGCATACCTTGTATAGTGTCTGTGGGCTGAACTAAAACAGCGCTTTTAAAGCTCGTGCCATCGGGCTTTACGCCTTGCACATAAAGGGCTGATGGCAAAAAATTAAGCGGTCTTAACTCAAAGTCCTCATAAGCTTCAAGCCCGCCATTTGTGTTGTCTCTAACATAGTTTAAGCCGATGAGATAGCTGAATTTATCCTCTACGCCTAAATATCTTGTCTTATCTGGCTCTTTAGTCAAATCATAGCGGTTATCAGTAAAGCTCACATTTGTAGTAATTTGCTTTTTAAAATCATTGTCGGGCTTAAAAAACAAATCATAACCAGGGACATTATAAGGGGTCTTTATCCCGTCTCCAGCGACTATATTTAAACGGTTGCTATCGCCATAATAATTACCCTGATAATCAAAAGGCTTGGTATTTGTAAGCGAGCCTGAGAACAAAAACTGCCCATTAATGCTAGTATTTGCTAGCTCAACGATTTCTTCTTTAATCCTAGTAAGCTCTTTAGCGATGACATCACGCGAGGTTTGGCTTTGTGTGGCATTTACGGCTTGAGTAACCTTTTGTTTAAATTGAGTAATGAGATTAACAATGCTATCTAGCGTTTTATCGGTGTTTTTCATCAGCTCATCAGTTAGAGTAGCTGCATCTTCGATTTGAGTTAGGGTAGCTCGCTCATACTCTAATCTTGCATTAGTGATGTAAGTGCTAGCACTTTCAAAGGAATTTTCTATCTTAAGACCTGATGAGGTTTGCGCTTGAACCTTATAAAGACTTTCCATACTTGACTGTGTTGTTTTCATACTGCTAAAAGCGTTAAGCTTGTTTGTTACTCGCATTTTTATCCTTTTGAAAAACTTTCAACTTTAATAAGCAAAAAGAGTTCCATAAAAATATTTTTCTCTAATATCGGCAAAAAATATTGTTTTTTTACACCTTTTTTCTAAAAAATAAGCTATAATAATGATTTAAAATAAAAAGCCCAAGTGGTGGAACTGGTAGACGCGCTAGACTCAAAATCTAGTAAGGGCAACCTTGTGTCGGTTCGAGTCCGACCTTGGGCACCATAAATTTAAAAGAGAAAGTAGGCTATGCTCCTAACTATACTTTATATCATAGGCATCTCCTCAGAGGGTATGACAGGAGCGATTGCAGCAGGAAGGCATAAAATGGACTTGTTTGGAGTCATCTTTATCGCTTTGGTAACAGCCATCGGTGGCGGTTCGATACGAGACATTTTACTTGAACACTATCCTTTAACTTGGGTAGCGCACCCTGAATATGTTGTATTAATTTGCGTTTGTGCCTTGCTTACTACAAAAATCCCCGCCGTAGTTTTAAAACACGAAAGCCTGTTTTTAACACTTGATGCGATAGGTTTGGTGGTGTTTAGCATTTTAGGCGCTATAATCGCCATCGAAAAAGAGCTAGGCTTTGTCATCGCTGTGAGCGCGGCTGTGATTACAGGCGTATTTGGTGGAATTTTGCGTGATATTTTATGCACTCGCATTCCTCTTGTTTTTCAAAAAGAAATTTATGCTGGTGTGGCGATGATAGCTGGGGCTTTGTATTATGTTTTGATTGAATTTTTTGAGCTTAGCGAGCTTTTAAGCACACTTATCACCTTGACGCTTGGCGTGGGAATGAGGCTTTTGGCTATTCATTATGAGTGGAGCTTACCCATTTTTAGCATAGATGATGAGAAAACTCAAAAGTAGGGCAGGATTATTTAGTTAGGGGGCAAAATAATTATGGTTTATGTGTTATTAGCTATCACTTTAGTTGCTTTGATTTTTATCTTTTCTGTGGATGAACAACAGCCAAAGGGCGTTGTGAGGATTAAGAAAAAGTATCACGGCAATGATATGATAAAAGAGGAAATTCCTTATAATATCGACAAACAAGTGCACGGTATTTATAGGTATTGGCACGACAATGGAAACATTCAGCTTAAGGCTATCTTTAAAAATGGTTATTTAAACGGACTTTGCCAAAAGTATGACAAAAGAGGCAAGTTGATTAAAAAAATCATCTATAAAGACGGTGTAAAGATAAAAGAAAAGATATTTAAATAACCCTCATTTAAAGGCGATAAAGCTTTCAAAATTCGCCCATTTAAAAAAGCTTTGCACCTTTGTAAAGCCTGCATTTTCAAGCATAGCCAAATTTTCCTTTTCGCTGTAAGGCACAAGCACATTTTCAAGCACTTCGCGTTTTTTGGCGATTTCAAGGCGCGTATAGCCTTGCTCGTGCTTGAAATCGCTGTAAATTTCGATGATATTTTTCGCCAAAAGAGCATCTTCATAAAGGATTTTTTCGCTCATTATAAAAAAGCCCTTTTCGTTTAAATTTTCATAAATTTTTCGCACCAAAGCCTGTCTTTGCGGGGGACGGATAAACTGCAAGGTGTAATTAGCGATGAAAATATCACTTTTCACAAAGTCAAATTCGCTCAAATCGCTTTCAAAAAAGTCGATTTTCGCTCCAAAGGCGGCGCATTTGTTGCGGGCGTTTTCTATCATCGCGCCTGAGTTATCCACGCCTACAAGCTTATAAGTCGCATTTTGTCGCCAAAATTCAAGCAACAAGCTCGCCGTAGAACAGCCCAAATCACAAATACTCGCATTTTGCGCCCCAAGCTTTGCCACCAAAGCCACAATAAGCCTTAAATTTTCCTTGTAAAAAGGCACTGAACGGCTTATCATATCATCAAATACACTTGCCACCTTTTCGTCAAATTCAAACTGCTTTTGCACTTTTTGTTTAAAAATTTCATCTTTCATTGCGTGTCCTTTAAGCATTTTTGGGCGTTTTGACAATCTTTTTGAATTTGTTTTTTAAGCAAATTTAAATCATCAAAATGCCTATTTTCGCGTAAAAATTTCTTAAAAATGAGCGTGATTTTTTCATTTTCTTTGAGTTTTAAATCAAATTTTTCATCTAAAATATGGCTTTCAACGCTGAATTTCCCGTCAGTTGAGCGAAGCCCTATGAAGCTTACACTTTTAAAAATTTGCCCCCCTATCTCGCACAAACTCGCCCACACGCCACTTTTTGGCAAAAAATAATTTTTCGTGTTTAAATTCAAAGTCGCCACAAGTTCCTTTGCGCCTATGCCTTGCCCGCTTTCAAGCAAGCCACACACCGCATAATCCCTACCCAAAAGCTCGCTTGCAAGCTCGCATTCACCACGCAAAAGGCACTCTTTGATAAATTTAGAATGCACGCTAATGCCCTTAAATTCAAAGTCTGCCACAATGATAGCCCTTAAAGAGCTTAATTTTTCTATATCTTTTGCTCCCGCTCCGCGTTGCTTTCCAAAGCGAAAATCATCTCCAACAACAAGGGTTTTAAGCTGAGTAAATTCAGCCTGCAAATGCGCTAAAAAAGCCTTTGCGCTTAAATTTTTAATCTCATTAAAATCCACAAAAATCAAATCAAACTCACAAAGTTCTTTCATTTTTTCTTTCGGCACGAGCCTGTCATTTTGAAATTTATCAATGACTAAAAGGGCTGAATTTTCACGCTTTAAATGTTTTAAAAGCTGCTTGTGTCCTAAATGAAAGCCATCAAAACAGCCAACAGCCAGTATTTCAATGCTTTTCTTTTTGGTATAAGTAAAAAAACTCGACATTACCTTCCTTTCCTTTTATGGTAGATGGCGCAAAGCCCTTTAAAAGCCAGCCTAAACTCGCACACTCTTTTTCAAACTCCGCTTTTGCTTTGATGATAGCTTTTTCATCTTTTACAACGCCGCATTTGTCGCGCTTTGCGCTAATGCCAACTTCAAATTGTGGCTTAAAAAGCAGTAAAATTAAGCTTTGAGCAAGCTCATCAATGCAACAAAGCACATTTTTAAGCGAAATAAAACTTATATCGCACGAAATAAATTCAAATTTTTCAGCACTTTGATAGCTTTTTATGTCCGTTTTTTCCACGCTTTGCACGCGCTCATCTTTTTTTAACCTTTCATCAAGTTGATTTGTGCCTATGTCAAGGGCTACCACGCTTTTTGCGCCCTTTTCAAGCAGCACCTGCGTAAAGCCACCAGCCGCCGCGCCTATGTCAAGGCACTTTGCACCGCTTAAATCAAGGGGAAATTCAGCCAAAAAGCCTTTGAGTTTGAGCGCGGCACGGCTTGCGTAAATGTCGCCCAAAAGCGTGAGTTTGAGAAAATTTAGGCGCAAAAGCTCATCATCGCTTAAATTTTGGGCGTCTTTTAATAAATTTCGCACTTCAAAGGCGCTTTTATAGCATTTATCATTAAGCAAAACGCTTTTATTTTCGATAAATTCTAACGCCTTGTTGCGCGAAATGCCAAGCCTTAAAGCCACAAATTTATCAAATCTCACGGCAAAGCCTTTTGCAAGGATTTTTTAATCTCATCTTTTTCATTTGAAAGCCACCAAATGCTAATCTCAAAGGCGTTTTTGTTTAAAAGCTCTTTGAATTTAGCCAAATTTTTCTTGTAAAGCTCGTTTTGTTCTTGCACTGCGCTTAAATTTTGCTCTAACAACGGACTTTGCGCATTTTGCAAATATGTTGAAAACTTTTCTTGGTATTTGGGTTTGACATTTACGCTTTCTTCATAAAAAAGTAGGCTCAAAACACTTGTAAAAAGCCAAAAAATAGTGCTTTTTTTGTCCTTTAACACAAAAGAACAAAGTAGGGCAAAAGATGAGCAAAGCACAAAGAAATTCAGCACTTCAAGCCCAAATATCAAGCACTTTGCACTTAAATTTTCAAGCCAAAAAATCATAAAATTTTTAAACACCACCACAAAATAAAGAGCCTGTGAAAGTGCGTCAAGTGGCGGTAAAACCGAGCTTTTGTAAGTGTCTAAAAAATGATTAAGATAAAAAAACGGCTCATAATTTTGTCTAAAAAAAAGCTGTGAAAATGAGTAAAAAAGACTTGTTACAAAAGCTGCTACAAGCACCACGCGCAAGGTGTTGTAAGGGTTGGTGCGAAATTGTGAGCGCAAAAGCACCTTAACAAGCAAAAAAAGCAAGGGAAAAAACACGAACAAAAAGATGAAATCAAGGGCGTTTGCATACATTAAATTCAGCATCAAAGATGAAATCGCCACAAAGGCAAGGCAAAAGGCGATAGCTTGCAAAAGGGTGTTTTTCTCTGTAAGGCGGTAAAAAAGGGCGCGCTTGTTGAGCGTGGCTTTTTTGATGATATTTTTGCGCGCCCACAAGATGAGAAAATTCTCTTTATAAAGCGCGTAAAAGGGTGCGAGCAAAAAAAGTGGCGCAAAAATGAGCTTTTGCCACGACAAAACAAAGCCCAAAAGCCCAAAAAGTGCTAGAAGCCGCATTACTCTCCCTTGACGAGTGCGTTAAATTCACTCTCATCAATGCAACGAATGCCTAAATTTTGAGCCTTGTCAAATTTGCTTCCTGCATTTTCTCCGTAAAGCACAAAGCTCGTTTTGCTAGAAACACTCCCGCTTACCTTGCCGCCTAAACTCTCAATAAGCGCGCTGAATTCA
The DNA here is from genome assembly GCA_934728065.1 of uncultured Campylobacter sp. Lineage (GTDB taxonomy): Bacteria > Campylobacterota > Campylobacteria > Campylobacterales > Campylobacteraceae > Campylobacter_D. The sequence continues at coordinate 98,860 of CAKVDW010000001.1, forward strand.
TCTCTTGGGCGTGAGAGCGTGCCTGTGATGACAAAGCTTTTGCCCGCAAGAATTTGGCTCACGCCTTGCAAATCCTGCGTTAAGCCTTGCGAAGTCAAATTTGAATTTTGCAAATCATCAAAGTCTAAAATCTCATAAAATTTCAAAATCCGCTCGTAATTTACCCGCAAAAACTCGCTCACACTGCGCGCCATCACCTCGCCAAAGTCTTCAAGCGTGCTAAAATCGTTCTCGCTTTTGTCTATCCACGCCTTGCCAAAGTTGCGAGCGATTTTTTTAGCCGCCACTTCGCCAATATGCTCAATCCCCAAAGCGTTGATAAAGCGGTAAAGTTGGGTTTTGCGGGCGTTTTTTATGGCGTTGAGTAGGTTGTTGATTTTTTTGTCCTTAAAGCCCTCCAAGCCCTCAAAATCAGCACTTGTTAAGAAAAAAATGTCCTCTATGCTCTTTATTTTGCCCTCTTTAAACAAAAATTCAACTATGCTTGCGCCTAGTCCGTCTATGTTTAAGCACTTTTTGGAGACAAAATAAATGAGCGCACCCACTACACGCGCCTCGCAGCTTAAATTTTGACATTTTATCAAAATTCCCTCGTCCAAAAGCTCGCCACCACACTCAGGGCAGTGCGTGGGGCGTGCTATGTCGCGCTCATTACCTGTGCGCCGCTCTGTGAAAACCCTTGTGATTTTAGGAATCACATCGCCACTTCGTATAATGCTTACTTTGTCGCCGATTTTCGCATCAAGTCTAGCGATTTCATCAAAGTTGTGCAAGGTCGCAGAACGCACCGTAACGCCCTCGATAACCACTGCTTCAAGCACCGCCACAGGCGTGATAACCCCACTTCGTCCCACTTGCAAATTCACGCCCAAAAGCGTTGTCGTTTTTTCAAGGGCTGGGAATTTAAAAGCCGCCATAAAACGCGGAAATTTCACGGTGTAGCCAAGCTGGGCGCATTTTTCAAGGTTGTTAAGCCGCACAACCATTCCGTCCATCATCATCGCTTTGCTCTCTCTTTGGCTCAAAAGCCCTTTATAAGCGGCGATAACCTCGTCTAAACTTCCGCAAACCCTTACAAAATCATCTTTTAAAAAGCCTAAATTTCGCACAAAGTCCATAACTTCGCTGTGTTTTTGGAAATTTAGCGAATTTTCGCCCACGCCCCAAGGGTAAAATTTCAAATTTCGCTCTTTGGTAATACTCGTATCAAGCTGGCGCAAACTGCCACTTGCGGCGTTTCGCGGGTTAGCTAAAAGGCTTTGTCCGCTTGCGGCTCGCTTTTGGTTAAGAGCGTCAAAATCAGCCTTTAAGATGACGATTTCGCCGCGAATTTCTATGCGTTCTTTGTAGTTTATGCGTTGTGGAATGCTTGAAATGACGCGCACATTTTGCGTTATGTCCTCGCCAACCTCGCCGTCTCCTCTTGTTGCGCCACTTACTAGCTCGCCATTTTCGTAGGTGAGATTTAAGCTCGCTCCGTCAAATTTAGGCTCGACAAAAAAGGTATCATCATTTGAATTTAAGGTTGAATTTTGGCTTTCTAATTCGCTAAAAAGGCTGTTTGGAGCTGAATTTTGGCTTGAAATTGTGTCATATTTAGCGCGCTTTGCCCAAGCGATGAGTTCAGCCTCGCTAAAAATGTCCTCCATAGACCACATTTTCGCGCTGTGTTTGAGTTTGCTAAACTCACTTTGAATGTTTGGCGCGACCTTTTGCGTGGGCGAGTTCGCACTCACAAGGCTGGGGTTTGCGCTTTCAAACTCGCGCAAACGGCGAATGAGCGCGTCATACTCTTCATCGCTTGCTAGCGGCTCGTCCTTTTCATAGTAAGCCCTCATCCACTCGCTGGCTATTGCCACGCTTTGTAAATACTCTTTTTCACTCATTGCTAAGCTCTCTCATCGCGTTTTCAAGCGCAAAGGCTTGTTTATGCTCGTATAAATCGTGTGTGCGGATAATGCTCGCGCCATTTTTAAAGGCTTCTAAATGTAAATAAAGGCTGCCCGCAAGGCGTTCTTGCACCTCGCTTGGAAAGTAAGCGTTGATGACGCCTTTGCGGCTAGCTCCCACAAGCAAGGGCTTTTCAAAGTGCAAAAAATGCTCTAAATGCTTGATTAAAAGCATATTGTGCTTTGGGGTTTTGCCAAAGCCTACGCCTATGTCTAAAATCACATTTTTTACCCCGCAAGTATCTAAAATTTCGAGCTTTTTAGCAAAAAATTCATCGATTTCGCCGAGCAAATCATCATAATGTGGGTTGTCTTGCATATTGTGCGGTTCATTTTGTATGTGCATCAGGCAGTAGCTTGCGTTGTAGCTTTTTGCAAGGTGCGCTAATGCTTCATTTTTAAGCCCCATAATGTCATTTATCAGCGAAAAACCCCTATCAAGCGCGAATTTAAGGCACTTTTCATCAAAGCTATCAAGGCTAAATGTGCTTTGCTTGAAATAATCATTCTTGTAAATCAGCTCTAATGGCTCTTTAAGCCTTGCAAATTCCTCATCACTTCCGCAATACAAGCTCCCAGGGCGAGATGAAACCGCACCTATATCAACAAAATCAGGCTTTAAGGCAAGTATGGCTTCGAGCCTTTTTTGAAAGTCCTCTTTTTTTACGCGACTTGCGGGGTTAAAGCTGTCCTCATTTATATTTAAAACCGCCATAAGTTTTGCTTTTTTGGGCTTTTCAAAGTTTTGGTTTAAAAAGGTGGCTAAATTTTTCAAGCCAAAATCTTGCTTTTTTTCTTTTTCGACAAGCCTTTGAATTTGCGCTTGTGTCGCCATTAAAAGGGCGTTTGAATTTTCGCTTTTGCCTAAAATGGTGTCCTTGTGCGTAATGCACTCAGCTCCCACGCTTAAAGCGTCTTGTTTGAGTATGTTTGCGGCGGGCGCGCTTATGTTTTTAATCAAAAAAAAGTGAATTTGAGCCTTTTTGCTCATCATTTTTTGCCCTATTTTATGGGGCTTGATAAAGTCGCAAAGTGCGTTAAAGTCTGTGTTTGCGTTGATTTTATAAAAATTCATTTTTTGCTCTCATATAAATTTAACAAAAGCGTTGCTAAAATCACGCCCGCCTTACCATTTAAGCGCGCAAGCTCGTAAGCTTGGTAAAAAAATTCAAGTTCCTTTTCGCCCAAAGCGTGCGTTTTGCTGCTGTAAAGGGCTAAATTCGCTACCATTTCTTGCAAAGACATCTTATCCAAACCCTCATTTTCTTGCAAGAATTCAAGGATTTTTTTTAAATCCAAATGATTTAAGTCTAAATTTAGGGCTTGGCGGGGCTTTTTTTTGTTTAAAACTTCACAGATAAAACGCGAACGAACTGTGGCTAAAAGCAAATTTTTAGACGGGCAAACGATGAGAAATTTTACATTTTTGGGCGGTTCTTCAAAGAGTTTGAGTAAGAAATTTTGAGCCTCGCCGCGAAAGGCGTTTGCCATTATCACTATGATTTTTTCGCTGTTTTCGGCTATGTAGCTTTCTTTTTCAACCGCTCTTGCATCGTCCATCAAAAACTCCACCGCTGGAATTTTAGGGATAAAACGCAAATTCTTTTCGCCAAAATCCTTTATCATCTGCTCTTTCACGCTTTCAAAATCGCTTGTGATGAGAATTTTACTGCCAAATTCGCTCAAAGGCTTACCCTTGAAAACAAAATCGCCTCCAAACTCTTGTCAAAAAGCTTGTAAAGCGTGATGAGCTTTTCGTCTAATTCACTGTCCTTTGAGCTTAACAAAAAGCTGTTTTGCAACTGCTCATCAAGTAGCCAAAGCAAGCTATCATCGCGGCTGCGGGCGATTTGAAACCTTATATCTTTGTTTGAGCCTATGTAAAAATACACAAAGCCACTTGGAAAGGCTGTTTCAAGCAAATCATTCAGCAAGATGATGTCATCGTTGTTTTTGACTTTATGCGGATAAAAATTGTCAAGCGAAAAGACAGGCACGAAAGGGCGGTAGGATTTTGCGTTGATATTTTGCAAAAAATACCGCTCATACCAAGCGCGTGGCTCATCGCTCATTAAAATAAAGCTCTTGCCTTCGAGCATTAGGCTAAATTTTGCTGCCATTAAGGGCGCAAATTCAAGCCTGCGCGTTTCTAGCCACTGCATAAAAACGCCGCCTTCTCTAATGCTTTCAAGTAAGAATTTCAAATAGTCCATTATTTATCCAGCTCATAAACTTCGTGTAAGGCTCTAACAGCAAGTTCGCCGTATTTTTCTTGCACTATCATTGAGATTTTAATCTCGCTCGTGCTTATCATACCTATGTTTATGCCTTCTTTGGCAAGGGCTTTAAACGCCTTTGAAGCCACGCCTGAATGGCTTTTCATACCCACGCCCACAACACTTACTTTAACCACATCTTTATCGCTTTCTATAATGGTGTTTTCAAGCATTTTTTGCATAGTTTGCTTGGCTAAATCAAGCTCATTTTCAGGCACTGTAAAGCCTAAATTTGTCGCTCCATCAACGCCTACATTTTGGATAATCATATCTACATTGATATTTTTATCTGCTAGGGCTGAAAAAATCTCAGCCGCAATGCCCGGTCTATCTTTAATCTTGCGTAAAGTAACTCGGGCTTGATTTTTATCAAGTGCGATTCCGCTAACTAATGCTTGTTCCATACCTTCTTCCTTTGTGATGAGTGTTCCTTCATTATGATTAAAGCTGCTTCTTGTAACCACTTGCACGCCAAGTTTTTTGGCTAGTTCTACTGAACGATTTTGCAACACCTTTGCGCCAAGACTTGCAAGTTCAAGCATTTCATCATAAGAGATTTTATCTAACTTCCTTGCCTTAGGCTCTATGCGCGGGTCTGTGGTATAAATGCCATCAACATCAGTGTAAATTTCACACAAATCAGCCTTTAAAGCTCCAGCTAAAGCCACTGCGCTTAAATCACTGCCCCCACGCCCCAAAGTAGTAACAAAGCCATTTTTATCCACGCCTTGAAAGCCAGCTACGACAACGATTTTGCCTTTTTTAAGCTCATCTTTTACTATTTTTGTGTCGATATGCTCTATCCTTGCCTTTGTGAAAACGCTGTTTGTAAGAATTCCAGCCTTTGCACCTGAAAAGGCTATGGCTTCATAGCCTTTGGCGTTTAAAGCTATGGATAAAAGTGCTGAAGTAACGCGCTCTCCGCTACTTAAAAGCAAATCCATATCCCGTAAATTTGGGCTTTTAGTGTAGAATTCAGCTTGCTCGATGAGCAAATTCGTTACTCCACTCATCGCAGAGACAACCACAACCAAATCATTGCCATTTTCTTTGCTTTCTATAACTCTTTTGGCGACTTCTTCTATGCGTTCTAAACTTCCAACGCTAGTGCCACCATACTTTTGCACGATAAGCATTAAAGGTATCCTTTTTCTTGAAAGTATTGTATCACCTTGACATAAATGGGTCTTTTGAAGTGATTAATGAGTTCAAAAAGTCTTTTCATACTCACAAATTCATAGGCATCAAATTCTGGATGCTTGGTGTCTATGTTGATTTTTGCTTTTGATTTTAGGCGCACTAAAAAATATTTTTGACTTTGTCCGTCAAAGTTGTATTTTTTCTTTATAAGGGCTGATTCAGGGAAATCATAATTTATCCACTCAGGATAAGATGCGATGATTTCGACATTATCTGTGCCAATTTCCTCTTTAAGCTCTCTAAATAAAGCTTTATTGACACTTTCCCCCTCATCAATGCCACCTTGTGGAAACTGCCAAATATTATCCATATCATTTCGTCTGCCAAGTAAAACCTTGCACTCAAGGGGATATTTTGGCGAAAGCACTATGGCAGCAACATTTGGTCTATATTTTTTTTCTTTATACAAAATCAATCCTCATTTTTTAAAAGTGGCATTGTAACAAATTTTAATTTAAAAAGCCTTGAAATTACTCAAGCTAAAACAAATTTTTGGTTATAATTATGTTTTATTAAGGCTAAAGGGCTTTTGGTGCATTTGTATATACACATTCCATTTTGCGACAGCAAGTGTTTTTACTGCGCTTTTACCTCATTAAAAGCTAATGAAAGCGTGAAAAAAGAGTATTTTAAGGCTTTGTTAGCGGATTTAAAGGCGCATTTTTCGGCGTTAAACATAAAAAGCATAAAAACCCTTTTTATAGGTGGTGGCACGCCAAGTGTGGTTGATTTTAGGCTTTTTGAGAGTGTTTTTGAATTTTTAGCACCCTTTTTAAGCGACTTTGCTGAGCAAACAAGCGAGGCAAATCCGCATTCAAGTAATCTTTCGTGGCTCAAAAAAATGCGAGAATTTGGCATAAACAGGGTGTCCTTTGGGGCGCAAAGTTTTGATGAAAAAAAGCTTAAATTTTTAGGGCGAATTCACAGCGCAAAAGACATTTTTAAAAGCGTTGAAAATGCGAATTTAGCAGGCTTTGAAAATATAAATGTCGATATGATTTATGACAGCAAATTTGATGATAAAAAAATGCTTGAATTTGAGCTTGCAAACCTTGCAAAGCTCACTCAAATAGGACTTTCGCACATAAGTGCTTATCATCTTACACTTGAAAAAGGCACGGCTTTTGAAAAATGCTTAAATTTCAAAAAAAATGCGCCAAATTTGATGAAATTTTTTATAAGAGGCGTTGAAAATTTAGGATTTTTACACTATGAAATCAGCAATTTTGCTAAAAAGCAAAACGCCATTTGCCAGCACAATCTTGCTTATTGGCAAGGCGCAAAATATCTTGGTTGTGGCTTTGGGGCGGTGAGTTTTTATGAAAACAAAAGATTTTACACGCACAAAAGCCTTGAAAGATACCTTAAAGAGCCAAATTTTAGGCAAAGCGAAAGTTTAAATCAAAAGGATTTGCTTTTGGAGCATTTATTTTTAGGCTTTCGTAGCATTGTGGGCGTAGATGAGAGGGCATTAAGCAGTGCGCAAAAGGAAAAAGCGCAAATTTTGGTGCAAAATAAAAAGCTCACGCGCAAAAATGGGCGATTTTATAACCCAAATTTCTTACTCAGCGATGAACTTGCCTTGTTTTTGAGCGAATAGGTGAAATTTTTAGGCTTTTTTAAATCAAATTTGTGTAAAATAAGGTTTTCAAAAACAAGGACAAAAAGATGAGTATGGGCGAGATTATCATCATCTTAATCGTGGCTGTTTTGGTGCTAGGACCTGATAAGTTGCCAAGCACGGCGGTGCAAATTGCTAAAATTTTAAAGGCGCTGAAAAGGCAGGTTGATGATGCTAAAGAGAGTATAGAAAAGGAAATTCGCGTTAGTGAGATTAAAAAAGAAGCTGACAAATACAAAAACGAATTTAGTGAATACAGCCAAAATATACGCAAAAAGTTAAGTTTTGAAGAGTTTGATGAGCTAAAAAAAGAAACTGAGGCTATAAAAGAGGATATAAATGCGATAGAAAAGGATTTGACAAATTTCAAAAACGAAGAAAAGCCGATGAGTAAGGAAAAAGCCGAACTTTTGGGCTTAAATTTAAAAGATGATGAAAAAAATAAAGTAGAAAATAAAAATGTTTGAAGAATTACGCCCACATTTAATAGAGCTTCGCAAAAGACTTTTTATCTCCGTGCTTTGTGTTATAGTGCTTTTTTTTGTTTGTCTTAGCTTTAGTGAATATATTTTAGGCGTTTTAACAGCACCTGTAAAAGAGGCTTTGCCTGAATTTTCCAAAAAAATCACCTTTGTGGAGCTTACCGAACCTTTATTTACCACGATGAAAGTGAGTTTTTTTGCTGGATTTATTCTGTCTTTGCCTGTGATTTTTTGGCAGTTTTGGAAATTTGTAGCTCCCGGTCTTTATGATAATGAAAAAAGGCTTGTAGTGCCTTTTGTGCTGTTTGCAACTGTTATGTTTTTGCTTGGAGTGAGTTTTTGTTATTTTATCGTTGTGCCTATGGCGTTTGCCTTTCTTATTAATTTTGGAGCAAATACACAAGAGCTTGCCCCGCTCATCAGCATAGGGCTTTATGTGGGCTTTTTTATCAAGCTGATGATAGCTTTTGGTTTAGCCTTTGAAATGCCTGTTTTGACCTTTTTTCTCGCAAAACTTGGCATAGTTGATGATGCGTTTTTGAAAAGGCATTTTAGGGTGGCGGTTTTGTTTATTTTTATTTTCGCAGCCTTGATGACACCACCTGATGTCATCTCACAATTTTTAATGGCTATCCCGCTGTGCCTACTTTATGGGCTTTCTATATACATAGCTAAAAAGGTAAATCCAGCAGATACTAATGCCGAGCAAGAAAATGCTTGATAATGATTTATGCCTTGAAAATTATAATTATGATTTACCAAAACATTGCATAGCTTATGAGCCTATAAAACCCAAAGAAAAAGCGAAATTACTCGTTTTTAATCGCTCTTTAAACAAGATAATTCACACTAAATTTGGAGCTTTGTGCGAGTTTTTGCCAAAATGTAGCATTGTTTTTAATGATACTAAGGTCATTAAGGCAAGAATTTACGCTTATAAACAAAGCGGGGCAAAATGTGAATTTTTCATACACAAAGCCTTAAAAGATGATGAATTTTTAGTTCAAATTAAGGGCAGGGTTCGCCAAAATGACATTTTAATTCTTGATGATGATTTGAGGATTAAGATTTTAGCCTTAAATACTGATGGGACGAGAAAAATTTGCTTTTTAAAGGGGCAAAACTCTTTAAATTCAAGTGAAGTTTTTGCCTTGCTTGATGAAATAGGGCATATCCCTTTGCCCCCTTACATAAAAAGAGCTGATACAAAACAAGATAGCAAGGATTATCAAAGTGTTTTTGCTAAAAATTTAGGTGCTATTGCTGCGCCTACGGCGAGTTTGCATTTTTCAAAAAACCTTTTAAAAGAGCTTTCAAAAGCTCATAAAATTTACACTCTTACCCTGCATATAGGTGCAGGGACCTTTAAGGGTGTGGAGTGTGAAAATATAAGTCAGCACAAAATGCACGAGGAGTTTTACTGTCTTAATGAAGAGCTTTCAAGGCTTATAAATAGCGATGAGGCGTTGCTTGGTGTTGGCACAAGCGTTACTCGGTGTATAGAGCATTATGCTAGAACTCATATCTTGCAAGGGGAATGTTCGCTTTTTTTGCACCCTTTAAACAAGCCCATAAGGCAAAATTATCTTTTAACGAATTTTCATTTACCAAAATCCACACTCATAATGCTTGTGGCAAGTTTCATAGGGCGAAAAAAAACGCTTGAGCTTTATGGTGAGGCTATAAAAAAAGGGTATAGGTTTTATTCTTATGGCGATGCTATGCTCATTATTTAGCTTCTTTTTGCAAATAACCAAGTTCTATGAGTTTTTCATAAATTTTCACAGTTAAAGGACCTGAGGCTATGTTTTTACCGCCGTGTTCAAGCATTACGGTTACTATGTATTTTGGTTTTTTATAGGGCGCAAAGCTTGTAATCCAAGTGTGTGAGCGAGTATAATACTCAAGGTCTTTTTCTCTTACATTAGCTTTTTGAGCCTGTGAAAAGCCTATAACCTGTGCCGTGCCTGTTTTTGCCGCTACTTGCAAGGGTAAATGCTGAAAATATCGATACGCTGTGCCACCTTGTTCGCTCGTAACGGCAAGCATTGCTTCTTTGATAGCTGGGAGTTGAGTTTTTTCAAAGGGTGTGAAAATTTCTCCTCCTGATACTTGCTCTCTTGTGAAATTATTATCGCTCACTTCTTTTAAGAAATGCGGGATTATTTCTTTGCCTGAGGCTATTTGTGCTGTGTGTTTGGCAATTTGCATCGGAGTAACTAAAAAATTTCCTTGTCCTATGCTTGTATTTAGCGTTTCTCCCTTGAACCAAGGCTTGTTATATCTACGCATTTTCCATTCTCTGTTTGGCACTGTGCCTACAAATTCATTTGGTAAATCCACTCCCGTTTTTGTCCCAAAGCCTATTTTTAAAAGTGTAGAGCTTATAGTGTCTATGCCAACTTTTAAAGCACCCTCATAAAAATACGCATCGCAGCTGTGTTGAATGGCGTGCTTTAAGTCCATAGGTCCGTGTCCGCTTCTGTTCCAACATCTAAAAAATCTATTTCCAAGCTCAACAGCACCCGTGCAAGTAAAGCGACTTTGAGCATTTATAGACTTTGAATTTAAATAAGCAAGCCCAACGCCCATTTTAACGACTGAACCCGGTGGATAAAGCCCATTAACCATTTTGTTGGTAAAGGGGTGGTCGGGTGAATTTACAAGAGCTTGCCATTCAGCTGATGATATGCCTGAGACAAAAGGATTTAAGTCATATTCTGGGAAAGACCCAGCGGCTAAAATAGAGCCATTATCAGCGTTCATAATGATAGCAACGCCCGTATTTTCGATAAAAAGTTCTGATAAAAACTTTTGAAGCTCTATATCTATGGTTAGTGTTACATCATTTGAGCTGGGGCTTTTAAAGGAAAGTTCTTCTATTTCTTTGTTAAAGGCATTGACTTTTATTTCTCTAATGCCCTTTTCGCCTTGTAAGATATTATTATAATACCTCTCTATCCCACTTTTACCAACATAACGAGTTAGTTTTGCAATGTCATTTTCGTTCATATCTTGCAAATTTGCCTTAGCCATATAGCCGATGATATGGCTTGCTATTTGACTGTAAGGATAAATTCTTTTCACGGTGGGTATGATTTGTAAATTTTCTCTTAAATTAAGTTCAGAATAATGAGGTATCATTTGAAAATATGGGATAAACTCAACTATTTCGATGAAATTTTGATTATAATAAGAATCCTCTCTGGTGTAATTTCTACGCAAAACTGTTGCATTTAAATCAGGAAAAAGATGCACTAAAGTAGTTATTTCCTCATCAAGTGTTTTTCTATTTTGTTTTTTAATGTTTAAATAAGGCTTCATCGACACGCTAAAGCCTAAGTCATTGTGAGCTAAAACCTTGCCATTAACATCATAAATAATGCCCCTTGTTGGCGTTAAAAACTGTGTTTTTATGGCATTTTGCTTCGCCATTTCTTCATAATACACATTTGATTTAATGCTTAAATAATACACCCTGCTTAAAAGCATAACGAAAAACAAAAATATAAAAGCAACAACTAAACGCATTCTCATCGCAATTTATCCTTAAAAAACAAAAAACAAAAGGCTGATTCTATTAAAGCATAGATAAGGTATTCAATACCAAAAATGTTCAGCTTTGAATCATCAACATAGGATAAAACACTATTAAGAATGTAAAGTAACAAATACGCACAAAGAGTAAAAAAAACTGCTAACATTTTGCCTATTTTAAAATTTATCTTTATCCAATCAGAACAAAAATAATAAAATATAAAAAAGGCTATCCACGATGAAAAAAGGTAAAAATCGTGGGTAATGTCGATAAAAAGCAAATATCCTAAAGAAAAATACCAACGAAAATCCAAGTCATAAAGGGTAAAATCCCTTTCTTTAAGCAAGATAAACATATAGCAAAAGAAAAAGCCTATCAAAATGGGCAAGGAAAAAACAGAGCTTAAAATTTGATAAAGCACAAAACAAAAGGCTAAAAAAACATAATTTCCGTTGATGAAATGGTGTTGTTCTTTGCTACCGTATCTTCTTCTTTTGGGCATTTTATAATCCTAAGGCTTGATTAAAAATTTGCTTTTCAAGTTCTTGCAAACCTTGTTTTTTAAAGCTTGAAACAAGCAAGGTGTCTTTAAAGGCGTTTTTGAGCTTTGTTTTTTGGCTTTGGTTTAATTTATCTGCCTTTGTGAAAACGGTAAGAATTTTTTGGTCATTTTGCGTTAAATCCTGCAAATAAGTTCTTATGCTTTCGTCTAATTCTAAATTTTCGTGCCTTGAATCCACAAGATGCACAAAAAGTTTTATAGAGGGTCTAAGTCTTAAAAACTCGTCTAAATTTTTATTCCAACTTTGCTTTAAACTCTTGCTAATCTTAGCATAACCAAAGCCCGGTAAATCCACAAAAATAAGCTTGAATTTTTCCTCATTTTCATCTTTGCAGCTTACTTCAAAAAAATTAATAAGCTTTGTTTTGCCCGGTGTTGATGAGCTTTTGGCTAAATTTTTTTGATGGGTTAGAGCATTGATGAGCGAGCTTTTGCCGACATTAGAGCGACCCAAAAAGGCTATTTCTGTAAGAGCTAAATTTGGAGCTTCTTTGACTGTGCTTGCTGAGATGAGAAATTTTGCCTGCGTTATCATTTTTCCTCTTCTAGCTCAAAGGTAAATTTCACAGGCTTTTTTTTGTCGCTAAAGACTGTGTAAGCGTTTTCTTGTTTGTTGATGATGATTTTATCCCCATAAAGCTTTTGCTTTTTTGTAAGCTCTTCAACAAAAGCCTTGCCCTTAAGCTCGTAGGTGTCATCATTTACATCATAACTTAGCTCATCGGCATTGCCTTTATAGTGCTTATCATCAAGGACTATTTCAAAGTAAGCTCTGCCAGAAGCTATGTATTTTAAAGGTTTTCTTTTCTTATCGGTGATGATGAGTAGTCTTGAAGAACGCAAAATATCTTTATCATTTTTAACCAAAACATTCCCGCTTAAGACATTTTCTCCGCTTTTTTCATTAGCGTAGAAATGATTTGCGCTGATTTGAATTTCTCCTGCAAGGGAAAAAGAAATGATACAAAATAAAGCAATTACTGTTTTTCTAGCCAAACCTTTACCTCTTCTATATCAAGTTTTTTGTTTTTTAAATCATAGCTTAAGGAGTTACCTGTTAAGATATTTCCTCCCCTATAAGCCTTAAAATCTGTCTTTGTGTTTAAATTTTGCTTTTTTGGGTTGTAAAACAATTCTTCAGCCTCAATTTTTGTTTGATTAATATCCTCATACAAGACCTTTCCGCTTAATAAAACATTTCCTTTCAGCAAAGCCATTTGATTTGAGCTTAAATTATAATCAAAGCCAAGTATCAAAAAGTTATTAAAGGTGTCTTTGTCCTCGTAGCGAAACCACTGCGAAGAGCTATAATGCGTTTTTACCTGACTTGTATTAAGCTCATAAATGTCAATTTCTTTTGCCTCAACATTTTTAAAATTTATATTATAAGGCTTCATTTCTATAAGATAAAAATCCTGCATACTCACAAGCACTAAGGCAAGAGAAAGAAAGAGCATTAGGATAGAAAAAATTTTTACTGCCAAAGTTTATCCCATTCTTTTTGCATTTTATTATGCTTGATAAGCCTTTCTATCATCATAGCCACCGCTCCGTTGCCGCCGTTAAATTTCAGCCTTTTGCCTACCTTTATATGTGCATCTTTTGGGACAAAGGCAAATTTTACAGCCTTTAAAAGCTTTAAGTCATTGTAATAATCCCCTATGGCAGCACTTTGGTTAAGGTTTAAATTTAAATCTTTCAAAATGCCTTGAGCGCAAGCAAGTTTGTCTTTTATGCCTTGAAAGACGAGGTCGATTTTCAAATCTTTTGCCCTTAAATCAACGCACTTGCTTTGCCTTCCTGTGATAATGGCTATTTTTTTGCCAAGTTTTAACCAAGCCTCAATGGCTGCACCGTCTTTGACATCAAATTCTTTTATTTCCTCGCCATTTGAGTTGTAGATGATTTTACCGTCCGTCAAGCAACCATCAATGTCTAAAAAAATAAGCTCTATCATTTCATTCTCTTACCACAAAAGCACCCGCAAAGGCTCCGTTTTTGGCAAAGTCTTTTGCCTCTTCCTCGCTTTTAAAGCCCTTTAAAAAGACTCTGTTTAAGCCATCTTTTGTGCTTGTTTTTACCACAGCGGTATAACCTTGATAACTTTGATATTTGTTTGCTGTGCTTTGAGCGCCATCTTTAAATTTAAACGCGCCTATTTGCACCATAAAGCCACCGCCTTCATAAATTTTTCCGCCACCGATAATCTCACCACTTGAGCCAAAATTTACATTTTGTTCTATAATGTTGTGGTTTTGTTCAAGTGAGCCAAAGCCTATGACTTCAAGTTTCACAGGAGCTGTGCCTGTTTGAAGCATATCTATTTTAGATGCTGCAGCCTTTGATAAGTCTATAATCCTATTTGACACAAAGGGACCTCTGTCATTAATGCGAACTGTGGTTTTGCGCCCATTGTTAAGATTAGTTACGCTTAAGATTGTATTCATCGGCAGGGTTTTGTGAGCGGCTGTAAAGCTGTTTTGATTATAAGTTTCTCCGTTGCTTGTTTTTTTGCCGTGAAAGCCCGGTCCATACCAACTTGCTATACCATCAGCCGTTTCGCCTACTTCAACCTTAGTAGGATAATAAGTTTTGCCGTTTATGGTATAAGGCTTCATCGTGCCTTTTGAATTTGATGAGCCAAATTTTTCGCTTCTAAAATCTCTACTTGGATAGTCGCTATTTGCATCGTTTCTTTTTAACCCACAAGCACTGATGAAAAGCACTATTAGGCTTAGTGTGAGAATTTTAAGAATTTTTGTTTGTTTTTGCATATTTACGCCTTTTAATGTTTGGTGTAATTATACCAACAAAAGTCTTTAATTTTAATTAACAAATTTTACTTAAAATGCAAAGTTTAAAACTAAATGTGAATTTTAATTAAGATTAAAATCAAAGAAAAAATAATATAAAGAGCTTATGGATACTTCGCCAAAGGCTTAGTATGACAAGGCTAATTTTGTCATTTTGAGTTATTTTCTCTTGTCATACTGAGCTTTCGTAAGAAAGTGAAGTAACTAGAGATTTTTAGACAAACTTTGAATTTTTGGATACTTCGGCTAAAGACTCAGTATGGCAAGAAAAACAATAATATAACAAGAAAGTAGCTCGGTATAAATTGGTGTTTTGTTTGAAATTTTATAGATTACCTAGCTTGTAAAGTTTGCTCACAATGACGAGCAAATCCACAAGAACAAGTGCAACTTCTACAATAACAAATTTATTTTTGTTTGCGTTTTATCTTAAACACCTAAAATTCAGCTTTAAAAATTTAAATTCTCACTCAAATGCCTAAATTTAGTTTAAATTTTTAAATCTAGATTTGCATTTTTATTCTTTCACTTAAATTTACACGCTTTGAATTAAATTTTTTCTTTTCTTATAAATTTACCTTCCACCCACGAGGTGAAAAAATTGAAATTTAAGCTATTTTTAAGCTTAATTTAAGATTATATTAAGGGGGGGGGGGATTATACTTATAAGAACTAAAATTTTAACACATTTTGCTTAAAAATTTTCAAAAATTTTGTCCAAAAGATGAGATTTTTAAATTTTAAAGCGTGAAGTTGTGCGAAAAATTTAGATTTTATTTTAAAGGAACTCTTATGAGTATAAACAAATTTGCTTTAAGCCTTGCTCTGGCTGGGATTTTAGGTGCTAGTAGTGCTGTGGCTGAAACGGAAGGTGCTTTTGTGGGTGGATATATCGCCGAAAGAGGACTTAAGGTCGAAGTAGAATCTCAACAATTTAGATATATCAATGGTTCTGCCACAACAACAGGCTCTAAACTTGGGATTTTAGGTGGTTACAACCGTAATATATCAAATGACAAAAGGCTCGGTTTGCGTTATTATGGGGCTGCTGATATAGGAGATTATACCACAAATATCAGCGCTAATGTCGATATGCTTTACACCTTTGTTAATAACCAAACAGGTGAGATTCGTGGTTTTGGCGGTGCTTGGCTAGGATATACAAGTTATGATGGCGATGTGAGCGGGTTTGATTTGGGGATAAATATTGGTGCGCGTTTTATATTTTCCAAAAAACACGGTGTAGAGACTTATGGGCATTTTGGCTTTTTATCGCAAAGCAAAGATGAAAGCTTTTTAGGCGTTACAACTACAACAAAATATAGCCAGCCCTATCAAATCGGCATTCGCTATACTTACTCATTTTAAGCCCTAAATTTCGGCTAGTTTCATACTCTTAATAAATTTAAGCAAAAATTTATCCACAAGCAAAGTATCCAAAAAGTTCAAATTTAGATACTTTGCTGTGTTTTTTTGTAAAACTTTTATTTTAAAATCTTTAAATTTATATTTTTAGTTTGTTGTTTGGAGATTTTAATATTTTTGATTTTGGGTATCCTTTGTTTAAATTTAAAGCATAAGTTTTGGTTTTTCGCCTTATTTGTAGTAAAGTTTTTTTGAATTGGCACGAATTTGCACGCTTTGATAAATTTAATGATGGGCAAGAAAATCTTGCGCGCCGTTTTAAGCTTTTGCGATGACAAGCACACTTTTTAAGAAAAAAAAGCTATTTAATACACAAAGGGCATTTTCAAAAGTGAGTGCTTTTTAATCATTTTCAAACACCACGCAAAATTCGCTCCCAACGCCAAATTCGCTTTGAAGTGTGAGATGAGCTTTGTGGTAAAAGCAAGCGTGCTTGACGATAGAAAGTCCAAGTCCTGTGCCGCCAAGTTCTTTGCTGCGGCTTTTATCCACGCAAAAAAAGCGTTCAAAAATTCGGCTGTGGTGTTCTTTTTTGATGCCTATGCCGCTATCTTTGACGGTGAGTTTGATGAGGCTGTTTTGCCTTTTAAGGGAGATTTTGACAAAGCCATTTGGTTTGTTGTATTTTATGGCATTATCGCAAAGGTTGTAAATGAGGTTTTCTACAAGTTCATAAACGCCAAAAAGCTCTTGTTCTTCTAAATCGCAAAGAAGTTTTACGCCTTGCTTTTGTGCAACTTGCTCTAAACGCGAAACCACTTTTAAGATGATGGTTTTTAAATTTATTTTTTGCTTTTGGAGTAAATTTTGCTTGTTTTCGTCAAAAAATGAGAGCCTTAAAATCTCATCAATCATCTCTAAAAGTCTTTTTGATTCGCTATAAATTGTATCGATGAATTTTGGCATATCAGCGCGTTGGACGAGTTTGTTTTTTATCATCTCGCTACTTGCTAAAATGCTTGTAAGCGGGGTTTTAAGCTCGTGGGTTACATTTGCGCTGAATTCTTTTCTTAATTTTAAGGCTAGTTTTTCCTCGCTTAAATTTTGAATTAAAATCATCATTCCTTTAAATTTTTCCTCCACAAAAATAGGCGAAAAGATAAGTTCGCATTCCTCATCATTTAAGGGCATTTGAATGTTTTTGTTTTGCTTTATTTTTTGGGATTTAAACTCATCAAGCATTTGAGTGCATAGCTTGCAAAAGGCTGAATTTTCAATGTTTTCAAGGCTTACAGCATTGTTTAATTTTAAAAAATTTTCTATATTGTTGTTGGCTAAAATTATCATTCCTTTGGCATTAAGCAGCATAAAGCCGTCTTTTATATTTTGTGCTAAAAGCAAGCTTTCTTGCTGTTTTTGTAAAAGTTTTTTGTAGGCTTTTTTTATGGTTTTATTTTGCGTTTTGATTTTTTTGATGATGCCTCCAAGTTCGCTGTAAGCGTCATTTTTGTGAAGTTCTTTTAAATTTATATTTTTTATGGGGTTTAAAATTTTTTTTGCGAGAATTTTGGCGATGAAAAAGCATATAAAAAGCAAAAACAGCATTTCACACACAAAGAGCAAGGCAAGGTTTAAAATAAGGCTTGTGAGGCTTTTTTGGGTGGTGGCGATTCTGATGATATAGGTTTGATTTGCCTTTTTGTAAGCTTTGGCGTAGTAGATTAAATTTTGTTTTAAGCTTTGTGAGTAGCGCATTTTAAAGCTTTCTCCCTTTGTAAGCGTGTCTTTTATTTCTGCTCTGTTTAGGTGATTTTCTAAATCAAAAGCAAAGTTGTCAAACAGCACAACGCCATTTTCATCGATGATTGTAAGGCGGTTTTGCGTGTTAAAATCTTGCATTTTGCTTAAATTTTCATCAAATTTTTGCACGCTTAAAAGGGTGGTGGCTTGTTTTTTCATATCGTTTATGATTTGCGTTTTGAAAAAATTATCAAAATACAAAAACAAAAATACATTTGAGGTTAAGAGCAAAAAGCCGCACACGCCAAAGATAGCATAGAAAATTCTTTTTTGCATTTAGGCTTCTTTTGAGAATTTATAACCTACGGCGCGTATGGTTTTAATGTGCTTGCCAAATGCGCCAAGCTTGCTTCTCAAAGTATTTATGTGTATGTCAAGTGTCCTGCTGCTCGTGCAAGCATAACCCCACACAAGCTCTAAAATGTCATCTCTTTTAAACACCCTTTCAAAGTTTTGTAAAAATAGCTTTAAAAGCTCAAATTCTTTAAGAGTAAGTTCTATAAAATTGCCGTTGATTTTTAAAGTGTGTGCGATTAAATCCATACTCAACCCCTCAAATTCAAGCTTTTGGTTTTGAGGTTTTAGCCTTCTTTGTATCGTTTTTATCCTTGCGATAAACTCCATTACCCCAAAAGGCTTGGCGATATAATCATCTGCTCCAAGCTCTAAGCCTTTTACCTTGTCCATTTCGCTACTTAAAGCGCTTAAAATCAAAATGGAAATGCTTTTTGTTGCGGGATTGTTTTTAAGCTCTTTTGTGATTTCAAAGCCGCTTTTGCTTGGCAGCATTAAGTCCAAAACGACAATTTGAGGTTTATTGTTTAAGAGTGTTTTTGAAAACTCATCTGGGTGTTTAAAGCCCAAGGCTTTGATGTTTTGCGATTTAAGCGCGTATAAAATAAGCTCTAAAATGCTCTCATCATCTTCTAAAACGAAAACCATTTAAGCCTTTCATCAAATTTAATCAAATCCTAAAATCAAATTCGGTTTTTGCAAATTTTTATTAAGCCTTTTTCAGCCAAAGCGTCCTAAAATGTAATCTTGCGTTTTTTTCTCTTTGGGGCTATTGAAAATCTTTTTCGTGTCGTCATATTCAACCACTTCGCCCATTAAGAAAAATGCCGTTTTATCTGAAATCCGTGCGGCTTGTTGCATATTATGCGTAACAATGATTATAGTATAATTTTTCTTTAAATTTAAAATCAACTCCTCAATTTTAGAAGTTGCTATCGGGTCAAGCGCGCTTGTTGGCTCGTCCATTAAAATCACCTCAGGATTTACCGCTATCGTCCTTGCTATGCAAAGCCTTTGTTGCTGTCCTCCACTTAATCCTAATGCTGAATGCTTTAATCTATCCTTTAAATCCTCCCACAAGGCTGCTTTTTTAAGGCTAGTTTCTACTATCTCATCAAGTTTAGCCTTATCTTTTGTGCCGTGTGTTTTAGGTCCAAAAGCGATATTATCATAAATGCTCATCGCAAAGGGATTTGGCTTTTGGAAAACCATTCCTACCTTTTTACGCAACAAATTCACATCACAATCCTTGCTGTAAATGTTTTTGTCGCGAAATAAAATTTTGCCTTTAATTTTACAGTATTCAATTAAATCATTCATACGGTTTAAACTTTTAATAAAGGTTGATTTCCCGCACCCACTAGGTCCTATAAAAGCCGTTACTTCACCTTTATAAAGGTCTAAGTCTATATTTTTAAGCGCGTGAAAATTCCCATAATACAAATTCATTTTTTTAATGTCAAAACACACTTTCATAAAGCCTCCTTAAACTCGCAATAATTTTTTAGCGATGAAATTTGCAAATAAATTTATAGCCAAAACGATGAGGATTAAAATCATCGCCGTGCTATATGCTGCGTTTATGTGTAGTCCCTCGCTTGAAATGGCATACATATGAACGCTTAAAGTCCGCCCAGAATCAAACATCCCAGCCACCTTTGCTACGCTGCCCGATGTATAAAGCAAAGCCGCACTTTCGCCTACAATCTTGCCTATACTTAAAATAATGCCCGCTAAAATGCCCGAAATCGCACTTGGCAAGATTATCACAAAAATAGTGCGAATTTTTGAAGCTCCAAGCGCAAGTGCTGCTTCTTTGTAGCCCTCAAAAACACTTTTTAAAGCCTCCTCGCTACTTCTTAAAATAAGGGGCAAAATCATAATGCTTAAAGTTAAAACTCCTGCAATAAAACTTGTCTTAAAGCCAAAATAAATCACAAAAGCCAAATACCCAAAAAGCCCATAAACAATGCTTGGAATGCCTACCAAAGTTTCAGAGGCTATGTTGATGAGGCTTAAAATTTTACTTTTTTTGCGTGTGTATTGTGTCAAAAAAATCGCCCCAAAAATGCCTACGGGCATAGCGATACAAATGGCGCAAATAATCATATTTATAGTGTTTATAATGGCTGGCATCATCGAAATGTTTTCGCTATTATAATTCCACTCAAAAAGGCTTAAATTTAAGTTTAAAATGCCCTTGTAAAAGATAAAACCTATCAAAAGAAAAAATATCCCCAAAACGCTAACAATAGCAAATCTTAAAAGAAATGACAAAAGCAAGCTGAGTTTGTCTTTTTTCATTTTGTCTCCTTTTTTATGGCGTTAAAACTTGCGTTGATGATGAGGATAAATACAAAAAGCACCGCCGCGCTTGCGATTAAAACCTCTCTGTGTAAATCAGTCGCATAGCCCATTTCTAGCACTATGTTTGTAGTAAGCGTTCGCACACCGTCCATTAAGCCGTGTGGGATTTGCACTTGATTGCCAGCTACCATAATCACAGCCATAGCCTCGCCGATAGCCCTGCCAACGCCAAGTATCACAGAAGCCAAAATTCCACTCTTTGCTGCAGGAACAAGAGCAAAAAACACGCTTCTTTCTTTGCTTGCGCCCAAGGCTAATGCACCCTCATAATAGCTTTTTGGCAAGGCATCAATAGCTGCTTTTGAAAGCAAGATGATAGTAGGTAAAATCATTATAGCCAAAACAAGTGAGGCAGCCAAAACGCCCTTGCCAGAAATGCCACCATATAGGCTTGATAAAGTTGGCACAATCACCACAAGCCCAAAAAATCCATACACAACAGAGGGGATAGCCCCTAAAAGCTCTACACAAGGCATAAGGAATTTTTTAAGCCTTTTATGACAAAAGCAAGAAAGATAAATCGCGCTTAAAACCCCAAGTGGCACGCCTATGAAAATCGCCAAAGCCGTTACATAAAGGCTACCGATAATCATCGCAAAAATCCCAAAAAGCTCCTCGCTAGGAAACCACTCAAAACCAAAAATAAATTCAACAAAACCTATTTTTGACATAGTCGGCAGTGCATTTGCAAACAAAAAAAGGCAAATCATCAGCACGGCAAGCACTGAAAACACCGCATTTACAGCAAAAAGCGCAGTGAAAAATCTTTCTTTGAGCATTATTTTATTTTATCCCACTCGCTCAACTCGCCCATAAAAATCTTTTTGACATTTTCTTTGCTAATACTGTCAAGTTTGTTGCTTTTATGCACGATTACCGCTAAACCATCAAGTGCTAAAACTTGCACTTTTAAGCCCTTTTTTAGCTCGCTTTGCTTAACCTCGCGTGAAACCATTCCTATGTCAGCTATTCCTTCTATGGTGGAATTTACGCCCGTTGTGGAGTCAGATTGCAAAATCTCCAAATTTGCATTTGGGTTAATCTTCTCATACGCTTCTTTGAGCTTTTCCATAAGTGGCGTTACAGAGCTAGAACCTGCGATAACAAGCTTGCCTTTTGGCTTTTTAGAGCTAAACGAATTCTTGCCAACCGCTATATAGCCAGCCTTTTCGATGATAGCTAGCGCATTTTGTGAGCCAGCGTAACTCAAAAAATCCTCAGCAAGCGGAGTTTTGTTTTTCACCACTACATTAAAAGGGCGAAAAATAGTGTAGCTTTTGTTGTTGATATTTGCCACGCTTGGCGCAACGCCGTCAATCTTTAAAGCCTTGACACTTTCATTTAGCGAACCAAGCGATATGTAGCCTATGGCGTTTTTGGAATTTGCCACTGTGGTTATCATAACGCCTGTGGAGTTCGTAACTTCGGCTTTTTTGGAGGTGGCGTCAATTTTCTTGCCTGCTTCTTGTTTGACATCAAAAATATCCACAAAAGCACCTCTCGTGCCTGAGCCCATTTCGCGTGAGATAGGGTAAATGCTTTCAGCAAAAGCACAACTTAAACTCAGCATCAAAGATGCCATTACAAATTGTAGTAATTTTTTCATTACCACTCCTTTCAAATTGAATTTGTGATGAAAGTATAAAAAGGCATTGTAAAGTTTGATTTTGGCGAATGTAAAATTTATGTAAATTTGTGATGAGGGTTGAAAAAAAGTTGAATTTAGTAGAATAAATTCAAATAAGCTTGCAATTTTATCAAACCACAAGCTTATTTTGCATAAAACCAACGCTTAGCCCATTACGCCGTCTGTTGCGCTCCATTGCGTAAGGCTGTTTTCTTTGGCTTGCACGCAAAGATAGCGTAGTTTGCTTGTAGCTATTACCTTTCTCATCACGCTTGGAGCGACTCGCACAGCGTCATTTGCCTTTACCGCAAGCTTTTCGCCATCTAGCTCGATAGCACCATCGCCTTCTAAAAAGAGATAAAGCTCTTCATTTTGCTGATGAGCGTGGTAAAATGGCACCTCCGCACCAGCTGGCAGCTCATTGAGCGAGACTTCACAGCTTGTTAAACCAAGCTTTTCCTTTAACTCCACTCTCGCTTCGTTTGCGAGTGAAATTTTACTGAATTTTGACATTGTGTATCCTTTGTAAAAGTTTAAATTTTAGCACTTTGTGCTACTTTGTTGAAAAACTTGCGACATTTAATGCAAGTTTAAACCGCTTAAAGCCCTATCACGCCCACGCGCACCTTGTTGAGCTTTGAATTTTGCGCTATGTCAAGCATCGCGCTCGCATAATCAGCGTAGCTTACCTTGCTTTCGCCCTTTGCGTTCGTCTCAAACTCTTCGCCGATGATTTTGTATTTGCCCGTTTTGGGCGCATCGGCTACAAATTCAGCCGCAGGGCAGACATATACCCAATTCAGCGCATTTTGCGAACGCAAAAGCTCCAAAAGCTCGGCGTGAGCGTTTGCCACGCCCTTGTAAGCGTCTGGAAAGCTCGGCGTGTCCATTAGTCTTGTCGTGTGGCTTTTGTCCATATACAAGCCGCCAGCACCGCCCACGACTAAAAAGCGCGCCTTGTTGCCCGCTAAAATGCCCGCCAAATGCGCGCCTTGCTTTTTGTAAAGGCTAAAATCCTCCCACTCCCCAAAGGCATTGATAATGACATCAAAGCCCTGCACATCAGCACTTGAAAGCGCAAAAATGTCCTTTTGCACCACACTTGCGCCTTTTTGCGCCAAATCCTTTGCTTTTTCAGCGTTTCGCACGAAAGCACTCACGCTGTATCCGCGATTTAAGGCTTCCTCAGTGATGAGTCTGCCCGCTCTGCCGCTTGCGGCTAAAACTGCGATTTTCATTTTCGCTCCTTTATGTGAATTTTTCCCAAAGCTTGAAACTGCGCCCAAGCTCAACGCTGCCGAAACCAACAATGATTTTTTGAGAAATGCTCTTCTTTTCATCGTCCGTCCTTTCTTTTTAATTTCAAATCGATTTGTTGAGCGAAATTTAACACACTAGCATAACTTTGTCAAGTAAGCACTTTTTTATTATATAGTTATATTTTAGAAACTATTGTGAAAAAATAAGCCTTTAAAGGCTTTAAAATTTTTGTAAATTTTTTAAAATTTTTTGAATTTTGACTTGAATTTTGAAAAAAATTTGCTATAATTTTGGCAAATTTTTTAAATTTAAAGGACAAAAATGAAAAAGTATTTCTCCCCTTGCCCCATAGAAACGGCACTCAACCTCATCGGCAACAAGTGGAAATTCCTCATCATACGCGATTTGCTTAAAGACACAAGGCGTTTTGGTGAGCTGAAAAAGTCCATTTCAGCTACCAAAAACCAAGACATTTCGCAAAAGGTGCTGACGCAAAATCTACGCGAGCTTGAAGAAGCAAGGCTTGTAAAACGCAAGGTTTTTGCCGAAGTCCCGCCCAAAGTGCAATACTCTTTAACCCCGCTAGGACAGAGCCTTGAAAGCGTTTTTGACAGCCTTGCTTTGTGGGGCGAGGAATATAAAAAGCTAGCTTAAATTTACGAATTTTTACTTGCTAAAATCAATTTGCGTTTTAAGTTTGTGGAGTTTTAAATTTTTTGTCAAAACAAGTTATTTTAAATTCTCATACTCTTTCCCAACATAAATTTGCCCTTTATGCTCGATAACAGGGCGTTTGATGAGGGTTGGGCTTTGCAAGATGAGCGTTTTAAGCTCGCTTTGTCCGCTTGCGTTTTGGCTTAAATTCAGCACTTTTTCTTTTGTGAGTTTGATTTTTTTCGCACTCAGCCCAGCCGTGTTGATAAGCTCGCTAAAATTTTTTTGCGCTAGCCACGCATTTAAGGTGCTTTCATCAAGCTTTTTAATATCGTAAAATTCATATTTTAAGCCTAAATTTTCGACAAATTCACAGCCTTTTTTCACGGCGTTGCAGTTTTTTATGCCATAAAGTTTCATTTTTTTCCTTTAATGTGTCAAGTTTTCGTCAAAGGCTAAATTTTGCTTAAATTTAACCTTTAAAAGTCTAAAATTCACGCTTTGCTAAAAGCCCAAAAGCCTTATTGTCTAGCCTTTTTCACAAAATCAGCGATTAAAAAGGCAAGTTCAAGTGCTTGGTCGGCATTTAAGCGCGGGTCGCACTGCGTTTCGTAGCGATTTTGCAGGCTTTCTTGCGTAACGCTACCGCCCACACACTCGGTTACATCTTGCCCCGTCATCTCCAAATGCACGCCGCCCGCATAAACGCCCTCCGCGTGCGCTATCTCAAAAAAGGCTCGCACTTCATCCATTATCTTGCCGAATTCTCGCGTTTTGAAATTGCCCGCCTTAGTCGTGTTGCCGTGCATCGGGTCTATGCTGTAAATGAGATTTAGCCCTTCTTTTTTCAGCTCTTTAAAGATTTGCGGCAAGCAAGAGCCGATTTTATCAGCACCCATTCTTATGATGATATTAAGCCGTCCTGCTTCGTTGTCGGGGTTTAGGACATTTGCAAGGGCTTTTATCTCGTCAGCCTTTGCGCTTGCGCCGATTTTCACGCCCAAAGGATTTTTCACGCCGCTTAAAAAGTGCGCGTGCGCCTCATCTAAGCCACGCGTGCGCTCGCCTATCCACAGCAAATGCGCCGAGCAGTCATAAATGTCCCCGCTCGTGCTATCTACGCGCGTAAGAGCTTGCTCGTAAGGCAGCAGCAAGGCTTCGTGTGAAGTATAAATGCTCGTCTCGCGTAAATTTGGCACATTTTTGGAGCTGATACCGCACGCCTCCATAAAAGCCAAAGCCTGCGAAATCTGTTCGCTGAGTGCCTCATAACGACTGCCAAGCTCAGCCTTTTTTAAAAAGCCTAAATTCCAATTATGCACTCCGTGCAAATCCGCCAAACCCCCACGCGCAAAGGCACGGAGCAAATTTAGCGTTGTCGCGCTTTGATAATACGCTTCTAGCATTCGTTTTGGTTGCGGAATTCTTGCTTGCTCGTTAAATTCAAAGCCGTTGATAATGTCGCCTCGGTAGCTAGGGAGTTTCACGCCATTTACTTCTTCGTAATCACTACTTCTAGGCTTTGCAAACTGCCCCGCCACGCGCGCAACCTTTACCACAGGGCAACCGCCCGCAAAGGTAAGCACTATCGCCATTTGAAGCATAAGTTTAAACATATCGCGGATATTTACAGCACCAAAATTCTCAAAACTCTCAGCACAGTCGCCACCTTGCAGCAAAAAAGCCTCTTTTTGTGCTACAAGTGCGAGCTTTGACTTTAAATTTCGCACCTCGCCAGCGAAAATAAGGGGCGGTAGTTTTTCAAGCTTTTGCAAGGTAGCGTTTAGCTCGTTTTCATCGGGGTAAATGGGCTGTTGCTTGATGGGAAAATTTTTCCACGAATCCTTAGTCCAAGTCATCAAAACGCCTTATAAATGGCACTCAAATGCCATTTAATTTTTCAGCTCTTTGATACGAGCGGCTTTTCCGCGCCTGTTGCGTAGGTAGTAAAGCCTTGCGCGGCGCACGCGCCCCCTGCGAAGCACAGCAATTTCCTCTAAACTCTCGCTGTAAATGGGGAAAATGCGTTCCACGCCGACATTGTTCGCGCCGATTTTACGAACGGTAAAGGTTTCGCTCACACCAGCACCACGCCTTACTATGCAAATGCCTTCAAAATTTTGGATACGACTTTTATCGCCCTCTTTGATACGAATAGCAAGGCGCAAGGTGTCTCCAGCACGAAAATCAGGTATTTTTTTGCCCTCAAGTTGTTTGTTTTCAAACTGTTCAATGAATTTGTTTTTCATCATTTATCCTTTAAATTAGCTTTTAAAGCCAAGGTTGGACGAAAAAATTTCGTCTTACACACAGAAAATTTGTGTTTTAAATCGGCAATTTTAGCGTGATTTCCCTTTAAAAAAGCTGAAACGGCATTGAATTTTTGTCCATTTTTTTCAAATTCAAAAGGTTTGCTAAAAGCTGGAGCTTCTAAAAGCGTATTTTCAAAGCTTTCATCATTTAAACTTGACGAGTTCCCTAGCACGCCTTTAATGTTGCGCGAGATAGCATCGCAAAGCATTAGTGCAGGTAGTTCTCCGCCTGTTAGCACAAAGTCCCCAGCGCAAAAAATTTCATCAGCAAAAGTCTCAATCACTCTTTCATCAATACCCTCGTAACGCCCACACACAAAGCACAAATGGCTTTCTTTGGACAAGCGTTTGGCGTCTTTTTGGACAAAGGACTTTGCCACAGGGCTTAAAAAGATGAATTTTACGGCATTATCAAGCTCTTTTATGCGTAAAAGCGTATCAAAAAGGGGTTGAGCGAGCATTAAAAGCCCAGCACCGCCGCTTATTTGATAATCATCTACCTTTTTGTGCTTGTCGGTGCTAAAATCTCTTGGGTCGATAAAATCAACCTCAAACAAGCCTTTTTCTTTTGCCCTAGCAAGTATGGAGTCTGCAAAATAAGGTGAAATAAGCTTTGGGAAGATGCTAACAAAGGTAAATTTCATTCTATAACTCTTTTACTTAAGTCTTTAAAATGTGATTATAGCGAATTTTGTTTTCTAGTCAAGTTTTTTATAAGTTTAGTATTTTTTTTTTTTTTTTTTGATATAATGGCAAAGAAATATCTTAAACAATGAAAGGTTTTGTATGTTTTTTAAGAAAAAATATCTTCATCAAGTCTTAAATTTAAATGATGAAATTTTAAAAACAATGGCTTTTGAACGCTTTTATCAAAACCAAAATATAAATGAAGTGATAAAATTCAAAAAAGAACATTTTGTGCTTTTTCACTACCCAAATCACTTTATCAACGCTCAAAGAATAGATAATCTTGGCGATGACATTCAAAGTTTAGCGGTTAAAAACGCTTTAAATTTAATTTATTCAAATCCAAAGTTTGAGTATTTTGGTAGAGATTATTTAAGCTATTATAATGCAGAGGGGGGGGGGGGTTGTAATTATGCAAGGCTGGTTTGCGCTTAATTACTCCTTTTTGCCTCCTAAAAATCTCTTGCCCGTCTTTGTTGGCACACATTTTTCCGAGTATATTCAAAAATATTTACTTTTTGTTTTGGCTCGCTGTCCAACATATTTTCAAAATAAAAGTATAGGTTGTAGGGATTTATATACGCTTGAATTTTGCCAAAGTTTAGGACTAAATGCTTATTTTTCAAGGTGTCTAACGCTTACTTTACCAAAAAGAGAGCCAAAAGCAAGTCAAAATAAAATTTTCTTTGTCAATTTGCCAAAAGAATTTTTACCTTTCATACCAAAAGACATTAAGGAACAAGCCGAGCCTATCAACCAGCAAGTAGTTGTTTTTGATAGGATTGATTTAAATGATGATAGTTGCTGTTTAAAAATGGCTGAGTCTTTGCTTGGTCGCTACAAAAACGAAGCAAAACTCATCATCACTTCAGCTTTGCACTGTGCTGCTCCTTTCGTGGCTATGGGAATTTCTGTGATTTTATGCAGGTCAAATAATGAACAAACTACAAGATTTTCAGCACTTAATGGAATTTTACCTATTTACACTCTAGACGATTTTAAGAAAAAACAGGTTGATTTTAATCCAAAACCACTTAATATAGAAAGTTTGAAAAAAGCATTGTTTGAAAATTTACGCTTAAGCATAAAAGAAGCTTACGGTGAAACCATAGATACAAATAAGCTTTTAGAGCATAGAGACCTTATAAAAAATTTCAAAATCTAAGTCATTTTTACTCAGCTTTGAATAAATTAAACATAATTTAAGCAATTAAGTTTTATAATTTCTTACATAAAATAATAATTATTATTAATAAAATAATTTAAAAAGGAAAAATATGCGTCCATTAAAAGCATTAAGCCTTTTATTTTTATCTTTAAATCTTGCATTAGCTGATGAAAATGCGACAAACAAACTAGAAGTTGTGGTCATCTCAGCGACAGGTTTTGAGCAAGATGCTGATGAAAATTTAAGAAATGTTATCGTTATTTATGGTAGAGATTTGCAAAGTCGTGGCTACACAAATTTACAAGAAGCACTTAGTCGTATAGCAGGAGTAGGTTTTGTCGATAGCGGTGCTGGCAATGTTGTCGATTTGCGTGGGCAAGGCACTAAGGCAAATGTTTCTACAAAAGTAATGATAGACGGCAAAAGTATAAATTTGCTCGATGCAACTGTGGCTGTAACGCCCATAAATGCTGTAAATATAGATGAAATTGAACGCATAGAGATAATCCCTGGTGGTGGAGCTGTGCTTTACGGAAACGGCACGAGGGGGGGGGCAATCAATATTATCACAAAAAAATCAAAAGATACAAAAGCTTCGCTTTCTCTACTCTCACAGGGCTATGACGAGGATATAGGCGCAAACGCGAATTTATCATTCACAGCAAAAATTCGCAAAAATATAGCTTATAATTTTAATTTTAATACCTTTAACGACAAGTTTTACCGCTATAACAACAAACAAAATGGCTCATACATTAATCAAAAACTTCTCATCGATATAGATGAAAAGCAAAGTTTAAATTTAAGTTATAACTACTACACCAACACTATTACAAGTGCTAGTTCTCTTACAAAAGCTCAAATTAAGGATAATCCCAGACAAAGTGATAATCCAACAAGTGTTAAAATCACGCGCCCAAGCTTTGACATAAATCACCACTTTTCTTTAGGCAGTGTTGAATTTGACACCTTAGCGTTTTGGCAAAGGCAAGTTTTAGACTATTTAGACGGCTCAACAGGAGGAAGTCAATTTACTGATACTTTATCAGGGCTTAAAGTCAAAGGCAAATATAACTATTTAGAGTATTCTTACTTGATACTTGGCTACGATTTAGCCCTGCATAAAAATACAAGGGATTTAAAAACTCGCCAAACTTTACCCATTATGAGTATAGATGTAAGGACAATGGCAGATATGAAAAAGGATAGCCATTCAGCTTTTGCCTTAAATTCCTTTGCTTTTAATGAGAAATTCAACCTAGCCCTTGGTGGGCGTTATGAATATGCTTCTTATAAAAGCAAAAGAGGGGTGCAAACTACAAGGGCGCAAGGTGGCGTTGCAACCACGACAAATGATGATTATGCTATACCTACTCACAATGATGGTAATTTCGCCTTTGAGGTAACGCCGAGTTTTACCTATTCTCAGTTTGGCAAAATTTATGCCAAATACGAAAGAGGTTTTATTTCGCCAAATCCTAGCCAACTTACAAATAAAATTCAAATCGCCACCCAACCAACAGCACAATATGAATATCGCTTTGCTGACTTAAAATCAGAAATTTTTGATACTCTTGAAGTGGGAATGAGTGATTATTGGTGGGAATTTTACGGCGTAAAACTCAGTGCATTCTACACAAAAACAAAAGATGAAATCACGCAATTTGGACCAGGTTACACTCAGTGGTGGGAAAATCGCAATATAGACGAAACCACTCGTTTTGGCGCAGAACTGCAAATGAGTCAGGATTTTGAAGTAATTTCATTAAACCAAAGCCTTGCTTACATAGACGCTACAATCTCAAAAGGAGTAAATAAAGGCAAAATTTTGCCCTATGTGTCTAAATTTAGAGCTAATGCTTCGGTAAATTATCGCTTTTATCAAGGATTTTTGGCTTTTGTGGATATGAATTATTACTCACGCGCCAAAGATGCAGGGCGCATAATCGACAACACCACAGGAGAAATGGCAGACAATGCGTGGAAAAAACAATACCTTATAACAGATATAGGAATAAACTATAACTACAAGGCAATGAGCGTTATGGCTGGTGTAAAAAATGTCTTTGGCGCAAAGTATTATAGCTATCAAAATGCTTACAATGACAGCTATTTGCCTGGTGATGGCAGAAGTTATTATCTTGGTTTAGGCTATAAATTTTAATTTTTTCAAAGTAACGATGTCATTAAATAAACTTTAAAGCAAATTTGGCTAAAATTCGCTCATAAATTTGCAAAAAGGACAAAAAATGGCAACTTATGCTATGGGAGATTTGAAAAAGGGGCTTAAAATCGAGCTTGACGGCGTGCCGTTTAAGATTGTGGAGTATCAGCATGTAAAGCCGGGCAAGGGTCCAGCCTTTGTGCGTATCAAAATCAAGTCGTTTTTGGACGGCAAGGTGCTTGAAAAGACGATTCACGCTGGGGACAAGTGTGAAGCACCGAATTTAGAGGACAAGCAAATGCAATACCTTTACGATGACGGCGAGAACTGCCAGTTTATGGACACAGCAACTTACGAGCAAGTAGCTATCAGCGATGATGATGTTGGAGATGCCAAAAAATGGATGCTTGATGGAATGATGGTTGATGTGATGTTTCACAATGGCAAGGCTATCGGCGTGGAAGTGCCGCAAGTCGTGGAGCTTAAAATAGTAGAAACAGCGCCAAATTTCAAGGGCGACACGCAAGGCTCAAACAAAAAGCCAGCCACGCTTGAAACGGGCGCGGTGGTGCAAATCCCTTTTCACATTTTAGAGGGCGAGGTGATTCGCGTGGATACTGTGCGCGGCGAGTATATAGAAAAGGCAAATAAATAATATCTCACTTTTTGCAGTAATACACAAAGGCAGGCGGGATATTTTGCCACACTGTTTTAGAAGTTTTTACTTCGCCAAATAAAGCAAAAAGCTTTTTTCTAAATCTAGCCCTTGCTCGTGTTGGTAAAATGTAGGCAAAAGTGGTAAAATATCCTCCCTCATCTAAACACTCATAAATGCTATATAAAAGCTGTTCTTGTTCTTTTTCTTTCAGTAAAGCCCAAGGAATCGAAGAGATGACAATATTAAGCTTGTTGATTTTTCTTTTAGATAAAATTTTTCTCAAATTTAAGGCTGAGTTTATTTCTATATCTAAATTTTCAAATTTATGTGAGAGTTTATTTGCCATTTTTTCGTTAATCTCCACAGCGAAAAAATTTGCATCCTCATCTTTTTTTGATAAGATGTGTCTTGTAAATGCACCCGTTCCAGCACCTATTTCAGCGATATTGCGAGCTTTTTGAAAATCTATATTTTCTGTCATTGCCGCTGCTAGTTTGGATGAGCTAGCACACAAAGCTCCTGTTTGTTTTGGACTTGTAAAATATTGAATGATAAACATTTTTTAACCTTGTTTTAAAATCAATGTGAAATATTACAGTAAAAATGTGAATTGAGTGTGAATTTTTCATTTGATGAATGGCACTTGATAATTATAAAAAAATTTGCTAAAATAGCAATTCATAAAAATTTTCAAAGAGTAGGGTATGCACGGCAAAATAGTTATGTATATGGAATCCACAGGGCGTGGCACTGTGATGAACTTAGCTAAGGTTTTTTACGATTTTAATAGACTAAGTTGGCAGCATAAAAGAAGTATGCCAAGTGTTGGTGTTTATGTGGAATTTACTGCTGATGAAAATAAAAAGGTTACCAGCTTAATCCCTTCAAGATTTCAAGAATTTAACGAGGCTGATTTCGTTTTAGAGAGTGATTTTTGGCGAACGGAAAATGATGATGAGCTTGAGGATGTGCAAAATACCAAAAGAACTAATTATGTTATGCAGCTTTACAGAACCACAGATTTTAATCAACTTGACCACATACCTCTTTCTGTAACCATACCTCAAGTCATACAAAAGTATTTTGAGGCTGAAATTCTTTCTGTTGAAACACTGAAAACAAATATGCAAACGCTAGAAAAAGAACCTCCTGTTACTTTGAATTATTTTATCGTTAAAAAATTCCTTACCAAAGCCTTTGATAGCTTGATTTTTATGGATAATACAATCAACCAAAGGGATTTTTCTAATCTTAAAAGCATTACTATGCGTTTAGAGGGTGCTTATGATGATATGAAAAACAGGCAAAAAAACATTGACACCACGAAAATTTTTACTGAAAATTTTTTAAATGTGCAGTGTTATTATTTGGCTTTGTTATCGACCATAGATACTTATCAAACTCGTATGAAAACTTGTCAGTTTCAAGTTAGAAGTGCGAGAATGGACCTTAAATACGAAACTTCTAAACCAAAGCCAGACCCTGAAAAGGTTCAAGCTAAACAAGATAGAATAGACAGGCTCATCAAAGAAATTGCTGATTATGAAAAAAATATAGCAAGGCTCATAATTTTAAAAGATGAGTTTTATAAGAGCAATCTTGAAACCTTTGAAAAGGCTTTTATGTTGGCAAGGCAAAAGCTTTTTCAAAAAATAGCCTCAGGGCTTGATTTGTGTGCTACGATTATGGATACAAGAATTTGGTCCTTATCATTAGAATCAACAGGCGTTAAAAATCAATACTTTGCCAAGCATAACATACACAACGGCTTTTGCACCTTGTCCTTTGCCGAAATTCATCTTTCTCGGCTTGATAAATATTCTTTAAATCCAAATGACCAAAGATTGCTTTCTTATATGCAAAACATCTTTAAAGAACACAGAAGAAAATTTCTCATCATCAGTGCTGATGATAAACTTATCACTAACATTAAAATACAAATTTTTACACAAAGTCCTTATCATCTTGTCAAATATGCTCAAAAAAAGGTAAATTTTCAATCCATTATGCGTGAGGAAACTTTTGACTTGATTTACATTGATGAGGAAACAGCTTGGGACACTGCGGCTGATATTATGCTTGAAGGCAAGAGGCTTGACAGAACAGGCAAGATAAAATTTAAGACCCTTTCTTAAAAACATTTAAAAAAAACTGCTATAATACTCTAGCCTGAATGGCTCGGCACAAGTGTTCGATGATCCAACACATTACTTTTTTGCTGCGAGTGTGCTGTTACACCGTGTCTGTGGGGTCGTTTGAGCCTTGCAAAAGGCGAGAACTTGCAGCCTTTAAGGACAGCCTAGCGGTATCTTTGACTTTTTGGGGTCAAATACGCACTCAACGACCATTTGGGTTTAAATGAGGAGAGTTATTTTGATGAAAATTTTGATTTTAGGAAGTGGAGCTAGGGAGTATTCCATAGCGTTGGCTTTAAAAAAAAATGATGAAAATTTAAAGCTTTTTTTCGCACCAGGAAATGGAGCTACTTTAAAATTTGGCAAAAATTTAGATTTTACGGGTATTGATGAGCTAACAGCTTTTGCAAAAGATGAAAAAATAGACCTTTGTATTGTGGGGAGTGAGGATTTTTTAGCTCGTGGCGTTGTTGATAGCTTTGTAAGAGCGAATTTAAAAATTTTTGGTCCTACGCAAAATGCTGCAAAACTTGAAAGCTCAAAGGCTTTTATGAAAAATTTTTTACAAAAACAAGGCATAAAAACAGCTAAATTTTTGCAAACAAGTGATTTTGACGAGGCAAGTGAGTTTATAAAAACACTTCAAACACCCATAGTTGTGAAGGCTGACGGACTTTGTGCGGGTAAGGGTGTCATTATTGCTCAAAGTCTTGATGAAGCCTTGCAAAGCACAAGGCAAATGTTAAGCGGAGAAAGCTTTGGTGAGGCTGGAAAATGCGTGGTGATTGAGGAATTTTTAGACGGCTTTGAATTAAGCGTTTTTGCCTTATGCGATGGGGAGGATTTTATCTTGCTTCCAGCTTGCCAAGACCACAAAAAGCTTAAAGATGGGGATTTAGGACCAAATACAGGCGGTATGGGTGCTTATTCGCCAAGTCCTTTGGCTGATGAGGTGCTTTTGAAAAAGATTGAAAAAAATATCATTGTCCCTACCTTACAGGGAATGAAAGCTCAAAATAACGAATTTAAAGGCGTTTTGTTTGCTGGTATTATGGTGGTTAAGCAAGAACCTTTCGTTTTGGAATTTAATGTCCGTTTTGGCGACCCAGAGTGCGAAGTTTTAATGCCTTTGATAGAAAATCCCTTAGAGCTTATTTTAGCTTGTGTTGATAAAAAACTAGGGCAAACAAGACTTAAGCTCAAAGATGAATTTGCTGTGGGAGTGGTTTGTGCTAGTGAAAATTATCCTTATAAATCATCAGCACCAGCTGAAATTTCTTTAGGGCAAATCCCTCCAAATTCACATCTTTCTTATGCAGGTGTGAGCGATGAAAAGGGCAAACTTTTTGCTACGGGAGGACGAGTGCTTGTTTGTGTCGGGCTTGGCAAGGATATAATGCAAGCAAGAAATACAGCTTATGAACTTTGTGAAAATGTCAGCTTTAAAGGCAAGCAAAATCGCAAAGACATAGCTTATCAGGCTTTAAGATGAATGAAATTTTAGATAAACTTGATAGAGAAAATTTAAAAATAGCTAGTTTTGCTAAAAGATTTGTTGCCTATGTGATTGACTGTTTTATACTTTCTGTTATTGTTTGTATTGTATTTTTTGAGCAAATGTCAAACGCTAAAGACCCTAATGACTTAGTCCTTATAATAAATAATATTTCTTTAGGCTTTGTGCTTTTGCAGTTTGTTTATCATCTCATCTTTACCTTTCTTTATGGAGCAAGTCTTGGTAAGATATTTTGCAAGATAGCCATTGTTGATGAGCTTAGCCTTGATAAGCCAAATTTTATACAAAGTGCCATTCGTTCAGGCGTGAGACAGCTTAGCGATATGGCTTTTGCGCTTGGTTTCTTTTGGGCTTTGGGTAATGATTTAAGAAAGACTTGGCACGATTATGCGGCAAAAACATTGGTGATAGAACTTGCGTAAAATAGCTTTTTTCTTTGCTTTTTCTTTGTGTCTTTTAATGGCTAGCGAGGTGAATTTTTACGCCTCAAAGGTTGAAAAAAAGGGCGATATTGTCGAGGCTGATTCTGATGTGCTTATTTTTTCAGAGCTTTATTATATTAGCGCAAATAAGGCTATTTACAATGAAACAAGCAAGGATGTAGAGCTTTTTGGCGACATTAATATTTTAAGAGGAAAAAACGAGCGTTTTAATTCTTGCTATGCTAAAGTTAATTTAGTCTCAGATGAGGCTGAATTTAAGAACTTTTTTTTTGCTGACAATAAAATAGAAGTTTGGTTTCAAAGCGAGCAAAGCGATTTAAACAATACAGTTTTCATTGGCAAAAATTCGATAGTTTCAAGCTGTAATGTTCAAAATCCAGATTGGCAAATTCGCTTTTCTAGCGGTGAGTTGAATAGAGAAAATAATTATTTGCATCTTTATAATGCCAAACTGTATGTAAAAAGCGTTCCTGTATTTTACCTGCCTTATCTTGGTTTTAATGTTGATAACTCAAGAAGAACGGGATTTTTAATCCCAGAATTTGAAGCTAATAGAGAAGATGGTTTTTTTTATAGACAGCCCTTTTATATTGCCTTTAGTGATGAGTGGGATTTAGAGTATGCCCAGCAAGTAAGAGCAAACAGAGGGCTTGGAGGTTATGCAACATTTAGGTTTATGGATTCAGCTCATTCAAGCGGACAAATAAATGTAGGGTTTTTTAGAGAAAGGACTGATTATTTTGAGGAGAAAAATTTAAAAAATCAAACTCATCAGGGCATTGAACTAAAATATTCAAGACAAAATTTCATCAAAAATCTTTTCAACCTAAAAGATGATTTTCAAGAAGGTTTGTGGGTAGATGGCACTTATTTAAACGATGTGGATTATTTAAATTTGGAAAGAAGGGATTATAGGGATTTAACCTCTTTGATTACTTCAAAATTTAATTATTTTTTAGCCGATGAAAACAATTATTATGCTATTTATGCAAATTATTATATAGACACTTCCAAAGTAGATAATCAAGACACCTTACAAGAATATCCATCCTTTCAGTATCACAAATTTTTAGATGGTATTTTTGCAAATCACTTACAGTATTCATTTGATGCAAATTTTAATAGATATTATAGAGATGTTGGCGTGTATGCTAATATTACAAATTTAAACCTGCCTTTGACTTATCATACCAAACTTTTCGATGATTTTTTGCAATTTAGTTTTAGCGAAAAACTTTATAGCTCTTTTGTGAATTATACTAATTACAACAAAGAACACGAGCAACTGTTTAGAAATTACCACGAGTTTTCTTTATACACAGACCTTTCTAAGCCTTATGATAATTTTTATCACACTGTTTATTTTGGGGCAAATTATCTTTTAAAAGGTGCTAGGTCTGGCTTAATCACTCAAAATTTCTTAAGCGTAGAAGATGAAACAGAAAGATTAAATTTAAAGGCTGTGCAGTATTTTTACAATGCAAGCGGAGAAAAAAAGATTAAACACAGGTTAAATTTAAATTATGACAGCAGCTCAATGACAGTTGCCCAAATTCAAAATTCAACACAGTATTTCATCAACCAAAATATTTGGTTTTCCAACGAAGCAACTTATTCTGATGAACAACATAGATTTACTAAAGTCATCAGTGCTTTAGAATTTAACACGCAAAAAATTAACTTCAATCTTTCTCACGCTTACAAATATGATGCAAGCGAGTATGCAAATTTAGAAATTCCTATTCAAAAGTATAATTTTATAAATACTAAAGTAGATTATACGCATAATATTAATTATAAGTTCTTTTCAGGTGCTTGGTTTGACACGCAAAGGGCAAATTTAAATGCTTGGGAAGTAGGTTATACTTATCAAAGAAAGTGTTGGAATTATTCTTTAATCTATAAGGAAAGGATAGACCCTCAACTTACAAGTGCTGGTATCAAAGCAAGGGTAAAAAATGGCTTATATTTTGTTTTTAACTTTTATCCCATAGGTGGCGTGAGTTACGACCTTTCTTTACAAGAAAATGAAAATGCTGTAAGTGGGATTTAATTTAAGCTAAAATGTAGTATAATAATGTAATTTTAAAGCAAAGGATAAAAATGCAATACACCATAGAATTAAACAATCATAAAGAAATTTTTGATGTTGATAAATTTGCTAAACAAGCCGCAGGAGCTGTGCTTTTAACACAAGGAAAGACGGTAATGCTTGCCACTGTTGCCAGAGAGGATAAGCCTGTGGAGGAGGACTTTTTGCCCTTAACGGTGCAGTATATCGAAAAAACTTACGCCGCTGGACGAATTCCCGGTGGCTACATAAAGCGCGAAACCAAGCCAAGCGATAATGAAACCTTAACCGCAAGGATTATTGACAGAAGTTTGCGTCCGCTTTTCCCAAAGGGCTATGCTTATCCTACTCAAATCGTGGTGCTGGTGCTTTCGTGCGATAGTGAAGTGGATTTGCAAGTGATGAGTTTAAATGCGGCTAGTGTGGCACTTTTTTTAAGCGATATACCCATTAAAGCTCCTGTTTGTGGGGTAAGAATTGCTCGTATAGACGGTGAATTTAAGCTTAATCCAAGCAATAATGAACTCAAGCAAAGCACGCTTGATTTGTATGTTTCTGGGGTGAAAGATGAGCTTTTGATGATAGAAATGCGCGCCCTGCCAAGTGAGGGCGAGTTTATCCCTGTGGTCGCCCCTTTTGCTGGCATTGATGGGCAGAGTGTTCAAAATATGAACGAGTTGAGCGAGGATGAGATAGTAAATGCCCTAAATTTAGCCCAAAAAGCCATAGAAAACGGCTCAAATGCTTACGAAGAAGCATTTAGCAAGCACAGAAAAAATGGCGAATTCGAGCTAAAAGAAGAAAACGAAAACGAACAAATCATCAAATTTATCGAGCAAAACTACCTTGCAAAGGTGCGTGAGGCTATCACGCAAATGGCAAAAAGCGAGCGAGCGAGCGAGCTAAACAAAATCGCCAAAGAAATCATAAATTTAGAGCTTGCCGAGCAAAACGAATGGGACGAGGAAGCGGTAAGCAAGGCTTTAAACAAGGTTAAACGCACCATCGTGCGCTCACTCATCATCAACGAGGGCGTTCGTGCGGACGGACGCGCCTTAAACGAAGTGCGCCCCATCAGCATAGAAACAAATATCTTGCCAAACGCTCACGGCTCGTGTCTTTTCACGCGCGGACAAACGCAAGCCCTTGTCGTAGCGACATTAGGCAGTGAAAATGACGCTCAAATGTCCGATTTGCTTACCGAAACGGGCGCACACGCTGAAAGATTTATGGTAAATTACAATTTTCCCGGCTTTTCAGTGGGCGAGGCAAGCCCGATAAAAGCACCGGGCAGGCGTGAGCTAGGACACGGAAACCTTGCAAAAAGGGCGTTGTATCCAAGTGTCGATGAGTGCTATCCTTATGTTATCCGCCTTGTGAGCGAAATTTTAGAAAGCAACGGCAGTAGTTCAATGGCTACGGTGTGTGGCGGTGCGCTTGCGTTGCGAGCTGCTGGCGTGCCAAGCATAAAACTTGTGGCGGGAGTGGCTATGGGACTTGTCTTTGAAGAGGGCAAATCAGCCGTTCTTACCGATATAATGGGGCTTGAAGACCACGATGGCGATATGGACTTTAAGGTAGCTGGTTCAAAAGACGGCGTAACCGCACTTCAAATGGATATAAAGCTAGGTGGTATCGACCAAGACACGCTTAAAAGAGCTTTGTATCAAGCAAAAGAAGCGAGAATGCACATTTTAGGCATTATGGAGCAAGCAGAGCAAGAAATTGTAGTAAATGAAGAGATTTTGCCAAAGCTTGAACTTTTTAGCGTAGATCCTTCTAAAATAGTCGATATCATCGGGCAAGCGGGCAAAACGATAAAAGAAATCATCGAAAAATTTGGCGTTTCGATTGATTTAGACCGCGAAAAGGGCGAGGTGAAAATCGCAGGAGCTGGCGGCGAGCAGGTAAAAGCGGCGAAAGATTATATCATACAAATCACCTCCAAAGAAAGCAAATTTGGCAAAAAACGCGAATTTAAGAAAGATTATGCACCCTTTGAAGTGGGCGAGGAATTTGTAGGACGAGTTAAGAATATCGCCACATTTGGTGCATTTATAGAGCTAAGAGACGGCGTTGATGGCTTGCTTCATTCATCTAAAATTCAAAGCCCTTTACAGGAAAATGATGAAGTGCGTGTGCGTGTGCGAGAAGTAAAAAATGGCAAAGTATCGCTTGAGCTAGCATAAATTTAGCTTTGATAAGCCCAAATTCTTTAAAAATTTGGGCTTAATGTTTCACGCAAGCGTTTTTTAATTTGATTTTTAAATTTTAAAAACAGTTTTTCTTTCAATAAAAGCAAAAAATAAAGCACTTGCAACAAACACACAACAAGCACTTATAAAAACAAATTCTATGCTAAAATACCCAGCAAGATAGCCCCCACCCACAGAACCAAAAAAGTTGCCCAAAGAAAATGCGCTTTGATTAAAGCCAAAAACTAAACCAAGTTTTGCTGTGGAAACATTTTTTTTAAATAAAGCATTTATGCAGGGCAAGAGTCCGCCAAGCCCAATCCCTAAAAGCAATCTTAAAATAATAAGGGTGAAAATATCTTGCACCAAAGCTTGCAAATAAAAAATCACACCAGAAAAGCACAAAGCTAAAATCAAAACCTTACTTGCTCCTATCTTATCGGCTATTTTGCCAAGCTTTGAGGCAAAAATAAGATTGCTTAATCCGCTTGCTGCTACAACGATACCTGTCCATAAGGCTATGTAAGAATTGTTGTGATGAATTTGTTCTACAAATAAGGTCATTATAGGCACAACGGCTGTAAAGCCAAGTTGTATGATAAAGGTTAGACAAAAGAGGATTAAAATTAGAGAAATATTATTCTTAAAGCCTTTTTCTTCGGCAATTTGCTCTTTAATTTGCCCCTTTTGTTCATGTATGAAAAAGTAAATAGTAAAAAAAGAACAAAACAAAAGTCCAGCTATAACGATAAATAAGGCTCTTATGCCTATAAAATCACTAAAAACACCACCAAATAAAGGTCCTATGAGATTTCCACTCACTGATGCTGTTGAAAGAGTGGCAAGAGAGGCTCCAGCTTTTTGAGCAGGAGAAATTAAGGCTATATAGACAATAGCACTTGAGGTAAAGCCAGAAATCACTCCTGTTAATGCCCTTATAATGACGATTTGTTCGACATTTTGCACAAAAGCAAGAGTAAGTGTTAGCACAGCCATACCAAAGCTTGCCCTTAAAAGCATAATTTTACAACCAAAACGCAGGGTTAAAGCTCCCCAAATAGGCGAAAAAGCAGCCATAAATAAGGAAGTTATGCCAAAGGACAAGCCAGAATAAAAAGCCACGCTTTCATATTCGCTTACTCCTAAAGAGCGAATATACAAGGGCAAAATAGGTGCAAGTTGTGATAATCCCATACTTGTAGTAAAGATACCAAACCAGCACACCAAAAGAGTTTTATTGAAAGTATCCATAGTAAAATTATATAATTATACTTTCAACACTTTCTTATAAGTCCTTGACTTTAACTTTCCTTAAAGAGTTTTGATGCCAAGCGAACAGCTCGTCCTTGGTCATCATCTTTTTTAAGCGTTTTGCTTATTTGATTGACATAATCCTCAAGTTTTTCTTGCGAGTTAATTAACTTGTTTTTACCCTTGTTTATCCTAGTATATTCGCCGTCTTTTTCTAGCTTGTAAGCAAGTTCATTATCTCCTAGTTGAAGTTGCAAAATCCTTGAAAGTTTAGCCTTAAGTTTTTCATCAAATACAGGTGTCATCAACTCCAAACGCCGTTCTAAATTTCGTGGCATCCAATCCGCACTTGATATAAAATAATTTGGCAAGCTGTGCTTAAAATAAAAAATTCTTGCGTGTTCAAGGTATTTTCCCACTATGCTTCTTACGGAGATGTTTTTGCTGTATTCCTCATCAACCCTCAAGCAGCAAATTCCTCTAATAATCAACTCAATCTTCACTCCAGCCTTTGAAGCCTCGTAAAGCGCTTTAATCACATCAGGATCAACAAGCGAGTTCATCTTAGCAATAAGCATACCCTCACTGCCCTTACTTTTTTCAACAGCTATCATTTCAAGCACTCTTTCTTTGATTTGATTTGGACTCATTGAAAGCATTTCAAGTCGCCGTTTTTTGCTAAAACCTGAAAGTATGTGAAAGAAGGTTGTTACATCGTTTGCAAAGTCATTTCTGCTTGTAAAATAACTCACATCGGTGTAAATTTTAGCTGTATTTGCATTGTAATTTCCTGTGCCAAGGTGCAAGTAAAATTTAAGCTCGTTTTGCTCTTTGCGTATGATTTGGCACACTTTGGCGTGCACCTTAAAGCCCGTGATACCATAAATCACATGCGCGCCTGCACTTTCAAGTGCCTTAGCCCAGTGTAGGTTGTTTTCCTCGTCAAAACGCGCTTTAAGCTCAACCATTACAGTAACTTGCTTGCCGTCATTTGCCGCATCAATCAAAGCCCCAACTATTTTTGAATTTTTTGCAACCCTATAAAGTGTCATTCGTATAGAGATGACATCAGGGTCAGTGCTGGCTTCTTTGATAAAGCTATACACAGGGTCAAAGCTCTCATAAGGGTGAAAAAGCAAAATGTCTTCTTTGGCAATATGCTCAAACATTGAAGCATTATCATTAAAAGAAAAAGGTGGTAAAAGCTTTGGCATATAAGCTGGATACAAAAGATGCGCAAAGGCTTTGTTGCCTACTATTTGCCACAAGGCTGGTAGGTTAAGTAGGGTAGAATACTCATAAATATCTTTTTGAAAAATTTTCATATGAGAATTAAGAAAATCAATAATTTGCTTGTCGGTATCTTTTTGAACTTGAAGTCTAACAAAAGCACCCTTTTTACGAAGTTGCAAACCTTGTTCAAGCATTATCATAAAATCATCTGCTTCTTCTTCTTCTATGGAAATATCAGCATTTCTTGTTACCCTAAAAGGTGCTGAATCTAAAAGTTTATAGCCCGGGAAAATATCCTCAACATGGTGTTGAATAATGCTTTCAATAGGCACATAAGTATTATTATCCACCTCATAAAATCTTGGCAAAACACTTGGAATTTTTATCATTCCAAATTTTATCACACTAGAATTTATAGGGTCGCAAAGCTTTACTGCCAAAGAAAAGGACAAATTTGCAAGGTGTGGAAAGGGGTGAGTGCTATCAACGGCGATAGGCACAATCACAGCTAAGACATTAGAAAAGAAAAATTCATCGCATTTGTGTTGAGCTTTTTCATCAAGTTCTTGGTAAAATTTAATAAACAATTTTTCTTTTTCAAGCTCTTTGGTTGTTTGAATGAAATACTTTTCAAGCAAATGTTTTTCTTTATGCAAATAAGCCCTTATTTCCTTGAGCTGCATCAAGGGAGTCATCTCATCAATGCTGCCCGTTAAAACTCCTGCTGAAAAAAGTTGTTTAAGTCCAGCAACTCTTACCATATAAAACTCATCTAAATTCGTGCAATAAATAGCTATAAACTTGAGTCTTTCAAGTAAGGGTAAGTCTTTAGAACATTGGTCTAAAACTCTTGTATTAAAACGAAGCCAAGAAAGCTCTCTGTTTAAAAAAGGAGTTGGATTGTTTTGCATAGTTTTGTCCTTTATCTTATAAAATTCTAGTTATATTTTAACATTATTTTAACATTTTTGAGCCTTTTTTTGAAAAAAATTAACTTAAAATGAATATTTTATAAACAAATCAAGCTGAAAAGCTCGGTTCTATGGTGCAGTGTCCAATGTCGAATTTTTCATACAAAAGATGAGAAATTTGCTTTGAAAGTGCCTCAAATTCGCTAATGGAATTTTCGCTTACTTGCAAGTGCATAGTCGCCACGAACATTTTGTTTGTAATCTGCGAAATATGCAAGTCCTCAATCCTAACAACAGCCTTATGGCTTGAAATTTCAGCCTTTACCTGTGCTATGTCAATGGGAGAGCTTTCAAGCAAGATATTTACGCTTTGTTTGATAAGTATAAACGCCCAGCGCAAGAGCAAAAGAGCGATGAGAAGTCCTAAAATAGTGTCTATATAATAAATTTGAGTAAAATAAACCACTACACCGCCTATGATAACGGCAACAGAGCTTAACAAATCGCTCATAAGGTGCAAAAATGCGGACTTTATGTTGATATTTTCTAAATTTCCGCCCTTAAACATTAAAAATCCCGTAAAGGCATTGACACAAAGCCCGATGATAGCGACTACAATCATAGTTTGAGCGTCAATTTCACTCGGTTTTATGAGCTTTTCAATGGCTTCATAACTCACAAATCCCGCCGCAAGCAGTATGGTAAGCCCGTTGATAAAGGCTACAAGGATTTCAAGGCGAAAATAACCAAAGGTTTTTTGCTCGCTGTGCCATTTTTGCGTGGCTAAAATAGCCAAAAAGCTCAGCGCCAACGCAAAGGCATCAGAAAACATATGCAAGGTATCGCTTAAAAGTGCCAAAGAATTCGTCCGCAAGGCGTAGATAAATTGTATAATCATCATCGCACTCGTCATCACAAGGGCGATGAGCAGGACTTTTTTGTCAGCCTTTCTTGCATCAAAATGGCTATGCTCGTGCGAATGGCTGTGTGAGTGTTCGTGGTGTGAATGCTCGTGGTGAGCGTGCTTGTCGCAAGAATGAGTGGCTTTGTGGCTAGCATTTTTGTTTGCTAGTGGCTCGTGAAATAAAAATTTTTGCGAATTCATAAAAAATTCCTTTCTTTAAGCTAAAATTAATTTAAAATACTATACTATACCCTAGTATATCTTAAAATTTAC
Organism: uncultured Campylobacter sp.; assembly: GCA_934728065.1. GTDB lineage: Bacteria > Campylobacterota > Campylobacteria > Campylobacterales > Campylobacteraceae > Campylobacter_D. Next base: position 142,589 of record CAKVDW010000001.1, read on the forward strand.
TGAAACAAGGAGAAGTGATGAAGATTGCAGCAGAAGAAAAACACAAGATTTTGGTTCGTGTAAAAAAGATAAAAGGACAGCTCAATGCTTTGGAAAGAGTGATTGATGAGGATAGAGAATGTGTTGATATTTTTCAGCAAACAACAGCCATTAGAGGCTCGATAAATTCTTTGATGACAAGTATTTTAGAAGAACATATCAAACAACACTTAATCCAAGCAAACAACAAAGAAAAAAGAGAAGAAGAAGTCATTAATCTTCTCAGCATTTTAAAAAGTTATTTTAAATAATTATTGTGCCGTTGGTAAAGTATCAAGCAGAAATTATAAACTGCTTATATACTAGGGATTAGTTGAAACATTTGGGTTTTTTAGACTTTAAAAATGCAAGTAAAACCTATATAACCCATTATAACCCATTTATCTTTGTTTTTTGTTTCACTGTTAAATCTTTATATCATCAATTATAACTTTTAACTGTTGTTTCATCATTGCTTAAATTTTTCATAAAAGGGCAATCTTGTTTTATCCTGTCAATCATAATGCCAAATTTAAAGCAATCAGCACTTTCAACTTTTTTTCATTGCCCATTTTTTCTTTTAAATTTAAACTGTTTTTACAACAAGTTCTTAACTAGCCAAATTACTGCTCGGTGCTTTGATTAAGTTTTTTATAGGCTTCACAAGCTTGAATGTAACTATTATCGCAAGCCTTGCCATAGTATCTCTTAGCCAAAACATCGTCATTTCCCTCATTTTGTTTGCCCAAGACAAAGCAAGCTGGGGCAAAATTTAACTCGCAAGAAGTTCTATAAGTTCTTGTTGCAAGCTGGGTGTTTTGGCGAATTAAATTTCCTTCCTCATAAAGTTTTCCTAGCTTAAAGCAAGCTCCGCCGTCCTTAAGTTTGCACGCTTTTTCATAAAATTCAACAGCCAAACTTCCATCTTTTTTGTCCTCATACCTTAAACCCAAATTCCTGCAAGCGTGTATATGTTTTAAAGCGCAAGCTTGATAAAGGGCTAAGTCAGCCTCATCTCCAAGTTGATTTCTATCTAAAAGCAAGCCAAGATTAAAGCAAGCGCTTGGAATTTCTCGCTTGCACGCCATTTCATAGTTTTTTCTTGCCTCAATGTCATTTTGCTTTACGCCCTGCGCTGAATCATACATAAGAGCTAAAAAAAAGCAAGATGTCGGGTTTCGTTGCTGACACATAGCATCAAAGATTTTAAAGGCTTCTTTATACCTTTTTGACTCATAAAGCGCTATGGCTTCGTTTATGGTTGCTGCTAAGCTAAAATTGGCTAAAATCGCCAAAAGAACAAAGATTTTTTTCATTCAAGTCCTTTAATTTCATTTTGAATTTCCAAAAGCCAAGAATGGCGTTTTGAATTTTCCTTTTTGTAATCCTTAATGATAGCAAGTTTTTTTGAAATTAAGCTTTGAAATTCGCTAAAAAATTTTTGATAATTTTTAAGCATAAAGGGTTTATCCACAAGCAAAGCCTCGAATTCATAGGCATTTAGCTCTGTTAAAACCCTTTCATAAATTTCATTTATTTTTGGGTAATAAAGTGTAAATTCAGAGCTATCAAGCTCATAAAAAGTTTTATTTTCATTAATCTTTCGGCTAAAAAAGCTCAAGCTAAGTTTTGTCGCACTTTCATAGTTTGCAAGGGCTTTGAGGTTGAGTTTTTCAAAAAATAAATCAAATTCTAAAAATTTCTTGTCTAAAAGCTCCTTGAAATCTTTTAAAAACAATTCATCGCTCGCGCTACAAAAACTTGAAAGTTGAGCATAATCTATATCGCTTTGGTAAATTTCACTTTTTTGTATGTTTGAAAATTCAGCCTTAAAAAGCATAATTTCATTTTCCAAATGCTTAAAAAGCTCGTTTAAACTCTCTTTGATGAGGTTAAACTCGTTGGCTATGTCGCCTCGCATTTTTTTAAATTCTTTATTCATTGTTTCGTTGTGATAAAACATAGCCAAAAAGCTATCATCACTTGAGATAAAAGGTGTTTCATAGTCGTATTTAACAAACAAGCCTTTATGAAAAAAGGCTTGGCTTGGTTTATAAAAGTGAGCTTCTTTTTTTCTCACTGAATTTAAAATTTCTTTAGCTATTCTTTCGCCAACAGCCTTTAGATGTCTTAAAATTTGTCCTTGCAGGACGGTGATTTTTTGTTCTAATTTTTCATTATTTTCTTGTAAAAAATTTGAAAATTCTTTAAAAATATCCTCCAAATGAGCAAAAATTTCATCAAAAAATTTGTATTGCTCTTCTAAAAAGCTGCAAAGATGAAGTATTTTTCTTTTGATGAACTGCTTTTTAAGCCTTATTTCATCAAGGCTTTGAAGGTGATTTAATAAATGATTAAAATTTGACCTTTCATAACTTTCTTTTTCTTCAGCTTCTTTGCAAGAAATGGCGATGATTTTGTCAAAATATTTGCCAAAAACCGAATTTACATAGCCTAAAACCTTTTCCAACTCTTTGCTTGAAAGCTTATCCTTTTGATTAAGCACGCAAATGCTTTGATTATCTTGTATAAGGTTTAAATTCGCCTTTATAGCCTCTTCTTCGCTTTTTTTGCCCGCATTATCTATCAACGAAAGCCAAATGATAGAATGCGTGTTGGAAAGTTCTTTAAAGGTGCTGTTATTATCAGTGTCGTTTGCGTTTAAGCCGGGTGTGTCAATGAGGGTAATTTTTTGTAATAAATTTATAGGCGCATAAATGCTTAAACTTGCAGCCTCTTTGCCTTCTTTTCTTTGGTCTGCATATTTTGCCAACTCTTCAACACCTACAAGTTCATCGCTACCGTCTTTAAAATCAACCTTTAGGCAGTATTCTTTAGCATAGTGCAAAAAAGTTGGTCTTGAGGTAACAGGAACAGCTCCTGTTGGCAAACAAGGTTTGGCTAAGATGAGATTAAGCAAGCTTGATTTGCCACTTGAAAATTGACCGATAATGCCTACTCTTATAGGCTTATCAAAGCTAGAAATAATATTTTCCAGCTCAGTGATGAAAAATTGATTAAGATGCATAAAAGGCTCGTTAAGCTTGAGGCTAAGGCTTTGCACCTTACCTTTAAAACTGTCATCAAAGTGTTGATTATAAGCATTTTCATAGGCTTTGATAAAATTTTGTAAAAGTTCAATTCGCATTGTTTAAGTCCATTTGCAAGGCTTTTAAAGCCTCTATTTTTTGAGTGTTTATTTGCAAAAGCTCATTTGCGTTAATGCTCGCACTGTCTGCGTTTGAGAGCATTTTTTGCAAATATTTAAGCTTATTTTTTTGTAAATTTTCATATCTTTCAAGCTTGTCTTTTAAAAAGGCGATAAAATCTCCATTAACATCAAGTTTTTTGGCAAGTTCATCAAAGCTTAAATTTTCAAAATATAAATTCATAGCTTCTTTGATTTTTTCTCGCAAAATATTAAGCTCTTTTTTTTCATCTAAAATTTGACCAAGTTCTAGTTTTAAAAGTTCGTATTTTTCATCATCAAAAAAGAAATTTAAGTGAGTTGAAAGCTTATTTTTAAATTCCTCAATATCATTTTGCAAATTTTCTCTTAAAAATTCATATTTTGCACCTAAATTTTCTTTTAAAAAGTCAAATTTTTTAAGACTTTGATGATTTAAATCTCTTAAAATATCAGTTATTTCATCTTTAAAACTTCTATCAAAGATGTTAATGAGGCGAATTTTATCGAGTTTTATTTTCTTTTCAAAGCTGTATTTTAACTCATCAAAAATTCGCTCTTCCAGCTTTTTAGCAAGTAGCTGTAAGATATTGCTTGGCAGGACATTTTCTTTTTCAAGTTGAATAATAAATTTATCTATGTCTTTTTGAGCCTGCACCAAACGCTCTTCTTCTTGTTTGCTTTCATTAAGCAAGCTTTCATTTTCTTTGTTTGAAATATTACTTTGACTTTGAAAGGCTGAATTTTGGGTTTCATATCTAAGAATGAGTTCTTTGCCAAGCAAAAGAAGTTCTTTTTTGTAAGCTGCAAGTATAAATTTGCTTTTTTGTCCTGAAAAAAGCTGCTCGTATAAGTAATTTTCAAGTTCTACAATGCGACTTTCCTCTAAAATATCTTGTCCTGCCTTCTTTTCATAAAACTCGCTCGCTTTTTGAGCGCTTACAGTTAAAAAATCAATTTTTTCAACAAAATTTTCATCAAAATTACGCTCATTTAACCTCTTTTTTAAGGTATTTTTGGTGTAATCAATAACCTCATTTAATTCCTCTTGGCTAAGTAAATCAGCCTTGCTGATGAGGATTAAGAATTTAGTAATTCTTGAATCAAGCAAGCAAGAAAGTATAAATTCGCTATCTTTTTGCGTTAAGCTTTGAGTGCAACTCATCAAATGAATCAAAAAATCACTTTCTTTGATAAAATTATTTGTTACAAGCTCTCTTTGTATGAAAATGTCATCAAGCCCAGGAGTATCAACTATGGTAATATTTGCTTTTAAAAATTCAAGGGTGGCGTAAAGTTCTATTTGCTTGATTAAAAGTGAGAGTGGGTTTTGTGCTGAGCTATACTCGCAAAGTTCGCTTAATTTGATTTCTTTACTTAAATTTTCTTCTTTGATATACTCATCAAGCTTGTATTTTTCTTGCATTTGTTGCAAGGTCAAATTCATCTTTTCATCATCTTTTATGTTTTTTACAATGTTTTGCCACTCTTTTTTATCCCAAAAATAAAGCTTTGCCTTGTTGTCTTTGCCATATCTTAAAAGGGTGAGGTTTGCTGTTTCTGGTATGTTAGAAGTTCCTAAAATTTGAGTTTTAAGCAAGGCGTTCAATACACTTGATTTACCTGAGTTCATCACCCCTGTAACAGCTATGGTAAAACTTTGTTGATTAAATTTCTCTAAAGCGTTTTTAAGCTTTGAGGTAATTTCCTCATCATCGCTAAGTTCTTGCATTTTTTCGTTAATAGCATTAAGTTCATTGCAATTTGAAAAAAATTTATTTTTTTTATCAGGCTTAAAATTTTGCATTTTTTCTACAAAATCCACCACAAGTTCTTGGTTTGAAATTTTATGTAAAAGCTTTAAGGCTTTTAACAGGTCGTTTTTTGCTACAAATCCCATTTGAACAGCATTTAAACTTTGAATTTGGGCAAGTTGTATGCTAAAAATATCAGCCCTTAAACGAGTCTTTTTTAAAATCTGCACAAATTCATTTAAGTGCAAGTATCTTTCAAAATTATCCTCATTCGCGCTTAATATTATGGCTATTTCAGCACTATCAAGTAAATTTGGGTCATTAAATTCAGAGCGCAAATCTAGGTAGAGCAGGTGGTTGTGCCAAAGTCTTTGTAAAAGCTCAAGCATAAAAAGTCTCAAAAAAGCCCCAAAAATAGGGGCTTATTTTATCTGTCTTTTTGAGCGACAAGTTGTCTTCTCATATAGGCGATTTTGCTTTGTAAAGGCAACTCTTTGGGGCAGTTATCCTCACAAGCAAGCAAGCTCATACAACCAAAAACACCATCATCATCGCCCACAAGCTCGTAAAAGTCCTCTATACTTCTGTGGTCGTGCGGGTCTTGCAAGTATCGAGCTGTGCGTAAAAGTCCTGTCGCGCCGATGAAATTTGGACGCATTAGCTTGGTAGCGCAGCTTGCAAGGCAAATACCACACTCAATACACCTGTCAAGCTCAAATGTTTCATCAGCCACTGCTGGTTCGATTTTTTCTTCGATTTTGCTTATATCGACTTCTTTTTCGTTATGCACCCAACTTTCAACGCGTTTGCACATACCCTCAAACCATTCGCCCGTATTGACACTTAAGTCCTTAATGTGTCTAAACGCTGGCATAGGCATAAGCTCGATAACGCCATCAGGATAATCCTTAGTGAGCGTTTTACACGCAAGCTTTGGCGTGCCATTTATCATCATCGCGCAACTTCCGCAAATTCCTGCGCGACAAACAAAGTCAAAGCTCAAATCCGCATCAAATTTTTCGCGAATTTGTGTCAAACACACAAAAACGGTCATAAATGGAGCTTCTTCTAGCTCATAAGTTGCAAAATAAGGCTTTGAAATTTTGCTGAGCGGATTGTATTTAAATGCCTTAATTGTTAATTTCCTACTCATAACCAACTCCTATTCTTTGATTTGGTGCTTTGTATTTAGCTTGTAACTCATAGTGCATAAGTGCATCTTGAATTTCATAGCGACCCTTGCCCTCTTTTTCCATTTTTTCGCGAATGGCATCAACTTCAGCCTGTCTTTTTTCGCTTAAAGGATTTTCTATGATATTGCCCTTAGCGCCGTATCCGCGGAATGCTGGTGGCATTTCCATTTTCGTAATGTCAAGCTCATCATATTCAACCCTTGGCATACTTTCTCCCTCAACCCAATAGGTCAAAGTCCTTTTCATCCAATTTAAATCATCTCTTTTTGGATAATCCTCTCTATAATGCGCACCTCTACTTTCTGTTCTATCAAGTGCGCCTTTTGCTACGCAAAGAGCTATTTTAAGCATTCTTGGAACTCTATAAGCTTCTTCAAGCTCTGGATTTGCACAGTCAAGTTCTTTACAATGCACTTTCACATCTAAGGACTCTTTATAAAGTTTTTCAAGCTCATCAACAGCCTCTTTTAAGGTGCTACCTGTTCTAAAGATAGCCACTTTATCCCACATTATCTCTTTCATTCTGTTTTTAATCTCAAAGACATTGTTTTTGCCTTCTTTGCTGACAAGAGATTTGAGGTGGTTGTATTCATCTGTGAGGAATTTTTTCACTAAATTTGTGTCTATGTTTTCGCCGTTGTTTTTGCAATAATCTGCAAAATAATTTCCAACTATCATACCAGCCACAACTGTTTCAGCACAAGAATTTCCGCCTAAGCGGTTAAAGCCGTGCATATCCCAGCACGCAGCTTCGCCGCAAGCAAAAAGCCCATTTAACCACTGACTTTCCCCCGTTGGCTTAGTGCGAATTCCGCCCATACAATAATGCTGCATAGGTAGCACAGGCGCCCAGCCTTTTGGTCCCTCATCAGCAGGGTCTATGCCGTTGAAAGTTTTGCAAATGTCTTGCACATCGCGCAAATTCTTTTCAATGTGCGCTCGTCCTAAAATTGAAATGTCAAGCCACAAATGGTCTCCATAAGGACTTTTTACGCCTTTACCCTTGCGGATATGCTCCATCATTCTGCGACTTACGACATCGCGGCTTGCAAGTTCTTTTTTCTCTGGCTCATAATCTGGCATAAAGCGGTAGCCATCAACATCGCGCAAAATTCCGCCATCCCCACGACAACCCTCAGTCAGCAAAATGCCACTTGGCACGATAGGCGTTGGGTGAAACTGCACCGCTTCCATATTTGAAAGGCGGCAAAGTCCTGTTTCAAGGGCTATGGCTGCACCTGTTCCCTCGCAAATAACGGCGTTTGTGGTTTGTTTATAAACTCTACCATAACCGCCTGTGGCTATCATCGTGCCACGAGCTATATAAGCAATAAGTTGCCCATTTGTCAAGTCTCTTGCTATGGCGCCTAAGCATTTTTTGCCATCGTGGATTATCTTAACAGCTTCTGTTCTGTCGATGATTTTAACTTGATTTTTAATGGCTTCATTTGCCACGCCATAAAGCATACAGTGTCCTGTGGCATCGGCGATGAAACAGGTTCGCCATTTTTTAGTTCCACCAAAGTCTCTTGCATTGATAAGCCCGTGAGCTTCAGCCTTTTCTTCAATGGTAGTTTTTTGCGCATTGATAACAACACTTCTAGGTCCTTTTGTAACTCTAGTCCAAGGCACACCCCACGCAGCAAGCTCTCTAACTGCTTTTGGTGCAGTTTGAGCAAACATTCTGGCTACTTCTTGATCACATCCCCAGTCAGAACCTTTTACAGTGTCGGCAAAATGCACATCTTCATTATCTCCATCACCCTTTGCACCATTACCAAGACTAGCTTGCATACCACCTTGAACGGCAGCTGAGTGAGACCTTTTTACAGGGCAAATGCTTAAAAGTGTTACGCTTTGTCCGCTCTTTGCCACTTCAATCGCAGCTCTTAAACCTGCTAAACCCCCGCCTATAACTAAGGCATCGCTATATTGTATATTCATATCTTAACTCCATTCTTAAGCTGCTGCTAAGCCTATTTTGATGAAAGCAGCAAGACTCAATGCTCCAAGTGCTAGGAAAAACACGCTGATTATCCATTTAGCAGCCTTAAGTTTCTTACGACTTTCTTTTGCATTTTTGCCTTCAAACCAACCCCATTTCACGCAAAGGCGATAAAGCCCTATGCTACCGTGAAGTTCAACACAGATGAGAAGAACGATATAAAACGCCCACATAAAGTGATTTGTAACTCTTTCCCCACTCATCGCGCCACTGATTTTGTCAGAATTTGTGATGATATAAATGAGGTGAGCTGAACCAAAGAAGAACATAATAAAGCCTGTGAATGCTTGCACCCACCACAAACTTGTGTCCTCGTGCTTTATCATTTTTCTATGTGTTTTTAGAATTTGATACTGCCTAAAATTGATAGGAAACTTACGCATAGCAAGTCCAGCGTGTATGATGAATATAATCAACACACAGGCAGCTAAAAACGAAGTTACATAGCTCATAATTGGATTGTCATAAACGAATTTAAGCTCCAAAAAATGAACAACAGAGTTGAAAAATTCCTCGCTGACTAAAATGGTTGATACAAAAAACATATGCAACCACATAAAAAGCCCGAGAAAAAGACCCGAAGCACTTTGGATAAAGTCAAGACGCGCTGGCATTTTGCTTTTTTTACCCTCGATGCTTTTACCTAAAAAACCCTCGATAAGTTGGCTCATCGTTACTCCTTTAAATTGATTTTCAAATAGACAAATTATATTAAATTAACTTTAAATAAAAATTAAATATTTGCGTTTTTTTTATTTTATTATTAAAATTTTAGTATAGGGTTTTTTTCCTTAATTTTAAATAAAAATATAAAATAAAAGTCGCCAAAAACATTATTATACTCAAAATTTGTCCCATAGTTAAATCAAAGGCGATAAAACCGAGCTGAAAGTCTGGTTCTCTAAAGAATTCACACACAAAACGAGCCACAGAGTAGCTCATAGTGTAAATGAGTATAAGCTCACCCTCAAAACTCTTTTTCTTTCGTGCAAAATACACGATGAAAAACACCACAACGCCCTCTAAAAAGGCTTCATAAAGTTGAGATGGATGGCGAAGTGTGCCATCAACAAAAATTCCCCAAACCACCTCAGTTTGTCTGCCGAAAAGTTCTTGGTTTAAAAAATTTCCCACTCGTCCAAAGGTGTAAGCTAAAGGCACGCTAATGGCAACTAGGTCTAAATAACGCCAAAGATTTTGTTTGTATATCTTGCAAAAGAGTAGGGTGGCGATAAAAAAAGCAACAACAGCACCGTGATAACTCATACCACGAATGCCTACGAAATTTCCATCTTTATCAAAGGGATTAAAAACTTGCCAAGGTTGGATGAGATAATATATTGTATTTGTGTCATAAATGAATATATAGCCAAGTCTTGCCCCTAAAATCACGCCAAGTTCAACCCAAAAAAAATAAGTATCAAGCATAACTGTGCTTATGGCGATTTTATCTTTATCTATGAAGTATTTAGCGATAAAAAGAGCTAAGAGCAAAGCTGTAATATACATTAGGCTATACCAATAAACATTAAAGCCTAAGAGTGTAAAGGCTACAACATCAAAGTGCGAATAAATATTTTGCCAAATTTCCATAAAAAACCTTTGAAAAACAAATAAAAATATAGCAAAAAAGACTTAATCTTGCTATAATACATTTTATTTATTAGGGAAAATTTAATGAAAAAGTATTTTTTTTCTTTGGCGGTGTTGTTATTGAGTGCTTGTTCAAGCACGAGTTCAAATTTTACTCATCTTCCCTTGCCAAATTTCAAGGCTGATTTTGCTAAGCAAGAAATGCAAGATAGAGTAAGTATAAATGTAAAAGAGATAGAAGTGCAAAGGATAAATCAATATTCTAAAGACTTTGAAAGCTCTGTTTTAAGGATAAGATTAGATGAGGAACTTAAGATTCTTGTGAAAAAATTACAAAAACAAAGCGAGGATTTGCTTCGTTTAAGGGGCTATGACATAAGCAGTTCAAATCCAGACTACACACTTTATCATAAAATTGATGTGTATATTGAAGAAAGCGATATAAAGAGAAAAAATCAATGGTTAAGCGGTGAAGAACTTAGCTCAATGCTGCATCTTAGTCTCAGTTCAAATATGCAGCTTAAAGGCTCTGGTGGCATAGTTGATATGAATACAAATGTGAAATTTCAAGCACCCATTGCCATTGAATACCCTGTAAAAACAGCGCAAGGAACAAGCTTTTTCAAAACAGTAGTAAGCACTGTGCCAACGCAGATAAATAAAGGCTTAGAAGCAGCCGTTTTTGATATAGACAAGCTTTTGTTGAAATTTTACAAAGACAGTTTATCAAATTTAGATAAAAATGCTTTAAATTTAAAGTCTGACAACTCAAGCGAGGAAACAGTTAAAGAGGACACTTTGTTGCCAAGCGAGGAAGTGATTATTTTTGAGTAACATTGCCCTCAGTTTTTGATGAATACACCTTCAAAGCAAATTTAATGTCAATGTCTCCATCCTCCCTAGACCTTAAATCAATGGGTAGCTCAAGCTTGATGACATTTTTATAAGTTTGCAAGGCATTTACAAAATCATAAAATTTCTTTGGATTGTCAAGTATGGCACTAGCGTTAAATTCTTGCTGTAAGTATTTTTGCTCAGCTTTTGGAATTTTAGTTAAATTTGAATCCACAAAATATTCATTTAAAAAATCCAACAACTCACTTTCATTAAAATCAGTGTTAAATCTTTCAAGTATGTCTTTATTTTCATTTTGCAAGCCATCAAGTCGGTTTTTGCTGATTTGAAATTTCTCATTAATGCCTATGTTAATGTTGTTTTGATGACCAAGTTGCACCACAGTTTTTTTATAATCCCTAATAACAGGCATAATCAAAAAAACAATCAAAACAGCACACAAAGCCATAAAGCCTAAAACATAAACAAAGAGTTTTGTAAGGTCAATATTATCTAAACTTCTATCACTCATTATTTTTCCTCATTATTTAAGACTTTATTGATATTAACAAATTTAAACCAACCATTTTCAAGGGGATAAAAAATTGTTGAACTCTCATCAAAAATGCTTTTTAAAGGTGTTTGTATCAGCAAAGAAAACATATCTTTGGTTGGGGTAACGCCTTTTAATTCTAAAGCATTTTTATTCATAAACATATATTCTAAACGAATTGAGCCTGACTGTATAACAAAGCCAAGTAAATTTCGTATAACCTTTTCTATTTTGACATTTTTGCCCTCATCGCCTACGATTTGCAAGGCTAAATTTTTTCTTTCAGTAAGCAAAACAAACAACTCATCATTTTCAATGGTTTTTTGTTGCAAATTTATCGCCTCTTGTTTTTTGTTTTCAAGCTGCGCGTTCATCAGCAAAAGTCTGGTGTTGGTAAAAGAATACACGCTAAAAATGATGCCCACACATACTATAAAAAACATTATCCATATCTTTGTAAATAAGCTTAAAAGCGGTTTTATTTTGGGTTTTGTAAAACTGTAAGTCATATTTCAAGCTCCTTGCACATAAGCTCTCTCATTAGGTTAAAGGTGTTAATCTGTATAACTTTAGGCTGCAAAAAAATCTCGCCTTCTAAATAATCAAGCACGGCTTGGCTGATTTTATCATTATCAAAAATAACAAGTTCATCAATAAATGCTCCGTTGTATATGGGATTATTATAAAATTCTTGTATGCTTGAAAATACATAAGAACACATATCCATATCACTTCCAAAATTACTCAAATCAGACGCATCGCTTGTTGCATATTTTAACTTATCAGCGTTTTCATCTAACAAACTATCAAGCTCCTTTAGCTCATCTGATTCGCCTGCTTGTTCTGCTTCTGCGGCTTCTTGAGGAGCTGGTTGCTCTTCTTTTGGGGCTTCTTCTGTCTTAGCCTCAGGTTTGGCTTCACCCTCAGTTTCATTTTCATTTTCTGTATTTTTTGGACTAATGTCAGTAAAAGAACCAAAAAGAATTTTTTTGCCCTCGCAAACAATAAGCGCAATGTATGAGTTGTGCTTATAAATATAAAGAGTGAGTTTCTTTTCGCCTTTTTTCATTTTAATCTTTGTGTTAATGCAGTGATAGAGCAAAGCAAAAGGAGAATAAATCAAATCAAGTTCTCCGTAATTACTAAAAAGTTTTTTATATTCTTTAATGATATTTTTTGTTGTATAAACTTGAGCGTTAGATAAATTTATACACTGTGCAGTTTTAGCCTCTACGCCAAACTTCCTTAACTCATCTTTATCAGAAACAGGCACTAAACCTTGTTCTGGTGAGTCTAAAAATACACTAATATAATAAATTTGATAGTTTTGGCTCAAATTATCTATATATCTTAAAAGTCTTTTTTTATCCTCAAAGCTTTTATCATAAGTTTTTTTCAAAACTCCGCCTCTCATACTGTAAGCATAAAGTGAATACTCATCTTCTTCAAAAAGCACACAAATTAAAAGCTGAAACATATATTCTCTTAAAGAAAACATTTTTATTCCTTTATAAAGCTATCCATTTTTGAAATGATAGCAAAATTTTCTTGTATTTTTGCCTTTGCTTCATTTTTATCTAAATTTTCTATAAACAACGGCTCGCTGATGCGGTATTTTATGGTGCTAAAAGGCTTTGGCAATATCATTTTATCCCAGCTTTTAAATTCCCAAAAATTACTCGCTTCATAATTTAAAAGTAAAATCGGCACTTTTTTCTTTTTCGCAATAGCAACAGACCCATCAGAAATAGAGCGATAAGGTCCGCGTGGTCCATCAGGCGTTATAGCCACATCATCGCCCTCATCAAGCACGCGAAAAGCTGAGCGAATGACTTCAGTCGCACCTTTAAAAGTGCTACCCCTTACGGTGTCAATGCCAAAATTTTCGATATTTTGAGTGATAAGCTCTCCATCTTCGTGTTGTGAAATCATCACAAAAGCCCGTTTTTTGCCCTGCCAAAATTTCCTAAAAATAAAGGGCATAAGAGCAAGTCGTCCGTGAAAAAACAAAAGCACACAAGGCTTGTCAAGCACAGCCTGCCCCTCATAAATTTTACGACAAGTCAAAAAAAGTGTCCATTGAACAAGCCATAAAATCCTTGCAGCACTTTTAATGACGAAAGGTTTTTTTGAAAATTTCTTAAATTTTGTCATCAAATAGCCCTAAATTTATACAGTTTCGCCGTAAAGCACCATTCTACGCGGATTTATGATTTTAACTTTTTTCATTTGTCCTAAAAGTTCAGCCCCGCCTTGTGTTTGGACTAAAAAGTTATTATCGCTTCTGCCCGCTACGCCGTTTTCGCGCTCTTCTTCAAACAGCACCTCAAATTCTTTAAGCCTTTGGCGCGCCACAATCTCGTCTAAAATCTCATTTTGTCGCCCTTGTAGCTTACTCAAACGCCTTGTGGCAAGCTCTGGCTCGATTTGCCCGCTCATTAAAGCCGCCTTTGTAAGCGGACGCGGCGAGTATTTAAAAGAAAAAATTTGCTCAAAACGCACCTCATTCATCACTTCAAGTGTGTCCTCAAAGTCCTTTTCGCTCTCATTTGGAAAGGCTACGATTATATCTGTGGAAATGCTGGCGTTTTCGCACATTTTTCGCACCTTTAAGGCTTTTTCTAAATACCACTCACGCGTATAACCGCGTTTCATCGCCTTTAATACGGCATTTGAGCCACTTTGCAAGGGCAAGTGCAAGGCTTTGCAAATTTTTTCATTGTGCGTAAAAACTTCTAAAAATTTATCATCAATATGCAAAGGGTGCGGGCTTGTAAAGCGAATTCGCTTTAAATTTGGAATTTCACTAAGCCTTGTAAGCAAGTCAGCAAAGTCCATTTTTTCGTGTGCTTTTGAAAAATGTTTGCCATAATTATTGACATTTTGCCCCAGCAAAAAAAGCTCTTTCGCGCCCTTATCCACAGCCTTTTGCGCCTCATCAAAAATCAACGAAAAAGGTATGGAGATTTCCTCCCCACGCGTGTGTGGCACTATGCAGTAAGTGCAGTGTTTGTCGCAGCCTATCATTATGTTGATAAAGCTTTTATAAGGGCTTGAACGAAATTCAGCAAAGGCAAACTCGCTCTCATCGTAGTTTATGTCCGTGCCAAGAAATTTTGGCGTTCTAACAGCGCGTGTGATTTGAGAAACATTGCGCGCACCCAACACAAAATCAACATTTGGAGCTTTTTTAAAAATCTCAGCCCCCAAATGCGAAGCCGTGCAACCACACACGCCGATTTTCGCCCCCTTTTTTTTGAGCTTTTCAAAGCCACCGATTTCAGAAAAGAGCTTATGCACGGGTCTTTCACGCACGGAGCAGGTGTTGATGAGTATTAAGTCCGCAGTTTCAGGCTCGTTTGTTAGGGCATAATCTTCTTTTTGACTTAACTCAGCGATGATATGCTCGCTATCTCGCACATTCATCGCACAGCCAAGTGTCTGTATATAGAGCTTTTTACTCAAAGAATATGCACCTCATACATATAATCACTCTCATCAAGCCCATATTTAACTTGACGGTGATACACGCTAAATCCCTTTTTTTCAAAATGCTGGGCTAGGGCGATGAGTTGTTTGTGAGAGTTTTCCTTATCTAAATAAAAGAAATTTTGACCCTCTTGTTCTATAATTTCTTCAATTTTGTTCAAAGTTATGCTTTTTGGCTTTTCTTTTGTTGAAGCTCTGGCTATTTTTAAATCCATTTCTTATCCTTAATTTTATATTTTGAATTTATAATTTTATCAAATTTTACTTTTAATTAAGCTTATTTAAAAGTAAAATTTGCTACAATTTTTTTCTTCTTTAGTTAAGAAAATCTCAAAACAAGGTATCAAGGGTCTTTATGGAAAAAATCATAGATATTATAGAATCCATTGCTAATGAAAAAAATTTAGAACTTGAATCCGTCAAAGAAAAGGTGATTAAAGCCCTCATTGACACCGCTAAAAAGATATATGGCGAGCAGTATGAATTTTTTGTTGAGCCAAAAAATTTACAACTCTTTCAAAAAATCAACATAGTGGCTGATGATGATGACAGATTGGGCGAAAATAACGAACACTTCATCGCCTTAAGCAAGGCAAGAAAGGAAGCTCCAGATGTTGAGGTGGGCGATGAATTAACCTATGAAGTGAGACTTGAAAATTTAGGGCGAACAGCGGTTAATACCTTGCACAAAGAACTTGAATACAATATCCAAAAGCTACTTGAAGAAACCATTTTTGAAAAATACCAAAAAATGACAGGGCAAATGGTCTTTGGAACTGTTGTGCGTGTGGATAGCGAGGACAATACCTTTGTGGAGATTGATGAAATTCGTGCCTTTTTGCCTCGCAAAAATCGCATAAAGGGCGAGAAATTTAAGATAGGCGATGTGCTTAAAGCCGTCATTCGCCGCGTATATACTGATAAAAACGGCATTAGAATGGAGCTTTCGCGCACGAGTCCCAAATTTTTGGAAGCCTTGCTTGAAGCAGAAGTTCCAGAGATTAAGGATAAGCTTGTTGAAGTTAAGATGAGTGCTAGAATTCCCGGAGAACGCGCTAAAATAGTGCTTAAGTCAAATAGCGTTAATGTCGATGCCGTTGGAGCAACTGTTGGGCAAAAAGGCGTGCGTATAAATGCTGTAAGCAAAGAACTTCATAATGAAAACATAGACTGTATAGAATACAGCGAAGAAATAGCTTTATTGCTCACTAGAGCCTTATCTCCAGCCATTATCAGCTCTATTAAAATAGAAGAGCAAAAGGCTGTCATTTCTCTTGCTAGCGAACAAAAGAGCAAAGCCATAGGCAAAAATGGTATCAACATTCGCCTTGCTTCTATGCTTACAGGCTATGAAATCGAGCTTAAAGAGCTTGGCGAAAAGAGTATGAGTAGTGAAGAAGCCTTAAAAAATTTAGAAAATCTTTTCAAGGCTTGATATTTACTTTGTTTCGCCTTTATTTTTTACCATTAAGGCGAATTTGGCTTGAAGTTTTAGCCAATCCCTTTGCCTCATCGCTGGCGCACCACCATAAATTTGTCCGCCTTGCATATCCTTAACCACAGCACCTCTTGCAGCAACAGTGGCAAAGTCGCCGATTTTAAGGTGTCCAGCACTCGCGCTTTGTCCGCCCATAACGACATTTTTACCAAGTTCAGTTGAGCCTGAAAGTCCTGTTTGCGAGACGATGAGACAGTTTTGTCCGATTTTACAGTTATGCCCTACCTGCACGAGATTATCCACCTTTGTGCCAGCCTTGATGATAGTGCTGTCAAACACAGCGCGGTCTATTGTCGTGCAAGCACCTATTTCTACATTATCCTCTAAAATTACATTGCCATTGTGGTAGATTTTATAGTGTTCTCCAACATCATTATGCGCATACCCAAAGCCATCAGAGCCGATGACACAGTTTGCGAGTAGGTGGCATTTTTTGCCGATTTTTGTATCATTATAAATCACAGCATTTGGGTGAATGAGCGTGAAATCGCCGATGCAAACATTATCGCCTATGTAAGCACCAGCCATTATGATGACATTTTCGCCGATTTCAACCCCACTACCTATATAAACATTTGGCATTATGGTGGCACTTTTGGCGATTTTATTATCTTTTTTTTCTTTAGCGATGATATTTTTAGCAAAAAGCTTGCTGATATAAGCAAAACTTAAGTGAGGATTAGGACTTATAAGCACTTTGGTATCTTTTGGGACTAAATTTTCATACTCTTTTGTGATTAATATAGCCGCAGCTCCCGTATTTGCAATGTCTTTAGCGTTTTTACTGCCATCACAGTAAGTAAGCTCTGTAAAACTAGCATTCAATAAAGAATTCAAAGCAGTGATTTCCAAATCCTCACCCTCATATTCAAGGCTTAAAAATTCAGCAATGTCTTTTAATCTCATCGTTTTTACTCCATTCAAAATATGTAGAAAATTATAAAATATTTAAGTTAGAATTTCTTTAATAAAAAGCTATTCTTCAAATTTTGTTGCCTCAAAGCCAGCTTTTGGCGCCTCCACAAAGGACGAGTTTTTTTTCAAAAAGAGCAAATCCACAGCCCCTGTGGGACCGTTGCGGTTTTTGCCGATGATAAGTTCGGCTTTTTCTTGGTTTGGGTCTGGGAAAAAGTTTCGCTTATATTCTTTGTTTTCAGCCTTTGCCTTGTTTTCTTTTTCTTTTTCTTCTTGTTCGCGGTAAATTTCATCACGGTATACAAAAAGTATGGTGTCCGCATCTTGTTCTATCGCACCACTTTCGCGCAAGTCGCTCAGCATAGGACGCTTGTTTGCCCGTGCTTCAAGGCTGCGGTTGAGCTGCGAAAGCGCGATGATAGGCATATCAAGCTCCCTTGCAAGTAGCTTCAATCCCCGTGAAATCTCACTTACTTGCAAGTGTCTGTCGCTAAAATTGCTACTACTCATCATCAGCCCGATATAATCCACAACGCAAAGCGATATATCATTATCCAGCTCTTTTTGACGGCGCAAAATCAGCCTTATGTCGGTGATACTCGCATAGCCACTATCGTAAATGTAGAGTTTCTTGCTCTCATAGTCCTTGCAAGCGTCTGCAACCCTGTTCCATTCATCATCATTTAAGTCAGCTATCAGCAACCTTTGCAATGGAATGGAGGTTTTAGCGGACAAAAGCCTTTGCATTATCTGTGTGGCGGGCATTTCAAGTGAGAAAAACACCACGCCCTTGCCCTCGCGCAGGGTTTTTTCGATGAAATGAAGTCCCATTGAGGTTTTGCCCATACCAGGGCGCGCGGCGATAATAATTAAATCCCCATTTTTAAAGCCTTTGATTTTTTCGTTTAAATCATCAAAGCCCGTGTCAAGCCCTACTATGCCTTTGCTTGCGCTCTTTTTTTGCTTTTCAAATTCCTCCAAAAGCTCGCCGATAACCTCTTGCGTGTCCTTAATATCGCTTTTGTTGGTGCGGTTTGTGATATTGAAAATTTCTTTGTTTAGTTCGTTTGATATGTCGCCGATGGGCTTGTCAGCGTTGATACGAGCGGGCATAGTGTGCGCAAAGTCGAGTAGCTTTCGTTTTATCGCCTTTTCGCGCAGTTCAGTAGCGTATTTTGGCACATCAACTATCGCCGTAGTCGCCATAACCTCGCCCAAAACGCCCTCATCAACCTTTTTGTGCTTTTTGATGAAACTTATACCCACAGGCTCACCAGCCTTAGCGCACGCTTCAATCGCGCTAAATATGTCTTGATGAGCCTTTAACACAAAGTCCTTTGGCTCTATGTCCCCAGCCACAGAGCCATAAGCGTCCTCGCTGTAAATGCACGAGCTTAAAATAGCTCGTTCTAAATCCAAATCAAAATGCTCATTTGCATTCATCATCATTCCTTAAAAATTTATTTAAGCCTCTTTGCTCTTTGCCTCGTCCTCAACCTCTTGCAAAAAGCGTTCGACAAGCTCGCTTTCTTTGAGCTTTGCTACCACTTCGCCGTGGCGAATCACCAGCCCTTGATTTTTGCCAAAGGCTATGGCGACATCAGCGCCCTTTGCCTCGCCAAGCGCATTTACCACACAGCCCATTACGCTTATGTTTAAGGGCGCTTTTATGTGCGCTACCTTTTCCTCTACTATTTTTATCGCCTTTACCAAATCGCTTTGAATTCGCCCGCAAGTAGGGCAAGAGATGATATTTACACCGCTTTTTTGCACGCCACTATCTTGCAAAATCGCCTTTGCCACGCGAATTTCCTCTTCAAGCTCGCCCGTCATCGACACTCGCACCGTGTCGCCTATGCCCTTTAAAAGCAAATTTCCAAGCGCGATAGAGCTTTTTATGGTGCTGTGAAAGCGCGTGCCAGCTTCTGTAACGCCTAAATGAAAGGGATACTCGCAAAGCGGGCGCAGTCTTTCGTATGCTTCTATGGTATCTTGGGCATTTGAGCATTTCATCGAAATTTTAATGTCCGTAAAATCAAAGTCTTCAAGCAGTTTTATATTATAAAGCGCACTTTGTAGCATAGCCTCCACGCCATAGCCGTATTGTTGCGCAAATTCCTTTTCGATAGAGCCGTGATTTACGCCTATGCGAATGGGGATTTTGCGCGCCTTGCACGCTTGCACCACTTCTTTGATATTTTCTTTGCTGCCGATATTTCCGGGGTTTATACGAACAGCATCTATAAATTCAGCACAATACACGGCTAATTTATGATTAAAATGTATATCCACGACCAAAGGCAAGGGACTTTGCGCCTTGATTTCCTTTAAAGCCCTTGCATCAGCCATATCAAGACAAGCAAGCCGCACTATATCAGCACCCGCAAAGTATAAGCGGTTGATTTGCTCCAAGCAGCCTTTTATGTCGCGGGTTTTTGCAAAAAGCATTGATTGCACCGATATAGGCGCACCGCCGCCCACAAGCACTTTGCCGACTTTGATTTGCTTTGTTTTTACTCTTTTGACATTCATCTTTTTTCTTTGAAATTTTTATCTAATTTTAGCGAAACTTTTTTAAATTTTAGATTAGAAAAGATTTGAGGATTTTAAATTTACCTTTTTTAACTACAATGTCAAAAGCATAGCAAATGCTCGCTTCTTAAACGAAGAGGAAAGTCCGAGCTGCAAAAGACAAGGATTTCATCTAACAGATGACTAGGGCGACCTAAGGGAAAGTGCAACAGAAAGCAAACTACCGTCAAATTTGGCGGAAAAGGTGAAACGGTGGGGTAAAAGCCCACCAGCGATTTTGGCAACAAATTCGGCTCTGCAAACCCAATCCGCAGCAAGAAGGGGTGGTTAGTGTCTTTATTTAAACCCTTCGCTTGATTTTGTTTGCGAAAACAAAGCTAGATAAATGAGCATTCACGACAGAACTCGGCTTATCGCTATGCTTTTAAAAATTCTTGGGCGAGTTTAAGTTTTTTGATATTTTCAGCGAGTTGATTTTTTTTTGTTTCCATAAGGCTTAAAGCCTCATTTGTTAGAATTTCAGCCTGTTTAAGCTCTTCTATTGTGCCATTTGGGATTTTTTTTTCAAAAAGTTGGGCTAATGCTGTTTCATTTTCTTCAGCCAAAGCGACCTTGAGGTTATTGAGCCAAGTTTTCATTATTTTTACCCATACTGTTTGCTTTTTCATTTAAGTCAGGGTGAATTTCACGCCACGCCTCAAGCAAGCAACGAACGACATTGATAACCTCATCGATTTTAGCCTCATCGTTTTTAAGATTTGCTTGAGAAAGAAGTTTAATCTCTTGCAAATAAAGCCCACTAAGATAATGAGCCACATCTCCACCCCTTTCATAATCAAGGCTGTTTATCAGTTCGATAAATATATTTGTCGCTCGTTTTGTGTAGTAAAGTCTTTGTTCTACATCATCTTTTCTTATATAGACCTTTATACGCCCACAAAAACGCAAAAGCCCCTCATAAAGCATTTCTATAAGTCTTTGAGGGGTTTCAACGCCACCTATTTGGTTTTCAGAATAAGCATTGTAAGCTTGGCTATCTTGCATCACTATTTATCCTCAGCTTTTATTTTGTTGCGAAGCGCTTATCATTTGCGATATCGCATTAGCTTGAGTTTTAATATTAGACATAATTTTCTCATAAGCAGCCCATTGATTAAACATTGTTTCAAATTTTTCGTTAATCTTTTCTTGGTCTGTCTTTTTAGACTCTTGCAACCTCTTGCTTTCCTTAGTTAAGCTATCACTATAAAGGGTCAAAGAGCCTTTTTCTAAGTCGTTGTTATTAAGACTTATTTTAGTGTAGCCTTGAATGGTGTCTTTTAGCTCCGCAAGCACGCCCGTTCCTGTTTTGGTGTTGATAGTTTTCTTTTCAGCTGTAAAACCAAGCTTATCTAAAAACGCCTTTTCTCCTGTAAGCTCAAAGTCTGAACCATTATCACTTTTAAAATTAAAAGTATAAGCTTCAACTTGCTTCCCAGCCTCAGTTATCGTTAGCTTTTTCATCGTTACTTTTAAATCACCTATACTAAAGCTGTTGATATGGTCAAGCAGGTTTTTAGCTCTTTCTTCAGGTGTATTTCCTGTAAGCTCAAAGTCCTTGCCATCAACTGTTTTGGTTAAATCATAAGTCTTGTCATTAAAGATGATTTTAAAGTCCTTGCCTCTAAAAGAAAGCTTGTTGCTTGTAAAATCACTGTCTTTAAACTGCGAAGCCTTGCTCGTTATATCAAGTGTTTCAAAACCACTTGTTCCAGCAAAAAGCTTTTCAGCTGCTTCTACATCAGCATTAAGTTTTTTATCAAAGTCTTCTTTTTTAAAGCTTAAAAGACCTTCTTTGCTTATGCTTAAACCGTAATCCGTCAAAGACAAAAAGACAGTAGCTGGCTTTTTATTTCCATCTTTATCAAGCTCATATCCCTCAACACTCTTGCTTGCAAAGAGTTTTGACACAAGTGTTGAGCGAAGGTTGCTTACTTCAGCCACGCCGTTTAAGTCCCCACTTGTTTTAGTTTCTGTGTTGTAACTCATCGTTTCTGTGAGGTAGTTGGCTAAATCATTATACTTCTCAACAAGTTCTTCCATAGAGCCTGAAAGCCCTTCGACATCTTGCTTTATGTCAAAATTTATCTCTCCGGGCTTAAGTAAATTTAAGTTTATACCCACACCTATATCTGTTATGCTGTTGCTTGAGCGATACATTTTCACGCCATCAAGAGTAAATTCAGCATTTTGTGCTTTTTTAAGATGATATGTCCCAGCCGCATCATCAAGCGAGTAGTTTTTTGACACGGTTATTTTTAAGGTATCTTGCAAAAAGTCAGTGGTGTCTTTATTGCTTGAATAGGTGTTATTAGCAGTATCTTTAACCCCGTCAAAAAGAGTTATCTTGGTAGAACTTGTTGAGCTGTCTCCAGCAACAAAGTTAAAGGTTTTATTTGTGCCACCAGCAGCTGTCATTTTAACCTTATCGTTTGTTTGAGTCTTAACTTTTTCGATAAGCTGTTCGTAAGTATCAGTCGCATTTGCGGTAATTTCAAACTTTTCAGTTCCTGCAAAAAGCGTAAATTTAATGTTTTTGCCTATGTTATCTTGCAAATTTGTTACCGCACTTGCCTTGACGCCACCGCTAAAGCTAAAGCCCTTAGTTAAATCAGCCTCAGCGATATTATCTTTTTTAAGACTCCAACCTAAATTACCAAGTATATTTACGGCATCTTGATTTTCTTCAAAAACACCGTTGGTATTTTTTACACCAGCAAAAAAGCCTATGCCATTATCAACACCCGTTTCCTTGCTCGAAAGCGTAAGGCGGTAAGGCGTTGCTGGCTCACCCGTAGAAACTATTTTAGCCACGACATTTCCACTTGTTGCAGAGTTGATTCTTTCTGCAAGGTCAGCATAGGTGGTATTTGCCTCAACTCGAATGGTGTATTCTTTGCCATTTTGCATTATAGTAAAGCTTGCTGGTTTTTGATTTGCAGTTAAAATTCTATCAGTGTCTTTAACAAGTCCCTTGCTTTGAAAAACATCTTTTTGGGCGATTTTATCAACCTTTACGCTTAAATTCTGCACGCTCACGCCACTACTTGCTGTGAGTGTCGCCGCTGCAGTGTCGCCTGTTACGCTTGGAGTTACCTTTCTTTTTTGAAAGGCTGAGGCATCGCCTAAAGATGAAACAGCACTTTTAAAGGCATTAAGCTTTGTGGTAAGCTCTGTAATAGCTTTTTGCTTTGTGGTAATCTTTTCTATCTTTGTTTCATAGGGCTTAATCCTTGAACTTTCCTCAGCCGTTTTAAGCTTTTGCCATAATTCAGTAGTCAAAACATTTGAGGCAAGCCCCAAATTTCCTAATTCATTTGCCATTTATTCCTCCTTGTCAAACAACAATCCCACAGCATTTTTAAAATAACTAGCGATTTTAATCGCCTCTTCACTAGGAATTTGGCGGATAACCCTGCCTGTATCCTTTTCAGTTACTTGGACAAACAAAGCATTTATATCATCGCTAAAAGCAAAACGCACATTTGTTTTGAGCATTTCCATTTGCGAATTTAAGTCATCAGTTGTTTGTTTAAGCTTTTCGCTTGTTATTTCTTCTTTGCTTTGAGTGTTTTGAGATGAACTCAAAGTTTTAGAACTTTCGTTTTTTCTTGTGTTAGAAACCGTGTTAGTAGCCACAGCTTCAACTCTACTTGCACTGCTTACTTTAGATGAATTAATTTGAGTATTTTCCATCATAGTAAATCCCCCCCCCAGAGTGTATTTATTAGGATATATTTAAGACTTATATCGACTAAAAAAATAAAAACTGAAGTTCTTTTTGTTAAATTTTTTACAAAAAATGCAAAAAATTTAACTTTTGCATTAAAACAAGCAAAAACTGTTCTAAATTTTTAAAAATTTTAATATTTTTAAAAATTTTTTACGCTTTTTTTAATTTTTTTCAAAAAAGCTCGAATTTTTCAAAAAGGGTGGGTTCGTTGTCGATGAGTTTTCTTTGCACTAAATTTTCGATAACCTTTTGAGTGCAATCAACCTGCAAAGCCCATTTTCTTGGGTGCTTTTCAAGCTCACCCTTTGCTGTGGCGTCTATGCCTATGCAATCAGCTAAACTTTCATCTAAATTTATGCTTTTTTCACTAGAATTTGCCAAATTTTTCTTTGAATTTTCGTCTTTTGCCTTAAAATTTGCTGAATTTTCACTGAAATTTGAATTTACAAAATCCTTGCCAAAAAAAATGTCTCTTTTAGCATCGATATTATTTACCACGCGCCAAACAAGCATATAAGGGTTTTGCAAGCGGTTGTGGCTGTCTAAAAAAACAATGATTTTAAAATGTTTAGCAAATTTTAAAAGCCTCTCAAAGCTCTTTTTAACAAGCTCTTTTTTATCAAGTAGCACGCAAACTATGGGTGTGTTTGTATCCGCATAAAACTGCCTTAAAGCAAGAAGTGGAATTTCGCTTGAAAAAAGCTCATTTAACGCCTCATCGCTTAAAATTTCAAGCTTTGCGCCGCATTCTTTTTCGCTTGTCGCATCAAGTGCTGCCTTTCCCCCAAAACAAGCATTTGGCGAAGCGTGGTCTAGCTGGTCGCAAATGCCCTCGCTTATGTAAAGTTTGCTTGTCTCAAAGCGGTTTAAGATATAAGGCACAAGAGCGCCGTAGTCATCAAGCTTTGGCGCATTTTGCCCTACAAAAATGGCGTGTTTGACAAAGCTCATTTGCCCCACGCCCCAAAAAGCGTGCATTATCTGCGTGGCGTGCGCTGGGTAATGAGAGTGAATTTTAGCTAAGATGAGATTGTGGAAAACGCCATTTTCAGGCATTTTATAGTCTATGACATCAGGCGTTGTGGCTTGAAAGAGCGGTAAAAACACCCTTTCAGTGCCAAGCCCCATTACCTTGTCTTCAAGCGGGGGCTTTCCCACAACGGTGGCTTGATAAATGGCGTCTTTTTTGGCTAAAATTCGGCTCACTTTCATCACAGGAAAAGGCTCAGCAGGCGTGTAAAAGCCCGTGTGGTCGCCAAAAGGTCCCTCAATCTTAAACTCATCTAAGCTCACAAAGCCCTCAATCACAATGTCAGCATCGTGTGGCACGAAAATGCCATTTTGACACGGCGCAAGCCTTGCAGGGCTTTTTTTGATAAAGCCATAAAGCAAAAGCTCAAAAATGCCCTTTGGCAGTGGGGCTTGTGCGCACCAAATGTAGAGCGGGTCGCCGCCTATGGCAACGCTCACGGGCATTTGCTTTAAGCCAGCTTTTTTATACTCGTGGAAAAAGTGCGCGCCGTCTTTGTGGATTTGCCAGTGCATTAAAAGTTCGCGCTCACCGCTTACTTGCAAGCGATACATACCCAAGTTGTTTTGCTTTTTATCGACACTTTGCGTGTAAATTTGCCCCATAGTGATGAATTTACCAGCATCTTTTTCCCAAGTTTTTAAGATAGGTAGTTCATTTAGGCTTTTTAGCTCTTTAAATTCAAACTCGCCCTTTGTTTTTAGGCGTTTGGGCGGGACATTTTTAAGGCTTAAAAGCCTTTTGAAAAAGTCGATTTTCGCCCCAAAAGTCTTTGGTATATGAAGCTTTAAAAGGCTTGCGATTTGCTCTGCCACTTCATCATAAGGGCGCGTAAAGGCTAAATTTAGGGCTTTTTCGTTGCAAAAAGTGTTCATCAGCACAGGAAATTCAAACTCTTGCCCCTTGTGCGTGGGCTTTGTAAAAAGCAAAGCCTTGCCCTTGTCGCCTTTTTTCGCCTCCACATAAGCAATGTGCGCTATTTCAAGCTCGGTATCCACGCTTTCATCGATGATTTTTAATAGCCCGTTTTTTTCTAGTAAATTCACAAATCTTTGCATTTTTTGCCTTTTTACAAATTCTCACACTATTTTACGAAAATTCCGTGAATTTTTGGGAAATTTTGCTTTAAATTTACGAAATTTTGTGAATTTTTTAAGAATTTACAAAAATCCACACCAAAAATGCCAAAACAAAGGCGAAAATTCACGCTTTGCGTGAATTTTGCTATATTGAAATGCCATTTTCTTTGTCATATTGACACACCTTGTCATACTGAGGGCAAAGCCTGAAGTATCCACAAATTTAAAGCATATTTAAAAATCTTATGGATATTTCGCCTACGGCTCAATATGACAAATGTTTGAGATTTTTCGCTTTGCGCTAATACACTTTGCCCAAAATGACAAAAATGACCAAGCTTGTCATACTGAGCTTTCGCAAGAAAGCGAAGTATCTACAGAATTTTAGACAAACTTTTTATTTATGGATACTTCAGGCTTTGCCCTCAGTATGACAAGGTGTGTTAGTATGACAAAATTTAGGGTTTTGTTTGAATTTTTTGTGGATTGCCACGCAGTTTTTTGTAAAACCACTCTTAATGACGAAGTTTTGCCAAAAAATTCAACAAAAATGACTTTTTATAAGCTTGACAAATGACGATTACACCATACATTCAGCGCGTTTTAAAAGCTCTTTTGCGCCTTTGTTGATGAACTCTTGAGCGAGAATTTTCCCCGCATCCTTGCTTTCATTAAAGGCTAACTTTTTTTTCTCTTGCAAAATTTCACTGCCATCTGGCAAACCAAGTATAGCCCGAATGGTAATGGCGTTGTTTGCAATTTCAGCATTTATGCCGATAGGCACTTGACATCCGCCCTCTAATTCTTTGATAAAATCTCGTTCAATCCTACTTGTAAGCATAGCCTGTCCGTCATTAAGTGGAGACAGTAGTTGTAAAATAGGGCGTTCATCAAGGCTTTCTATGCCTAAAATGCCTTGTGAAGCCGCTGGTATCATCTCATCAAGGCTAAATTTATATAAAAATTTCACCGCATTTTGCAAATTTAGCCGTTTAAGCCCCGCATAAGCTAAAACGATAGCGTCAAATTCGCCCTTTTTGAGCTTTTCAAGGCGTGAGTTTATGTTGCCACGAAGTGAGATTATGTTTAAATCAGGGCGTTTAAGCAAAAGCTGCATTTTGCGCCTAAGGCTTGTCGTGCCAACCTTTGCGCCTTGTGGCAAGCTGGCTAAATCCTTAAATTTTTCGCTCAAAAGGGCGTCATTTGGCTCTTCTCTTTTGCAAACTGCTGCCAAAGTAAGCCCTTGTGGGAAAAAGCTTGGCACATCTTTTAAGCTATGCACGGCTAAATGAGCCTTGCCTGCGAGCATAGACTCTTCAAGTTCCTTTGTGAAAAGCCCCTTGCCACCGATTTTAGCAAGCGGAGTGTCTAAAAGCACATCGCCCTTTGTTTTAAAGCCTTGCAAACTTATGTGCAAATCTGGGTATCTTTCTTGCAAAAAAGCCTTGATGAATTCGCTTTGCCAAAGGGCTAGCTGACTTTCGCGCGTGGCGATAATGAGTTCGTTCATTGTTTATCCTTTTTTTCATCGATGATTTCTACATCGATAATTTCATCGTTTTGTCGTGAGCTTTGAGTGAATTTGTCCGTATTTTGTCTGCTAAATCCAAAAACCAGCCCAAAAACAAGCACAAAAAGCCCACACACCGAGCTTAAAAGCCCGGGGACTAAAAACAAAAAGCCTGAGATAACAAAGGCAAAGTTTTTCAGCATTTCAAGCGGGGAGCAAAGCCTAAATTCAAGCATATTGCGCCAAAAAATCGCAAGCAAAACAACGCCTATGAGCATTGAGCCAAACAAAAAAAGCACAAAATTTCCAAAACCAAAGCTCATCACAAACAGCACGCTTGCCAGCACTTCAAGCAAGATAAATGGAAAGATTGAGAAAGTATAGTAGTTCATAACAGCACCTTTTTCAGTGTTTCAAGCACTTCATCTTTTTTTAGCACGCTTTTTTCAAGATTTTCGCGCTTTACAAGCTCCACTTCGCCATTTTCAAGTCCCTTGCCGATGATTAAGCCGTAATAAAAGCCCATAAGCTCGAAATCGTTGATTTTCACGCCAAAGCGTTCATTTCTGTCATCAAGCAAAACGCTGACATTTAAGGCTTGCAAGGCTTCATAAAGCTCATTTGCAAACTCACAAGCGGCTTCGTCTTTGGTGTTTGAGATGATGATATGTAGCGCAAATGGCGACAAAGCCTTGCTCCATACTATGCCTTTTTCATCAAAGCTTGATTCTACCGCCACAGCAACCAAGCGGCTCACGCCTATGCCATAACAGCCCATATAAAAAGGCACAGCCTTGCCGTTTTCGTCCAAAAATGTCGCGCTCATCGCCTTGCTATACTTTTGCCCCAGCTTAAAAATGTGTCCCACTTCTATGCCCTTGCTGAATTTAAGCTGCCCGCCACAGCAAGCACAAGTGTCATTTTCGCGCACTTGCACCAAGTCTTTATAGCGGTTTTCGTTTAAATTTACCACACTAACGCCGATAAAATGGTAGTTTTCCTCATTTGCGCCCAAAAGCATATTTGTCTCATTTTTTAGCTCATTATCCACAAAAAATTCAACATTTAGCCCGATAAAGCCGATAAATCCAGCCTTTAAACCAGCCTTTTTTAGTTCATCTTCGCTAGCTTCGACAAGCTCTAACGCCCCACAAGCATTAAGCGCCTTTGTTTCTTGTAAATCATCACACCCGCGCACGAAAAAGACTATGATTTTTTCGCCCTTGTCAAAGAGTGCTTTTTTCACCACAGCCTTTATGGTGTAAAACTCATCAATCTTAAAAAATTCAGCTAAATCCTTGATAGTTTTTATGTTTGGCGTGTGAAATTTGCTCGCCATATTTGCTTGCGGGCGTTCTTTCTCGCAGGTTTTTGGCGCACGCTTTGCTACCTCGACATTTGCGGCGTATTCGCATTTATCGCACACCACTATGTCATCTTCGCCATTTTGCGCTAGCACCATAAATTCCTTGCTTCCGCTACCGCCTATGGCTCCGCTATCAGCCTCCACAGCTCTAAAATTTAGCCCCAAACGCGCGAAAATCTTGCTGTAAGTTTCAAACATTAGTTCAAATTCACGCCCCAAGTCCTTTTCATCGGCGTGAAAGCTGTATCCGTCTTTCATCAAAAATTCACGGCAACGCAAAAGCCCAAATCTAGGACGCGCCTCGTCCCTAAATTTCAGCCCGATTTGATACAAATGCAAGGGCAGTTGCTTGTAGCTGGTGATTTTGCCTTTAACGGCGTTAAGCATAGCCTCTTCGTGCGTTGGTCCTAGCACAAATTCATTTTCTTTTCTGTCCTTAAAACGCAGTAGTTCCTTGCCATAAGCCTTATATCTTCCGCTTTCTTCCCACAAAACAGCACTTGTTACAAAGCTTAAACTCGTTTGCAAAGCTCCTGCCTTGTCCATCTCGTCTTTAACAACAGCATAAATCTTGTCAAGCACCATTTTGCCAAGTGGTAAAAAGTTGTAAAGCCCGCTACCGCATTGCTGGATAAAGCCAGCCCTTAATAAAAGTATGTGGCTAGGTAGCACGGCGTCCTTTGGAGCTTCTTTGGTGCTTGGTGCGTAGAGCTTGCTAAATTTCATCATCGTCCTTTTGGCTTATTTTATAGGTATTTTCTAAGGTTTTAAATTCATCATTTAAGGCGTTTTCGTTCTCATCTTGCAAATCAAACACATAACGCATAGCACTCACAACACTTTGGCTTTGAATTCCGCTTTGCAAATGCTTTAAATTCAGCGTTGGGCTATGCAAAAAGGCTTTGAAAACTTGGTGTATGAGCTTTCTAGCTTCTTCTTTGTCGCTATGTTTGAGATAGCCTTTTTTTAGGGCTTTGGCTAGTTCTACTTCGGCGCAGTGCTTTGCTTGTAGGCGCAAGGCTTTGATGATAGGTGTTAGAGCTAAATCGTTTAGGTATTTGAAAAACTCGTTCGTCATTGCAGCGATGATAGAGTAGGCAATTTGCGCTTGGTGTTCGCGCAGGGCTAAATTCTTACGCACAACCTCTTCTAAATCATCGACAGCAAAGACTTGCACGCGCTCGCTTTGACTCAAATCAATATCACGCGGCACGGCTATGTCGAAAAAATAGCGCGTAAAATCGCGCCTTTGCAGCAAATCATCGTTGATTATCGCTTCTTTGGCGTTTGTGGCGGAAAAAAACAGCTCGTAGCGGTTAAGATACTCGCTCAAACGCTCAAATTCTCCGCAACTTGCGCCCTCTCCCAAATTTTCGCAAAGTTCTTTTGCCTTGTCTTTGCTTCTATTTAAAATAATGATTTTAGCACCATTTGCAAGCAAATGTTTAGCGGCAAGCTCGCTCATCTCGCCCGCGCCGATGATGATGGCTTCTTTTTCGCTTAAATTTACAAGCTCTTTTGCCTTTGCTACGGCTACTGATGCCACTGAAATGGGGTTTTTAGAAATCTCTGTTTCGTTGCGAATGCGTGCAGCGCACTTAAAGGCAAAATGCACGGCTCGTTCTAAATTCAAGCCACAAAAGCAGTGTTTGAGCGCGAAATTTAGGGCATCTTTAAGCTGTCCAGCAATTTGCGTTTCGCCTATGACAAGGCTATCAAGTGAGCTTGCTACGGAAAAAAGATGATGAATCGCACCGCTATCCTCGAAAATATCGGCTTGTTGGAGCAAAATTTCTTTATCAACCTCGCACAGCACAGCCATACAAGAGATGATATACTCGCAAATTTCATCGATTTGCTCCACAAAGGCAAAAATTTCAACGCGGTTGCAAGTGCTTATCAGCAAGCTTTCTTCTATGTAAGCGTTTGCGTTGATAAGGCGCAACAGCTCTTTGCGGCGACTTTCATCAAGGCTGAGCCGTTCTCTTAATGCTATGCCCGTGTTTTTGTGAGTGAAACTCACGCAAAAATAATTCATCAAAATTCCCTATCTATCATCTTTAAAACTATGTCTTTCAAAGCACTATTTTCAAAGCCTTCAACGGCTTTTATCGCCTTTAAACCAAAGTCTTTTGCTTGTTTGCTCGTTTTTTCGATGATTTTATGCTCTTTAAATTTATCTTTGAGCCACTCCAACTCGCTTTGGCTTAAATCTTTTTTAAACAAATCTTGCAAAATTTGCTTTTCATTATAGTTTAATTCTTTAAACAATGAAATATAACAAACCGTGCTTTTACCCTCTTTAAAGTCGCTCATAGCGGGCTTTCCAAGCGTTTTTTCATCATTTTTTATATCCAAAATATCATCAATGATTTGAAAGGCTAAACCCAAATTCTTGCCGTATTCGCCAAATTTTTGCGCATCTAATCCCGCCAAATACGCCGCACTAAACGCACTCGCCTCAATCAAAGCCGCAGTTTTAAGCTCTATCATCGTAAGATACGCCTTTTCATCGGCGTTAAAGCTCTTTGAAAGCTCTATATCCATTAACTCGCCTTTTGCAAGGCGTGTAACGGCGTTTGAAATGCTGTAAGCTACTTCTTTTGGAAATTTTGTCAGCTCACAAAAGGCGTAAGAGTAGAGTATATCGCCCATCATTAAGGCATTTTTCGCGCCAAATTCAGCATTTACCGACTTTGCTCCGCGCCGAAGCTCAGCCTCATCGATAATGTCATCGTGCAACAAACTTGCAAGGTGTATGAATTCAACTATCGCACAGAGCTTGTAAAATTCGTCATTTGTGCTTTGCGCTATGGCTAAAATCAGCTTTGAGCGCAATCTTTTGCCTTGCTTTATATTTTTAAACATTGTTTTTATAGGTTTATAATCAAGCTCGTTGATAAATTTTTCTAAAAAAAAGTCGATTTTTTCCACTTTCATTTCCTTGAATTTTTATTCTTCTTGCACTTCTTGTGCTGGTGGTGTTTGCAATCCCATTTGTCTTTCTAGGCTGGGAGGTGCGCCAAGTGAGGCATTTTTCTCGGTGCTGTAATTAATGCCCGGCACAATTTTATTTCTTTGAGGAGCAAACGGCGGTTGCAAAGGCGTTTTGTTTGGGTCTAAAAAAGTAACCATTAATCTTGAATCCTTATCCTCAACATAGACCTTAAATTTAGCCTCGCCCTTATCAAAACCGCTAAATTCGAGTATTAACCTTGCTCTATCTACTTGAGGATTTGTATAATCAGGGATTAGAGTTTGTGTTGCCCAATTTAAATTTCTTCTCATTGAAAGCACAAATTGTCTGGGATATTTGCGAAATTTTGTATGAACGACAATTTTATTTGTATCAAAAAGTGTCCAATAAAAATCAAAATTTTGTTTTTGTTCTTCATATCCTAGCTCGATAATCTCAACGCTTGCCCTTTCATCTTTTTCAAGTGTAAAATCATAAATATACTCAAAACTTGGCTGAGCACCCTTAAGCAAAGTGATAAAAATGAAAAAAAAC
Source organism: uncultured Campylobacter sp. (assembly GCA_934728065.1). Taxonomy (GTDB): domain Bacteria; phylum Campylobacterota; class Campylobacteria; order Campylobacterales; family Campylobacteraceae; genus Campylobacter_D. The sequence continues at coordinate 174,428 of CAKVDW010000001.1, forward strand.
AAGCAAAATTTCATTTAACCCTCGTGTCCTAAAATTTTAGCTGTAAGTCCTATGAAATAATCATTTAATCGCTCTTCTATCAAAGAATCATTTTCAATCATATAAAGTTCAAGTTCCTCCTCGCTCACGCCTTTGTTTTCCAAAAGCTCACTTAAGGCTATGTGTTCTTTAATGAAGCTTTCCATTACTCTTTCCACAGCTCCACAATTAGCGTGTTGAAGCATTTGCAAAAACTTATCTTTTGGGCTATGGTTTAGCATTTCATCTAAAAGGTCCATATTTTTCCTTTAAAAAAATAATTTAAATCAGGTGTAAATTATAGGATTTATTAGATTAAAACTTTATTAAAACTTTACTTTGTTTGTTTTTTTAGTAAAATGACTTGTAAAATGTTTGTTTTATTTGGTTATAATGTATCAAAATTTCATCAACAAGGACAAAATATCAAAAAAGAATTTATTTTTATCGTTTCGACTTTTTTCATTTTTTATTTATGTTTTGCAACATTTATGCCACAAGCTTTAGGATTTTTGGGCATTTTTGGGGAATTAAATCACTTTTTATTTGGGGATTTTGGACTTTTTTATCCCTTTGTGCTTTTGCCCTTAAATTTCATCTTTTACAAAAGAGCTTATAATCTTGATAATGTTCAAAAAAGCGAATGTGTAGGACTTTTTATAGCCTTTATAGCCACAGCACTTTTATTTGCCATACTTGGCACTGAGTCAGGTTATATACCTGAGGTGCTTTATACCATAGTAGGCTTTGTTTTTGGGCGACTTGGCACGGGTTTTTTGAGTCTTATAGCTCTTTTGCTTTCTATAATTTTAGTTTTTCCACGCTTTGTAGAAATAGTTTTTGGCATAAAGGTAAATTTAACCTTGTTTGCACTTTTAGAGGAAAAGATAAGACAGGCTTTATATAGCTTTTTTGGTGGCAAAGAAGAGCAAGAAGAGATAAAGCCAAGTTTTACCCCACAAGAACCTAAACAGCAAGAAATTCAAAAAGAAATCATCTTAAAACCAAAACCAGAGAAAAAAACTCCAGACCAAATAGCTGCTCAACTTGCTGATGAGTTTATACAAAATGAAGAAAAAGTTGAAACGCCAAAACAAGAAGTGCAGCTTAATGATAATGCTGAAGTGTTGTTAGAAGAATATAAAAGCAAAAAGCTTCAAAATTTTATGACAAAGGCGAGTGCTGAATTTGATGAATATTTTGATAAGCACAACAAGGCAAGCTCAAAAGAAGCCTTTGTGCCAGAAATTTTTTTAAAACCTAAAAAAATTCAAGATATGGATATAAATTTAACGCAAGATTCAAATTTTGAAGAGCCAAGTTATAAAAGAAAAAATATTGACATAGATAAAGAGGAAAAAAGCTTTCAAGAGCAAGAAAATGACAAGGTGCAAGATAAATTTACCTTTGAAGTAAGAGAGCTTGAGGAAAATGATGAAAGTGATGAAAATACCACTTTTAACAAAGAAGAGATAAAGCAAGATGAGAACATTTCAAGCTTTGAAGAAAAGTATATATCTAATGTAGCCAAGCCAAAAGAACTACAAACAAATGTAAATTTGCTCAACAGCCTAGAAAAAGGCAAGATAGAGCCGCCAAAGGATTTCAAACTCCCGCCACTTGACTTTTTGGTGCGCCCAAGTAATAATCATTTAGAGATAAACGAGCAAGAAATTGATAAAAAAATTTATGATTTGCTTGAAAAATTGCGCCGTTTTAAAATCGGTGGCGATGTCATCAGCACCTACACAGGTCCTGTGGTAACGACTTTTGAGTTTCGCCCGAGTGCCGATGTCAAGGTTAGTCGCATTTTAAGTTTGCAAGATGACTTAGCTATGGCACTTCGTGCCACTTCCATACGCATACAAGCGCCTGTTCCTGGTAAAGATGTCGTGGGCATTGAAGTGCCAAATGAGCAAATTCAAACGATTTATCTGCGTGAAATTTTAGAAAGCGAAGTGTTTAAAACCGCAAAAAGCCCTTTAACCATAGCTTTGGGTAAGGACATAGTCGGCAACGCCTTTATAACCGACTTAAAAAAGCTACCACACCTTTTAATCGCTGGCACAACAGGCTCTGGCAAGAGTGTGGGGATAAACGCTATGCTTTTAAGCCTGCTTTATCGCAACAGCCCGCAAAATCTGCGTTTGATGATGATAGACCCCAAAATGCTTGAATTTAGCATTTACAACGACATTCCGCACCTTTTAACGCCTGTCATAACAGACCCCAAAAAGGCTATCGTTGCGCTTTCTAATATGGTCGCTGAAATGGAACGCCGCTACAAGTTGATGGCAGAAGCGCGCACCAAAAACATAGAGAATTTCAACGACAAATGCGCCGAACTTGGCTTGTCGCCGCTGCCTTTCATAGTCGTCATCATCGATGAGCTGGCGGATTTGATGATGACGGCGGGCAAAGATGTTGAATTTTACATAGGACGGCTGGCACAAATGGCAAGGGCGAGCGGAATTCACTTAATCGTAGCCACGCAACGCCCAAGCGTTGATGTCGTAACGGGGCTGATAAAGGCGAATTTACCGAGCCGCCTTGCGTATAAAGTGGGGCAAAGAGTGGATAGCAAGGTGATTTTGGACGCGCAAGGTGCTGAAAGTTTGCTAGGACGGGGCGATAGCCTTTTTACTCCGCCAGGCACAAGCAATCTAGTGCGTTTGCACGCTCCCTTTGCGAGCGAAATGGAAATAGAAAAAATCGTAGAATTTTTAAAGGCGCAGCAAGCTGTGGAGTATGATGAAAATTTCTTAAAAGATAGCTCAAATGCTAGCAACGCTGGCAACTTTGGAGGCGAGAATTTAGACGGCGAGGGTTTAGATGAGCTTATCGAGCAGGCAAAGGCTGTGATTTTAGAGGATAAAAAAACCAGCATTTCTTACTTGCAACGGCGGCTTAAAATAGGCTACAACCGCGCGGCAAATATCATCGAGCAGCTTGCGCAAATGGGCGTTTTGAGCGAGCCTGATGCCAAAGGACAAAGGGAGATTTTGTAAATTTCAGCTTTGCTTTAAGATTAAACGCACCACTTGGCTTATTTTTTCTACTGAAGAAAGTTCGCATCTTTCATCTGTGGAGTGAGGATTAAAGATATTTGGTCCTATGGATGCGCAAAGAAGTTTTTGCTTTTTTTCTATGATACCGCATTCAAGTCCAGCGTGCACAGCTAGGATTTTGGCGTTTTTTATCTTGCTTTTTAAAGCCTTTAAAACCTTATCGCTAAATGCGTTTTCTTGTCCTTCCCAAGGTGCATAAAAATTTGAAAAAGCGACATTAAAACCAAAGCTTTCAAAAAAGATTTTGCTTTCAAATTCAAGTTTTTTAAGCTCATCAAGCATATTTGAGCGTCCAAAAAGCTCAAAACTCACCCTTTCTTTTTCAAGCTTCACTAAGGAAAGATTTATGCTCGTTCTTACTATATTAAGCTTTATATCATAAGCTCTTACGCCTTGAGAAAAGGCGTTTATGGCATTAAGTATAAGCTTGCTTTGTTTGCAAAAAAAAGCCTTTTTTTCGCCTATAAATTTACAGCTTATATTTTGGCTTTCTTTTGGATTTTCTTCAAAGAAAACTAAGGCTTTAGCGTGTTTTGCTATGGAGTTTATACGCTCGCCACCTTGAAATTCTATGATTTGACCATTATTTTTAGCTATAAAGCTTGCCATTTCTTTGATAGCACTTGGAATTTCATTGATGATGTCTATACCAGAATGCCCGCCCTTAAAGCCTACAGCTTCAAGTTCAAAGACCTTTGCGAATTTTTCTTCATAACTCACATTCAAATCAACGCTTATATCAACGCCACCAGCACAACCTATAACAACCTCATTTTCAAGCTCGTGGTCTAAATTTAAAAGTTGTTTTGAAAGTAGGGTGTGTTCTAGGGCATTAGCACCAAGCAAACCCACTTCTTCATCATTTGTAAAAAGACATTCTAAATCATCAAATTCTTTCATCATTTGCATCATTATAGCCACACCTATGCCGTTATCCGCTCCAAGTGATGAATTTTTTGCCCTTAAAAAGCCATTTTCCTCAAAAAGCTCTATTTTTGGAGCATTTCCCATACAAACCATATCATAATGACTTTGCAAGCACACCTTAGGCGAACCCTTTACACAGTGGATATTTCCAGCCTTGTCTATTTGAGTTTTAAAGCCTCGTTCTTGACTAAAAGTGTTTAAAAAATCCCTCATTTTAACCGTGTCAAAGCTACAATGTGGAATTTGAGTGAGTTTTTTAAAATTTTCGATGACTTCTTTCATTACCCTTTTTCCTTGAAAAATTTTGAGATTATTGCATAAAAATGTAAATTTTAAACTTTTTTTGCTACAATTATGCAATATTTTTTGTGTTAGGACCTTATGAAAAATACCATAACAGAAGCTTCCATTTACGAGGCACAAGGACTAAAAAGCGAGGCTTTGCAGATTTATAAAAACATTTTAAAGAAAGACCCAAGCAACCAAAATGCCATTGATGCGGTGCGAAGATTAAGTGGCTTGCGTTTTGCGCACAAGGATTTAAATACCCAAATGCTTGATTTTTTCATTAACCTGCAAAGTGAGGAAGAGTTAAACGAATTTAAAAGGTGGTTGATAAAACTATGAATTTAGAAGATTTGGCAAAAAAAGCAATCAACGAAGTAAGCACTGAAATTTCAAAAAAAGATGATGAAAATGAAGTGAAAAATAAAGAAACAGAGCAAGTGAGTGTTGAAAGTGAAGAAGAGGTTGAAATTCCACTACACGCTGAGGTTATAGACTTTACCGACCCTCACAAAAAGCCTCCACAGCCAGGACAAGACACCAATCATACCTTAAGCGCGAATGAAGAGCTTTTTTTGAAAAATGTCAAAGAGCGCGTTTTGGTGCTTTTTGAGGGTTTAAAGGCTGCTGATTATGAAGATATTGAAACTAGGCTTGATTTGACTATCAATTTTTTAGAGTTTTTGCTTGCAAGTATCGAAGATAAGCTTAAAAAATAAGGCTGAAATTAAATTCATCGCTGATTTTTTAGCTCCGCACACCAAAAGGGCTTATTTGGTAGGCGGTAGTGTGCGTGATATACTTTTAGGGCGCGAAATTTACGACTTTGACATAGAAATTTATGACATAAAGCCTGAATTTTTCGATACTCTTATGCAAAAACTTGGCGCAAATGGCTTTGGCAAAAGCTTTTTTGTGTATAAATTTAAAAATTACGACTTATCCTTAGCGCGCACGGAAAACAAGGTGCGAAGCGGACACAAGGGCTTTGAGGTGAGCGTTTGCGATGATGAAAGGCTTGGGGCGAGGCGGCGAGATTTTACCATAAATTCTATAATGATAAACATTTTTAACGATGAATTTTTGGACTTTTACGGCGGGTTGGAGGATTTAAACGCCCGCATTTTAAGGCATATCGATGATGAGAGTTTCAAAGAGGACAGCTTGCGCGTGCTTAGAGCGGTGCATTTTGTAGCAAGATTTGATTTAAAAATCGCCGATGAGAGTTTGAAATTTATGCAAACTATGGATACAAGGGATTTGAGTAGGGACAGAATCAACGCTGAACTTTATAAATTTTTTAAGGCAAAGAATTTAAAGCGTGGCTTTGAAGCTTTGCAAAAGCTGAATTTAGAGCAAGTCGTGCTTTTAAATGACAGCACAAAGTGCGAAAACGCCGCTAAATTTAGGCAAATGCTTGAAAGGGCGCGCGAATTTATCAGCGATGAGGGCTTGTTTTTGTATCTTTATTTAAATTTTTTCGGCATTGAAAAAAAGGATTTTTTCGCAAAAACACAGCTTAAAAAAGAGCTTTTAAACGCCGCAAAACAGCCTTTTTTTAAAGATGAAATGAGTGATTTAGATTTAGCTCAAATCGCCTTGCAAATGCCCTTAAAAAGCTGGCTTGGGCTTTGGGACGAAAAAAGAGTGCAAAGAGCAAGGGCTTTAAAGCTCTATGACAAGGCGTTACGAGCGCAAATTGACACGCAAGAGCTTGAAAATTTAGGCTTTTCGGGCAAGAATTTAGGCGAGCAGATACAAAAACGCAAAAATGAGTGGCTAAAAGCCTATTTAAAGGGGATAAAATGAAACAATTTGTGCTAAAAATCGCCACGAGCGATGAAAAGGGCTTGATTTACCGTATCGCTGATGTGATTTTCAAATATCAGCTCAATATCGTCAAAAATGATGAATTCGTGGGCGAGGGGCTTTTCTTTTTCCGTGCGATTTTGGAGGGTGAGTTTGACAAAGGCTCATTTGTAGGCACTTTAAAGGCTATGTTGCCTACTAAAACGCGAGTGGAGCTTTATGAAAAGCAAAAAAAGGACATTGTGATTTTTGCGACAAAAGAGGCGCATTGCTTGGGGGACTTGCTGATAAAGCATTACAGCAACGATCTTTTGGCAAACATTAAAGCCGTTATATCCAACTATGACGAGCTTTGCGGCTTGGTAGAGAAGTTTGAACTGCCTTACCACAGCATAAAGAGCGAAAATTTAAGCAGACAAGCGCACGAAGAGCTTATTTTGGAGTGCTTGAAACAATACAAGTTCGATTATATCGTGCTTGCAAAGTATATGCGTATCTTATCACCCGAATTTGTCGCGCATTTTGAGGGGCAAATCATCAACATTCATCATTCATTTTTACCCGCTTTTATCGGCGCAAACCCCTACAAACAAGCCTTTGAAAGAGGCGTGAAAATCATCGGCGCAACGGCGCATTTTGTCAATAACAACCTTGATGAAGGTCCCATCATCACGCAAGCCGTGCTCAATGTGAGCCACGAGGACAGCTGGCTGGATATGAAAAAAGCGGGGCAAAATGTCGAAAAAAATGTGCTTTCAAAGGCACTTGACTTGGTGTTTGAGGATAAGATTTTCATCTCAAACAACAAAACCATAGTGTTTTAATGGCTTGTTTTTGGCTTTTTAAATTTGTGAATTTTGGCTATAATCTTTCATTTTGATTTCGTAAAAAGGCTAAAAATAGATAATAGCGCAAAACTTGACAAATGGAACGCCGTTAAAAAGAGTATTGACACACAAAAGATTATCAAAAAAGCTCAAAACAAAAGGATATTTTGGGTATGTATAGGGCAAAATATCGGCAGTGAAGTGTTTGGCAAGAGTGGGATTTTCACTCGTCCTGTTTTAGTCGTCAAAGCCTTTCCTAATCACACTTTTTTGGGCGTGCCGCTTTCTAGTAAGGCGCAAAATAAAAAAGGCAAATTTTATCATAAATTCATCGATAGCAAGGGCAAAATGCAGGTTGCACTTTTAGGACAAATTCGCATTTTTGATACCAAGAGGATTGAAACCTACATAGGCAAGATAGATGATGAAAATTTTAAGCAAATCAGAGAGAAAATCAAAAATCATATAGTAGAATAACCCCCGCACAAAGACGGGGAAACCTGCTCTTGCGAACAAGCCAAATCTCTCATCGCTGAAAGAAAACGAGCAAATTATAACGCAAAAATGCTTTAATGTCAAATTTATGCGCTAACAAGCAAGGCGTAAAAAATTGAGCGTTTTAAAATCAACAAAAGAAAAAGTTTGAATTTTTGTTGATTTTGCTTAAATTTTCTTTTCATTGCTCTTTGTTAATCGTTTTTATTGTATGATAGACATTTACAAAGCAAAAAGCTATATTTTAATGGGGGGGGGGATTTGATTTTTGAAAAAAGCTTTATTTTTATATATATTTTTTATCAGTGTTTTAAGCGCGCAATATACAAACAGATTGCCTACAACTCTCACGCTTAACGCTGGTGAAAATAAAACAGAAGATGCCATTGCTGATTGCACTAGTCCTTGGGAATGTATCTTTAATGCTGATAAAAACTCAAATGGTTATAGTTTTACTTACAACACGACAGGTGCTACAACTTCAACCCTAACGCTTAATGCCAAACTTCCGCAAAATCCACAAAGTAAAAACACGAATATACCTTTTTACGCTTCAACCCTTACTGTCAATAAAAATTCAACTCTTGTTTTAAATGGTTTTGAAAGTTTGAGTATCCAAAACGCCCTAAATATCAACGGCGGTTCATTGCGTTACTCCCACACCACAAATACTTCAGGTTTTGGGCTACCTACTAATGCTCGTGCTACTTTAAGCAATAATGCTCTTTTTGAGATAAATGCTGGCAAATTTACAAATAACGGCACAATCACATTAAGCAATCAATCTACCCTAAACATCAATACAGAAGGCGGAAATAAAACAAACAACTACGGTTCAATCACTAACAACAATAGCAACATAACAGTAAAAAATGATTTGTGGAATTTAGGGCAAAAACCAGCCTTAGGAGCAGCTAGTCCTTCAAGTGTAGCTACCATAACAAACACCGATGGCACGATAACAATCGGTGGAAATTTATACAATGGAGGACAAAATTTTTCAAACAATGTTCAGTTTTGTCAAATCGGCTTTTGTGGCGGTGGCAATATCATCATCAACGGCGGCACGGTTAGCGTGGGCGGAAAGCTCGTTAGCAAGGGCGAAGACGGACAAAATTCAAGCATACAAATTAAGGGCGGAACACTTAAAGTAACGGGTGGATTAGAAAATAAACAAGGCTCAACACTTAATTTTGGTATGTTAAACGGTGTTATGGGTAAGCTTGAGGGTGGTTTAACGAATACAGGAACGGTGAGTGTAGATATAGATAAAAGTGTAACATTTGGACAAAGCTATCAAATCATAACAGGCACAGTAACAGGGCTTGATAACAATAATATCATCATCAACAATCCAAATGCAAAATTTTTAGACATTACTTATAATGCTGGTAGCATTACTATAAGCCAAGCAGGCACTCAACCCCCAGCACCTCAACCCCCTCAACCGCCACAACCCCAACCGCCACAACCCCAACCTCCACAGCCACCACAGCCACAGCCTCCGCAACCGCCTACTAAATTTGATGAATATAAGGGCAGCTTAAAGCCTAGTCAAAGAGTCATTCTTGATGGATTTTTATCAAAATACGGTTCGCTTGATAATCTTTTAAAAAGCAATCTTGATATAGAAAATAGTGTTTCAGAATTTGATGAGAGTTTAAAGCAAAATTTTATTTCTCAACCTCAAAGTATGATTTCTGCTTTTAAAAATGACTCTTTGCTTATCCCTTTAAATAAAAGCTTTATTTCAAAACCCTTGGCGGCTATGGAGTTAATGCGAATTGATACGGGTAAATTTATAAATCCTTTTGAGCCTGATTCTGAATTTGATTTTTTTGCTAATTCTTTTGGTGGAGTTTTAAGGGCTGATAAACTTAAGGGCTATTTAACAGGGCTTACTCTTGGTTCAAGTTATATGGCAGATGAAAGTCTTTCTCAGTTGCATTTTTCTTATGCTTATGGTCAAAGTTCGCAGGATTTAAGCACGCAAAGAACTAAAACTAAGGGAAATTTATTGCAAGTTGGCGTTTTTACAAGGTATTTTTATAAAAATTTAGAAAGCGATATAAGCGCAAATGCTTTGTTGGGCTTGTTTTCAGTGGATAATAAATGGCTAGCAGATGAGTCTTTAAGCTCAAGTTCAACCTTTAACAACTATCAAGCAAATCTTGGGCTTGTTTTAGGACCTAGATTTGGCGATAAGGCTTCTTTTAAGCCCTTTTTGGGGGTGCAAAATTATTTTGAAGCACAAGATGCTTTCAGTCAAAAAGGTGGGCTTGGCTTGGAGTCAAAGGCTTACAGTTCTTACATTTTAGATGCGGTAGTTGGGCTTGAAACTCGTTATATCTTTGATGAGGCTGCTTTTGCCTTTGCTAAATTAAGCTATGAGGGCAAAATTTACAACACCCACAAAGAAATTTTTATGCGACTTGGAAATGAAAATTTTTCTTATGAAAATGAAAGCTATAAAAACGCTTTGAGTTTAAATTTGGGTATAGAAATTTTTGCCCTTGAAAGAACAAGAATTAATGCTGAACTTTTGTATAAACATTATAATACAGGTTTGGATTATTATGGTGGTAATTTATTGCTTAAATATAATTTTTAAATTTTTTTAGGAAATTTGTTGTGAGAAATGTTTTATTTTTGCTCTTTTTATCTTTGTTTTTAGGCGCTTGTTCCTTTGTGCAAAATGAGGATTTTACTCAAGCAAACTTAAAGGATAAAAAATTTAACATAATTTACAATCAACAAGAATTAAGCTTTGAGGAGTTTATTTCTTTGCTTGGTGATTATGATATTATTTTACTCGGTGAAAAGCACGATAAATACAGTCATCATCTGGCGCAATTTTTCATCATCAAAGCCTTAAGTGAAAAAGGCTCGCTTAATGTGGCTTTTGAAATGTTAAGCACGGATAAACAAGATATAATCAACAAGGCAAAATCAAACAAGCAAAGCGTTAAACCAAAGGATTTAAGCAAGGTGCTTGAATGGGAAAAGGGCTGGAAATGGGAGGATTACAAGGGCATTGTTGAGTTTGTTTTTTATAATGATATAAAACTGAGTGCGGCAAATATTTCAGGCAGTGAAATAAAAAGCATTTATAAGGGCGCAAAAGAGCTTGATGGCGTTGTATCCACAAAGGCAAAGGTTAAGGAGAATATCAAACAAATCATAGCCACTAGCCATAAGCTTGATATAAATAATGCTCAAAATTCCACTCTGCTTGATAAATTCGTGCAAATTCAACAATACAAAGACAGACAAATGGCAAACACTCTTACACAAAGCAAGCAAAAGGCTGTGCTTATAGCTGGAGCTTGTCATACTGATAAAAATATAGGTGTTCCTTTACACATAAAAGACTTGAAAGCTCGTAAAAAGGTCGCTGTTGTTATATTTGATGCTTATAAGGCTGAAAATTGCTCTAATGCTGACTTTGTTTGGAATTTTAAACGGTAAATTTTGGTAAAAAATTTAAATTTACTGTTAAGTTTTTTGAAATTTTGTCGATTTTTAATCCTAATATAGCTATAATGCTAATATGAAAATCAAAAAAAGAGATGTCAATGAAAAAGCTGATTTTAGCTTTAAGCGTGGTTCTTGTAAGTTTTGTTACAGCAAATGATATAGAAGATAGGTCTGCCAAATACAACATTCTTAGAGAACATTGGATGAGTGGTTCTCGTCAAGACTATAGTTGCGGATACTCAAACAGTATTGACGATATTTTTTGTCGTTTAAGAAAATATACTGTGGTAAGAGACTAATGGCATTTGTATTAGCTTCTAATTTTACAAAGCTTAATGACTCCTTGATAGAATCAAACAAGCCTTTTATAAGTGCTAAAAGCAAAGAAGCCTTGCTTGAGGAAAACAAAATCTCTTTGCAAAATGTCATTAAAACAGCACCTGATGATTATAATACAGAGGCAAATTTAGGAAAAGACTTTGTCAAGGTAGCTTTTGAGGACAAGATAAGTGGGCAAATGGTGCTTACAAATTTAAGCTCTGCTAATCTTGCTCTTTTAAAAAATAATTTTGAGGAAAATGACTTTTTCTTAAGAGATGATGGCATTTTAAGGCTAAATGGCAAGGCTCAAAATTTCATTTCAGGCTGGTTTGAAAAGGTGGCTTATGATATGAATTTGCTTGGTGCTGATAAAGATAAAAATGGGCTTGTTAGTGGAGGCGAGCTTTATGACAGTTTTTATTATGTCGCGCCTTTTGCGCCTGATAGCGGCGCTAAAATCGCTTATGGAGAAAGCAGTGCCATCTTTGAACGCAATGTAGAAAGAAGTATAGAGGATGCTTTAAATTCTGTGTTGCTCGATGATAAAAATGTGGATAATAAGATTAGCTTTGCCGAGTATTTTGGCTTAGAAAAAATGCTTCCGCAAGAAATACAAGAAATGCACAGCGATATAAAAATAGACTTTTCGCTTCTTAACCGCACGACAATCAAAATGCCTAAAAAAGCCACCTTGCAAGAAAAAGTTGCCGAGCAAGGTTTAGCCTCTTTAAGTGCTGATGAATTAGAAAGATTTAAAATTCAAAACCCAACAGAATACGAAAGACTAACACAAAATCAACAAAAAGTCGAATCAAACAACGAAGAGCTACAAGCTCTTACAGATACACTCAAACAAGACTTTATAAAGCAAATTAAAGAACAAAGCCTAAGTTTGATTGACATTAGAGCATAAAATAAGCTTTTTGAGTTTTTGAAATTTGTTGATTTAAAGAAATTTTGGCATTTGCTTGTGTTGTAAGGATAAAATTTAAAAATAAGGATAAATATTTAATGACAAATTATTCAGCCGAACTTTCATCAGGGGTTAAGGTTACGGGACTTAATGAGCCTTTGACCTTATCTTCTAGGGTGTTTATTAGGGAAAAAAGCAAAGAAGCCTTGCTTGAGGAAAATAAAACCTCTTTGCAAAATGTCATCAAAACAGCACCTGATGATTATAAGGCGAATTTAAATGAGTATTATGTAAAAATTGCCTTTGAAGATGAAAAAAGCAAACAGCTTGTCAGTGTAAATGTGGGCTATGGCACTGTTCTTAATTTAATGACAAAATTTAAAGATGAAAATGACTTTTTCTTAAGAGATGATGGTATTTTAAGGCTAAATGGCAAGGCTCAAAATTTTGTATCAGGCTGGTTTGAAAAGGCGGCTTATGATATGAATTTGCTTGGTGCCGATAAAGATAAAAACGGGCTTGTTGAGGACAAAGAATTGCTTGAAACATTTTATTATCAAACGCCGCATTTTAGACCTTATTTGCAAGGAAGTGAGCTTCATTTGCAAGGGGGCTTAAAGATTGATTTTAGCAAAAGTGTGGCAACGGAAAATGTAAGTCAAAGGCAAATGCAAACTGTTTTAAATGGATTTTTATCCCTAGATAAAAATATGAATGGAGAAATCAGCTTTGCCGAATACTTTGGCGATGAAACAATGCTTTTAGCACAAGCTGAAGGTTTATCTAGCGGTGGAGGCGGTTCAAGCTCATCGCCCATTAGTGCAGAAGAAATTGAAAAGCTTAAAAAATGGTTTGAAGAATTGATGAGGAAAAACACAGAAAACATTAAGAAAAAAGTTGCCGAGCAAGGTTTAGCCTCTTTAAGTGCTGATGAATTAGAAAGATTTAAAATTCAAAACCCCACAGAATACGAAAGACTAACACAAAATCAACAAAAAGTCGAATCAAACAACGAAGAGCTACAAGCTCTTACAGATACACTCAAACAAGACTTTATAAAGCAAATTAAAGAACAAAGCCTAAGTTTGATTGACATTAGAGCATAAAATAAGCTTTTTTACCACTTTGTTATTATCATTATGCTACAATATCCTTAAATTTTAAGGGTAAAAATGGCAAAAAATGTTGAAAAAAACACTGTTTCAGTGGTGGTTTTAGCCGCTGGGCTTGGCACAAGAATGAAGTCAAACAAAGCCAAAGTTTTGCAAAAAATTTGTGGCAAAAGTATGATTTTGCATATCTTAAAGCAGGCTTACGCGCTGAGTGATGATGTGTGCGTGGTGCTTTCTCATCAAAAAGAGCTTGTAGAAGATGAAATCATCAAAGAATTCCCAAACACTCGCTTTTTGGAGCAGGATTTAAAAAACTATGCTGGCACGGCTGGGGCTTTGAGAGATTATACGCCAAAATATAAAAGAGTTATCGCACTTTGCGGCGATATGCCCCTTGTTAAATCAAGCTCTATAAAGGCTTTGCTTGACACAAAAGGCAAGGTAGCTGTGGCGGTTTTTAAGAGTCAAAATCCTGCAAATTACGGGCGAGTGGTGATTGAAAACGATAAAATTCAAAAAATCGTTGAATTTAAAGACGCCACAGAGCAAGAAAGGCTCATAAATGCGTGCAACAGCGGAGTTTATGCCTTTGAAAGCGCCATTTTAAAAGAACTTTTACCCAAAATAAACAACCAAAACGCCGCAAAAGAGTATTATCTTACCGACATTATAGCCTTAGCAAACGAAAAGGGCGAGTTTATTTCGCCTGTTTTTGTAGATGAAGCTGAATTTATGGGCGTTAATGACAAATACGAGCTAGCAAAAGCCGAAAATTTAATGCAAGATGAGTTTAAAATGGCTTTGATGAAACAAGGCGTCATCTTTCACAATCCGCAAAGTGCTTTCATCAGCCTTGATGCCGTCTTTGAAGGCGAGTGTGAGATTTATGAGGGCGTGCGCGTGGAGGGTAAATGCGTGCTGAAAAATGCCATCATCAAAAGCGGCAGCGTGGTGGAGGACAGCACTATCGAAAACAGCGACATAGGACCCTTAGCGCACATTCGTCCAAAGTGTAGCATTGTAAATTCACACATAGGCAACTTTGTAGAGTGCAAAAACGCTATTTTAAGGGGCGTTAAGGCTGGACATTTAAGCTATTTGGGCGATTGCGAGATAGATGAGGGGACAAATATAGGCTGTGGGACCATCACTTGCAATTATGACGGGCTTAAAAAGCACCGCACGACAATAGGCAAAAATGTTTTCATCGGCTCAGACACCCAACTCATCGCGCCTGTAAAGATAGCTGATGAAAGCCTTATCGCGGCTGGAAGTTGTGTTACAAGCGATGTGCCAAGCGGTTCGCTTTTCATCAACCGCGCTAAAAAGCAAGTCATCAAGGATTATTTTTATCAAAAATTTGGAGTAAAAAAGTGAAATTTATCGCGCAAAATTTAAATTTCAACACAACTTGCGTGAATTTAAGCCTAAATTTGCGCCATTTTGGAGCAAAAAGATGAAAAAAATTCTTCTTGCTATAAGCGGTAGCATAGCCTTTTACAAGGCTTATGAGCTGATTTCGCTTTTTAAAAAAGAAGGCTTTAAGGTTAAGGTTTTATTAAGCGATGGGGCGTTAAAATTTGCGTCAAAAATGAGTTTTGAAGCCCTGTGTGATAGCGTTTTGTGTAGCGAAAATGAAAGCTGGGAAAATGACAAAAATCATATCGCTTTTAGCAAGGATTGCGATATAGTGGTGTTTGCACCCGCAAGCGTAAATTCCATAAACAAGCTAGCGCACGGCATAAGCGACACCGTTTTTATCCAAACGCTCATCGCCACAAGCGCACCGCTTGTCATCGCCCCTGCGGCAAACACAAGAATGCTTAAACATTTCAGCACGCAAAATTCGCTCAAACTCTTGCAAAAAAACGGCGCGGTTGTGGTTGAGCCAGAGTGCAAGCTGCTTGCTTGTGGAGAAACAGGCGTTGGCGGGTTGGCTGAGCTTTGGCGCATTTTGGCGGTGGTGAAAAGAGAGCTTTTTAAGGACGAGTTTTTTGCGGGCAAAAATATCCTTGTAACAGGCGGTGGCACGAAAGAAAAGATAGATGAAGTCCGTTTTATAGGCAACTTTTCAAGTGGCAAAATGGCAAAAGCCCTAGCAGATAGCTTTTTCACGCTAGGTGCGAGCGTAAGGCTTTTAAGCTCCGTGCCTTTTGAAAATCTGCCTTATGAATGCGAGCTTTTTGAAAATGCTGATGAGCTTGAAAATTTGATGAAAAAGTATCAAAATGGGGATTTTTTGCTTATGTGTGCGGCTGTAAGCGATTTTGGGGCTAAATTTTATGCGGGAAAGCTCAAAAAAAGCGACTTTGAAAAGGGTTTAACCTTGAATTTAAGCCCCAAAAAAGATTTGCTCAAAGCTTGTAAATTTAAGGGCAAAAAAATCGGCTTTAAGCTTGAATTTGACGCGCAAAATGCTGTGCAAAATGCCAAAAATGCGCTCAAAGAAAAGGCACTTGATATGATTTGCCTAAATGTCATCAGCAAGGACAATGCTGCCTTTGGAAGTGATTTTAACGCCCTTACACTCATCACAAAAGCAGGCATTAGCGAGCTTTCGCGCAAGAGCAAAGCCGAGCTCGCCCTAGAAATCGCAAGGTGGTGCAAGAAACTATGAGTATCATCAACGCTACCTTACCCATACAGATGAAAGTCATCGCAAAGTCTGGTTTTAACAACTATACGCTTTTGCTTAACCACAAAGAAGTAAGCACCAAAAGCCTTATCGAGCTTGACTTAAATGCTGAATATTTAGCCGAGCTTTATACGAGCAAGGGCGGAGTTATCACCTTTAAAAATCTTTACAAAAAGCCCTATATAGCGCATTTTGAAGAGGGTTTAGCGCTTATCGTGCGCCTTTTGGACGAGCCAAATTTTGATTTTAAGGCTTTTGTTATAAATTCTCTCATCAATGCAAAGAGTAGGGCGGACTTTAGCATATATAAAGAAATGCTTTTTGCGATTTTTCAAGGCATTTATCACATACCATTTGTGTTTGAGAACAAGCCTTGCTTGTTTCAACTTCGCTTAAATGGCGAAAACACTGAACTTTTTTTATTTTTTAGTGTTTTTGGAAACTTAAAACTTGTTTTTTTAGATGATAATAAACAAATTTACACCCCTTTTTTTAAGGTAGCGAAATTTTTAAATGAGCATTTAAGTTTAGAGGTTTCGCAAGAAAAGGGAATAAGTGCCTTTTTTGAATTTAAAAAACTTTTGGATTTTACACGATGAACAGACTTAATCATTTAGCAGTAGTAATGGACGGCAACAGACGGTGGGCTAGAAAAAATGGCTTTTTAGAAAAATTTGGTTACTCGCAAGGCGTAAAAATCGTAGAAAGGCTTATGCAAGTGTGCTTGGAGGAAAATATCTCACAGTTAAGCCTTTTTGCCTTTAGCACTGAAAATTGGGCGCGCCCAAAAGATGAGATTGAATTTATCTTTAGCTTGCTTGAAAAGGTGCTTGATGAAAATTTACAAAGATTTGTTGATAATAATATTAGATTAAGGGCTATTGGGGAGTTGAGCAGACTTGATGCAAGATTACAAGAAAAAATCAAAAACGCTGAAAAATTAACCGAACATTGCACGCTTTTGTGCGTGAATTTAGCCATAAGTTATGGAGCAAAAGATGAGATAGTGCGAGCTGTGCAAAAAGTGATAGCACAAGGGCTTGAAATAAACGAGGCAAACATTAGCGCGAATTTGGATTTGCCTTTGGATGTGGATTTGATTGTTCGGCTTGGCAACGCCAAAAGGCTTTCAAATTTCTTGCTTTGGCAGTGCGCTTATGCTGAAATTCATTTTAGCGACACGCTTTTTCCGGGTCTTACCAAGCGTGAATTTCGCCGAGTAATACGAGAGTTTCACAAAAGAGAAAGGACCTTTGGCAAATGATTTTAGTCTTTGTTTTAGGACTTTGCTTTGGTTCTTTTATCTTTGCTTTTTATGAAAGATTTTGCACACAAAAAAGGCTTTTTACGGCGCGTTCTTTTTGCTTTTTTTGTGAAAAAAATTTAAAATTTTATCATTTAGTTCCGCTTTTTTCTTTTCTTTTTTTGCGTGGCAAATGCGCATATTGTGGGACAAAAATTAGCCTTTTAAGCCCACTTTGTGAGCTTTTGTGTGGAATTTTGTTTGTTTTTGCGTTTAGATTTAGCGAAAACGCCTTTGAATTTGCCTTTTTGAGCCTTTATTTGTCAAGTTTGATTTTGCTCTCACTCATCGACATTAAATTGAAAGCCGTGCCTGAAACTTTGCTTTGGGCGAATTTCATCTTCGCACTTTGCTTTGCCCTTGATATGAGCGAGCTTTATGGCTTTTTCTTTTGGGGCGAATTTAGCGGGGGTTTTGTGCTTTATTCGCTTTGTTTTATGGGTGGCGTTTTTTTGCTAAAAAGCTTTATTTCTTGCCTTTTAAATCTTAAAAAACAGCGTGAAAAGCTTGAAAGTATGGGCGAGGCTGACATTTTACTTATCGGCGCAATGGGCGGTATTTTAGGCTTTTTACAAGGCTTTTTAGCCCTTTTAGTGGCGTGCATTATAAGTTTGCCCTTTTTTTTAATGTCGCACAAAAGGCGTTTTGAACTACCCTTTATCCCCTTTTTAAGCCTTGCTTTTATTGCAGTTTTTGGCATAAGGGGGCTTTGGTGAAACTTGCTTATCGTTATTTGCTAAACCACTTTTTAAGCACGAATTTATCGCTTTTTGGCGTGCTTTTTCTCATCGTGTCAATGGTGTTTTTCATACAGCTTGCCAGAATGACCTCAAGCATTGAGATTAGCCTTTTTGACTTTTTTAAGCTTTACAGCTTTATGTTGCCACGAATTCTCATTTTTACCTTGCCATTAAGTTTTTTCATTGCCCTTACGCTCACGCTTTACAGGCTTTCGCGCGAAAATGAAAGCATAGTGTATTTTACTTTGGGCTTTTCGCCAAAGCAAATGGCGCGGTTTTTCTTGCAAATTTCTGTGCTGTTTAGTGCCTTTATGCTTATAGTTTCTTTGGTTTTTATCCCCATAGCTTATGGCTTACAGCACAATTTCATTGATTATAAAAAAACCCAAGTCAAGCTTAATCTCAAAACAGCTGAATTTGGACAAAGATTTTTGGAATGGTTGATTTTTATAGGAAGCGAGGAGGCTGGAATTTATAAAAATGTCATAATGTATCACCCCATTAAAAACGCAAAAGATAAAGAACAACTCATTATCGCTAAACAAGGGCGATTAGAACGAGATGACCAAAGTCTTTCGCTTAAGCTTACAAATGGAAACGCTTATAATTTTGAGCAAAACAACAGCTGGCACATAGGGCATTTTGAAAGTATGACCATCAGCACGCAACTTACAGGCTTTGACTCAAATGCTGAGACTTTTTATGGGTATTGGAGCGAGATAAACACCAACTCAAAAAGAGCAAAAGAATTTGTCATTTATACGCTTATATCTCTTTTTCCCACAGCCAGCACGCTTTTTGCGCTTTCTTTTGGCATAGTTACTTATCGCTATGATAAGGGCTTTATGTATGTTGGAATTTTTGCTGTTATTGCCTTGTATTTTGGCATTTTAAGCCTTTTTTACGAACCTCCCTTGCTTGCCACAACTGTTATATTTTTAAGCTCTTTATTTTCATCTTTTTATCTTTTTAAAAAGAGAATTTTAAGTCGTTATTAGAGTGATTAATGAAACTCAAGCTTATCTTTTCTTATGATGGTTCGCGTTTTCAAGGCTCAGCCACGCAGCCACACGCAAACACCGTCCAAGATACGCTTTTAAGCGCACTTGCGCATTTAGGCATTTTTGAAAGACCTCTTTTTGCTTCACGCACAGACAAGGGCGTGCATTCGCTTGGCGCAGTAGCAAGCGTGCGGTGCGGGGAGCATTTCGATGATTTAAATTCGCTTAAAAATCAGCTCAACCGCTTTGCTCACCCGCACATTCACATAAAACGCATTGAAAAGGTGAGTGAAAATTTCGAGGTTCGCTTTGATGCTAAAATGCGCGAGTATCGCTATATGCTTCATCACGGAGAATTTATCCCCTTTTTAGCCCCATATTTTCATTTTTACCCCAAAATTGACATACAAAAAGCCAACGAAATTTTAGCCCACTTCATCGGCACTCACGATTTTAAGCTTTTTCAAAAACAAAATGAACCAAACAAAGACACAGTAAGAACTGTTTTTAAGGCAAAGGTGTATAATTATAAAAATTTAACCATTTTTGTATTTCGCGCAAATGGCTTTTTACGCGCCCAAATTCGCTTTACTGTTGCTACTGTGCTGAAGGCATTAGCCAAAAAGCTCAGTCAAAGCGAGATTTTAGAGCAAATTAATGCCCAAAAAGCCCACATAAGAACACCCGCACCACCAAATGGACTTTATTTGACTAAGATTTTATATTAGGCATATTTAACCATAATTAAAATTTTTAAAGTATAATTTCCCTGCTTCAAATTTTTAAAATTTGAAAGATTAGTTAAGCTTGAAAAAGCAAGAAAGGTATGATATGAAAAAAATAGCTTTAGCTGTTTTTGGAATTTTTGTTGCAGTATGTTTTACTGCTTGCGAGCCAAAGAAAAGTGGCGAGGCAAACGCTACTAATGAAAGCGATTCACAAGCTCAAAGCACTCAAACAAGTGCCACAGGCACGCTTGCTAAGATAAAAGAAACAGGCGTGGTGCGTATAGGTGTTTTTGGTGATAAACCACCTTTTGGCTTCATCGATGCCAGCGGTGTCAATCAAGGCTATGACATAGTCTTTGCTAAACGCATTGCGCTTGAGCTTCTAGGCGATGAAAACAAGGTTCAGTTCGTTCCTGTCGAGGCTGCAAACCGCGTGGAGTTTTTAAAATCTGACAAGGTAGACATAATCCTTGCAAATTTCACTCAAACGCCAGAAAGAGCGGAGCAGGTGGATTTCACGCTGCCTTATATGAAAGTTTCACTAGGCATTGTCGTGCCTGATGGCTCTACAATCGCCAGCGTGGAGGACTTAAAGGGCAAAAAACTCATCGTCAATAAAGGCACAACAGCCGATGCGTATTTTACCAAAAATCACCCAGACATTGAGCTAGTGCGCTTTGACCAAAACACAGAGACTTTCAACGCCTTTAAAGACGGGCGAGGGGACGCTTTATCACACGATAACACCCTACTTTTCGCTTGGGCGAAAGATAACGAGGGCTTTAAAGTCGTAGTGCGTGAGCTTGGCAGCAAGGATACTATCGCAGCTGCCGTGAAAAAGGGCGACACGGAGTTAAAAGGCTTTATTGATGAGCTTATAGCAAAGCTTGCAAACGAGCAGTTTTTCCACAAAGCCTATGAAAGCACGCTTAAAGAGGCTTTTACCAGCGACATAAACGCTGAAGATGTTGTCATCGAGGGCGGAAAATACTAATATTATTAACTTCAAAGTGCCTTAAGCACTTTGAAGTCTTAAAAAGGAGATTCTCATACCTTAAAAAGAAAAGGTATATCGAAGTCCTATACTATAGGGCTGTGAAAGTTTTACTAAATCTTTCTTTTGTTGAATGAAGCCCACTCTACCAAAAAGCTCCACTCCGTGAGCCTTAGCGATATTTGCTCTTAAACCAAGATTAGCCCCTGCATCAAAACCGCTTATGCTATAACCTTCTTTAGGTTTGTGAGTAGTATAACCCACACTCAAACCAGCAAAGGCGCCAAAGTCTAAACTACCGCTTGAAACGAAGTTATAAAGCGCATCAACATTTGCATTTGCATTTAAAGTGCTGGTTTTATCTCCATCTTTTTTAGCATCGCCATTATCAACTACACCGTAATAACGAAGACCGAAATTTTCGCTAAAAAACTGCTTGTAACCACCAACAACACCGTATCTAAAGCCCTGCTGGTGAGAATCTCCTTTTGTTTCGTTTTTTACAGCTCCATATCCAGCTTGAATGCCAGCAAAAGCACCGCTTTCTTCAGCTACTGCGCAAGTAGCACCTAAAATCCCTGCTAAGGCAAGGCTTAATACAACTTTTCTCATAATGAGTCCTTTGAAATGAATTTCTTTGCAAAAGCAAAGATAATGATATTTTACCCCCCCCCCCCCCTCCAACAAAAAAATAAATGAAGTAAATTTTTTTGTTATTTTTTTAAATTTTTGTTAAAAAATGTGTAAAATTTGCATTAAATCTGTGCTATACTTTTGGCTTTAAATTTGGAGTTTTAGGCTAAAATGATGAAAAATCAAGGCTTTGTTTTAAAAAGTGCTTGAATTTTACTTTACAAGGGCTTGTAGCACAAATTAAAGCTTAAAATTTTAACTTTTTTGAAATTTAAAACGGAGTTTTACTTTGGCGAAAAAATTTGATGAGAATTCAGCTAGGCAAAGCCTTGCTTTTTGCTCAATGAGCGAAAATTTTCACTGCTATAAAAATTTCATTGTTTTGGGCTTGGTGCTTGGAATTTTGGGCGAAATTTGTTATTTTTTGCAACGATTTTTACTCGCTTATACAAATTTTGATGAGTTTGCACCGCTCAAAAAAGAGCTTTTGGCTATGTTTATAATGGGCTTTCGCCTTGATATGCGCGCCGTGTGCGTTGTGATAGCCTTAATAATGCTGCTTGGCTACCTTGTGCTTTTTAGCAAAATGCTTTTTAAGGCAAGGCTCAAAATGACGGCAGGGGGGGGGGCATTTGATAAAAAGAATTTAAGCAAAAATGATTTTCTCTTAAATTTTTATCTCAAATTTGACAAATTTATCTACAAATTTACGCTTTTTTTCGCCACTTTATCAAGCTTTGTTTTTGCTTTGAGTGCCTTTGTGAATTTTTATTATTTTCGCACTTATCACACCAAAATCGACATTTTTATCTTTGGCTTAAAGGACGATGACACCGCAGCTATCTTAAAGATAATGTGGCAAGATTACCCTGTCTTAATCATCTTGCTAGCTAGCATTTGCTTTGCGTGGCTTTGTTTGCAGCTTTCAAAGAGAATTTTAAATTCTCATTTTATGGGCAAAAACTCCGCTCAATTTAAGCTAAATTCAAGCAAGCCACGCGCAAATCAAGCTAAAACAAAATTCGCCCCTTTGCTGTCCTTTGTGCTGAATTTAACCCTTATTGCGCTCGTTTTTATAGGCATTCGTGGCAGTGTCAGTGCTTTTCCTTTGCGTGAAGATGAGCATCATATAGCCGCAAATGCCTTGATAAACCATATCAGCACAAATCCCATCATCGCTTTTTCGTGGGCTTTAAGCCATTACAAAGAGCAAGACAGCTTTCAAGCCGTGAATTTAGATGAATTTGAAGCCTTACAAAGAGAACTTTTCCCTGTATTTCAGCACAACAGCCAAAAAAGTATAAGCAAAAGCCCAAATGTCGTTGTCGTGCTTATGGAAAGTCTTGGCACAAATATGCTATCCCTTGACAATGCCTTAAATTTTGACTTGCTTATGGGCTTTCGGGCGCATTTTGAAGCGGGCAAAGTGGCGCAAAACTCATCAAAACCCCAAAATGACTTTATTTTTATGAATTTTTTATCATCAACTAATGGCACAGCAGGCAGTTTCGCCTCGCTTTTCTTTTTAAGCCCTAATGCTAACATATCTCTTGGTTTAGCAAAGGACAAAAAGCTCGCACTCACGCCCTTTGCGGTGTATAAAAATGCTGGATATGAAGTGATTTACATTACTTCTGGCAATCGCTCGTGGCAAAATTTCGGCGATTACGCTACCACGCTAGGTGCTGATGCGGTGTATGATAGCAATTTCCTTATGTCGCGCTATCCACAAAGCAAGCAAAATGCTAATATCTATGGCGTGCTTGATGAATTTGCCTATAAATTCGCTTTTGAGTTGCTCCAAAAGGCGACAAAGCCCACATTTATAGCTATTCTTACGACTTCAAATCACCCGCCTTACCCAAGTTTGCCCCAGCATTTTAGCGCGCCAAAATTTGATTTTAAGGACAAAATGCACTTTTTCAAGCACAACAACGCCCAAAAAACTCGCGCAAGTGCTGAAATTTTCGCTTATTCTAACAATGCCTTTGGCGAATTTATCGACTCTATCAAGCACAGCGAGCTTAAAAA
Organism: uncultured Campylobacter sp.; assembly: GCA_934728065.1. GTDB lineage: Bacteria > Campylobacterota > Campylobacteria > Campylobacterales > Campylobacteraceae > Campylobacter_D. The sequence goes on from CAKVDW010000001.1 coordinate 197,745, forward strand.
CTCTACCATTATCGCTGCTAGTGGCGACCACAAAAATAGAGATTTGATAGCCTTTGAAAACACGCCATTAAATCACGCCGTGCCGTTTTACTTGTATGTGCCAAGTGCCTACACAAAGGACTTTGATAAAAACGGCTTTGCCTTTAATCCTGCTACAATAGGCTCTCACAAGGACATTTTCCCAACTCTTTACGCGCTGAGCTTAAACGAGTATGATTTTCTCACGCTTGGCGGGCGCAACCTTTTTGACAAAAATGCGCTAAAAAGCTATGATTTTGCGGTAAATTCAGAGCTTTGGCTTGATGAGAGTGGAATTTACCCTGCAAATTCAGTATTTGGCTACAAATACACGCTTAAAAATGGCTTTATAACGCAGTCAAATGAAAGTTTCAAACTCCCCAAAAACAAGGCTGAATTCTTGCAAAAATACCAAAAACTTGACAATTTACAGCTTAACTACCGCGTTTTACAGCCATAACTTTATGTCAAATTCATAAAAGAACAAATTTAAGCAAAGGTCTAAATTTTTACAAACAATAATAAACATAAGTCAAATTTTTTAAATTTTATCGCAACTTATGGCTACTTGCTCGCTCGTTTTACTTATAAAAAAAGGAAATTGATATACAGTAAAATCAGCTTTATTTTTTTAAATTTAAATCACTAATGACTTATTTTTTGCCTAAAATTTCACGCTTTCAAATAAAATTTTAAAATACTCATAAAAAATATATAAAAATTTTCTTAAATTTAATTTTATTTTAAGAGAATTTATTTTATAATTTTGGCGAACTTTATCTTAAAGGAGGAAAAATGACTGATATGAATCCCACAAATACGAGCTTTATAATGCTCTGCTCTTTGCTTGTGCTGCTGATGACGCCTGCACTAGCTATGTTTTACGCTGGTTTGGTGCGTAGCAAAAATATGCTTAACACTATTATGAACTGCTTTATCGTATTTGGCGTGATAAGTTTGCAGTGGATTTTGCTGGGCTTTACGCTCTCTTTTGGCGAGGACACGGGCGCTGGTGTGGTAGGTAGTTTGGCAAATTTTGCGCTAGCTGGCGTGAGTGGCTATAATGCTTCTGGCGTGCCAAATGTGCTTTTTGTCGCCTTTCAAATGATGTTTGCGCTCATAGCCTCCGCCATCATCACGGGTTCGCTTGTCGGGCGCATAAAACTTGGCGTGCTGGTGGTGTTTCTCATCTTTTGGAGCACTCTCGTGTATGATGTGCTGGCGCATATGGTTTGGAGTGAAAATGGCTTTTTGCTTGGGCGCGGGAGCTTTGATTTTGCAGGCGGTGGCGTGGTGCATATCAGCTCTGGCATAGCTGGGCTGGTGGGCGCGCTGATGGTTGGCGCAAGGCGCGACAAGCCTGAAAACGCCACAAACAACGCAAATTCCATACCCTACGCCTTTTTGGGCGCGATATTGCTCTTTATGGGCTGGCTGGGCTTTAACGCTGGCAGTGCGGGCGGTGTCGATGACATAGCGGTAAATGCCTTTGTAGTTACCATACTTTCGGCATCCACAGGCTTTTTGGTGTGGATTTTAGCCGAGTGGCTCATACACAAAAAGCCAACCGTGCTTGGCGGTTTGAGTGGCTTAGTGGCGGGACTTGTCGGCATAACGCCAGCTTGCGGCTATGTGAGCATAGCATCTAGCATTATCATCGGTGCTGTGGCTGCCTTGCTGTGCTACTTTGGGCTGAGTTTCATCAAATACAAACTACGGCTTGATGATACTTTGGACGCCTTTTCACTGCACGGCATAGGCGGCGTTTGGGGCGGTATCGCCACAGGACTTTTTGCAAGCGGTGCGGTAAATCCTGCTGTCGTGGCTGATGGCGCACTTGGAGAGGGCTTGTTTATCGGCGGTTCGTGGCATTTGCTTTTAGAGCAAGTCTTTGCCATAGTCCTTTGTATCACGCTTTCAGCTGTGGTAAGTTTTGTGATATTTAAGCTTATATCGCTTTTTACGAGCTTACGCGTGGAAGAAGAAGTTGAATTTGAAGGGCTTGACAAGAAAATTCACGGCGAAAGTGCGTATAGCGTCTAAGTTAAAAGCCCTATTTTATGGGGCTTTTAAGCTTTATAATTTTTATATTTAAAAATATATAAAATTTTTCTTAAATTAATTATTATTTATAGCAAATTATAATTTATTTGGCATTTTAAAATATAAATTTTTATGTAAAATTAATTTTCTTTAGACTATAATAAAAGCTTTAAAATGCAAATCTTAAAATTTATGAGGTTACAATGTTTGATATATTTGAGTTGATACAAGGCTTTTTGCGGCTTGTTTTGCCAAAAACTGATGTGTTGATGGTAGTTTTGCTTGTCATTACGGGGGTTTATTATAGTTTTAAGCTTCGTTTCGTGCAGTTTTCTATGCTAGGCTCGGTGTTTAAGCTACTTACGCAAAGGCACAAAGAGCAAAAAGACGAGCATATCAGTCCATTTGCTGCACTGATGATTTCGACTGCTTCGCGTGTTGGCATAGGCAATATCGCTGGCATTTCGGTAGCTTTGGTGCTTGGCGGGGCTGGGGCTTTGTTTTGGATGTGGCTTATGGCGTTTTTTGGTGGCGCAAGTGCCTTTGCTGAAAGCACGCTCGCACAGGTTTATAAGAGCAAAGATAGCGGCGGAGGCTTTAAGGGCGGACCAGCTTATTATATAAAAAAGGCTTTGGGGCTTGGTTGGCTTGGTAGCTTTTTCGCGCTCATACTCATCATCACCTATGCTTACGGCTTTAACGGCTTGCAAAGCCAGACGATGACTTCGGCGTTTAAGGTGTATTATGATTTGTATTTTAACGGCAGCGGCACGGATTTTTCGCAAAGTGCTATGCCCCTTTACATAGGGCTTTTGTTAAGCCTTTTTTGTGTGTGGCTTTTTTTCTCACACCACAGCAAAATCGGCAAGGTAAGCTCCATAATCGTGCCTATAATGGCGTTTTTCTACACCTTTCTTGCGCTCGTTGCGGTGCTGTGGCATTTTGACAAAATCCCTGCTGTTTTTAGTCTCATTTTCGAGCAAGCCTTTGATTTTGAAGCGATTTTTGGGGGCTTTGCGGGTTCAGCCCTTGTCATAGGCATCAAACGCGGACTTTACTCAAACGAAGCGGGTATGGGTTCAGCCCCAAATGCAGCCGCAGCCGCTATCACTTCGCACCCCGCAAAACAGGGCATTATACAAAGTTTTGCCGTGCTTATCGATGTCATCATTTGCACAAGCACAGGGCTTTTGGTGCTGTTTTCGCAAGCGTATTTTGAAAATGTAGGGGTTGATGGCAAGCCGCTACTTACGGCTTTGCCACTCGTGCAAGCGGTGATGAGAGAGTATTATGGCGTTTGGGGGCTGCATTTTGTCTCTATCGCCGTAGTTTTGTTTGCTATCACTTCTTTGATAGGCAACTACTACTACGCACAGGCAAATGTCAAGTATCTTACAGACTCAAAGCTTGTGATGAACGCCTTTCGCATTTCAGCTGTGGCTATGGTTTTCATCGGTTCGCAGATGAATATCTCGCTGGCTTGGGACTTGGCGGATTTAACGATGGCGTTTATGGCGACTACAAATATCATTTCGATTTTGTTGCTTGGAGGTATCGTAAAAAAGGTGCTTGATGACTTTGTGGAGCAAAAACGCAAGGGTTTAGACCCGCATTTTAGCGCGAAAAAACTCGGCATAAAAAACGCTGAGTGCTGGGAGTAGGGGAGTGGAGTTTTTAGACTTTATTATTGTGGGGCTTTTTGCGTGCTTTGTGGCGTTTTTTGTCATCGGCTTTAACCGCCAAATGATAGAAAAAAACAAGCAAAGAGAAGAAAAATACCGCAAAAAAAATGACAAAATTTAAAGGCGAAGTGTTTATGATGAAATTCGTGGCTTGTGCTGAAAAAAAGCGAAACGCACTCAATTATATATGAGTGAGCTTTTTAAACCCTGCGAAATTCACATAAAAACGAGCCGCAAAAGGAAAGAAAATGAGTAAAAAGGTGTTGTTGCCCTTAGCAAGTGGCTTTGAGGAAATCGAATTTGTAAGCATAGCCGACATTTTGCGCCGTGCAAGGCTTGAAGTGGTGGTGGCGAGTTTGGACGAAAATTTGCTTGTCGTTGGGGCGCACGAGCTGGCTATAAAGGCTGATTGTTCGCTTGAAAGCGTGGAAATTTCTCATTTTGACGCCATAGCTTTGGCTGGGGGAAGTGGGGGAATGATGAATTTAAAGGCTGATGAGCGCATTTTGGCTGGGATAAGGGCTTTACATAAGGCTGGCAAACTTGTCGCTGCCATTTGCGCCTCGCCCATAGTGCTGAATGCGGCTGGTATCTTTGATGAAAACACTCAATTTTCGTGCTATCCAAGCTGTGAAGTAGGCTTAAAAGGCGTATTTGTGGAAAAAGCCGTGTGTGAATGCGCTAATATCATCACCTCAGCTGGACCTGCTACGGCTGTGCTTTTTGCCTTGCAAATCGTGCAGTATCTATGCGGTAAAGAGAGCAAAGCAAGGCTAGAAAAAGAGTTGTTGCTGCCTTTGTTAAATGGAAATTAAAAGCCCAAGACTCGCTCAGGCTTTTACGCTCTAAGCGATTTTGGCGTTGATGAGTTTGGTAATCTCCTCATTTTCAGGAAACCTTTCGCTTTGGCAAGCGATTAAATCCTTTTTGGAGAATATCACTTCGCCATTTAGTTCAACAACGAAGTTTCCGCCACTTCCAACCTCTGTGCTTACTTCAGCGTCAGCAAAGTTGGTTTTAATTTCTTCTGCAACCCTTGCAGCTTGTGGTCTGTAATTTCAAGAATTACAATAAATTATCCTTACTTTCATCGTTTCTCCTTTATGTGAAATAAAGACTTTGTAAGTATAGTGTGTTTTGGTTAATTTAAGCTAAAATTTATCTGCAAATTCTTTTAAATTCAGTCAATTTTTGTAATAATTTTGTAAATTTTTTTGGAGAGCAAGATGAGTCAATTTACACACCTACACCTTCACACTGAATATTCTTTGTTAGACGGAGCAAATAAGCTTAAAGAACTTGCCAAAACGCTTAAAGAGCAAGGTGCTACAAGCGTGGCGATGACAGACCACGGCAATATGTTTGGGGCTATTGATTTTTACAAAACGATGAAAGAATTTGGCTTAAAGCCTATTATCGGCATAGAAGCTTATTTGCATAATGGAGAAGAATTAGGCGACAAAAGCACAAAGCAACGGTTTCACCTTTGTTTATATGCGAAAAATCAAAAAGGTTATGAAAATTTAATGTATCTTAGCTCACAAAGCTATATACAGGGTATGTATTATTACCCACGCATTAATAAAAAAATACTCAAAGAACACAGCGAGGGATTAATTTGTAGTTCAGCTTGCTTGCAAGGCGAGATAAATTGGCATTTAAATACCCAAAATGAAAGAAATATAAAATTTGGAGCAAAGGGCTATGAGAGCGCCAAAGAAGTCGCTTTGTGGTATAAAGAAGTTTTTGGCGATGATTTTTATTTAGAATTAATGAGACACGGCATAAATGACCAGCTTTTCATTGATGAGCAGGTTATAAAGCTTTCTAAAGAGCTTGATATAAAAATTATCGCTACAAATGATACGCATTATACCTTTAAAGACAGAGCCAAAGCACAAGAAGCTTTAATGTGCATCAATATGGGTGTAAAACTTAGCGATAATGATAGATTAAAACACAGTGTTTTTGAATTTTATGTTAAAACTTCAGAGCAAATGAGCGAACTTTTTGCGGATTTGCCAGAAGCCATTTCAAACACGCAAGAAATAGCTCAAAAATGCGATTTAGAGCTTAAGCTTGGCGACCCAACGCCACCAAATTTTAAATTCGCAAGAGAGTATGCGAAAGATTATGATTTAGCCTTGCCAGAGCCTGAAAAGGAATTTAGCTTTGCAAACGATGATATGGTTTTTGAGTATTTGTGCCGCAAGGGACTTGATGAAAGGCTTGAATTTATAGATGAAAGCAAGCACGGAGAATACAAAGCAAGATTAGAAAGAGAGATGAATATTATTAAGGATATGAAATTTTCAGGCTATATGCTTATAGTGTATGATTTTATCGCTATGGCAAAGGGCAAGGATATACCTGTGGGACCTGGTCGTGGCTCGGCGGCTGGGAGTTTGGTCGCTTACTGTTTAAAGATAACTAACATTGACCCACTGCCTTATAATTTGCTTTTTGAGCGTTTTTTAAACCCTGAACGCGTTTCAATGCCTGATATAGACATTGACTTTTGTCAAAACAGGCGAGATGAAGTGATTGATTATGTCATCGAAAAATACGGCTTTGACAAGGTGGCACAAGTTATCACCTTTAACAAACTTCTTGCCAAAGGCGTGATTCGCGATGTGGCAAGGGTTTTTGATATGCCTTTAAATGAGGCTGATGAATTTGCTAAACTTATCCCTGATGAACTTAAAATCACGCTTGAAGATGCCTACAACAAAGAACCAAAAATCGCTGAATTTATCCAAACTCATCAAAACGCGCAAGAAATTTGGGATTATGCCCTTGCCTTAGAGGGACTAAACCGTAACGCAGGTGTGCACGCGGCTGGGCTTGTCATCTCAAATGAAAGCTTGTGGAAAAAAACGCCACTGTTTCGACCCAGCAAAAATGATGAAAAACACCTTGTAACGCAGTATTCAAAAGACTTTTTAGAAGATGTGGATTTAATTAAATTTGACTTTTTGGGTTTAAAGACCCTTGATGTCATCGATAATGCGGTAAAACTAATTAAGCGCAGGTATGATAAGGATTTGATTTGGGAGAAAATTGACTTAAATGATGCCAAAGTTTATGAAACCATACAAAGTGGCAACACGCTTGGTATTTTTCAAATTGAGTCGGGTATGTTTCAAGGGCTTTCACGCCGTTTGAAGCCGAGTGATTTTAACGACATTATCGCTATTGTGGCACTTGGGAGACCTGGACCCTTGGGAAGTGGTATGGTTGATGATTATATCGAGGTTAAACACGGGTTGAAAAAAGCAAGTTATGCCTTTAAGGAACTTGAACCCATTTTAAAAGACACTTATGGGGTTATTGTTTATCAAGAACAAGTTATGCAAATCGTGCAAACTATCGGCGGTTTTACTTTAGGCGGTGCTGACAATGTTCGCAGGGCTATGGGTAAGAAAAAGCGTGAAATTTTAGATAATCTTAAAAGTGAATATTTACAAGGTGCTGAAAAACAAGGCTTTGACACAAAAAAGGCTGATGATTTGTTCGAGCTTATCTTAAAATTCGCAGAATACGGCTTTAATAAATCTCACTCCGCAGCTTATGCGCTTTTAGCCTTTCAAACGGCGTATTTAAAGACTTATTATCCTAGTGAATTTATGGCTGCCTTGCTTACAAGCGAGCAAAACAAAGTAGAAAAAGTGGCGCAGTATATCGAGGAAATCAAAAGAATGAATATCAAACTCTTGCCGCCAAATATTAACAAAGCCGTTGGAGAATTCAGCTCTATCAGGCTTGATGATGGTAGCGAAGCCATACTTTATGGGCTTGGAGCGATAAAGAGTGTAGGAATGCCAGCGGTAAATAATCTCATCAAGGTTCGCCCAGAAAATGGCTTTTCAAGTGTTGATGAGTTTATGAGTAAAATTGACCCTGCTAAAATCAATAAACGCACTATGGAAAGTCTTATAAAGGTTGGGGCATTTGATGAGTATGGCTTTACGCGTAAGTGTTTGGTAGAGAATTTGCCCAAACTTTGTGAAAATTCACGCAAAATCGCAGAATCAAAAAGAGAGGCTGAAATTTCTTTATTTGATGTAGATGATATAACAAGTGGGATAAAGGCTGATTTAAGCATCATTGAAGAGGAGTATCCTTTAAAAGAAAAATTAGAATATGAAAAAGAAATTTTAGGCATTTATCTTTCAGCGCACCCACTTGATGAATTTAGTGAGCAAATTAATAAGCTTGATTATTACAAGAGTTTGGATTTTGATAATCTTAAGGGAAGTGGGCAAATTTTTTGTGTAGGCAAAATCGAGGATTTCAAGGCTTTGATGAGTAAAAGTGGCAAGCGATACGCGAAAATGCAGCTTATGGATTTTTATTCATCTTTTGAGGTTGTTGTTTTTGAAAGAAATGTTGAGGAACTTGAAGAAATTTTTAAAGATGAATTTAAAAAGACTCAAGCTTATGCTTTTAGATTAGGGTTTAAAAGGGAAGATAGGGATTTTAGCTTAATGATGAATGAAGTTTTAGAACTTGATGAGGCAAAGGAAAGTGGCATTAAGGCAAAGGTTGGATTTAGAAATAAAACAAATATCGACAAAGAGCAATTTACCCAAGAGCCAAAAGAATTTGAAAATTCTATTATTGAGCTTGATTTAAACAAACTCAGCAAGGATTTAGTTTATGAAATCCACGAAATTGCAAGAAATTCGCATAACCTAAAAGACAAAGAGGGAAAAAGGCTTGTGATAAAGGTTTCTTGTGTGGATTCTTGTTTGCTTTATCATACGGATTTTGTCATTAATGAGCAAATCAAAGAGCAAATTAAGCGAAAATGCGCAAGCTAACTTCCCTCGCTTAGCCTCACTTCATAGGCGTTTATATCATTGCTGAAAATGCTTAAACCTTGTTTAGAAACTATGTTTTCGCATTTTAAGCCCTCTTCATCAAGCTCACATTCCCACCAGCGTGTAAAATACCGTTCAAAGATTTGAGCGACTATGAATTTTTTTTCATCAGTTTTAAATATAAAATAATCTTTTAAATTTTTACTGTCTTTTATGAGTTTGTTTTTATAATTTGGCGGAGTGTTTATGCTGATGAAAAAATTATTTTTATTTTTTTGCAAACTGATGCTTAATTCATCGCTAAGATGAGCAGGGGCATTTTGATTCTTGTAAATATAATACACGCTACTGCTTAAAGTATAAACAAAGCGGTTTGTTTTGTTATTATCTCGCCATAACTCCCAACTTGGTTCATTTTGCCACAAAATTTTTGTTTCAAAGAGCTTTGTGCTGAGTTTTTTATTTGTTTTTTCAAAGATAAAATCTTTTTCATCAAGCTCTGGTTTTGGCAAAATGGTGATTTTTAAGGTTGAAGTAGCATTTGTTTCAGCGTTTGGCTTTATTTGCAAGGATAAATTTTGCTCTTTTATGGGGAGTTCTTGGCTAAAAATTTCAACAACAGTGCTTAAATTTGACTCTTCTTGTATAAACTCTTTAAACTCTTCTTTTATTTTTGGCTCTGTTTTAAGCGCTTGATTTAAATTTTCGCTTAAGGGTTGCTTTACAGGCTCTTTTTTTTGCAAAAAATACACAGCCAAAACAAAAAATAAAATTAAGATTAAAATTTTCATATTAATGCACTTTTGTTTTTTTGACTGAAATTTATCATAATTAGGCTAAAATTTACTATAATTATACGAAATTTATTTAAAGTTGTGTGGATATGAGGGTAAATTACAAAAATTTGATGAATTTAAGGAAGATTGCTAGCGAGCCAAAGAGGCTTTTTGTCGTTCTTATCTTTTTGGCTTTGGCTATATTGTTTAATTCTTTTGCCATAGGTGTTGATAGTTTAGAAGGCAAGGTCATTCGCGTAACAGATGGCGATACCATCACTCTTTTGGATAAAAATGGTAAAAAACACACCATTCGTTTTTACGGCATAGATGCACCAGAAACAACGACAAATCAACCCTTTGGCATAGAAGCTAAAGACTTTTTAGCCTCTATGATAGAGCAAAAAACAGTTAAGGTAATCATAAAAGATAAAGATAAATATGATAGAATAGTAGGTGTAGTTGAATTTAATGGTAAGGATATTAACAAAATAATGGTCCAAAACGGTTTTGCTTGGGCGTATAGTCATTATACTGAAGCTTATTTAAGCGAACACAGGCAAGCAAAAAAGCAAAAACTTGGACTTTGGGCGGATAAAAAGCCCATAGAGCCATACAAATGGCGAAAAACACACGATAAAAAGGTTTTTGATAAATGAAAAAAAGTGTTATAGTGCTTATTTTAAGCTTATTCATCTCAGGTTGTTTCATCACTGAAAGAGGCATTACAAACCGCTTTGATAACGACTGCAAGCCCTATTATGATGCGAGCGGAACTTATCACGAAGAATGCTTGCCAAATTGGATTGATTTGCCTTTAACTCCAAAGCCTTAAATACCGCCAACTTGATTAAGCAAAGTCATAGCCATTGCTTCATCTGAATTTTCTGTGCTTTTTTCTTTTTCTTCAGGCTTAACATTTTTGCTTGGTGGGCGTTTGAGTTTGAATATATGCTCATCTGTAACGACTATATTCATACTTGATTCAAAAATTTTAATCTCATTAACATGACCAATTACCCTAACTTCTCTCTTTTTTGAAGTCTCATCAAACAAGGCTTGTGCCTCAAATAAAAGCACTTCGCCAAATTTCAAAGGCGCGTAAAATGATGACCTTGAGGAAATGAGTATGGAGTATTCTTTGTTTATCGCTGCTTGTGCTACATAATTTGCCGCACTGAATATAAAGGCTTCGTGGATTAAGCCGTGTTCATCAACAGCCATATCAGTGGTAGGGATAAATACTGATTTGGCGTGATTATTTGAAAGTTCGCAAATGGTCCCTGAAAGCGTGTTGTTGATACTAGGGCAAGTGATAAGCTCTCCTCTAATTTTAGCCACATCTTCTTGGGAAACATACTTTTCAATTTCATCGTAATTAACACCTTGTTTGAGCATTTTTAACCTTTTATCTTAAAACTCTTTGAAACTAAATCGACAAAATAAAAAATATTTTATAGTCAAAATTTAAATTTATCATATTTGAAAATAATGCCTTGTATAACTTTGATTTTAAGGATTTCAATAAGTATAATAAGCCCTTATGAGTGGTAAAATCTTAAAATTCAAGCCTCACATACACCCTTTGTGGCGCAGGATAGCCCTCGCAAGTAAGCCTCTCATCGTCCTTGTCTAAAAAATCACTCAAAGAAAAGCCCTCGCTCCACGCCGTTTTTCTTTGCTCAAAACTATCAGTTGCCCTTGTAGCAAGAACTTTAAAGCCCTTAAAGCCCGCTCGTTCGCACCAATTTCGCAGCGCAGGAATGCTTGGCACAAAGTGAATGTTTGCGATTTTGGAGTAGGTTTGGCGTGGCACAAGAGCTATTTCTCGCTCATCAGCGATATAAAGCGTGTCTAAAAACACCACTCCGCCTTTGTTTAAACTTGCTTTTAGCTCTTTAAGCATTTTCAGCGGGTCGCTACGGTGATAAATCACGCCCAAACAAAAAATAATGTCAAATTTATGCTCATAGTTTGGCAGGCTCTCAACGCCCAAAAGTTCATATTTCACACTTGTTTTAGCAAGGGCGTTGATAAGGCGAAACTGCAAAAAAGTCCGCACGCTTGGGTCAAAGCCAACAAGCTTTTTTGGGGCAAATTCAAGCATTTTAAACAGATAATACCCGTTATTACAGCCCACATCAGCCACTGCCTTGCCGCAAAGCTCGCTTAAATGTGGCTTTAAAAGGTTAAATTTCACAAAACTTTGCCACTCGCTATCGATAAAAAGCTCATTTATGCGAAAGGGTCCCTTGCGCCAAGGCTTTAAATTTAGGGCGATTTGATAAATTTCATCATCAAATTCACGCTCACAAACTATCTCAACGCTATCATTTAGGCTCAAATCACTCTTTTTTACACGCTTTTGGAGGCTTTCAATGCGCCCAAGCACGCTTTTTTCGCTCTCATTCATCGTTTTTGCTTCCATTTTACTCATTTTGCTTTGTAAATTTATGCAAAAATTCTACTTTTTTAAAGCAAATTTTGGGTTAAAATTTGAAATTTTGCGCTCAATGTGATATGTAATTTTAAGTTTTTGGCTCAATTTTGCCTTACTTATAGAGTAAATTTACCCAAAGACAACCAAAACAAAGTATAATGCCTAAAAAGCGGAGTATAGCGCAGTCTGGTAGCGCACACCCTTGGGGTGGGTGAGGTCGTGGGTTCAAATCCCGCTACTCCGACCATAAAAATAAAAAGCTTTTTATGATATTGCATTTTGGCAGACGGTGATTTTACGCCCTTTTGTCAGTGCTTTTACAAAGATGATTTAAAAAGCATTCATCGCAAAGTGGGTTTTTTGCCTTGCAAGTATAGCGTCCAAAAAGCACCATAGCTTGGTGCAAATAGTTTAAATTGTCCTTGAAAATGCCTGTCAAATCAGTCTCCACAAGCTCAGGTGTTTTAGCAGTGCTTAAATTCAAACGGTGGGCAACACGAAAAATGTGCGTATCCACAGCCATCACATTTGCCCCGCACCACTCTATCAACACGACATTTGCCGTCTTTTGTCCAACACCTGCTAAACTCTGCAAGTCCTTTTGCGAAAGCGGAATTTCGCCCTTAAAATTCTCGCACACCGCGCGCGCCATTTTGATGAGATTTTCAGCTTTGTTATTAAAAAAAGAACAACTTTGAATGTAAGTTTTTACGCTTGCTAAATTTGCCTTTGCCAAATCAGCCACGCTAGGATAGGCTTTAAAAAGTGCTGGAGTGATTAAATTTACACGCTTGTCGGTGCATTGCGCTGAGAGCATTACGCAAACGATGAGTTCATAAGCATTTGAAAAAACAAGTTCTGTTTTTGGTTTGTCAAAATGCTTTAAAAAAAGTTTTTTAATCTCTAAATTTCTTTTCATTATTTACTTTCGTTAATGAGCTATAAACTAAATTTGAGTTATAATTATAGCCAAATTTATTTTAAAGGAAAATGAATGAAAAAGATATCTCCTATGCTTGCTGCTTTATTTTTTGGAGTAAGCTTAAATGCCGCTGTTGTAGCCACTGTTGATGGTAAAAATATTAGCGATACGCAAATTAATGAGGAACTAGCCCCTCTTTTAAGAGGACAAAAGATAAATTCTTTGCCAGCTCAAGAAAAAAGATTATTAGTCCAACAATACATAGCCCAAAAACTCATACTTGAAGATGCTAAAAGACAAGGTTTAGATAAGGGTTCAGAGTTTAACAAAATGCTTGAAAGGGCTAAAGAGGAAATCGCTTTAAATTTGTATCAAAAGAAACTTTATGACTCTGTAAAGGTTGATAGCTCGAAGATTAAAGCTGCTTATGATAGAAATAAAAGCCAATTCGTTCGTCCAGCTCGCGTTCAAGCTAAACATATATTAGTAAAAAGCGAAGCAGATGCAAGAAATATCATCAATGAGCTTAAAAATTTAAAAGGCAATGAGTTGGATAATAAATTCAGCGAAATTGCAAGAACAAAGTCGATAGACGGTTCAGCCCAAAATGGTGGCGAACTCGGTTGGTTTGGCGAAGGTGATATGGTAAAACCTTTTTCAGATGCTGCTTTTTCGCTTAAAAAGGGAGAAATTTCCAAAAATCCTATAAAAACAGAATTTGGTTTTCATATCATTTTGAAAAAAGATGCTCAGGCAAAAACTCAGCTTAGTTACGACCAAGTAAAACCAAGCTTAGAGAATGATTACAAAATGCAAGAGGTGCAAAGACTCATCGCCCAAAAAGCTCAAGAGCTTTATGGCAAAGCTAAGGTAGAGCTTAAATAAATGGGCGTTTTGGACATAGTTAAGGCTGGTGTTGTAAGCGGCGATGAGCTAAATAAAGTTTATGATTACGCCAAAGCGCAAGGCTTTGCGATACCAGCGGTAAATGTAGTCGGCTCAAACTCCATAAATGCGGTTTTAGAGTGTGCTAAAAAGGTAAATTCGCCCGTCATCATTCAGTTTTCAAACGGCGGGGCGAAATTTATGGCGGGCAAAAACTGCCCTAATGGTGATGTTTTGGGCGCGATAAGTGGCGCAAAACACATTCATTTGCTCGCTCAAAGCTACGGCGTGCCTGTGATAATCCATACTGACCACGCTGCAAGAAAGCTTTTGCCGTGGATTGATGGGCTTATAAACGCTAGTATAGAGCATAAAAAGGCGTTTGGCGTGGCTTTGTTTAGCTCACATATGCTGGATTTGAGTGAGGAAAGCCTTGAAAGTAATTTAAGCACCTGCGAGAGCTATCTTAAAAGGCTCAGCGAGCTTGGAATTTGCCTTGAAATCGAGCTTGGCTGCACGGGCGGCGAAGAGGATGGCGTGGATAATACAGGCATTGACAATGCTAAACTTTACACACAGCCCGCTGATGTCGCACTTGCCTTTGAAAGACTTGGCAAAATCAGCGATAAATTCAGCATCGCTGCAAGTTTTGGCAATGTGCACGGCGTTTATAAGCCCGGCAATGTGAGCTTGCAACCGAGCATTTTAAAGAATTCACAAGCCTTTGTCAAGGAAAAATTTGCCTTGCAAAGCGATAAGCCTGTGAATTTCGTCTTTCACGGCGGAAGTGGCAGCGAGCTAAAAGACATAAAAGATGCTGTAAGCTACGGCGTGATAAAGATGAATATCGACACAGACACGCAATGGGCGTTTTGGGACGGGGTGCGAAACTATGAAAGCACCAACAGAGCGTATTTGCAAGGGCAAATCGGCAACCCAGAGGGCGATGATAAGCCAAACAAGAAGTATTACGACCCGCGCGTGTGGCTAAGGGCTGGCGAGGAAAGTATGATAAAGCGACTTGAAGTGGCTTTTGAGGATTTAAACTGCATAAATAGAAACTGAATTTGCTAAAATTGCAAATTCAGTTTATCGCAAAAATAAAAGCTAATTTGCGCGAGTTTTATTTGATTTTTAAGAAATATAAAATTTAGTCCTTTAAATATCTAAAATTTGGGTTTTATATAAAGATAAAAGAAAATGCAAAGATTGATAAAATTTATTTTAAAAAATAAAATTCACAAATAAAAAAATTTCTTTTTTTTAAAAAAATTTACAAATTTTTGGCAAAATTTTGTTTAAATTTTGAGTAAGATTAAAAAATGAAAGTTAAATTTGCAAAAAAGAGAGTAAAATGAGCCAAATCGACCAACTTGTCCTGCCTGAAATCAAAGAACGCAAGGGCTTTTTAGTTTATCTTAAAATCGTTTTTATTCCTTGTCTTATCTATGCCCTTTTGCTTTTGGCGTATTTTGGGCATATAGATTTTAAGATAAATATTTTAACCCTTGCGCTTATGGGGTTTATTTTGCTAGTTGCTCTTATCCTTGCTCGCCACAATGCTGAATACGCTTCAAGCTTGTTTGAACAACAAAAAGATGAATTTAAACAGGCTTTAAAAAGTTATATTATGAAAAATTTTTTACAAATAGGCAAAGAAACGAAATGTAATGGCAGTTTTGACAGCTTTGCGACAAATTACATTAGAGCTTCACGCAATGAAAATTACGCAAGTGTCGCGCCTAGTTTCTTTTCCGCGATGGGCATTTTAGGCACATTTATTAGTATAGCATTGTTTGTGCCAAATTTTAACGCCAATGATTTAAATTCACTTGAGCGTGAAATTTCACTTTTTTTAAGCGGTATAGCCACAGCTTTTTATATATCTATTTATGGAATTTTTTTATCTTTGTGGTGGGTCTTTTTTGAGCGTTTTGGCAGAAGCAAAATGCAAAAATTGCTTGAGCGTTTAAAGAATTCAACGAGCATTTTTTTTTGGACAAAAGAGGAATTAGAGCAAAGATACCTCACTCAAGGTTTAGCTCATTTTGATAAAGTCGGCGTGATTTTCGAGCAAGTCAGTAACCAAGACTTTTTCAAAGAGCTTAATTACAGCATAGAAAGAAAATTTGGACTTTTTCAAGAAATGCTTAATGTCGAAGAAAAGGCTATACGCGTAAGTGGCGAACACATCAAACAAAGTATGAGCGAACTTAACCGCTCTCACAGGAATCAAAAAGAATTAAGCAAGGTGTATTTGGATATGACCGATACCATCAACACCTTTAATCAGAATTTAAGAGAAATCAACACAAAGATGAGCGAGCAGTATAACAGGCTTACTGATATAAGCGCTGATAGAATTCAACACCTTGATAAAACCCTTGCTACCCTTGATGAAAAGATAGAAAATTTTAAAAAGAGTTTTGGGCATTATCAAGATTCAATGTTGCAAAATCAAGAAAAGGTGTTTTTAGGCTTTAAAGAAGCTCTCATACAAGGCATAAGAGAGTTTAAAGAAGCTTATGAGGATGAAAAACACATTGATGGAGGCATAGAGCTTATGTCTCAACTTAAGGCTGAGATGAGCGAACTTGACAACGAAGCTAGCGAGGTCATCGCTAAACTTAACAAAGATGGCGAGCTTTCAAAATAAGAATGAAAAAGTTACACGATAAACAAGATGAGCTTTTTTACGCTACCTACGCAAATCTCATCGCTGGACTTTTGTTCATTTTTTTGTTTATTTTAGCGGCTATTTTGATTAAAAACACCTATACTAAAAGCGAATTTGAAAACACAAGACAAAGTTTAAATGAAGAAAAAGCTAAATTTGAGGCAGAAAAAGATGAATTTAAACAAAGTCAAGCTTTCATCTATGAGCTTGGCAAAAGGCTTAAAAATACTGATACAAGCTCGTTAAACGCAAAAGATGAAGGTGCGCTTGTTTTGTTGGCTGATTTAGATAAAAAAGAGGAAAAGCTTAAAAATTTCAAAGATAATTTCAAACAACTCAAACAAGAAATAATGAATTTAGAACTTGCTAAAAACAACCTTATACTAGAACTTCAAGCTAAATTTGACTCAAATATCACCCTTAACACAAAAACAGGTTCTTTGGTGTTATTTAACGAGTCTTTATTTAATCAAGGCTCTTATATACTTAAAAATGAGGTCAAGCCAAGATTAAGAACTGTTTTAAGCGAATATTTTAACGCCATTTTGCAAGATAAAGAGTTGTATAAAAGCATAGACAATATTACCATTCAAAGTTATGTTGGCGATGAGGGATACAGCTTTGCCCACAAAATAGACCTTTCATCAAAAAGGGCGAGCGAGTTGATGAATTTTATTTTTTCTTTCTATAAAGATGAAAGGCTTCACAAACTACTTCTAGCAAGTGGTAGAGTGCTTTCTCCACTTGAAGAGGACGGTAAAATTTTAAACAGCAGGATAGAGATAGATTTTTCTCTTTCTAATGATTTTATTTTAGAAAAAATGGAAGATTTTTTCAACAAGCAATGAGCCTTCAAAGCAGGATTGATGAAGTAAGGATTGATGAATTCAGCTTTTTTGTCAAAAGAGATGATTTGCTTGGGGATATTTGTGGGGGAAATAAGGCAAGAAAGCTTGAATTTTTCATCAAAAATGCCCACAAATTTGCAAAAAATACCAAAATTATCAGCTTTGGCAGCTCTCAAAGCAATGCTTTAGCCGCATTAAGTGAATTCGCTCGACAAAATGGCTTTGAATGTATCTTTGTGTGCGAAAAAATTTCAAATTTCTTAAAACAAAATCCTTGTGGAAATTATGCCCTTGCCTTGAAAAATGGCGCAAAAATTATAGAAAATTTAGATTTTAAAACTCGTAAGGAAAAGGCATTGAGCCTTTTTAGTGAAAATGATATTTTTATAAACGAGGGCATAGCGTGCAAAGAAGCACAAATTGGTTTTCAAACACTAGCTAAAGAGATAAAAGTTCAAAGCAAGGCTTTAGGGCGTGAGTTTGACATTTTTTTGCCAGCTGGCACGGGTGTAAGTGCGCTTTACTTGGCTAAATTTAGCAAATGTCGCGTATTTACTTGCGCTTGCGTTGGAGATGAAAGCTATCTTAAACGACAAATGCTTGAACTAGAGCCAAATTTTTGCATAAAGCTTTTGGATAAAAACTCTTTTTCCCTCTCAAATTCAAGCCACAAAGGACTTTTTATCTTAAAAACTCCAAAAAAATTTCACTTTGCCAAGCCGCACAAAGAACTTTTAAATATTTATCAAAGAGCCTTAAAAGAGTGTGAAATTGAATTCAGCCTGCTTTATGATAGCGTGGGATTACACACAATGCTTTTTTATAAAACTCACTTTCACAAACCCATTCTTTACATACATCAAGGTGGGTTAAACGCTAATGCTTCAATGCTTGAGCGTTACGAATTTAAAGGCTTACTTTAAAATGTTATAATATTTTTTAAGTCAAATTCAAAAAAGGAAAAACGATGAAATTTAGAATTTATTATGAGGACACAGATGCTGGAGGCGTTGTATATCATAGCAAGTATTTGAATTTTTGCGAAAGGGCAAGAAGTGAGCTTTTTTTTGAAAAATATCCACATATTTTTAATTCAAGCACAGGACATTTTTTGCTTGCAAAGGCAAAGTGCAACTTTTTAAAACCAGCCAAACTTGGCGATAAGCTTGAAATTAAAAATACGCTTTTGCAAGTTAAAAATGCTAGTGTCCTTGTAAAGCAAGAGATTTTCAGGGACGATGAAAAGCTTTTTAGTGCGGATTTTACCCTTGTTTATGTCAAAGATGAAAAGGCTACGCCGATGAGCAAGGAACTAAAAAGCATTTTTTGTGAGATTTTTAATTCTCCTCAAAGTTAAATTCTAAAGCTTTCATTATTTTGATTTTGTATATGATTTGATTATTTTGCATTTTTTCTTTAAAAATACTTGAGCCTTTATTCATTAAATTTGAATAAAAATAATCAAGTCCAACACTTGTAGAATAAGCTACCCAATTATAATCAATGCTTTGATTAAGCATTTCATTTGAATAACTTAAAAAAATATCATCATTTGAAATAGAATTAGCAATATACATTTTACTTCTATCCTCTGGCTGGGTGAGAGTAAAAAGTGAGGGGTTATAGCCTATTTGTGTGGATAAAACAGCAAAAGGATACATACTGTTACTTCTTAACTGCGAAGCGACAATCGCGCTTTTTACTAAGGGTGTATTTAAAAAGACACTCGCACCGCTTAAATTTCCTTTAGAGCGGATTAAATTTGGAAAATTTATCTTTTCGCCTACAACACTGTAAGTTCTTACGCTTTTTGCATTTTTGATGAGTTTTTGATTAAGATTGTTTGAAAGTGCTGAGTTGTCATAAAAACTTGCTATATTGCCATTTGTTATAGTTAAGAGTTGTTGAATTTGCCCTTCATAATCTATACCGCCAAAGTAAATTTTTGAAGAGTTGATATTTGTGTTGTTTTTATGTAAGGTTGGGATATAAAAGTGCATATCAGGGTCAATAGCAGCTAAAATATTTGCTCCCCTTAAGGTAAAACCCGCGATGATAAAACGAAAATCCTGCCTTTCAAGCTCTTTTATGAGTTCTCGTATCTTTGTTTCATCCTCATCGCCGATTAAAAAAACTTTTATATCTAGGTTTGAATCTCGCCTGACAACATAAGCTATGCTTGAGTTGATGATGATACTAGAATAGCTTTTTATCGTTTTTTCGGGTATGATGATGGCTACCTTGTTTAAAGAATTAGCACTAATGCGTGTTGAACCTGTGTCGCCTTTAATGCTTGGTCCTTGAACGGTTAAAGAACAGCCCGTTAAAAACAAGAGTAAAAAACCTAAAAAAACGCCTTTTTTCATCATCACTACTTTCTAAAATAAATTCACAAAGTGTAATTTTGTCATAAAAGACCTTTGATTTTGTTTAAATCTTTGACAAATTCTTTTTCATAACTTGGGTTTTTGAGTATAAAATCAATGTCAAAACTTGGCATTATCCACGAATTTTTATAAGTCCAAAGTTCCCCTCTTAATCTTGCAAAATCTTCAAAGCCCAAATTTATAAAACTGTCCTCGCCCAAAATGAGTAAAACACTTGGTTTAATAAGCCTAAATTCAGCCCAAAAATACGGCAAGCACAAAGAAAGAGCTAGGGCATCATTTTTATTTCCGCTAAAACACTTATATATATAGCTCATATAAATTTCATCTTGTTTTAAATCAAGCACAGCTTTTATTAAATTTAAAAGTTTTTTGCCCTTGCGTGAGTTGAGCAAAATTCCGCTTTCATCTTCATTTTTGTCCGCAAAACTATCAAGCACCATAAGTTTGCTTTGCTTTAAAAAAGGTTCTACAAGGGCGTTTTTGCGTTTTTTTGACAAGGCGCAAAGCTCACAAACACTAATATCTTTTCTTAACTCTATAAAATCGCTTTTTGTTTCCTGTATGGGCAATTCTTTATCCACAAATTCATAACCAAAGCTTTTAAGATAGTGTAAATTTCGTATTTTGCTCATTTTTTCTCTTGTCTTTTATTAAAGTCATTATATCATAAATTTATCAGTGCATTTTTAAGAATTTAAAAAAGTTAAAAGCAAATTAAGCAAGATTTAGCTATAATGCGAAATTTAAATTATATATTTTAAGGATAAACGATGAAAAGAACTTATCAGCCACATAAAACACCAAGAAAACGCACCCACGGTTTTCGTGCGCGTATGAAGAGCAAGAATGGGCGCAAGGTCATCAATGCAAGACGAGCTAAAGGCAGAAAAAGACTTGCGGTGTGAGAAAATTTGCCAGCATTAAAGACGACAAAGAATTTGCTCGGCTTTATAAGGAAGCAAGAAAGTGGTATTGCGAAGTAGGGGTGATTTTTTATCAAAGTAGCGAGGAAAACAAAATCGCCGTCATCGCAAGCAAAAAGGTAGGAAAAGCAGTAGCTAGAAATAGGGCAAAAAGGCTTTTAAGAGTTGTTTTTTTTCAAATGCAAGATAGGCTTAAAAGTGGTAAATATATACTTGTAGCCAAATCAGAGCTTTTGAGCGCGTCCTTTTTGAAGCTACAAAAGAATTTAGAATGGGGTTTTAAAAAATTAGAATGCTTAAAATAAGTGCTTTAAAGATGATTTATTTTTATCAGTGTTTTTTGAGCGTGCTTAAAGCACCTTGCTGTCGGTATTATCCGTCTTGCTCAAGTTATGCTTATCAAAGTTTTGAAAAAAATAATGTCTTTGTTGCCTTTTGGGCGAGTTTTTTAAGGATACTTAGGTGCAATGCTTATTTTAAGGGAGGTTTTGATTACCCAAAAATCAATAGAAAAAAAATAAAACTTACTCAAGGAAGGTTAAGCTCAAGGCTTAAATTTTTGTATATTCCTTGTGCTAAAGATGAATTTTATATTGTTAAAATCGTATTTAAAGGGAAATAAAGTGAATAATCAAACAAACGCAGGACAACAAAAAAGAGTGCTTTTGGCTGTGGTGCTGTCTTTTTTGTTTTTTATCGCTTATAGCGAATTTTTTATCAGCCCAAATTCCTCAAAAGACCAAAATTTAAGCAATAATGCAACAGTGCAAACAAATGAGGTGGCTACACAAACAAGCACAGCAAATGCTGCGCCCATTTCAAAGTCTCAAACACAAGCACCCATTACACAAAGTGCATATCAAAGCAAAGAGTTAATCAACATTCAAAGCGAGCATTTTAGCGCAAAAATCGACAATTTAGGGCGAATTTCAAGCTTTGTGCTAAAAGATACTAAATTTAAAGATGAACAAGGCAAGAATTTAGAGCTTATTCAAAATATAGACAATAAACCTTTGCCGTTAGAGCTTCGTTTCGCAGATAGTATAATCAACCAAAAAGCCTTTAGCACGAATTATACAAGCGATAAAAATGAACTTATTATAGACGAAAAAACCCCAGCAACACTTATGCTTCAGCAAAATTTAGGCGATTTGATTGTCCAAAAAAAGCTTACATTTTATGCTAAGGGTAATTATGAAGTTGAGGTAAATTTAAGCAAGGATAGTAAATATTTCATCTCAGCTGGTTCTCGTCCAAGTGTAGCTGTGGATAACTACACAGTGCACGGAGTTTTGCTCGTAGATACTAAAGATACCATTCATACCTTTGAGGACGGCGATGTTGAGGAAAATGATGATAAATTAAATGCTGTTTTATTTTCAAGTTTTGACAAATATTATGCGGCATTTTTTTATAATTTTGAAAATCCTCTAAACACACTCATCACAAAGGACGCAAAAGGCGATAGTGTGATATATGCCTCATCAAATAATGCTTTTAAGGCTGGTGGCTATATAGGCGCGAAAGAATTTAGCACGCTAAAGGACATTGATGAGAGGCTAACTTATGTCATTGAGTATGGCTGGTTTACCTTCATCGCTAAACCTATGTTTGCTTTTTTAGATTGGCTTTTTAATTATTTTGGTAATTGGGGCTGGGCTATAGTAGCACTTACTCTCATCATTCGTCTTATTTTATTCCCGCTTACTTACAAGTCAATGATTTCGATGAACAAGCTTAAGGATTTAGCTCCAAAAATGACAGAGCTTCGCCAAAAATACAAAGGCGACCCACAAAAACTTAATATTCATATGATGGAGCTTTACAAAAAACACGGTGCAAACCCCTTTGCTGGTTGCTTACCGATAATCTTGCAAATCCCCATTTTCTTTGCCATTTATAGAGTTTTACTCAACGCTGTTGAATTAAAAGCTGCACCTTGGGCGTTGTGGATAGAGGATTTAAGCCTTATGGACCCTTATTTTGTGTTGCCTATTTTAATGGGTGCAACTATGTTTTTACAGCAACTCATTACACCTATGGCTATACAAGACCCTATGCAGGCAAAGATTATGAAATTTTTACCTATTATTTTTACTTTCTTTTTTCTTTGGTTTCCAGCAGGACTTACGCTTTATTGGTGTGTGAATAATGTTTGTTCATTGGTGCAACAATGGGTTATCAATAAAATGTTTGACAAAGAACACCATAGAAAAGAAAATCAGGACAAAAGCGATGAGAATAGAAGCTAAAGACTTGCAACAAGCCTTAATGCAAGCAGCACAAAAGCTAGAATGCTCGGTTATAGACATAGAATATGAGGTTATTCAATACCATCAATCAGGACTTTTTGGACTCTTCAAAAAAACTGCTATCATCGAAGCAAGAAGCAAGAAAAAGCATAGATTTGATAAAAAGTTTTCAAAGAAAAAGGGCGATTTTAACGACAAGCCAAAGCATAATGAAAAAAAAGATTTTGCAGCTCAAAATAAAAATTATGAAAAAAATCAAGTGCATAAAAACGCCGAAAATGAAAGCCCCCGCACTACAAATTCTGTGCCACAAGCTAAGTATGAGCTTAAAAATGATGAAATTTTTAATTCTTTTCACAAGGAAAGCCATAGTGAATCTAAATTTTATATAGACGAAATCCGCATTCAGCTTGACAAACTCATAAAAGCGGGCGAATTTGGGGTGAAAATCACCGAACTTAGCGTGTATGACAAGGACAGCATTTACATAAAGCTTGAAGGCGAGGACGCTGCTTTGTTAATCGGCAAAGAGGCTTACCGCTACAAAGCCCTTTCTTACTTGCTTCATAATTGGATAAACTCGCGCTACAACCTTTTAATCCGCCTTGAAATCGCGGATTTTTTACGCAATCAATCCCAGTCAATGGACTTTTATTTGCAAGGTATCATCGAGCGCGTGGAGGCTACGGGTAGGGCGCAGACAAAGCCACTTGATGGGGTTTTGGTAAAACTTGCCCTTGAAAAGTTGCGCGAACGCTTTCCAAACAAATATGTAGGCATTCGTCAAAATGACGATGATGAAAAATTCGTCATCATCAACGACTTTTTTAAGAAAGATGAATGACACTATCGTTGCCATAGCCACAGCCAACGGAGTGGGAAGCATTAGCATAGTGCGTATAAGCGGCGAAATGGCTTACGCACTTGCTTTAAAGCTCACAAAGCGTGAGAATTTAGCCATTCGCCACGCTCATCTTTGCAAACTCTACAATGGCAAGGGCGATTTTTTAGACGAAGCCATAGTGCTTTATTTTCAAGCTCCGCACAGCTTTACAGGCGAAAATGTCGTGGAATTTCAAATCCACGGCGGACTCAGCACGAGCCAAATCCTGCTTGATGAGTGCGTAAGGCTTGGCGCAAGGCTTGCAAATTCAGGCGAATTCAGCAAAAGAGCGTGTTTAAATGGCAAGATGAGCCTTTTAAAAGCCCTATCTATAAACGAACTCATCAACGCTAAATCAACCCTAGCTGCGCAAATCATCGCTAAAAATTTATCGGGCAAATTTGGCGAGCTTTTGGAAAAAATCCGCACGGATTTAGTGAAAACCCTAGCTTTCGTGGAAACTTGCATTGACTATGCGGATGATGATTTGCCGCCTGACATTTTAGCGCAAACTTTAAATTTATACAAAGAAAATGCGAGAATTTTAAGGCAAATAGCTGAAATTTCAAAGAGCAAAAAAGGGCTTGTGGAGGGCTTTAAAATCGCCATTGTCGGCAAGGCAAATGTCGGCAAAAGCTCACTGCTTAATGCTATGCTAGCTAAAAACCGCGCCATAGTAAGCAACACGGCTGGCACGACAAGGGACAGAGTGGAGGACGAGCTTAAAATCGGCACTCATTTGGTGCGCATCATCGACACAGCGGGCATTAGAAAAAGCGATGATGAAGTGGAGCAAATCGGCGTGAAATTAAGCCTTGCCGCCATAGAAGAAGCTGACATCATCATCGCCGTGTTTGACAGCTCACGCCAAATGGATTTTGAGGATGAGCAAATTTTTAAAATTCTTAAAAAAAGCGACAAAAAAATCTTTTTCGTGCAAAACAAAACGGACTTAAAGGCTGAATTTCAAGCCCCAAAAGGCATTGAATTTATCAAAATCAGCACCAAAGATTCTCTTGCGCCCTTGCAAGAAAAACTTTCAAACTACCTTGACAGCCTAGATAGTGAGGATTTTATCATCACAAACGCCCTTTTAATCAAGGTTTGCGAAGAAGCAAGCAAAGCGATACAAAGGGCAAGCCAGCTTTTAAGCGAGCAGAATTTGGAGCTTTTTGCCTTTGAGTGCAACGAAGCGATAAGGCAAATCGCTAAATTCACGCACGAGTTTCAAAGCGATGAAGTGCTTGATGAAATGTTTGGAAATTTTTGCTTGGGGAAATAAAAACAATTTTACACTTCAAATTTGTGTTAATAAATTTATTAAAAGTATATTTTTTACTATCAAAGTGGGGTAAATCTTTTTATATTAGAAAAATTTGTGCAAGTTTTGGAGTTTAAATTTTTAAAGTCAAACAATAACACGCTAATTTACTAGCTTACAATGACGGCTATTTTGTTATTTTGAGTGTAGTGAAAAATCTATAAAATTCCATTTTCAGCAAAGCAAAAATCAACACTTTGCAAGAAAAGAGCCTTTTTAAAACGACAAAATCATCAATGCGTTTTAGCTCAATCATCTTCTATCTCGTTCATCTCTTCTGCCTCACTCTCATTTGCCTCATCGGTTTTTGAATTTGATAAGGACTGAATTTTTTCTACGATAAGCTCTTGTGTCTTTTCTATGGATTTTTCCTCTATAAATTCATTGACGCTTTTTGCTATAAAGCCTTGTTCAGGCTCAGCAGTTGTTTGAGCACCAAGCGCAACAGCGGAGGCAGCAGCGATAGTGGCTACATTTGCTTGATTTTTGCCGCTATTTTGAGCGGTGCGCTCTTGCAAATAAAGCTCTTTAATGTATTTATTCAGCTCGTTACAAATCGCATTTGCAGTATCTAGGCTTGTAACTGCAAAATTATAGCTCTCTTGTCCATTGATATAAAGCGTTGCTTCTGCTTTCAAAAAGCCTTTTAATTTTGTCGCGGAGAAATACTCAATATCCTTGAATTCTCGGCAATACGCCTTATCAAAACTCTCCCTAAAATAAAAACACTTGTTCGTTATCGCTATGCCAGCCTTACCATCGCCAAGTAGGCTATCATCGATTAAAATAAGTATCTCATCATCAGGACTTAATCCGGGGCAAATTTTCATCAACGCATTTTGTTTTAACGCCTCAGGTATATTTGGCTTGAAAAAAATCCGCTCTTTTCCCTCTAAATTCACTATATCAAGCGCGTTCATTGCAAATTCCTTTCCTTGTTTATTCTAAAAGTAGCTTAAAAAGTTGTTTTGCGCCTTCTTCAAGCCCCTTTTCAAGCCCTTCATCAAACCCTTTTATAAGTGCTGATTCTATCGCCTCTCCTACTTTCCCAGCCTTTACGAGTTGGCAAGATTCTTGCACGCCTAAATCGCAAGCTTTGGTTGCATACATTTTCACTTTTTCATAGCTTTCTGTGGAAAGAAACGAAGTTTCTACGCCCTTGTTATTTACATATAAAAGAGCCAGATTGTAGCAAGCTTTGCCATTATTCATTTCGCAAGCCTTTTCATAATACTGCCTTGCCAAAGTGTAGTTTTGCTTTACTTTCGCACCAACCCTATGTAAATCACCCATTGTAAGGCAAGCTAGTGGTTCGTTAAATTCACAAGCCTTATCCCACATTTGCAAGGCTTTTGAGTCATTGCCACTTTTTTTGGTAATCAACACCTAATTTAGCACAATACACTCCGTCTTTTTTAAGCTCGCAAATTTTTTCACGCACGGGCGGTATTAAAGTAGCAATCCACTCTTTATTTCCGCTTTGTTCTATCATACTCATATACCATTCACAACCATCTATGCTGTTTAGATTGCAAGCCTTTTTAGCGTATTCAAATGCTTTGCTTAAATTTTTTTTGACACCATCGCCTTTGACATACCTTACAACCAAATCATTGCAAGCTTCGCCGTTGTTTGACTCGCACATTAGTGTTAAATTCATTATCTTTTCTTTGTCGCAAGAGTCTTTTCTATCAAGCCTACACGCTTTGCCGTAATGCTCTTTTGCCAAAGCATAATCCTGACTTACACCTTGTCCCATTTCATAATAAACGCCCGCATTATGACAGCCATTAGCATAGGATAAATCGCAAGATTTTTGATAAAATTGCAATGCTTTGGCAAAGTTTTGGCTGATACTTTTACCATTATGATAATAATTGCCTGCATTATAACACCCTACTTTATCATCTAAATCACAAGCCTTTTCGTAAAATTCAAGCCCATAGCTAAATTTTGCTCGACACCTTGTCCTTTTTCATACAAATCAGCCATAATATAACAACCTATTTCATAATCCAAACTACAAGCCTTTTGATAAAAATTAAACGCTTCGGCAAAGTCTTTTTTCACGCCCTCGCCGTTGTAATACAAATTACCCAAATTCCCGCAAGATTTCGAGATATTTAAATCACAACCTTTGGCGAAGTATTTTGCAGCTTGTTGAAAATCTTTTGCCTTATCATAAGCTAAGCCTATTTGGTTGCAATTTTTTTCATCGCATAACTCCACACTTAATAAATCTTTGTCAGCAAGCTTTTGACAAGCTGTTGCGTCTGATTTTTCCACGCACTCTTTCATCAATGCCTTGTTCTTTTTGTCATCTGAATTTGACATAAACCACAAAACGCCTCCACCAAATAAAAACGCTAAAAGCGCACCACCAAGCACGCTTAACAAAATAGTCTTTTTCATTTTCTCTCCTTAAAAGGCTTAATCTCACGCATTTACACCCGCAAAAAGCGGGCGTGAGATAAATTTAAGCGATGGCGCTGTATGATTTGCGGATTTCTTTGACACGAAACCAAGCGACAACTTCCAAAACCAAATCCGCCAGCAAGAAAAAATAGCCGATGAAAAAAAGCAAAGTCAAATACCCAACTACTCTGCACACAAAGGCGTAAAAGAACAATTTATCGTTTGTTATGTGAGTTAGTTCTTTATAATAACGATACATAAAGAACCACCAACTCAACGCTACCAAAATACCAAAGATGATACCAGACACGCCAAGTGCGCTAAAAATGTAGTTTGCGGTGCTTATATTACCTCCACCTGAATACAAAGACCAAGCATTTCCGCCTATGCCCATCCAAATACTTGCTACAATAATAATACCGCCGACAAAGGGGATAAGTAGCGCAATAATGTAGTTTTTAAGCAAAGTCGTGCTTTGTGAGCCTTTATTTACGCTCATTATGACTAAAAATTGCAATACAATAGCGAGTAATGCGGCAACGACACCGACAAAGGGTATCCAAGTAAGCAAATAGCACCCAGCCGCCGCATAAACCTTAAATTTGACGCTTTGCAAATCCCCATCAAATAGCCTATGTTGCAAATCAAAAGTTTGCTTAGTGATATAAATCTCACTCGCCTTGCCGTCTTTGCCCTCAAAATCAACCTCGCTACCGATAATAGCGTTGATACTCTTGCCCTGAGCATTTTTTAAATCGCTCGCTGTATAGGTGTAACGGTTTCCATCGTTTCCACTGATAAGTCCGTCTGCTAGGATTTTTCCTTGCATTTTTGCTCCTTGTAAAAAAATTTCAAAGCAAATATACAAAAAAAAAAAAAAATGGAAATTAAACTTCGCAAAAAATATAAAATTTTTTATAAGTTCAAATGTCATAAGGTCAAAATATTATAAGAATTTAAAATAGGATTTTATCATTTTGGGTAAATCAAACTATCTAAAATATAAAGAATTTAAATGCCAAAGAGAAAATTTTATAATTTAGCCTTTTATAAATCCCATTAAAATCAAAATCTTTGCAAAAATAAGAGTTAAAAGGCTTTTTGCGAGCGTATAAGCCTTGTAAGTCATTGCTTGCTGGATAAAATCAAGTTTTCAATTCACTTTCGCATACTTGTAATAAGCCGCGCAAGCTCCCTCGCCTGATACCATACAGCTGCCTATGGGGCTTTTGGGCGTGCAAGCCTTGCCAA
Source organism: uncultured Campylobacter sp. (assembly GCA_934728065.1). Classification (GTDB taxonomy): domain Bacteria; phylum Campylobacterota; class Campylobacteria; order Campylobacterales; family Campylobacteraceae; genus Campylobacter_D. The sequence continues at coordinate 226,294 of CAKVDW010000001.1, forward strand.
AAACCTTGCATTCATAAGGCTTTGCAAGTCCTTTTAAAATTTGAGCGCATATACAAACCTTGCTTTCGCCTTTGCTCACAACAGCGCAGTCAAAGCGTTTTTCGGCATTTAGCTCGTCAAATTCAGCCCTTAATCTCAGCCCGCCATTTTCGATAAACCCAAGCCCACGAAATTCAAAATCACAAGGCTCAAAATACCTACTCACCATAGCTTGCGCCTTTTTGTTGCCCTCTTTGGTAACGGCACGGGAGTATTGATTGACAACCTCAAATTTGCCCTCGTTGCACTGCCTAACGCATTCTAACACGCTTTGCATAATATCCACAGGCTCAAAACCGCTCACCACAATGGGCGTTTTGAAACAAGCTGCCAAAGGCTCGTATATCTTGTATCCTGTGATGACACTTACATGAGATGGTCCTAAAAAGGCATTTATCTTTGCTTCACCGCTTTGCATTATCGCATTTATCGGCTCTGGCACGACTATGTGGTTGATATGAAAAAAGACATTTTTTAGCCCCCTTTCAAGCACCTTTTCAAGTAAAAGCGCGCTCATCGGCGTGGTAGTTTCAAAGCCTATGGCGTAGAAAATTATGTTTTTATCAGCGTTTTGCGTGGCGATTTCTAGCACTTCAAGGGGCGAGTAAAGGGCGCGCACATCAGCACCTTTGGCGCGCAGTTCAAGCAGTGAGATAGTGCTTCCTGGCACTCTCAGTAAGTCTCCAAGCGTGCAAAAAATGGTATTTGGCATACTTGCAAGCTTTATCGCCATATCAATGCGAGCGCGTGGCATCACGCACACAGGGCAGCCCGGTCCGTGTATGAAATTCACGCTTTTTGGCAAGATGGACGGCAGGGCAAATTTCATAATGCTGTGCGTGTGTCCGCCGCAAATTTCCATTATGTTTATGGGGCTTTGCGCTTCTTTTTCGATAAGCCTTGCGTAAGCTAAAATGGTATCCTTGTCCCTAAATTCATCGATGAAATTCATTTAAGCCCAAATCGCCTTCGTTTTCGGCTATGTCGCCATTTTGCATAGCCTCAACTATGCCCTTGTAAGTTTTTATGCTTTCAAGCGCGAATTCCTTGTCGATTTTTTCCATAGCCACGCCCACATGGATAAGCACGAAATCCCCAACCTTACAAGGCTCGCTTATCAAATCCAAGCTCACGCGCCTTTTCACGCCCAAAGTTTGCACCAAAGCGTTGTTTAGCTCATCGATTTCTAAAATTTCAGATGGGATTGAAAGGCACATCAGCAAAGCTCCTTTTTAAGCTGCAAAAATTTAAGCCACAGCTCTAAATTTGTGCCACTTTTAGCATCTAAAACGATGATATCTACTTTTGGATTGAGTTTTTTGCACTCTTTTGTGGCTTTTTCCGTGTCAAAATCAAAGTGAGCGACTAAATCAGCCTTTGAGATGATGACTAAATCAGCCTTGCGAAACATTACAGGGTATTTGGCTGGCTTGTCATCGCCCTCAGTTACGCTTAAAAGCACGACATTTAAATGCTCGCCCAAGTCGTAGCTGGCTGGACACACGAGATTGCCGACATTTTCGATGAAAAGCAAGTCCGTGTCGCCTAAATTTAAGTGGTGTAAGGCATTATGCACCATAAAAGCGTCCAAATGACAGCTTTGTCCTGTGGTTATTTGATAAGCGTTTGCGCCCGCTTCGCGCACTCTTTTGGCGTCATTTTCAGTCTCTAAATCGCCCTCTATCACGCTAATGCCGAATTTTCCTTTAAAGGCTTTGATTGTAGCTTCTAAAAGCGTGGTTTTGCCACTGCCCGGCGAACTCATTAAATTGAGGCAAAGCACGCGGTTTTCGTTAAAATGCTCCCTGTTGTGCTGAGCTTGCGCGTCATTTTTACTCAAAATCTTGCCGATAACCTCGATAGTCTTTTGCTCAGTAAGAGTAGGGTGAGCGTGAGTATGCTCGCCGTGAGAATGCGCGTGAGCGTGTTCGTGCGCGTGGCTGTGATGATGAGTATGTTCGTGGCTGTGTTCGCCCAAATCACCATGTGAGTGAGTATGTGTGTGCGAGTATTCGCCGTGTTCGTTTAAATTCATACTGCAACCGCAATCTTTGCACATTTTTGTCCTTTATGGTAAAATCTTTATGTGATTATAATTTATTTTTGTGTAATTTGTCAATAAAAATGTAAGAAATTTATGCCTAAAGGCGAGTTAGATACTCGCCTTTATATTAATAAGGCCAAATCGCTTCAAAGAAACGAGTTCCCCAAGGTTTTTTAGTGCTTCTTGCCACATCGCCTTCGGTTTTGTAAAGGATTTTCGCATCGGCTATATAGCGACTATCTATGGTGTTATCCTGTCCTATGTCATAAGGACGAATCACGCCTGAAAGCTGGATAATCTGCTTTTCACCGTTGATGAGCAGCTCTCTAGAACCCTCTATAAAGTAGTTTCCATTAGATAAAATCTTTATCACTCTTGTTGAAATGGTTGTATTAAAGCTTTCATTTCTGCTTTGTGAGCCTTGACCTGTGTAATTTGCTGTTGAATTTGTTTGAAAACCTAAACTTGAATAATCATTAATCATACTCGCAAGTCTGCCTAATGCTCCACCAGCACTAAGGGTAGCACCGCCTAAATTTGAATTATTAGTCTTTGAAGTTGCTCTATTAGCTTGCGTTGTTTGTGAAGTGCTTTCTTGTATAACAACGGTAACCAAATCATTAACATTCATCGCCTTTTTATCGGAAAATAAAGGGTTATCGCCCTTTCCAAAAAGCGAGCCTGCTGAAACCTCTATATTGTCGCTTTGTTTTGGTGGCAATTCCTCCACATAAGCTGGCGGTTTCATACTGATTTGTGGTTCAGTAGTTGCCCCGCAACCTGAAAGTGCAAAAAGTAACACAAAGATTAATAAAAATTGCATTTTTTATCCTTATTAAAGTTTATTTTATATTTCGACTTGTAAAATTATAAAAGCTAAAGCAAATACAGTTCCAAAATTTTGCTTTGATAAAGGAGGAAAGTTGATGAAAAGTTTGTATCTCATCTATTCAAACGATAAATTAGATGATAAGCTTAGCAAACAGTTGTTTGAAGCTGTGCAAAAAAAACACAAAAAAGTTGCGGTTTTTGCGCCCATTCAATGTGATAAAGCTTTACAAAGTAAATGCAGCTACACTCTGCAAGAAGCTTACAAGGCTTACAGTAAAAATCAAAATGGTTTTTTTGCGAAAATCATTGATGATTATGAGTGCTTAAAGGCTGAATTTGACTTTGTTTTGGTTTTAGGAGTGCCAAATGGCGAGCTTTTGGGGGATTTTGAATTTAATGTAAATCTTGCCAAAGAGCTTAACACGCCCATTTATGCACTAACAAATAAAGAAAATAAGCAAGCAATAGAGGCTTTTTTAACTCAAAAGCTTGGCAAACACGAATTTCATCTTATTGATGAAAATTTTAAGGTGGGTGATTTTAAAGAAATTCATCATTATGGCTTTATGACACCAAACCGCTTTGGTTTTGAACTTGCCAAAAAGGCTAAAAAAGACAAGAAAACTGTTGTTTTGCCAGAAAGCGATGATGAGCGCATTTTGCAAGCGGCAAATGTGTTGTTAGCGCACGATTTTGTTGATTTGATACTGCTTGGCGATGAGAGCGAAATTCAAGCAAAAGCCACGAATTTAGGCTTAAATTTAAGCAAAGCAAAGATGATGAATTCAGCAAATTCACCTTTGCTTGCCGAATTTTCGAGCATACTTTATGAGGCGCGAAAAGAAAAAGGGCTAAGCGAGGAAGAAGCACAAAAGCTTGTTAGGGATAGGACTTATTTTGGCACACTTTTGGTGCATACAAACAAAGCACAAGCTATGGTGAGTGGAGCTAGCACAACCACAGCTGAGACCATTCGCCCAGCCTTACAACTCATTAAAACAAAGAGCGGTGTCAGCACTGTTTCAGGGGCGTTTTTTATGAGTTTGGAAGATACTGTCTTGTTTTTTGCAGACTGTGCGGTTACACCAAATCCCACACCAGAACAAATTGCAGAGATTGCTTATACAAGTGCTAGCACAGCTAAAGCCTTTGGTATAGAGCCAAAAGTTGCCATACTTTCTTATTCTACGGGCAACAGCGGAAGCGGTGTTAGTGTAGATGCGAGTAAAGAGGCGGTAAAATTTGCAAAAGAAAACTACCCTGATTTGCTTATTGATGGACCTTTACAATTTGACGCTGCCATTGACCCGCTTACAGCAAAAAGCAAAATGCCTGATTCTAAAGTAGCAGGGCAGGCAAATGTCTTTATCTTCCCTGATTTAAACGCCGCAAATATAGCTTATAAAGCTGTTCAAAGAACAGCAAATGCTTTGGCAATAGGACCTGTTTTACAAGGACTTAAAAAACCTGTGAATGATTTAAGTCGAGGTTGTTTAGTTGATGACATTGTCAATACAGTCATCTTAAGTGCGATTCAAGCAAAAGATAACTAAAAAAGGAGAAAAAATGAAAATTTTGGTTATAAATTCGGGTTCTAGCTCGATAAAATTCAAACTCTATGAAAAACAAGTGCCTGTTGCCAGCGGTTTGGTCGGTAAAATCGGAGAGCATAGCTCAAAAATAGAGCTTAAAAATCTCATTGATAAAAAAGAAGAACACAGAGATGAACCTGTGCCAAATCATCAAGCAGGTGTTAAAATCATCAACGAATTCTTGCATAAAACGGGCATAGTTGAGGATTTAAACCATTTAGATGGCTGTGGACATAGGGTAGTGCACGGAGGTAAAAACCTTGTAGAACACTGCATTATCGACAAGAAAATTCTTAAAGAAATTAGAAGAGTTTCAGTCATCGCTCCACTTCACAACCCAGCTCACCTTGTTGGAATGCAAGCTATGATAGAAGCTGCGCCTAATGTGCCAAATGTCGCTGTGTTTGATACGGCTTTTCACGCTACTTTGCCTGACTATGCTTATATGTATGCCTTGCCTTATGAGTTTTACAAAAAAGAAGGTGTTAGAAGATATGGCTTTCACGGCACTTCGCATTCTTATGTAAGTAAAAAGGCGGCTGAATTTTTAGATATAAAGTATTCTAAATTTAACGCCATTAGCGCTCATTTGGGAAATGGAGCGAGTGTTTGCGCCATAGAAAATGGTAAAAGTATCGACACTTCTATGGGTTTTACGCCGCTTGAAGGGCTGATGATGGGAACAAGATGCGGGGACATAGACCCAGCTATCATTTCGCACTTAGTTCGCATAGCTCATCTTACCACAGAAGAACTTGACATTATTATGAACAAAAAAAGTGGATTTTTAGGCGTTTGCGGACATAATGACTTAAGAGATGTTGAAACACACATAAAAAGCGGAGACAAAAGAGCTGAACTTGCTTTAAATATGTATGTTTATCGCTTGGTTAAGTATATAGGCGCTTATTTTACAGTTTTACCACGCACCGATGCGCTTATCTTTACTGCTGGTATAGGCGAAAATTCACACAACATACGCAAACTTGTATGCGAAAAACTTACTCATCTTGGCTTTGAGCTTGATGATAAGATAAATCAAAACTCACACGGCAAAATTTCAGCAATAAGCAAGGCAAACTCTAAGCATAAAATTCTTGTTATTCCTACTGACGAAGAACTTGAAATCGCCACTATCACACAAGAATTAATTAAATGAAATCTAAAGTGCTTTTTAGCACTTTAGACTTTAACTTTCTTTTTAAAAAGAAAAGGTATATCGAAGTCCTACTTGATAGGGTTGCTTGATTTTTTCAATTTACACTATTATCACCGTCTTTAAATTTATGAGTAGCAGAGCCTGCACTCAAATCAGCAAAAGCACCGCTTTCTTCAGCTACTGCACTAGTAGCACCTAAAATCCCTGCTAAAGCAAGGCTTAACACAACTTTTCTCATAATGATTCCTTTGAAATAAATTTCTTTGCAAAAGCAAAGATAATGATATTTTACCCCCCCCCCCCCCCTCCAACAAAAAAATCAATGAAGTAAATTTTTTATTATTTTTTAAATTTTTGTTATTTTTTGGGTATTTTCTTTGAAATTTTAAAATCTTAAACTTTTTTGAAAGAAAATTAAGGTAAAATGTCGCTTTAATTTAATGAAAGAAAATGATGAGTAGATTGCTTATAGAAATCGGTGTTGAAGAGTTACCAGCAAAACCTTTGCTTAAAGAGCTTGATAATATCCAAAGCAAGTGGCAAAGGGTGCTTGATGAGTATCATTTGCAAAGCGAGTTTGATTTTTACTACACTCCAAGACGCTTAACGCTCTTGCACGAAGCATTTAGCGACAGACAAGATGACAGCACCACTGAATTCATCGGCGCTCCAAAGGACATAGCCTACAAAGACGGCAAGCTCACGGCTGCTGGGCAGAGCTTTTTGCAAAAGGCTGGCATCAGCGAAAAAGAGCTTGAATTTAAGCAAATCAAAGGCAAGGAAGTGCTTTATCATCAGCAAAAGTGCGCTGGGCAAAAAAGTGCTGAACTTTTGCCTAAAATGATAGAAAAGTGGCTCAAAAGCCTAAATTTTGGCAAGAGTATGCGCTGGGGAGACGGAGAATTCGAGTTTATCCGCGCCATTCGCTCGCTAGTGTGCGTGCTGGGCGATGAGCTGGTGAGTTTTCAAAGCTATGGCGTAAAAAGTGCTAAAAAAACCTTTATCCACCGCAGTGTGAGCTATGATTTGTGCGAATTTAAGGACATTAGCGGGTATTTTGAACTTTTAGAAAAAAACTTTGTCATCTTAAATCAAAACAAAAGGCGAGAGAAAATTTTAGCCGAATTTAAGGACATTGAGGCTAAAAACGGCGTTGCAATCAGCGAGGACAACGAGCTTTTAGACGAAGTTGTAGCTATAACTGAGTATCCAAAAGCCCTTTTAGGCAGCTTTGAAAGCGAATTTTTGCAAATTCCAAGCGAGGTTATCATCAGCTCAATGCGCGACAATCAGCGATATTTTGGCGTTTTTAAGGGCGAAAAGCTGGCAAATCACTTCATAGTCGTGGCAAATGCAGTGTGCGAAAACTACACGCAAATCATCAATGGCAACGAGCGCGTGCTACGAGCAAGGCTTAAAGATGCAATGTTTTTCTGGCAAAACGACTTAAAAAGCGGTTTGCAGCCTGAAAAACTTGCGGGAGTGCTTTATTTAGAGGGTTTAGGCACGCTTAAAGACAAAGCCGAGCGCGAAAAAGCGGTGGCAAAGGCACTTTGCGAGCTTTATCAAAACGCTGAATTTGGCGACATTTCACAAGCCATACACTACGCAAAGGCTGATTTACTCACAAGTATGGTGTATGAATTTACAGAACTTCAAGGCATTATGGGGAGTTACTATGCCAAAGCGCAAGGATTTAGCGATAAAATCAGCCTTGCCATAAGGGAGCAGTATTTGCCAAAGGCTGAAAATGGGGCTTTGCCAAGCAATGAATTTTCAAGTATCGTGGCACTAGCAAACAAACTTGACACGCTAATGGGACTTTTTTCGGTAAATAAAATACCAAGCGGCACGAAAGACCCCTATGCTTTGAGGCGTGCGGCAAATGGAGTGATTAAAATAGCCCTAAATTTAGGCGTTAAATTCAACTTGCGCGAACTTTTAAACAAACTCACGCCAAATTACAAAAAATTTGACTTACAAAGCCTTGAAAATTTTATCTTTGAAAGGCTTGATACGCTTTATAATGCCAACTCTTCGTTCATCAAAGCCGTTTTAATGTCGCAAAATGCTGATTTAGTGCGTATTGATGAGAGTATAAAGGCTTTGATTGCTTTGAGCAAAAAAGATGATTTTAGCGAGAAATTTAGCACTTTTAAAAGGCTTGCAAATATCGCTGTAAAGGTGTCTGTGGGCGTTGATGAGAATTTATTTGAAACTCAGCAAGAAAAAGCACTTTACAAAGCCTTTAAAAAATGCGAGCCAAACGCCAAGCCAAGCGAGCTTTTAAGGGCTTTGTTTGCTTTAAAGCCCGAGATTGACGACTTTTTTGACAAGGTGATGATAAATGTCAAAAATGAAAGACTAAAAATCAACCGCCAAGCCCTTGTTTATGAGATTTACGAGGCATTTTTAAGCGTGGCGGACATTAAGGAAGTGAGCTTATGAAAAGAGTATTTTTAGGGACCTGCCTGTGTTTTGTTTTACTTTTTGGGGAGACAAAGCATACAAAAGGGGATTTAAATATCAGCAAGGGACAAGTGTTGTTTTTGCAGTTTAACAAACAAGGCTTAAAAGATATAAAAATAAAAAGCAACTTAAAAAAAGAGAAAAAGCAAAAATTTTTCGTTCATCCCACAAAAGAAAACAGGGTTATTTTAATGTTTAGTTCAGCTTATAAAAAACCTGTGAGAAGAGCGCAAGTTACGGCTTTATATCAAGATGGACAAAGGTTGTATTATGATTTATTAGGAAATGATGGGGTGTATCCAAAAGAGATTTTAAAGGTTGCCAAAAACAAGGTAACACCGCCCAAAGAAGTGCTTGCACGAATTCAAAAAGAACTTGATGAGGCTAATGCCGTGTATGCAACCTACACAGATGAAGCCTTATTTGATGGCAAATTTATCTTGCCTTTGGATTCGGTTATTACAAGTAAATTTGGCACAGCAAGAATTTTTAACAACACCCTAGCAAGCTATCACAGCGGGACGGACTTTCGCGCTGCTGTTGGCACACCTATAATCGCAGCAAATGACGGCATAGTGCGCATCGCAAAGGACAGATACTATGCTGGTGGCTCAGTTGTCATCGACCACGGCTATAAAATCTTTTCGCAGTATTATCATTTGTCAGAACTTAAAGTCAAAGTAGGGCAAAGAGTAAAAAAAGGGCAAATCATCGCTTTGAGCGGAGACAGCGGGCGCGTAACGGGAGCGCACTTGCATTTTGGTATTTTTGCAGGTGGCACACAGGTTGACCCACTTGATTTTATCAAAAAATTCAACACCTTGTTTGATGAATAAGGGCTTAAATTTTGAAATTTATACGAAAATTTATCCTTTTAATTTTTTTTAAATTTCAGCCCAAAGCCCTCTAATGCCACAAAGTCTTTTTGGCTTTTTTCAAGCAACTTAACTTCTTCTATGCCTAAGTGGCGTAGGATTTGCGCGCCTATGCCATAGCTTTTAAACTCGATTTTACTGCTCTTTTGGCTTTGCATACAGATGAGAACTCCACCATTTTGGGATAAAAATGCGATTTGCTCTAAAAGTTCGCTGAATTTTTGGGAGGTTAAAAGCTCAAAATCACTTCCGCTAATGTGAAATTTGACATTCTCGCTTCTTTTTAGCGCGCCAAAGACAAAGGCTATGTGCTGTGCGCCATTGTGGTCTGTAAAGGCTATTTTACGGGCGTTAAAACCCGCTATGGTGCTTTGAGTATCGCTGGTTACTTTGATGAGGCTTTCATTTTTCAAGCGGTATTCGATGATGTCGCTCACGGCTACCATATTTAGCTCCCATTTGTCGCAAAATTCAAGCAAATCCGCCCTGCGCGCCATATCGCCGTCATCTTTTACTATCTCGCAAATCACGCAAGCTTCTGTAAGCCCTGCCAAGCGACACAAATCCACCGTGCCTTCTGTGTGTCCTGTGCGCTCTAAAACTCCGCCTTTTTTTGCTATGAGTGGGTTTATATGCCCTGGTCGCACGAAATCATCAGCCTTTGCGCCCTTATCGGCAAAAATGCGTATGGTTTTGTCGCGCTCATAAGCACTAACGCCCGTTAAAGTGTCCTTTGCATCGCAGGTTATGGTAAAAGCCGTCTCGTGCGTGGAGGTGTTTTCGCGCACCATTAAGGGCAGCTCGAAATGGCGGGCAATGGCTTCATTTAAAGCCACGCAAAGCACGCCACGAGCGTGTGTTATGGCGAAATTTACCTTATCTTTGCTTGAAAATTGCGCCGCAAAAATCAAATCCCCCTCATTTTCTCTGTCCTCAGCATCGACCATCACGAGCATTTTGCCCGCTTGTAAATCCTTAATCGCTTGTTCTACGCTTACAAATGCCATTTATATCCCTTAAATTTATTTTGAATTATAACTTATAATTTATTAACAAGAAATAAAGTAAAAATTTAAAATGATTTTAATCATTTAACCACAAATTCAAGTTTTTTACGCTAAAGTTTCATAAAATTTCCTCAAAAAGAATGGATATTGAATTTGAAAAGTGGTTTTATCAGCCTTATAGGACGGACAAATGCAGGAAAAAGCTCGCTTATCAATGCCTTAAGCGAACAAAAACTTGCCCTTGTTTCACATAAAAAAAATGCTACGCGCCGAAAATTAAACGCTATTATTATGCACGAGGGTAACCAGCTCATTTTTGTTGATACTCCAGGACTTCATCAAAGCGAAAAAAAACTTAATCAAAAATTAGTTGAAGTAGCGATGAATTCTTTATCTCAGTGTGATTTTGCGCTCTTTGTGGCAAGCATTTTTGATGATATAAAAGAATATGAAAACTTTTTGCAAAAATGTAAAGTTGAACATATAGTGCTTTTAAATAAGATTGATTTAGCCAAAAACGAGCAAATTTTAAAAAAACTCGAAGAATATGCAAAATTCAGCAAGCAATTTAAAGCTATTATCCCTTTTTCTTGTAGGCAAAAAAGTAACAAAAAGTCCTTGCTTGATGAATTATGTAAGTATTTGCCAGAGCATCCTTATTTTTTTGAACCCGAATTTCTTACAAACACAAGCGAAAAAGAGCTTTTTAGAGACTTTATTTTAGAAGCTTTGTTTGAAAATTTTAGCGATGAGTTGCCGTATTCTTGTGAGGTTTTCGTGCAAAAAGTTAAAGAAGAGCCTGAAATTTCATTTATTGACGCCATTATCATCACAGATACGCCAGCACATAAGGGCATACTTATAGGAAAAGATGGCACTTCTCTTAAAAGATTAGGTAAAAGTGCAAGGTTTAAAATCTCCAAATTTACACAAAAAAAAATAATGCTCAACCTTTTTATTCAAATAAAAAAAGCGTGGCAAAAAGATGATGAATTTTTAAAAAAAGTGGCGTTTTGATGAAAAATATTTTAGCGAAATTTTTAAACCCTAAAGGCGCAAATTCACAAAACGCGCAAGTGATAGAATTTGACAAAATTCTTTGTATTCAGCTTGAAAAACCACCCTTAAAAAATGAAAATTTAGAGGAATATTTATTTGAAAAAGCTTGCGATGAACTTGGCATTAAAGAGGGTTTTAATTACGCTATGAGCTATATTTTAAATATAGACAAAAGTTTTGTTTTCTTAACTTTGTATGAAAATTTAGAGCAAAAATTTGATTTTGCTTTTTGCGAGGCTTTGGTTTGGAGAAATTTAAATAAGTGGCAAGACTTTGTTATTTCGCAAAATAAAGAAATTTTTGCAAACAAAACTAAGCTTTCAACTTCTTATGCTGTGCTTGTTTTAAGGCAAAATTATGGTTTTGTCGCCTTTTTTGAGGGAGAAAATCTTTTGTGTCTTAAAAACATTCCGCAATTTAGCCTTGATTATTTGCAAAACAAAGACCAAGATATAAAACAAAATTTTTTAGAACAGCGACTTTATGTTTTTTTAAAACCTCTTTTTGAGCTTTATGAATGCAAAAGCCTTGTTTTCATCAATGATGAGTTTAATTTTGCTCAATTTTTATCAAACAAATTGCAAGTTTTAAATTTTAAACTTGGCGAATTTTCTAGCAATTTTCAAATCAAAGATTTAGTATTTTTGCAAATGAAAAGAGAGGAAAATACGAGTAATTTTTTAAGACATAAAATTAAAAACACCTTTTTAAAAAGGCTTGTTGCTGGGTTTTTGTTAAGTTTTTTGCTGGGTTTTATTTTTCCCATTTGCGAATTTTATGTAAGGCAAAATGATATAAAAAATTCTTTTTTAAATTTAAATGATGATTTAAATCAAAAAGAACTTCGCTTTGATGATTTAGAAAAACAAAACACAAACAACACCTTAAGCATAGAACAGATGAAAGCAAGGGTTGATTTTATCAACAAAGAGTTAAAACCTATGCTCTTGCTTGACACCTTACAAACGCTTTTTTCTTTAATTTATCAAAATAGGGCGAAGATTGTAAATTTGGAGCTTAAAGATAGGGAAATAAAAATATTAATGCCAAATGATAAAGCGAGCGCAGGTTTTATTAAAGAGCTGTATTTAAATAGCTTTTTTACGCTGAAAAACAAAGAACTTTTGGGCGATTTTTATGAGTTGAGTTTGGAGTTAAAAAATGAGTGAAAAAATATGTTTTTATCTTAACAAACTTAATGTCAAAGAGCGAGTGTTGCTTTTTATACTTGCTTTGCTGTTTGGAATTTTGCTTGGATTTAATCTCTCTCAAACCTTGTTTTATACGCTTTTTGATAGGGATTTGTTAGCATTAGAGGAAGAAAAAAGACTTGTCCAAAATACTCAAAACTTACACACACTCACCCAAAAACAAAAACTCGAGCTTGATGAACTTAACTCTTTTTTAAGGCATTTTGAAGCTCAGCACAAGAGCTACCTTGATGAAATTTATGCCATAGCTACAAGAGAAAACATAAGCTTTACAAATATTAAAAATAACTCAAATAAAGATGAACTATTTAACATTAATGATAGTTTTATCGAATTTGAAAGCAGTTTTTACAAAAGTCTTTCCTTTATAAAGGGCATTCAAAACTCCTCACTTTTCTTTGAATTTAAGGAGTTAAAACTTACAGCAAATAGCCAAACAAAGACTATAAAAAGCTTTATTCATCTTCGCTTTGTAAGCAGTCGTTAAAACAAATTTTTAGTGCAAAAAATGTCGCACGCCTGTGAAATAAAGCGCGATGCCGTATTCATCGGCTGCTTGTATCACTTCATCATCGCGTATGCTGCCACCGGGCTGGGCTATGGCGCGCACGCCCACCTTGCTCGCCTCATCTACGCTGTCGCGGAAAGGAAAAAACGCCTCGCTCGCTAGCACACAGCCATTTAAGTCAAGTCCCATTTGTGTAGCCTTGTTTATAGCGGCTTTTGCGGCGTCTATGCGGCTTGTCATTCCCATACCTATGGCAACCATCGCGCCGTCTTTGACATACACGACATTGTTGGATTTCGTAAGAGCGGCGATTTTGATGGCTATATCAAGGTCTTTTAGCTCGTTTGTGCTGGCACTTCTTTGGCTTTTTTGCTCGGCATTTGCTAGCTCGCTGATAGCCACTTCATCGGCGTTTTGATACACAAAACCGCCCAAAATGTGCTTGAAATCATACTTGTCTCGCTTCACGCACAAAAATTCAGCCTCTTGTGTGAAAATCTTAATGCGCTTCTTGCCCTCAAACACGCTAAGTGCCTTTTCATCGACATTTGCGGCGATTATAACCTCGACATAAATTTCGTTGATTTTGCGCGCTAAATTCTCATCAAGCGTGCCGTTAATCGCCACCACACCGCCATAAGCGCTTATGCTGTCGCATTTTAACGCCTGCGTGTAGCTTTCAAGCAAGCTATCTTTGAGCGCAAAGCCGCAAGGGTTGCCGTGCTTGACGATAGCCACAGCCGCACGCTCGCCAAAAGAGCTGGCAAGATGAGTGGCGGCGTTTATGTCGGTGAGATTGTTAAAACTCGCCTCGCCTTTAAGCGCCTTAAAATGCTGACTGAAAAAGCTCTCAAACTCATAAAGCGCACCCTTTTGGTGCGGATTTTCGCCGTATTTTGTCTCAAAAACCTTTTTGCCGACTATGAATTTGCGTTCGCCAAAACCCCCAAAAAATCGCTCGTTCATATAATTAGCGATGAAACTATCATAGCTGGCTGTGTGTTCGTAGGCTTTTATCATCAAATTTAGCCTGAATTTCTCATCATCTTCGCCGCGTTTTATCTTGCAAATTATGTTCTCATAGTCTTTTGTGTCGCACACCACGATAACACTTTTGTAGTTTTTTGCTCCGCTTCTTATCATCGCGGGTCCGCCTATGTCGATATTTTCAACTATCTCATCAAGCTCATCTGTCCTTTTTGTCGTGCTTTCAAAAGGGTATAAATTCACGCAAAGCAAGTCAATGCTTGATATATCGTTATCTCGCGCTTCTTGCAAGTGCTTTTCATCGTCTCTTTTGTGTAAAATTGCGCCGTGAATTTTAGGGTGCAGGGTTTTCACGCGCCCATCAAAAAGCTCGGCACTGCCCGTAAAATCGCTCACTTCTTGCACCAAAACGCCACTTTCTCGCAAAAGTTTGTATGTCCCACCTGTGGAAAGTAGCTCAAAGCCCAAATCCACAAGGCTTTTGGCAAACTCCACAATGCCTGTTTTATCGCTCACGCTCAGTAATGCTTTTTTCATTTTCTCTCTTTACAAATTAAATTCGCACTAATTTTAGCAAAATTTTGTGAATTTAAGCCTTGAATTTGGCACGAAAATGCGTTTTTGACTTCAAGCTAATATTTTTATTTATAAATAAAATAAATGATAAAAACTAGATAAAATTAAATTAAAAACTAAATTAAAAATAATAAACAACTCTATAAAAACTATATAAAAACTACACAAAATCAATCCTTGCAAAAAGGCACAAAGCGTAGCGTGTGCCTTTTTGCCGTGTCATTAAATCTCAACCGCTCTCATCGATACAAATTCACACGGCTTTATTCTCATTAAGGCTTGTCATACTTTTAAACGCATTTGGCTTAAATTTATAGGGCTTTATAAATAAGAAAATTTAAGAT
>CAKVDW010000002.1 GCA_934728065.1 uncultured Campylobacter sp.
AATTGCATTTCCCAATTGCTATGATATACATCATATCCGATTTTTTTCACTATCTCATCAAAGTCGGGGAATAATCCACTATGCTCATTTATCACTCTACCAATTGCGCCATCTTCTTTTGCCTAGTATTTCTTTTGCCTAGTATTTCTTTTGTGAAGTCTTTCTTTAAAGATTTTGCTAATCTATGCTCTTTTGTTTCACCCTCTTGTTCGTTTTGAAATACGATATCATCAAATTTATCCACAACATAATCATTTATAAGCATACAACCTTCAGTGTCTTTTGGTGTGTGTCCATTGTAAATGAGTGTGCTTCTAGCAAATGGAACAAAGTTATTATAAATTTGAAGTGTATTTGCCCTTATGCCATAATTATGCCAACTCACACTATACCTTCCCTCAGACACTCTTAAATTTATCCCACTTTGGATGCAATCAGGTCCATTTCTATCAAGTATATAAGCGTATTGGTAATAAAAAATTTTACTCTATCGTAGTTTAATCCCCAACCTTTCTGTTTGCGAGAAGTTGGTATGACAATAGGTGTAAGATAAATTTGTAAATTTTCAAAATGTTGAGATAAAATATGTTTGACAAAAGTCTCTTCACTCTGCCCTTCGCAAATGATATAAACTCTTTTCATCAAGGACGACCGCCTATAAGATTACTCTTCCAAATTTCACCCAAAGAATAATCCTCAAGCCAAACCTGTAAATCTTTTGCCTCCAACCTTTTAAATGTGGATTGATTATCTTCTCTATCCACAACTATAATGTCCTGTGGTTCAAAATAATTGATAAGCTCAACTGATTGCGAAGAAATAATGATTTGCTTTTCTTTACCTGCTCGTTTAATCAGCTCGCTTAAAATGCAAAGAGCAAATGGGTGCAATCCAAGCTCAGGTTCATCGATGATAAGTGTGTCTGGCATTAGCTCAAAAGGTTGCAACAACAAGGTCGCAAGGGCGACAAAACGAAGTGTGCCATCTGATAAATAATGTGCTTTAAAAGGCGTATCAGGGTCCGTTTTATCAAACCATTCAAGCTGGATATATTCATCATCTCTTAATATAAAACCACCAAAAAATGGCGCGACCATTTGTATGGTAGCGATGATTTGCTCGTAATGCTCTTTAAATTTGTCTTTAAGCATTTTAAGGTATGGGGCTAGATTTTGGGCGTCTTGTTTAAAAATAAGATTATCTATGCTCGCACATTTGCCTTTCATTTTTGAGGTATCGCTAGTGTCGTGGAAGTGGTAGATTTTCCATTGTTGAATTGAATCTTTAATATACCTTGCTACGGCTTTGGAAGGAGAGTATTTTTCAATCTCACTAAGACGACTTTCTTCTAAATTTTGCCCAAGATTAACAGTGATATTTCTTTTAAATCCAAAAAATAACCTTTTTCATCTTTAATTAAAAGTTTGTTTTCTTGCGTTGGAATAAGTTCCACATTATATTTATTTAAAGCGAACTTAAATTCAAAAAAAATTTTCTCCGTATGTTTTCTGCCAAAATATAAAAAATTATCAGGCGATTTGCTTTGAGTATAAAGCTGCAATCTTTTATTATACATTTCATTAAGCAGTCTAAAAGCGGAGATAAAATTACTTTTACCAACTCCATTAGCCCCGATGAGTATATTTAAATTTTTAAGTTCAAATTCCCCTAAGGATTTAATGGATTTGTAGCCTTGTATGATAATTTTATCCACTTTCGCCATTTGAATTTACACCTTCTTCGGCGTTACAAGCATATTGACATAGCGTCCTTCAAAATTTGGCTCTTTCTCGCGGCTTGCCTTGTCTTCTATGCTTTGATAAATTCGTTCAAGCAATGCAACGCCAACTTCTGGGTTTGACATCTCGCGCCCCTTTAAAAACACACGAAATTTCACAAATTTACCCTGCTCTAAAAACTCCAAAGCGTGCTTGACTTTATAATTTATGTCATTTTGCGCGATTTTAACTGAAAGTTTGATTTCCTTAATGTCGATAACCTTTTGCTTTTTTTTCGCTTCTTTTTGCTTTTTTTCCTGCTGATAGCGGAATTTGCCAAAGTCCATTATCTTGGCTACGGGCGGTTTTGCTTCTGGCGAAATCAAAACTAGGTCAAGTCCTTTTTTTTCAGCGAGTTTTAAGGCTTCTTCGCGGCTTAAAATTCCAAAAACCTCTCCATCATCACCAACACAGCGAAGTTCTCCCGCTCTTATTTCTTCGTTGAGCAATACATCTTTTTCCTTACTCAAAAACGCACCTCATCTAATTTCTCCTTTACAAAATTTAAAAACTCTTTCAAAGAAAGGTTTTTTTGTATTTTAGCCCTGCGGTCGCGCAAGGCAACGCTTTTTTGCGAAAGTTCCTCATCGCCCAAAACGATAATCATCGGCAGCCTTTGCTGCTCGGCGGTGCGGATTTTCTTACTCAAACTCTCATTTTTATCATAAATTTCACTATCTACACCCAAATTTAAAAGCTCAGCGTAAATTTCTTTGGCGTAGTTTTGATGATTTGCAGCTATTGGCACTATGCCCACTTGCGTAGGCGCGATGAAAAACGGAAACTCACCCGCACAATGCTCTGTCAAAATGCCGATAAAGCGCTCAAAGCTACCCAAAATCGCGCGGTGAAGCATTACGGGGCGTAGTTTGGTGTTATCGCTTGCGGTGTATTCAAGCTCAAAGCGTTCGGGTAAGTTAAAATCCACTTGTATAGTCCCGCACTGCCATTTGCGCTTTAAGGCGTCTGTGATTTTTATGTCTATCTTTGGTCCATAAAAAGCTCCGCCGCCCTCGTCAATGCCGTATTTAAGCCCTTGTTCGTCCAAAGCCTCTTTTAAAGCCCTTGTGGCGTTGTCCCAAATTTCATCATTTCCTATGGCTTTTTCGGGCTTTGTGGAGATTTCCATTTCATACTCAAAGTCAAAAGCACGCATTAGCGAGCTAACAAAGTCTAAAATTTCAAGCACAAGCGGTTTGATTTGGCTTGGCATACAAAAGATATGCGCGTCATCTTGTGTGAATTCACGCACGCGAAACAGCCCGTGCAAAACCCCGCTTTTTTCGTGGCGATGCACCACGCCATACTCAAAATACTTTATCGGCAAATCGCGGTAACTTCGCACTTCGCTTTGATAAATTTTTATGTGTCCTACGCAGTTCATCGGCTTTATGCCATACTCTTGCTCATCAATTTGCGTAAAATACATATTTTCTTTGTAGTTTGCGTAGTGTCCGCTGATTTTCCACGCCTCAGCTTTAAGGATTTCAGGTCCGCGAACAGGCTCATAGCCTCGAATTCTATGGACTTTATACAAGATATGCTCTAATTTTGAGCGCATTCTAGCTCCATTACTCAGCCAAAGCGGCAAGCCTCCGCCGATTTGCTCATCAAAATGAAAGAGTTTGAGCTGTGTGCCAAGTTTGCGATGGTCGCGTTTTTTCGCCTCTTCTAAAATGCGTAAATGCTCTTTTAAGCTCTCTTTGTCCGCAAAGGCTGTGCCGTAAATGCGCGTGAGCATTTCTCTTTTTTCATCGCCGCCCAAATAAGCCCCAGCAATGCGCGTGAGCTTGAAAAACTGCAAGAATTTGGTATTTGGCAAATGCGGACCGCGACACAAGTCCTCAAAATCGCCCTGCCTATAAATGCCAACCTTGCCCTGCGGTATCCTTAAAAGCACCTCTTGCTTTAAATCATCATCTTTAAATTTAGCCACTGCCTCGCTTTTGTCAAGCTCATAACGCGAAATTTCAAGCCTAGCGTTTGCAAATTCTTTCATCTTTGCTTCAATCTTTGGCAAATCCTCATCGCTTAACTTTTCACTCACGCGAAAATCATAATAAAAGCCGTCCTCGATGACGGGACCTACGAAAAATTTAGCCTCAGGGTAAAGGGCTTTTATCGCTTGTGCCATAAGGTGCGCACAGCTGTGGCGTAGCACTTCTAAACATTTGGGTGAATTATCAAAATAAATGGGGTCAAACTCTTTTGAAGTTGCACTTTGCGTGTCTATGATATTGCCCTCGCATTGATAGGCGATAATATCTTCTCTCATTGATAAAATTTATACTCCCAAAAATAAAAATATGTGGATAATTGTAGCCTTGTAAAGCTTAAGTTTATTTTAAATTCTAGCATTTTTTTGCAAAAAAGCTTGAAATTTTTGCAGATTTTTGCTTTTTTGTCAAATTTTTTGTGAAATTTAACTCAATTTCGCCCTTAAAATCAAATTTACACAAAATTTTACGCATTTTGCCCTTGTAAGCCATTTTCGCAAAATGGCGTGGCAAGTCATAAAAAAGCAATCTTTGCCACAAAAATAAAGCCACACGAGATTCAAGGTCAAATAAATTTACACAAAGCAAGTAAATTTCACTGACACCCTTCGCATTCTATGCTTCTGTCCGCCACATCTACCTTTGTGCTGTCAGGGCTTTCGCTACGCAAATAATAGGTCGATTTTATGCCAAGTTCGTGCGCTAGAGTGTAAATTTCATTGAGGTATCCACCACTTGCTTTATCCAGCGACATAAAGATATTGAGGCTTTGTCCTTGGTCTATCCATTTAGCGCGCACAGCAGCAGCCTTTACTAGAATTTTTTGGTCAAGTTCATAAGCTGAAGTATAATATCCCCAAGAATCAAGGTTTAAATTTGGAACAACAACAGGGATAATCCCGCTTAAATTATGTTCAAACCATTTTCGTTTATACACAGGTTCTATGGTTTGGGTTGTGCCTACGAGTATGGAGATGCTTGAAGTGGGTGCGATAGCCATCAAATAGCCGTTTCGCATTCCGTCTTTTTTCACCTTTTCGCGCAATTTGTCCCAATCACAAGAACTTTGCTCAAAAAGCCCCTCCCTTAAAGTCAGCGCCTTTGCCTTTTCGCTCGCTACATCGATAGGAAAGATACCTCTACTCCAATTTGAGCCATCAAAATCAGGATAAGAACCTTTTTCTAAAGCCAAATTTGAGCTAGCTTGTATGCACTCATAGCTTATATTTTCCATTATTTCATCTATCTTAAACAAATGCTCATCGCTGCCCCAATGAATTTGTGCTTCTGCAAGCATTTGCGCTTCGCCCATTACACCAAGTCCTATGCTGCGGGATTTTAAATTTGTGTTTTTTACCTTTATGTGCGGATAAAAATTCAAATCAATCACATTATCAAGCATTCTCACCGCCGTTGGCACGACTCTTGCGATGTCTTCTTTGGTGTTTATCTTGCTTAAATTTATGCTTGCTAGGTTGCAAACGGCGGTTTTGCCGTCATTTTTAAATTTTTCGACTATATAAACCTTTTTGCCGTTTATGCTGTCAAGAGAGGAGATTTTTTTGGCTGGTTTGCTGTAACCACCATCAATTTGAATGATTTGCTCCTCATCTAAGTGAAGTTCGCTTAAATCATCAAAAATGACTTTGATTTGATAGTAGTTTGGCTCGGTGTTTTGAAAGATTTCCGTGCATAAATTTGAACTTCTAATTATACCTGAATGACTGTTTGGATTTGTCCTATTTGCTGTATCTTTAAAGCACAAAAAGGGCATTCCTGTTTCAAAATAATTAAGCAAAATCTTTTTCCAAAGCTCTTTAGCATCGACTATTTCTTTGGAGATATGTTCATTTTTTTCGTATTCTTCATATCTCTTTTCAAACTTTTCTCCATAAAGTTCGCACAAATCGCCCGTTTCAAGCGGGTCAAAAAGTGTCCATTTGTCATTTTGTTTGACCCTTTTCATAAACAAATCATTTATCCACAAGGCTGGAAAAAGCTCGTGGGCTCTTCTTCTTTCCTCGCCTGAATTTTTGCGCAAATCAATAAAATCATTTATATCCATATGCCAAGGCTCGATATAAACGGCGATTGCGCCCTTTCGTGTGCCAAGTTGATCAACCGCTACGGCTATGTCGTTGGTGATTTTTAAGAAAGGTATGATGCCCCCAGCGGCGTTTTTATGCCCATCAATGCTGCCGCCCATAGCGCGCACTTTAGACCAGTCCCAGCCTATGCCACCGCCAAATTTAGAAAGCAAAGCCATTTCTTTGTAAGAATCAAAAATGCCTTCTATATTGTCGCTCGTGCTGCCTATGTAGCAAGATGAGAGTTGATGCCTTGTAGTTCTTGCGTTTGAGAGTGTCGGCGTGGCAAGCATTACTTCAAATTTGGAGATTAAATCATAAAATTTCTTCGCCCATTCTTGTGGGTTAAATTCATTTTGAGCCAAAAACATAGCTATGCCCATAAACATTTGTTGTGGCAGTTCTATCGGCTCGCCCTTTTTGTCCTTGATGAGATACCTATCATAAAGGGTTTTTATGCCCAAATAAGTAAATTGCAAATCCCGTTCAGGCTTTATGTAGTCGTTTAAGTCGTCCAAATCATACTTTTCTTTCAGCCCCAACAAAATGCGCCCTTCTTTTTCGCCTTTTTCAAAGTATTCTTTAAGGTGATTGTAGCGGTTTATCCCGCTTACTCTTTTGTGCAGGCTGTATAAAAAAAGTCTTGCCGCAACAAAGGTCCAATCAGGGCAATCCACATCGATTTTATCCACAGCGGTTTTTATTAAGGTTTCTTGGATTTCTTTTGTGGAAATGCCGTCTCTAAACTGAATTTTTGCATCAAGTTCTAATTCACTAAGACTTACTCCGCTAAGTCCTTCAACAGCCTCACTTGTGCATTTTTTGATTTTGGAAATGTCTAATTCTTCGACTCTTCCGCTCCTTTTGACTACTTTCATTTTTTTTTTTTTCTCCTTTCAATCTACGAAAACTCGTGCAAAAATTGCATCAACATTTTTGGTGTAATATGTGTAATCAAAGCATTTTTTAATGTCTTGCTCTGATAAACTCTGTCCTAGCTCCTTATCTTCAAGTAAAGATTGCAAAAACAAGCTTTCCCCTTTTGAATTTAAAACTTCTTTGCCGCATTGCAAATCCTCCCACACTTTCATCGCATTTCTTTGCACGATTTTGTAGGCATCTTCGCGACTTATACCCTTTAAAGGTAGCTCCAAAAGCACCCTTTGTGAAAAAACCAAACCGCCTGTTAAATTTAAATTTTTCATCATATTTTGCGGATACACAAGCAAATTTTCGATTAAGTTCGTAAGCCGCACCAACATAAAATCAGCCGTTACAAAGCTATCAGGCAACATAAAACGCTCCACACTTGAATGGCTTATATCGCGCTCGTGCCAAAGGGCGACATTTTCAAGCGCGGGCGTTACAAAAGAGCGGATTATGCGACAAAGCCCCGTGATATTTTCGCTTAAAACGGGGTTTCGCTTGTGTGGCATCGCCGAACTGCCCTTTTGCCCTTGTGAGAAAAATTCCTCCGCCTCATACACTTCTGTGCGTTGTAAGTGCCTGATATTGACGGCAATTTTCTCGCAACTTGCCGCTAAAATGGCAAGGGCTGAGATGACCTGGGCGTATCTGTCGCGCTGAATGATTTGATTTGACACGGGTGCTGGCTTTAAGCCTAAATTTTTGCAAACCTTTTCTTCAAATTCAAGCGGAGCGTGAGCGAAATTTCCCATCGCACCGCTGAGTTTTCCATAGCTTATGCACTCTTTTGCGTTTTCAAGCAAGCTTAAAGCGTGCTTTATCTCATCAAACCAAACCGCTAACACCAGCCCAAAGGTTATCGGCTCGCCGTGTATGCCGTGGCTACGCCCAACCATAAGAGTGTCTTTGAATTCAAACGCCCTTTTTTCAAGTGCTTTGAGTAAATTTTGCGTGTCAGCGATGATTAAATCAAGGCTATCTCTTACTTGCAAAGCCACAGCCGTGTCTATGCAGTCGCTTGAAGTCATTCCATAGTGCAAAAACCTACTCTCTGCGCCTAAATTTTCACTCACACTTGTGAGAAATGCTATGACATCGTGCTTTGTCGTCTTTTCTATCTCGTCAATGCGCCCTATGTCAAATTTGGCATTAGCAAGAATTTTATTACAGCTTTCATCATCTACAAAACCAAGTTCATTCCACGCTTTAACAGCAGCAAGTTCGACCTTAAGCCAAGCTTCGTATTTAGCTTGCAAGTCCCATTTTTTTGCCATAAGTTCCCTGCTGTAACGCTTTATCATTAAACACCTTTTGTTATAATTTTTGAAAATAAAAAGGTAATTATAACTGAAAAAAATTATAAAAGGTTTAAATTTGGCTTATAAAAAGATTAAACTTGAAAATGATGAATTACCAGCCTTTCAAATCCTTATGAAAAATTTAAAAATTTCAATGAGCGATGCTCAAAAGCTCATTGATAAAAAAAGACTTTTTTGTAATGAAATTTTAATTACAAAAAAGAATCAAATTTTAAAAGGAGAGGTCGAACTTATAGTCTATAAAAATGCTCCACAAGGGCAAAAACCGCTTTTTGATAATCAAAACTTTGCCGTTTTTGATAAACAAAGCGGAATTTTAAGCCACCCAAATGGACGAAACTGCGCTTACAGCCTGTGCGATGAAATTTGGCATTTATATGGAAAAGAAGCCTGTGTAGCTCATAGGCTTGACAGAGAAACGAGCGGTTTGATTTTAGTGGCAAAAAATAAGAAAACACAAATTATACTCAAAACTATGTTTGAAAAAAAACAAATTCAAAAAGAATATATTGCCCTAGCTTATGGAGAAACACCGCTTGAATTTGTGTGTGATGAGCCGATGAATTTAGCGGGGAATTATGATAGCATAAAAACAAGAATGCGAATTTGCCCTTTAAATGAGGGTGGCAAAGAGGCAAGGACTGAGTTTAAAAGACTTGAATTTTTTAAGGACATTAATGCTTCACTTCTTTTGGTTCGACCCCTTACGGGACGACAGCATCAAATTCGTTTGCACTTGTTTCATATGAAACATAGAATTTTGGGCGAACCTTTATACGGATTAGAAAAAACAGATATTGAGGCTATTTTGGACAAAAAAATGAGCGTTGATGATAGAATTACTATTACAGGAGCAAAAAGATTATGTTTGCACTCTCATCGTTTAGCTTTTGAATTTGAGGGCGAAAAATTTGACATTATTTCTCAAAAAGATATAAAGACAGAGTTTTTAGAGGCTTTAAGTTAATTATTTTTCTTAAGGATTATTTAAGTATTTTTTAATTATAATTCTCAAAGTTATATTTTCAAAAGGATATTATGATGATAAAAAAAATAAGCTTTGCTATACTAATGACAACAGTGCTTTATGCTACATCTTGTCCTTATGAAGAAAAAATGCAAGAGGATAGAGCTGCCCCAATTATAGGACTATTAATTCGTTTGGGATGGACATATTCGTCATATCTTAATGCTCCGAGCTTAAATGACCCTTTATATTCTGGGGGACCATCTAAACCAGGAAAGTGTTTATCGTGCCACAATCAACCATAGATGCTGATATATGGTTATATCTACGCTTTATATTTGTTTTGATAGACACCTATATACTTTTCAATATTCATTGTATCAAAGAGATTCGCTACGGTGTGCCTTTATTTTTGCTCTTTTTATTCTCAGCAGCCTTAGCTCTTACTTGGTTTCATTTTATCAGCGCGACTTTAGCAATTTTAAGCACTTTGTGTTTATATGTGCAAATTTTAAGGCTTAAATTCGCTAAAAAATCATAGTTTAAAATTCAAAATTTCCACCAAGTTGAATGGCGAAATATCTTGGGTATCTCTTATCTTTCACTTTTACCTCTTTTGTGCCAACAGCAAGCCCAAATTCCAAAAGCCCAACACCCATACCAAAGGAAAGTATAGCCCCATTATCTTGTCGCAAATCTCTTGCTATACCCCATCTTGTATCGACAAAAAGATTATGCGTTTCAAGTCCGAGTCCTAGCTTTTGGGATTTTTGTTGTGGCTCTCCATAAGGAGAAAGCATAGAATTTTCGCTTAAATCTATATCGCTAGCTATGGTAAAATACTCATAAAAATCATAAGCTATGCCCAGCCTTGCTTGCGGATGTAAGGTTAATTTACCATTTTTAAAGTCAAATTTTGGGGTGTTGAGGTTTTTCCCAACTACACCTAAGGTAAAGCCGGGAATATGTATGGGCGTATATGCAAAACCGACATCAAGACCAACATTTGACGCTAAATCAGCATTTGAACCCTTAAGTGTCTTTTGAATGTCGTCCTTTATGCTGGTTCTGTTGTCCGTAGTCAGCAAAAGACGAGAGGTTTGAGAATTAAATAAATTCATTAATTTAACAGCCGTTCCCCAGCTCAACTGCCCCGCTAAAGTATCCACAGAAAAAGCATAAGACAAAGGAATTTCCATAATATCAACCCTTCTTATGTTAAAATGAACGCTATTTCCTATGCTGGTTTGTCCAGTCGGCACAGAACCTGTAAAATTTGAAGCCACATAAATGCTTTGAGCAAAACCTATGCCAAAATTTCCATAAGGAAAAAGCTTTGGTGCTTTTAATGCCCAAGCACCTTTAATTTTCGCGCTGACATAATTATTTTCAAGCAACCCATTAAAAGCAGCAATATCTTGAATGTTATCAAGTTTATAATCAAAAACATCAAGAATATTTTTTTCATAAAAGTCTCCACCCAAACCATAACCAAACCTCGCATTTTCATTAGAGGATGTTAGGGCTGGGTTATAAAATACGGCATAAGGATTATGTTGCATAGCAACACCAACACCACCCATAGCCATAGACCTGTGTCCATATTCATTAAATTCTAAAGCATTTGCTGTCAAACAAATCAATGCTCCTGCAAAAATTTTAAAGATAACCTTCATACTCTATCCTTATTTTATCTATTTAAACTGCATTATAGCTTATTTTTTCAAAACTTAAGCAAATACTATGCCAAAAATAAAATTTTGGCTAAAATAAGAGCTAAAAGGCAAATCACAAGAGCAATGTGGTGATAATAATGCTTAAATGGGTCTGGTTTTTTAAGTATAAATATATAATAAAATGAAATGGGAGCAAAAACAAAAAGTAAAGAAACAAGAGCGATTTTAAGCCAAAGTATTTTTTGAAATTCATTCTGCCAAAAACCTAAATCCTCGCCAAGATAAAAATTCGCTAAAATCACCCCGCTTAAAAGTAGCAACAAAAAAGCAGGCGCAAAAAGCATAATGCTTGGCTTTAAAATCTCTCTTTTTAATTCTTTAAAATCGGTGTCATTGCGTTTTTTCTTAAAGGCACTAAAAACAAAAATATCATAAATCAAATAGCCAACAACAATAGCGGCACAAAAAAGATGAATAGTTTGAATGATGAAATAGAACATAATTTTGCCTTTTTTAAATTTATCAGTCTTATAAAATTTATAATCAAAAATCTCAGTTTAATCAAAATTTATTATAATCTAAAACGCATTCAATTTTGTTGATTTGTGTTAAAATTTTTGAATTTTTTAAAGGATTTGTTTTTTTGTTTTTAAAGTTTCACAAGAAACATTGATTTTGCAAAATCAAAATTTATTTCTTTTCGCTTTTTAACACCACGGTTATCCCTGCAAGTCCTATCGCCACCACGCCCACGATGAAAATCAACTCGCCTATGTCTAAAAGTGTCATTTTTGTGTCCTTTCTTTGAGCTGTCCGCACGCTGCGTTTATGTCAAGCCCCTTGGCTTTGCTAAACCGTGCAAGTGATACCATTCTTTGCCTGAATTTATGGGGATTTGTCTTGTTTGTGGGTGTAGTGAAAGGCAAATTTTCACAAAGACAAAAAACAGTGTAGGAGCGTGAATTTTCAATTTTTCGCAATGCTTGAAATTTAATACTCATCAGTTTGCCCGTAAGGGCAGGGCAGCAAATTTGTTTCATATGAAACAAAAATTCAAATTTTTGCGGACGAGTCAAAAGCAAAGGGCAATCAAAATTCAAAGTCTAGCAGGAATTTTGTTGTCTTACTATCTTAACCTTGCCACCGCCCAAATCAATAAGCGTGTAATGCTCATCGCCACAACCATACTCATATTCAATGTGAATTTTTAACAATTTTTCATTTTTCCATTCATAGCGAGCGATATTTTCTAGCTTTACCCCGTCAATCACCCCATCAGTAACGCTACGCGTGTGATTTTTCATCGGCAACGCTTGTAAAAGAATTTTCTTGTATTGCTCGCTATCAAGCAAAAGTCGCTGATAAGCTTGCTCTATATTTTGCGCCTCTATGATGACGATAGAAGGCACTCCGCAACTATCCACATCGTTTTTAGGGTCTAGTTCAATGTCCGTTTGGCTCTTGCTTGTGATTTTTTCAAACCGACAATCCGCATCCTCCCATTTTAAATTTTCAGCAAACGCCACTTGTGTTAAAAACGCCACTAAAATCGCTAAACTTAATTTTTTCATTTCGCATTCCCCTTTTTTATTCACAATTTCGCAGTCTCATTTCTTGCACAACCTTGTGGTCTTTTACAATGGTAAGTTCTGTGTAATTTTCACGGACTCTATCGAATGCTACGCTGTATGTATAGCCCTTATTCTCAAATAAATAGCCAGAAAAATCCCTTAAATCCACGACTACCCTGCCTTTAAGCGTGATAAACTCGTCATTTTTTTTGTTTAGCCCGATATACGCAACCTTATCACAGGCTATATCGCCTTCTTCACACAATTCAATGATTTTTATACAAAATGTGTCATTTTCACAAGTGCATTTTTGGTTAAATGGCTCTGCGCACAAAACACTTTCCAAAAGGCAACATATCAATACTAACTTTTTCATTTTTTACTACTTCTCCCTTGCAAAATTTTAAGCATTTTGTTATCAGGTTCGCGTTCGCAACCACAGCGTTTAGCTAGTGAAATCGCACTTTTTTCGTCATTTTTTATATACGGATTCGCACCTTTTTGCATAAGCAATTTTGCAATTTCATAAATCTTATCGTTGCCCTCGCACTCAAGCGACATAATCTCACAATTCATAACTACTGCTGTCATCAGTGGTGTATTACCATTATCTTCGCGCATATTGACATCGAAATTGCCATTTTTTATCAAATATAGTGCTATGTCAAAACGCCCACTATACACGCTATAAGCAAATGCGCTACTGCTACCACAATCCGTTTTATTGACATTTACGCCACTTTTTAAAACTTGCTTTATTCTCTCAATATCGCTTTTTGTTGCCTCTATATCACTTTGCCATATAGCTTCGCATAGTTGTTTTTTGTTTGAATTATCCGCAGATTCGCTTAAATCCTGCGAATCAGCCCACACAATGACACAAAAAAATAAAATCGCTAAACCTAACTTTTTCATTTTATGTCCTTTTGAATCTGCATTATTGTTTCACGCACGATTCTAGCTTGTCGGCTAGATTGCGCGGGAATATTAACTCCACTTCTTGAATAGTATCAATAAGCGTTTTTGTGCCAAAATCATATTCTACCCAGCCTATCGTGCCTGTGCCTTGAAACTCTTTAGAATCGCTATCCATAAATAGCTTTGCTACAATCTGTCTTTCATCAATGCTATCAAACATAAACGCCAAACCATCTTTAAACGATTCCACGCTTTTATTATAGCCACTCGCCCACATCGCAAAATCAAAGCTACTCTCTTTGACAAGCGAAATAAAAATATCCGCACATTGCGGAGGTAGCTCACCATTGCTAAAGTAATATGTATTTGCATTTTTTGCATTTGCAAATACACTACACGCAACTACCAAAACGATAAATCTAAGTAATTTTTTCATTTTTTACATTCCTTTTATTTTGATTTCGATTCGTGTGAATCTTATTTGTAAATATCGCCCCGAGATTATGCCTTGTAAGCGTAGATTAGGATTTGGGATTGTATTATTTCATACAAAAGGCGATACTTGCCGATTCGTAATCGATATTTGTGCGATTCGCCCTGCAATGGCTTAATATCAAGGTTGTTTTCAAAAGGATTTTGCGCGATTTGCTCTAATGCAAAAATAAATTTCGCGCTTACTTCAGGGTGTGAGTGTAAAAACTTCCGCACTTCCTTATTCATTTCTACTTTATAGCTCATAGCCCAAGATCTTTTTTGACAGATTCTAGGCTGTAAGTTTCCCCGCGCTCTAGTTCTTTTCGTGCCTTTTTCCACGCTTTATAGTCCGCTTTGGTTTCAATAGGGAGTTTTTCGCTTTTAGATTCAGCAGATTCACGCACTTCACGCACACCTTTTAGCAGGCGAATCGCGCTTATAATCTCGCGTTTATTTTTATCGCTGATTTGCACTTGGATTGTCATTTTTTATCCTTTATTTTTTAGATTCACACGCTATTATAGCAAAATTACTTACACGACACTTTTAGCTGTGAGCTATGGATATAGCCAAAAATTGCCTTGCTAACATCGATAAAATTAACATTTCTATCTTGCATAATCTCTATGTTAGGCAGATAAAATACTTTTACCCATTCTTTTTTACCTCTCATAAGTTGCTCTAGCAATTCATCGCTTTTATCTGCAAGATAAATCCTGCCTTTTTCTTTGCCACAGCGCATATCTTTGGCGTGTATTTTGGCAATAACATTGCCATTTGGTTTATCGCGAAGATTCACAAAGCTATCTTTAGAATTGTAGTGCATTGTAAGCAGACTAAATCCACTGCCTATATCGTCTTTAAAATGATTATATTTGCCCAAATAATAGCAATCGTGTCTGTCATCTACACAACCTTCCCATTCATAATATCTATGTATGTAAGATTGTATATATTCCGCGTTTGAAAAGGGCGTAGCCTCTATAAGTGTGGCTTTTGTATATAAATCATTATTCATATAGCCATATTTATGCAAATATTTGTAATCTTTTATTTTTATTTTTGCCATTATGCCTACGCCACCTAAAGTGCGCTTTTGCAATGGTTGTGGCAAAAGCGTATTATCAGCTGTAAGCAAAACAGCCTCAGCTGAACTAGGCTTACCAAACCACCGAGCAGGCAAGTGAAAATTCTTATCCAAGACAAGATACACTATATCGCCAAACTTCGATTCCTCACGCACTAACATACCGCTCACTTCTAACTCGCCTTCAAAGCAAATATAGCCCTCATCTAAATCCTCTTTGCTTTGGCACTTTATCTCTTTCAATTTGCTTTCGGCATTGTTTTCAATGGGTGCTTGTGTGCTTTGTTTTAGCCTATCTTTCCACTCTACATATACCGAAAAATCAAATCCACCACTAAAAAGCTGTCCCCCATATACAAAGGCTACAAACGCTATGATTTTTACTATTTTGGGTAATGTTTTCATTTTTTACCATTCTTTTTTATTTTTTTAGATTCACGCGTGAATTATAGCAAAACTCTATGCGTTTCGATTCACACCAAATTCACGCAAATCTAAATTGCAAATTCGCGCTAGATTTATGGCAAAATCATAATCTTTGTGCCAACTTTGATGCTCTCATACAGCTCTTTGATTTCATCATTTAGCACCGCGATACAGCCATCTGTCCAATCGCTCGCAATGTAGCTTAACTTCCCCAAAAATCCAAGCCCATTACGCAATCCGTGAATCTTTATATCGCCTCCCGCACTCACGCCACGCGCCTTTGCCTGTGCTAAATCCGCGCTATTTGGATAAGAAATGCCAAGATTAAGATAAAAGCGCGATTTTGGATTTTTGCTATCGATGAGATAAAGCCTCTCAGGCGTCTTGCTATCGCCCTCTTGTGTTTTGTGCCCTTGCGGATTGCCACCTAGTGCGATATGATAGGTTTTGGCGACATAGATTTCGCCGTTTGTAGAATCTTTTGCCAACACTTTTAGCGTTCTATTGCTTTTTTCGACAAGTAGCGAATCGATTGTATTGCCTTTGAGCGCGTAGTCCAGAGAATGCAAATCGCTTTGATTTGCATTTAAAATTTTCGCGCTTATAACCGCACCAAAAGCCATAGCAACCGCCACGACAATTAAAATCGCTAAACTTAACTTTTTTATTTTTTTCACTCCCATTTTGCAATTTCATTCACCAAAATCAATCTGTGATTTATGGATAAATCCCGCTTTTGCGTCCTTTGTCTTGAGCGTATTTGGCGGGAAATAAATCACTTTATGCCATTTTGCTTCTTTATCATACTTATCAAACATATCAATCTTTTGATTTTGATTAAATCCTAGCAAACGCGTTTGCGGGACTTCTATCACTAAAATATCACTAAAATCTTTTTTGTAGATTCGCGCTATAATCGCACCATTTGGGGATTCTCGCAGATTTACAAAATCATCGTTTGTTTTAAGCTGAAATACCTTTAAAGCATTCGCGCTTATCATTTCTGCTTCTAAATATTGCTCTAATGCTTCGTATTTCTTTTCGCTTAATTTTTTGATAAATTTAATATTATCAGCGACAAGATAGCTTCCATTGCTACACGCAGAATAGTCTGCTATCAAAGCTATATCTTGCTGTTGATTGCTCCAAACATCGCTTATATATCCGCTCATATTTGCCACTTCAAACTCCACTTCATAGCTCGCCTCCCCAGCAAATCCATCAAGCAGCCATTTGGGAATCTTTGCTAATACTTCTTTTTGATTGCGCGAAGTGGGCTTTATCTGCAAATTACTATATGTTAAAAATTTCATTTCAGTTAAGAATAAATCCTCATTTTCAAATGAAACATCCATAGGAATATCATCGCAACCTTCAAAATATGTGTAGCTTGGCTTAATAGTAAGTGTGCCTTTTAGCTTAATGGTGGCTTTTAGGCGATAGGGACAAGTTTTTTGGGCTTCATTGTCAAAGCAAGTCCATTTCGCGACTTTTTGCCCTTTGTCATTTGTGATGATTTCATACCACAAAGGCGTGAAGTGCTTTTTAGCAAAAGCAAGTCTTGCCAAAGCATCAGGTGAATCATCATAATAAAGAGCTTTGGCTAAAAATTGTAGCCAATATTCATTTTCTTCTTTTTTGATTTGCTCTAATCTTTCTAAACTAATAATATCCTCATCCTCTGCCACCGCTATATTTGCCAAAAAGCAAAGACATAGAATCACTAATATTTTGCTTACATTTTGCATTTTCACATCCCTTTTATTTGCAACTCTGCAATTTCATTTTTTGCATAAGTTTATTGCCCTTGTAAATCAGTAGCGAATCATCGCGCGTTATATGGTAAGTGTAGCCTTGATTTGCAAACTCATATCCAGCATATTTGAAAGCCTTTATTGCCTTGCCTTTAAGAGTGATAAATTCGCCACTTTGCTTATTTAACCCAATATATGCGACTTTATCGCAGGATATATCGCCCTCACCACAAAGCTCAATGATTTTTATCCAAAATGTGTCATTTTGAAAGGTGCATTGTTCGTCATAAGGCACAAAATCCGCCCATAAAACACTTGCCAAAAGGCAACATATCAATACTAACTTTTTCATTTTACCCTTTCAACATGCGAATTTAAAATTACGCTTTAAACTAACCCGCGATAGTCCAGCGGTAAATCACTTCGACAAAGTCGCCTTTTTGTGCGAAAATGGTGGCACTTCCGCTATCATATCCACTGCCTTTTATCCAAAGTCGCCCATTCTCCCAAATAAACCAACTGCCTACGCCGTCTTCTTTTAAGCCATCGTAAGTATTATAGACATTACCTTTTGGTGCTTTGTCCTTTGTCTTGTAATACAGCCCAAAGGCTTCATCTATGCTTTTTGCCTTGATGAAATACTTTCTTAACCCGTCAAGTTCGCCTTCGCTATGAGTGTCGCTTACAATGCAGTTACTATCATAAGTTTCGCCCTCGAAAACGCTTTGATATTTTACACCAGCAACAACGCGGTGTTTGCATAAGTCGATAAACTCCAAGCCATTATTTTCATCAACCTGCACCTTTGCGCTATCATAAGTGAGTGCATCAAGCGCATTAAAGCCCTGTGGCGATACGATAATTGACATATATTCTTTAATCTCATCAAGCCCTGTCTTCGCGTCTTCATCGCTCAACGCTTCTGTAAATGTGCGCGAATTTTGCGAATCTTTTGGGTTTGTGATTCCAAAATATTCATTGATTTCATCTTCAAACACCACAGTATCTTCTAGCTTTTTGCCTTTTTGGTATAGATAAAATTCATAGAGCGAATCAAGTCTTGTAACATCTATGCTTTCATTTGGGAAAACAATCCTTGTGTAATACTCCTCGAATCGTGAAGCATACTCGCTTTTTATGCCATTTGCTTCAAGATATTCTCTTAATGTAGCGGCATAATAATTTGCGTCATCTGCAATTACATAAAAATCATCTTCTCCCCATTCTTTTTTAAATCTATCTATTTCATCTTCAGTGAAACCCACTTGTATCACACACTTATCACAATCCACAATGAAATCTTTGGGTAAATCTTTTTGCGCAGATTTATCTAAATTTGTATGCGAATCTGCGCTAGATTCACCCTGCGAATCGTTAGAATCTAGCGTTTGTGATTCATTTAAATCCTTTGAATTCCCACACGCTACAAACATTGTCGACAAAACCACCGCTAAAAACAATGCACTTAATTTTTTCATTTTACCCTTTCAAAATGTGAATTTAAAGGCTATTGTATCCTTTTTTGGATTTAATTTTAAAAAATTCAATGCAAAAAGATAATTTTTTGCGAATTTTTATTTTTTCTCATTTTTCAGCACGAAAATAATACCCGCAAGCCCTATCGCCACCACGCCCACGATGAAAATCAACTCGCCTATGTCTAAAATCGTCATTTTTGTGTCCTTTCTTTGAGCTGTCCGCACGCCGCGCTTATGTCAAGCCCCTTGCTTTGCCGAACCGTGCAAGTGATACCCTTTGCGCTCAAAATGTCTTGGAATTTCACCGCATCTTCTACACTCGGACGGCGGTATGTGCTGCCTTCGTGCGGGTTGAAAAGGATTAAATTCACCTTTGCGCGAATGCCGCTCAGCAAGCGCACCAACTCTTCGGCGTGCCGTTTGCCGTCATTTACGCCCGCAATCAGTAGGTATTCAAACATTATCTTTTTGCGCTGATTTATAGGAAAGCCCCGCACAGCCTCCATAACCGCAGCGATATTGTAAGCCTTGTTTATCGGCATCAGCCTGTCTCGCAGCTCGTCATCAACCGCGTGCAACGAAATCGCCAAAAGCACGCCCAAATTCATCTCGCCCAGCTCTTTGATTTGCTTTGCAAGCCCGCTCGTGCTTATGGTTTGACGGCGCGGGCTTATGGACAAGGCGTTGTTGTCGCTCAAAATCCGCACGGCACGGCTCACATTTGTGAGATTGTCAAGCGGCTCGCCCATACCCATATACACGACATTTACGCGGTGAGCGTAAGGGATTTTTTGCTGCTTTTTTATCCACAAAATCTGCCCGACTATTTCGCCCGCGCTCAAATTTCGCTTCAACCCGCCCTTTGCGGTAAGGCAAAAAGAACAGCCACTTTTGCAACCAACCTGCGATGAAACGCAAATCGTGTATCGCGGCGACTTGACGCGTTTGCCGTTTTCATCAAGGACTTCTTCTTTCATCGGCAAAAGGACGGACTCTATCAGCAAGCCGTCATTAAGGCGAAAAAGGTATTTGATACTTTTGTCCTTGCTTTGCTCGAATTTCACGCATTGCAAGGGCGAAAAGTGAAATTTTTGGCTCAACTCCGCACGCATTTCCTTTGACAAGGACGACATTTGCGAAAAATCATCGGCGTATTTTTGATAAATCCACTCAAAAATTTGTTTCACACGAAACATAGGCGAGATGATTTTGGCAAGCTCATCGGCGGTAAAATCAAGCAAATTCAGCTTTTGAGTGGAATTTAAAGAGCTTAAAAGCGGAGTTGAAACGACACTTTGCCCTTGTGAATTTAACTCGTTTGAATTTGGGCTTTGTGGATTTGTTTTATTTAAATTTTGGTTTTGTGCTTTTGGCTTTTTTTGGCTTGTGAAATTTGCGTGTGAATTTGCTTTTGAATTTGCTTTTGAAGTTTTTTTGCTTTTTGCTGTTTTTTGGGATTTTTGAGCCTTTAAATTTTGCTTTTGTGAATTTGTGAAATTTGAATTCTTTTCATCTAAATTTAAATCAGCCCTTGTCGCTTTTTTGCCTAAATTTTCTTTTGATTTTTTTGTCATTTTTTCGCTCACATTTTCGCCTTAAATCAAATTCTTTTCCTGTAAAAAATGCTCTAAATTTTTTTTCGCCTGAGCGTGATTTTGCAAAAAACTTTGATGAGCGTTTTTGTCGCAAAAATTTGTCGCGCACAAAAAACAAGTCGCGCTTATACCAAAGCGTTTGGCAACGCTCAGCACCGCAAAGCTCTCCATATTTTCAAGCTCCAAGCCCAAATCCGCAAACCTTGCCGCCAGATTTTCGTCCGTGCAGATATAGTTTGATGAGTTGCATTTTTTTGTTTCATATGAAACATTGAGATTGATTTCACACTCAGCGGGGCTGTAAAAATCATTTGTGAGCTTGCTCGCTTCTATATTAAAACAATGCGCGCTTTCATAAATTTCAAGCAGTTTCAAGGGCTTTTCGCTCACTAGATTTTTCGCGCCTAAATTTTCCTTTATCTTGCCATTTTCACTTAAATTTAAAGTGTTTAAGCCTTTTTTATCGCCCTTTTGATACAGCCCACAAGTGCCGATGAAAATGATTTTATCGGGCTTGCTCGCCACGCTTAACTCACTCACAATGCTTTGTCCGCTTATAATCTCGTCCGTAACGCCGCATTTACCCGCCACGCCTTTTCGCCCATTTATCTCGCCACGCCTTTTCGTCCCAGCACAACCAGCATTAAATTTAAACAAAAGTTCGCAAAGCCCAGCACTTGCCTCAACCAAGCCCACGCCTATACTTTTAGCAAAACTAAAATCCTCATTTTTCCCCGCACACACGATGAGCGTTTTCATTTTCTCTCTTTCATTATAAAAGGCTCATTATAACTAAAAAATTCAAATCAGCCAAATTTATTTTGCTCTAACACAAAGATTGTGTAAGATTTTTCAAAAACAAATACGACTTTTTTAAAAATTTTGACATATTTACCAAAAAAAGTTACAATGGTGCTTTTCAAAACAAAAAGCTAAATTTAGGCTTTTTAAAGATGATAATTTGACTTTACAAAAGTCATAGGCAAGCACGGTGATAAAAGCAAAAAAAGAATTCGGGCAGAATTTTTTAAAAGATGAGAGCGTTTTAAGCAAAATCATTCAAGCCATTCCCAAAGGCACAGAGCAAATCGTTGAGATTGGGGTTGGCTTAGGTGATTTGACGCAAAGACTTTTAGAGCTTGCGCGGGTGAGAGCTTATGAGATAGATGATGAGCTGATACCGCATTTAAGGCGCAAATTCCAAAAGCAGCTTGAAAACAAAAGTTTAGAGCTTTTAAACGAGGACGCGAGC
Source organism: uncultured Campylobacter sp. (assembly GCA_934728065.1). Classification (GTDB taxonomy): domain Bacteria; phylum Campylobacterota; class Campylobacteria; order Campylobacterales; family Campylobacteraceae; genus Campylobacter_D. The sequence continues at coordinate 21,307 of CAKVDW010000002.1, forward strand.
AAGGCATTTACGCCAAATTTGTGTTCGCAAAACTATGTTTTAGTGGCGAATTTGCCCTACTACATAGCCAGCAAGCTCGTTTTACAGGCGTTAAAAGACAGCAAGTGCGAGGCGATTTTAGTGATGGTGCAAAAAGAAGTCGCCTTGAAATTTTGCGCAAGGGCTAAAACAAGCGATTTTTGCGCTTTGAGCGTTTTAGCAAGGCTAGTGAGCGAGCCAAATTTGCTTTTTGAAGTAGCTCCGTCTTGCTTTGAGCCAGCCCCAAAGGTAAGCTCAGCTGTAATGTTTTTGCAAAAAGAGCGTGAATTTAAGGACATTTGCGACATAAGCGGCTTTGAGTGCTTTTTGAAAGACTGCTTTAAAGCCCCACGCAAACAGCTTTTAAGTAACTTAAAAGCGCACAAAGCGCAAATTTCACGCTCTTTAAACGAGCTTGACATAAGGGCAAATGTCAGAGCGCACGAGCTTAGCGTCAAATCTTTCCTTGAAATTTATGACAATGTGAAGGATTATTATGAACGAAGAAAACCACAGCTTGCAAAATGAGAGCAAAGGCACGAATTTAAGTGGCGCAAAGGACAGCTTAAATTCAAGCCACAGCGAAAATTTAGGCAAGGCAAAGGGCGCAAATTCAAACAGCGTAGAAAATGCCACAAAAGGCACGAACCCAAATTCAAGCGGCAAATCCAACAAAAACTACCGCTTTAAACGCAAGAGAAAATCCCTTGAAAACTCGCTTAAAAGCGAAGAGGCTTTAAGAGATGAAAGGGCGGCAAATTCAGCGGGCGTGGGCTTAAGCGCAAATTCAAGTTTAAATTCAAACTCGAATTCAAAGCATTCTAAAAATTCGCCACGCAACGAAAAAGGCGCGAACTTAAACGGCGCAAACAATGCAAATTTAAGCGACTCAAACAGCAAAGAGAGCAAAAAACACAGCCAAAAGCCACAAGATAGTGGCGAAAAAAAGAGCAAGAAAAAAAGCAAGAATTTACCCACAAAACTCACAGGCGATGAGCCGTGGCAAATTCAAATGCAAAAGGTGATTGAAGCGAACAAAGTCATACACGAAAACCGCTTGCACCCGCTCAAATACAACGACACCAGCACGCACAAGGTGCGCATCACGCCTATTGGCGGGCTTGGCGAAATCGGCGGCAATCTCACCGTCATCGAGGACGACACAAGCGCGATTATCATCGACATAGGTATGAGTTTCCCCGACAGCGCAATGCACGGAGTGGATATAGTGATACCAGATTTTGACTATATCCGCAAGATAAAGGACAAAATCGCAGGTATCATCATCACTCACGCGCACGAGGACCACATAGGCGCTGTGCCTTACTTTTTCAAGGAATTTACCTATCCGCTTTATGCCACGCCGCTAGCACTTGGTATGATTTCAAACAAATTTGAAGAACACGGCTTGAAAGATGAACGCAAGTTTTTTCGCCCTGTGGAAAAGCGCAAGCTTTATGAAATCGGCAACTTTGAGATAGAATGGATACACATAACTCACTCTATCATCGATGCAAGCGCACTTGCGATAAAAACAAGGGCTGGCACGCTCATACACACGGGGGATTTTAAAATCGACTTTACGCCTATTGACGGCTATCCTAGCGATTTAAACCGCTTAGCGCATTATGGCGATGAGGGCGTTTTGTGCTTGTTAAGCGATAGCACAAATTCATATAAAGAAGGCTCGACAAAGAGTGAAAGCTCAGTGGGAGCGACTTTTGACTTGATTTTTGCTAAGGCAAAGGGGCGCGTGATAATGAGCACTTTTAGCTCAAACATTCACCGCGTGTATCAAGCCATAACTTATGGGCTAAAATATGGGCGCAAAGTGTGCGTCATCGGGCGTTCTATGGAGCGCAACCTTTACACTACAATGGAGCTTGGCTACATTAAGCTTGATAGAAAGATTTTCATCGATGCGGACGAGGTGGCAAAGCACAAGGACAATGAAGTTTTAATCGTTACCACAGGCTCACAAGGCGAGACGATGAGCGCACTTTATAGAATGGCAACCGATGAGCATAAATTCATCAAAATCAAGCCAAGCGACCAAATCATCATCTCAGCCAAAGCAATCCCTGGCAATGAAAGCAGCATAAACGCCGTGCTTGACTTTTTGCTTAAAGCTGGCGCAAAGGTGGCTTATCAAGAATTCAGCGAAATTCATGTGAGCGGACACGCGAGTATGGAGGAACAAAAACTTATGTTAAGCCTTACAAAGCCTAAATTCTTTTTGCCCGTGCACGGCGAGTATAACCACATAGTAAAGCACAAGCAAACCGCCATAGCCTGCGGTGTCGATGAGCGCAATATCTACTTGATGAGCAATGGCGACCAAGTGGAGCTGTGCCACAAATACATAAAACGCGCAAAAACCGTCAAAACGGGCAAGGTGTTTGTGGATAATCAAATCAACAAGCAAATCGCCGATGATGTGGTGATTGACAGGCAAAATTTAGCCGACAATGGCGTAGTTGTCGTCATCGCTCAGCTTGACAAAGCCAACAAAACGCTGATAAACAAGCCACGCGTGCTAAGCTATGGCGTGGTAGCGGACAAGCAAGACGGCGCATTTTCAAAGGACATAAGCGATGTTTTGAGCGTCTTTTTCGCAAACGCCAAAGACGAAATGCTTGATGATAGGAGATTTATGGAGGCGCAATTTCGCCAAGTGCTGCGAAAGCACATTTTCCGCAAGCTCAAAAAATATCCTACCATAGTGCCAAGCATTTTTGTGATGTAAATTTGGGCGTTTGCTTTGCAAATAGTTTAAAAGCCCTTTGAATTTAGGGCTTTTGGGCTTAAATTTAGGATTTAAGCTCAAATCAATACACCACACTTAAACGCTCTTTAAAGCTGGCGTTTAGGTTAAAAGGCTTGTAAATTTGCGTTTTCAAGGCAAAAATTTAAACAATTTACGCAAAATTTAATATAGTGCATTATAATGCCCTTAAATTTTCAAGGATTAAACGATTTTGGAAAAGCACAACAAAGCATTTAACGAACTCAGCACACAAGAATGGGCGAAAAATAGTCGCAGTGTGTGGAATGATGTTTCTTCTCCACGCTCCAAAAATGCTTTAAAACACGGAGCAACCTTTCCAAAAAAATTAAGCGATAGAATAATAAATTTATATTGTGCTAAAAATGATTTGGTGCTAGACCCATTTTTAGGCACAGGCACAACAGCTTTGAGTGCATTAGAATTTGGGCGCAAAGTGGTTGGCTTTGAGTTATCAAGTGAATTTTATGCAATTGCCTTGCAGTCGCTTAAAGAAAAAGAAAATACTTTATTTCACACTAAAAGTGAAAATTGTGAAATTATACAGGGCGATTGTATGAAACTCATTGATACGCTTGAAAATGATTCTATCGCCCTTACTTTGACTTCGCCACCTTATGCTGACTTAATCCACAAGGTTGTTGATGATAGGCAAAATAGACACAAAAAATCCGCCTTTGTGGTGGATAATAATGCAACAACAAGGATTTATTCCCAAGATAAAAATGATTTAGGCAATATGAGTTTTGAACCTTATATGCAAGCGGTTAAAACGATAATGAAAAAACTTTATCTTAAAACAAAGCCAAATGGTTATAATGTTTGGGTGGTTAAGGATTATAGAGACACAAAAAATAAAATTCCTTATGTGGATTTACATACTCATATCGCCCAAGCTGGTGAAGCGGCTGGATTTAAATATCACGATTTAATCATTTGGGACCAAAATGAACGAAGAAGACTTGTTTTACTCGGCTATCCAAGTGTATTTTATGTCAATCAAAACCATTCTTTCATCGTTGTATTAAGGAAAACGCTATGAATTTAGCATTTGATTTTGATGGCTTTCATTCATTTGATTTAATCAATTTAAAAAAGCTTGATAGAATTCATCCTTATCCAGCGAAATTTACCATTGATTTAGCCCTTGATTACATAGAAAAATACAGCAAAGATTTTGATTTGGTGCTGGATATGTTTTGTGGCAGTGGCACAAGTTTGCTTGGCGCTAAAATGCTCCACAGACAGCCCATAGGCTTTGACATTAACTTTATTGCTATTTTAATTACCCAGTTTAAGATGCTTGATTTAAATGCGAAAGATTTAAGCTATCTTAATGATTTTAGCCCAAAATTCATATCAACACCTTTGTATCACTATGAAAGCGTAAATCACTGGTTTAAACAAGATGCCATCAAAGCGCTTTCATCGCTTAAAGAGCAAATCAAATTTTATGCGAGTGAGAGTGAAAAATATCTCATTTTTTTAAATCTCATTTTTTCATCGATTACAAACATAGTCTCAAATCAAGATTCTGATACAAGGTATGCGAGCATAGAAAAACCACACATTAACATAGAATTCGTCTTTGATAAATTTAAAGAAAAACTCCATAATGCTATTGAAATTTATGCTGATTTATTGCCATTGCCAAATATAAAATCTAGCGTGTTCTTGCATAATTCCAAACAACTTTCGCAAAAATTAGACAAAGAAAGCGTTTCGCTTATCCTTACTTCGCCACCATATCCAAATACTTATGATTATTATTTATATCACAAGCATAGAATGTGTTGGTTGGATTTTAATTTTAAATTTTCAATGCAAAATGAAATAGGTTCAAGGCGTGAATTTTCAAGTTTAAAACTACCAAAAGAAAAATTTAACAATGATTTGTTAGAAATTTTTACCCAAGCCGATATTGTGCTAAAAAACGCTGGATTTGTCGTGCTTGTTATGGGCGATGGCAAGATTGCTGGACAAATTTATAATGCCAAAGATGAGTTGTTGCCACTTTGTGAAAAAATGCAATGGAAACTTATTGATTATTCTTATAGCGAGTTAGATAAAACTAGTCGTTCATTTATGCAAAGTTACCGCACAAAAAATAAAAAAGAACACATTATGGTATTTCAAAAGGTGCGTTAATGCGGATTGACGAGCTTCGAATTTATTCAGGTTGTTTAGAACAAGGTTTGGATTTTAAAAATTATTTTTTAAACATTGATAAGAATTTGCTTGTTAAAAATATCTATCCTACAAAGGCTAGACAAGCGATTAGGCAAAGTGATTCTATCTTACAAAAAATTACAAAGTTAAAAGATTTTGACCTTGTAATAAGCATTATCTCTCATAACAAAGAAATTCCTATTTTACTTGTCGAATACTCCACAGCCGTGCCAACTGATGACCACAAAATGCAAAGAAGTGATGTGTATTTTTGGGCAAGTGTTTTTAAGATTCCTGTGTTAAAAATCAGCCCATTAACTAAAAATTCATTTGGTAAGCACGGTGGTGGAGATAAAATCACCCTAACGCAAGAGTTAAATTTAACGCTTATTCAAAAAGCTGTGGTGTATTTTATCGACTGGCAAAGTGATACAAATTCAGGGCTTATGACACACAAAGAAAAACTATCGTGCATTGATGAAAATAAACAATTGCAAGACATTTTGGCAAACATAATGCAAAAGTGCAAGGAATTAGAAAATTTTATCGAAATTTATGAGCTTCTTTGGCAAGAACAAATGGTTTATTTTAGCGATAAGGCTTTGCAGGATTTAAAAAATAATTTTGTTGATTCAACGAGATTTCAAAGAATTGAAAATGAAATTATCGTTAAAATCAATCGTTTTGGACACGCAATGGACCCAGATAGGGGAATTTTATATTTTTTGAGCCAACTTTTCGGCTTAGAAAGCGTTACAACAAAATTTATTATTCAAAGGCAAAATTTTGAAGGCAAAGAAAGCTATAAAACCTTATTTAACGGCTTATCAAACAATATCAAAACAAAACTTTATGAACTCATCGAACAACCTTTTGATGATCAATTTGCACTAAAACTTTTTAAAACCATCACAGGCATAGAATTTAAAACGCAAAAGCAAGATGAAAAACACTATATCGTTTTAGATGATGACTTATCAAATTTTTTGCAAACTTATACAAGCATTACTTATAAATCCATTTTTCTTAACTCACACAGATTGCAATTTTGTGATTACCACCACAATATCATTTGCGAACTTTCGTGGAATGCCAACCTTGTAAAAGACTATTTGAGAAACCTTTACACAAGCATTTATACGCCACTGCCTTTATCGGCTTTATCCTTTGAGAGCGCAAAAGAAGATATTATTACTTATGCGAGTGTAGAGTTGCTTAAAAGAGCAGGTTGTAAAATTTTAGCAACAAGTTATCCTGACGCACAAGGCGATAAGGCTATTTTGATAGGGCAAGGACGAATGACAAAGCGAATTTACCTTGATATAATCGCCACAAATACTCTTAACCAAACACAAGCAAAGCCACTCAAAATTATGGTTTTTTTACAAGAAAACAAAGAAAAGCATTCAAATTTAAAAGATGATGAGACAAAATTACTTGATTTAAAACAGCACCACCTAAATTCACTTAATGTATTGCTACAAAAATTAGCCTTTCATCATAGCATTTCAAGCGATGAAGTTTATTTGGGACTTGGAGCAAAATACGCCAAAGACTCTGTATTTTTTAATGTGGATTATGTTTTTGCCTTTGATATTTGTCAAAATCAATCCCAAACCCTTATTCAATGGAATATAGCTGTGATAAATTTTGACTTATGCGACATATTCAAGCCACTTTTAAATAGTGAAAACAAATTGCAAGGCGTTATGGCAATGGATTTGATTTATAAATCTTAAACAAAACCTGCTACAATTATGCTTTTACAAGGACAAAAATGCGTATCAATCAATTCATCGCACACAACAGCGACTTTTCACGGCGTGAAGCGGACGAACTCATCAAACAAGGGCTTGTCAAAATCGGCACAAAAACGGCTGAATTTGGCGATAGCGTAAGCGAAAACAAGGTTAAAACTTTAGCAAGTTATTCAAAAAACGATGTTTTATAAGCCCTAAATTTAGGGCTTAAATTTCACGCTTTTACTAGGCTCACATCCTCGCCTTTCATCACTTGATTCATCGTATTCATCGCGCACATTTTTCCACACATTGAGCAAGAATTTAACTCCTCAGGACGCCTTTCATTAAACATTTTCTTTGCCTTTTCCCCATCAATAGCAAGTTTAAACATACTCGCCCAGTCTATCTTTTGCCTTGCCACACTCATAGCATCGTCCCTTGCTCTTTCTTTTGGCAGTTTTGCGATGTCGCCTGCGTGAGCGGCGATTTTAGTCGCTACAATACCGTCTCGCACATCTTGCAAATTTGGAAGTCTTAAATGCTCAGCAGGCGTTACATAGCAAAGAATGTCAGCCCCGCTAGCAGCCGCCACCGCCCCGCCAATCGCTCCGCTAATGTGGTCATAGCCCGCTCCAATGTCAGTTACAAGCGGTCCTAAAACATAAAAAGGCGCGCCCTTGCAAATGCGTTTTTCTAGTTGCATATTTGCTTCTATTTCATTAATCGCCATATGCCCCGGACCTTCTATCATCACTTGCACACCTGCATTCCAAGCCCTTTGCGTAAGAAGCGAAAGCTCAATTAACTCGGTAATTTGCGCCGCATCACTAGCATCGTGCGTGCAGCCCGGTCGCAAAGCATCGCCTAGTGAGAGTGTAACATCGTATTTAAGGCAAATTTCAAGCAAATCATCATAATACTCATAAAAAGGATTTTCCGCCTCTTTCATCGCCATCCAAGCATAAAGCACCGACCCGCCGCGTGAGACGATATTTGTCAGCCTTTTTGTTTGTTTAAAAACCTCAGCCGCGCGAGAATTAATCCCTGCGTGTATGGTCATAAAATCCACCCCACTTTTAGCGTGATGATAAACCACATCCAAAAAGTCCTTAGCCTCAATTTGCTTTAAGTCTTTTTCCAAAAAGCCAACCGCATCATACACGGGCACAGTGCCTATCATAGCTTTGGATTTTGCGATGAGTGCGTCTCTAAAACGGCTAGTTTTGCCATAATTACTCAAATCCATAATCGCTTCAACGCCAAATTGATGCGCCAAATCCACCTTTTCCATCTCCTCAGTGTAGTCGATGCAGTCGTTTGAAACGCCCAAATTCACATTAACCTTAGTGCGAAGTCCTAATCCTATGCCATTAGGCTCTAATGCGGTGTGGTTAATGTTTGCTGGAATGATAATCTTGCCTGAGGCTAAATTTTCAAACAAAAAATCCCTGCTAACTTGCTCTTTGTCAGCAATAACTTGCATTTGAGGTGTCCAAGTGCCTTCTTTTGCGTAAAGCATTTGTGTTTTCATATTTATCCTTTAAAGAAATTTGGATAAATGAGGGAACAAGCAGAAAAACGCGATAAATCTTCCCAACGCTAGCATTATCTAGTTCTGGTTCGGTCTAAGCTTTTAGCTTACTCTCAGCCTGTTTCACAAGCTCCCGTCATTTATGAGGGTGATTATAGCATTTATTTGTTAATTTTTCATTTTTTAATTCAAATTCGCTCAAATTTTTAGCTAAAATTTCTAAAAAATTTATGCAAAATAAACTTTTGCATTATCCAAAAAAGGACAAACAATGAAAACACAAAATATCAAAGGCTTTTTTAGCTTGGTGGCACTTTGTAGCGTGCTTTTAGCTCAAAATGCTTTGGCAAAGCCGCCGCACGAGTTAGATTTTGCGCCACACGAAAAGCCGCACTTAAAGGCTAAGCAAGGGCAGGGTTTTGCTTACGGCGAGTTGCCCCATATCAAAGGTATCGCGCCTGAAATCTTTGCAAGTGCGAGTCAAAACGCACAAATAAAAGCCTTGCAAGTTGAAATGGCGTTGCGCAAAGATTTACACAAGGATTTACAAAAATTCAAAGACGAGCGCGAGGAATTAGAGCTTCAAAAAAGAATTACACAAGTGAAATTCTACCACGCCAAAGCTCAAAACGATGAAAAGCAAGTAAAAGACTTGCTCGCACAAATTTATCAAAACGAGCAAGCCCTAAACAAAAACAAAATCGCCGAGCGAGAATTTCGCAGCGCACAAGAGCTAAAAAGGGCTGAAAAACTTTACAAAGAGTTGCAAGGCAAATGAACCTTGCGTGAGTTATAATGACAAACAAGGCAAGTTTGATGAAAAAAGGGCGTTTTTTGCTTAAATTTAGCCACAAAGCAAATCCGTCAAAGCAGGGGCAAGCAAAAAGGCTTAAAAATTTAGCAAGCCTTAAAAATGCCTTTAAATTCACAAAGGCGTGCTGATGAGTGCTGCAAATCTTTTGGCTTGGCTGAATTTCTTTGTCGCTGATGTGCGCGATGGTTTGGGACCTTTTTTGGGCGTGTTTTTGCTGCAAAATGGCTTTGGCGAAGCGCAAATAGGACTCATCGGCACGCTTTCGCATATCGCCGCGCTTGTTTTTGGCGTGCCTTGCGGAATTTTAGTTGATAAAACCACGCGCAAAAAAGAACTCATCGCCTTTTTTATCACTCTTATCGTGCTTGCTTGCGTGTTTAACTACTTTTTTCCATCTTTCATTTTCACGCTTTTAGCGCAAATTTTCGCGGCTTTAAGCGGGGTTTTTCTCGCCCCAGCCTTTGCCGCGCTTACGCTTGGGATTATGGGCGTGCAAGGCTATGCACTACAATGTGCGCGAAATGAAGCCTACAAACACGCTGGCACCGTCTTTGGCGCGACACTTGGCTTTGTCTTTGCCTTTTATTTTGGGATTGCGAGCATTTTTTTCATCACCGCAGCACTTGGTGGCGTGTCTTTGATAGTGCTTTCTTTCATCAAAAAAGACACCATTGATGACACCGTAGCGCGCGGAGAAATTCACAGCACAAGGGCGCAAAGCGTGAGTGTGTGGGCGTTGTTTGCAGACAAAAGGGTGCTGGTGCTTTGCCTTACAATGTTTTGCTTTCATTTAAGCAACGCCGCAATGCTGCCACTTCTTAGTCAAAGGGCGCACGCTATGGGGGTTGATTCAAGTGGAGCTTATGCAGCCGCTACCATCATCATCGCTCAAAGCACGATGATACTTGTGGCTTTTGTTTGCGGGCGTTTAGTGAGCGAAAAAAGCCCGCGAAATTCAAGGGACAAAGGCACATTAAACGCTGGTAAAATCTACTTTTGGCTCTTTTTTGCCTGCTTTTTCGCCCTTATCGTTCGGGCTTTTATAGCGGCAAATTTCGCTGGTATCGGCGGTATGGTGCTTACTCAGCTTTTAGACGGCGTAGGGGCTGGCGTGAGTGGCGTTGTCGTTCCTATCGTAGTGGCGATGAGTTTGCGTGGCAGCGGGCATATCAACGCGGCTTTGGCTTTTGTGCTGACTTGTGGCGGACTTGGCGGGGCTTTAAGCGGTGCTGTGGGCGGGTATTTTGCTGAATTTTATGGATATTTTAGCGCGTATTTGTTTTTAGGGGCTGTGGCGGTGCTAGGGCTTGTGCTTTGGGTGCTTGGGAGTAAGTTTGTGCTGGTTAAGCAAAGTGTGATATAATGAGCGAAATTTTAAGGGAAGTAATGAGCGCGCATCTTAAAAACCGCACGACTAAATCGGGGCTTAATCGCCATTTAGGGCAATTTTTTAGCCCGCAAGTGCTTGTAGAAAAGTGCATTAGCCTCATACAAAACAAAAACGGCAGACTTTTAGAGCCAAGTTGTGGCAAGCTCGCCTTTAAAAAATGCCTTAATGAAAATGCCGTATTTATCGAAATTGACAAGAGTTTAATCACAAATGACAAAGTGCTAAATATAGACTTTTTCGACTATCCCATAAGCCAAAAATTTGACACCATCATCGGCAATCCACCCTATGTGGATAACAAATTCCTACACATTACGCACGAAACAAACATAAAGGTTGAAGCAAATTTATATCTTTACTTCATCGAAAAATGCTTTCATCACTTAAAGCAAAACGGCGAGCTGATTTTCATCACTCCAAGAGATTTTATCAAACTTACTTCGGCAAGATATGTCAATGAATTGCTTTTAAAAAACGGCACTATTACGCATTATTTTGACTATGGCGATACAAGGCTGTTTGATGAGGCTTGTCCTAATGTTTGCATTTTTCGCTATGAAAAGGGTAATTTTTCACACAAAACGCAGACTTTTAGCGGCGAAAAACATTTACTGATAAAAGACGGCATTATCTCTTTTAGCACAAAGTTAAATGTCAAACCTTTGGGTGCGTTTTTTGACATAAAAGTGGGCGCAGTAAGCGGAAAAGACGAGCTTTTTTTGAGCGATAAAGGCGATGAATTTGTTTGCTCACAAACGGCAAAAACGGGCAAACTAAAAAAAATGATTTATCAAAAATATGATTTAGCCCTTGAAAAACACAAAGACATTTTGATAAAACGAGCCATAAAAAAATTTGATGAAAGTAATTGGTGGGCTTGGGGACGGGCTGTGAATTTTAGGGAGAATGAGCCTAGAATTTATGTAAATTGCAAAACTCGAAACAAAAAGCCCTTTTTTGTCAATGAGTGCAAAAAATGGGACGGCTCAGTTTTGGCACTTTTTCCAAAAACTCCGCTTGATTTAGAAAAAACGACTTACTTGCTTAATCAAATCGACTGGGAGCAAATGGGTTTTGTAACGGGTGGGAGATACATTTTTGCACAAAAATCCTTACAAGAGGCGATGATAGATGATGAGATATTTAGAAAACATTGTTGATTTTTTGCAAAGCGCAGGCGTTGAACTTGTAAGCGAAAATGATGACGGCAGGCTAAATTCAGCCACAAATGAAAATATCATTTTGCAAAAACTCTCACACAAATTCAAAGAAGTTGAAATTTCAAGCATTAGGCAGTGGTTTGACTTTAAAATTTGCCAAAAAGATGAAATTTTTGTCAATGTAAAAATTTCTGATTTAAATAACAGCGCGGCGGATAATTGTAGCTCAAAGCTTGGAATGGGTTATGCTTTAAGTGGCGTGAAAAATATGCCTTTGGCTTGGGATAAATTCCACGAAATGCTCGCAAATGAGCTAAAAATAGGCTATGATTATTATTTTTTGGTTATCAACAAAAACGACACGAAAGATTGCTTTTACACCTCGCTAAAACGCATTAAAACACTTGTGCCAAATGGCAACAACCTACCTTTTCAGTGTAATTGGGCAGAAAATAGAGCCTTTTCAAACCGCAGTGAGATTGAGGCTATGCGTTATATTTTAGACATTTATTTGCAAAGCTGGGACAAAAAAGTTAAAGGTTATCCTTTCAAACTCAAAGAAATGTTTGCTAATAATAAAATTTTAGAAAGCGAGTAAGTTAGGTTAAATTTTGCTGGCTTTATACTCGCCAAAAGGCTTAAAATGCTCGCGCTCATCATCTTTTTACTCACGCTTTTGGGGATTTTAACTCGTCCATTTAAGCTTAAAATTTGGGTGTTTTCAAGCGTGGGTGCGGCAGCTTGCATCGCCCTTAAACTCGTGAGTTTGCAGGATTTAAAGCTCATATTTTCGCTCATTTGGGACAGCTGCTTAACTCTCATCGCGCTCATCATCATAAGCCTTTGTTTGCAGGCTTTGGGCTTTTTTGAGTGGCTGATTTTTGCTGTGTTAAAACTTTGCCAAAGGCTTAAATTTAAGGACAAAGCCGCCAAAATTCAAGCGCAAAATTCAAATTTAGCCTTAAATTCAAGCCAAAACTCACTCACTCCGCCCGCAAATTCGCAGGACAACAAAGCTTTTAACACTCTTTTTTCGCAAAAAGCAAGCGAATTGAGCCAAAATTTCACCGCCCCACAAAGCAACACCGCGCCAAATTCAAACGCGCAAAATTTGTCAAATTCGAATTTGACATTAAATTTAAGCCAAGCACCGCTTTTCGCGCCACGCAACGCCCCAAACACGCTCATCATCAGCGCAAAAGCCCTTTTCACAGCACTTTGCATTTTGTGCGCCTTGTGTAGCGTGGTTTTAGCAAATGACGGAGCGATTTTAATCCTAACCCCGCTCGTTTTAGGGCTGTTTTTGCGCGCCAAAAGCGTGGATACAAACGCGGTTTTAGCCTTTTTGTTCGCCATTTCTTTCGTGTGCGATGCCAGCTCAAATGCCTTGATTATCTCAAATCTTACCAACATTATCACCGCAAACTACTTTGCTTTAGGCTTTGCGGACTTTGCCACTACCTTGTTTTTGCCAAATTTGCTCGGCTTCCTCACCGCTCTTTTGCTCTTTTTGCTCGTCTTTCGCAAGGCTTTGCGGGCGAATTTAACCTTTCGCGCGCCCACCACACCGAAACTTTCGAGCAAATTCTTTGCTTTTTATCTTGCTCTGCTGGCATTTTTCGTAGCGAGCTTTTTCATCTCGCGTGAATTTAAGCTGCCTTTGAGCCTAAACTGCCTTGTTTTTGCGCTCTTTTTGCTCGTCATTTTGTGGCGCAAAGCCCCCAAAAAAGCCACAACCGCCCTTAAAAACGCCCCTTTTAGCATTATCATCTTTGTTTTTGGGCTTTTTGTCGTGGTTTTTGCGCTGAGCAAACTTGACATAAATGAAGCCACAACCGCCCTTTTAAGCACGCTTTCGCAAGATAAATTCACAGGCATTTTCACCCTTGCAAGCCTTTCAGCCCTTTTTTCAAGCGTGTTTAACAACCTGCCTATGGTGCTTTTTGGGGATTTGTTGCTGGGTGATTTTTTCGCAAATTTAGCTCAAAATTCAAGCGCTTTAAGCCTAATAAACGAGCCAAATTTCAAAGAAAGCCTCATTTATGCGCATTTGCTAGGCTGCAACATAGGCTCAAAGCTCACTCCCATAGGCTCTCTTTGCACGCTTTTGTGGCTCGCGCTTTTAGCCAAAAAAGGCGTGAATTTTAGCCTTAAAAGCTACCTTAAATTTAGCCTTATCTTTACCTTTGCCACTCTTTTTGCCGCCTGCTTTGGGCTGTGGCTTGTTCAATAAGCGGTTAAAACAAAACCCTTTACAATTTTGCTTAAATTTTAGCTCAAAAGCAAAATTTCACGCTGAATTTGCCTTAAATTCGCTCACAAAAAGCCCAGCATTCCTTTGATGACAACGGCGTTGATGAGGTCGATAAAAAACGCCCCGCACAGCGGCACGATGATGAAAGCCATATGGCTTGCGCCGTAGTGTGAGGTAACTGTTTGCATATTTACCATAGCTGTGGGCGTTGCGCCAAGCCCAAAGCCACAATGCCCAGCAGCCAAAACCGCCGCGTCATAGTCGCGCCCGCAAAAGCGAAAAGTTACAAACACCGCATAAAGCACCATTACAAGAGCTTGTGTTGATAAAATCACTATCATCGGCAAAGCCAAAGCCACCAGCTCCCATAAATTCAGGCTCATCATCGAAAAGGCAAGAAAGAGCGAAAGGCTGACATTGCCAAGCACGCTTACTTCGCGGTCAAAAACCTTGTGGATATTAAGCGCGCTTAAAGCGTTTCGCAAAATCACTCCGATGAAAAGACAATACACAAAGGTCGGCAAATTTATGGCTTGAAAATGCGCCCGCTCGTAATCTTTCAGCAAAGTGCCTACCAGCAAGCAAATGACGATGAGCGCTAGGGACTCCACAAAGCTTGTAGGCGTGATGAGCCGCTCTTTTTGGGGCTTTTCAAAGGCGCTTTCTTCGTCCTTAAAGTCCTTGCCCGGCGTTTTGAGCTTGTAATGCTTGACAAGATAGCGAGCCACAGGACCGCCGATGAGTCCGCCCATCACCAGCCCAAAGGTAGCGCAAGCCATCGCCACTTCGGTAGCTGCGGTGAAATTGTAAGGGGCTTTGATGAACTCAGCCGCCCAAGCTGCGCCCGTGCCGTGTCCGCCGCTCATCGTGATAGAACCGCCCAGCAAGCCAACAAGCGCATTGACATTCATCGCATAAGCCAGCGACAAGCCGATGACATTTTGTAAGATGAGCAAAATCGACACGAAAAAGAGAAAAATCCACAGCATTTTGCCGCCCTTTTTTAAGCTCGCAAAATCCGCACTCAGCCCCACAGAAGTGAAAAAAGCAAGCATTAGCGGGTCTTTTAGGGAGCTGTCGAATTTAAACTCGATATGCAAATACTTGTAAATGCCAAGTATGATTAAAGCGGCGATAAGCCCACCGATAACAGGCTCTGGTATGTTGTAATCTTGCAAAACCTTTAATCTTGCGATGATGAAACGCCCCAAAAGCAGCACAGCTACCATACACACGAGCGTGGAGTAAAAATCAAAATTGTAAGTCGCCATTTGCTAGTCCTTTTTGTTGTTTTCTTGCTTTAAAATTTGCTTTTTTTGCACTTTTGTTTTTAAATTTTCGCCTTTTGTTCTTTTGTATTTGCCGTGTTTTCTCACTTTTTAGCCTTGCCGTGTCGATTTTGGTGCGAAATTTTCGCATTGAGCGTGAATTTTACGCTTAAATTTGATGAATTTAAGGCAATGCTTGTTTTGCCCTAAATTCAAACTTTGAGCGCAAAATGATGAAATCCACGCTCAAAGGGCGTAAATTCTTGCAAAACAGCACAAAAGCAAAGATTACACGAAAATTATAACAAGCTTTGTTAAATGTGGCTTTTTTTGGGGCGCGATTTTTGAATTTTTTGCGTAAATATGGGTAAATTTGAGTAAATTTGAGCGATTTTGAGTGGCGATTTATCAAATTTAGCTATCATAGCTTGATGAAAACGACACGCGAAAGCGAAACTTTTAAATTTAGTTTAAAAAAGTTTGTTAAAATGTCCAAATAATTTGATTTAAAATATAAAAAGAAATGAAAGAAAATACGATATAGCTTTGAAAGATAAACAAAAGGCGCAAATATGGTGTTGTATAGTCAGCATATCGGTGTTTTACAAAGATTGCAACTGTCTCAAGATGATATTGCCAAAGCATTTAAAAGTAAAGCCAAGATAAAAGAATTTGAAGATTTTCTCAACAAGTCATCTCAAAGCTTTGAAATTGCGACAGACAAACTCATAAAACTTGCCCATACAGTTAATGTGCCTTTCGCTTATCTTTTTTTGCCGAATTTACCACAAATAGAAAATGAATTGCCAGATTTTAGAGCTGAAAGTAGGGATTTTTCGACCAATCTTCAAAGCTGCATAGGTTCAAGCAAGAAAAAACAAGAATGGTTTAAGGCTTATCTTATAAGAAATGGTTATGATAAATTTCTTAAAGACAAACGGATAAATTCAAATGATGATATTAAACAAGAGATTAAAAATTTAAGTGATTTTGATAATGTTAAAAGAATGCAAAAAAATGAAAGGCTAGCCCATATAAAACTTGCGTTAGAATCTCATAATATCATTGTTCAACAAAGTGGAGTGTCTCAAAATCAAACACGCAAAGCTATAAACATTAAAGAATGCAGAGGATACGCCATTTATGATGAATACGCTCCGCTCATTTTTATAAATTCAAAAGATACGAGCGATAATGGAAAAATCTTTACTATACTCCACGAATTAGCTCATATTTTGTTTAAACATAGTGGAGTAAGCTCTTATGATTTTAATGTGAAAAACGAAGAATATCAGTGCAATGAAATAGTTGGCGAAATTCTTATGCCTTGGCAAGAATTTAAACCACAATGGAACAAAAATAATAGCTTGGACAACAATATAAGGCAAATTTCATCATATTTTGATGATATAGCAAGTCCGCTAGCCATAGCTACAAAAGCCTTGCTTCATAAGCTGATAGACCATCAAAAATACTACGAATTTAAAGAAGTGTATTTGGCTAAAATTCCAGCGGATAGAAAAAATACAGGTGGCAATTATTACTCAAATATCACGGCATCCAATAGTAAAAACTTTGCTAAAAGTGTCATTGTTGATACGCTCAACGGCTATGAAACCTATAAAGACGCAATGGACTTGCTTGACATAAAGAGTGTGAAAACTTTCAAGAATTTGGCTCAAAATTTGGGGATTGACTAATGAGAAAGTATTTAATCGATACAAATATCTTTATAGAATCATCTAATAGACACTATGCTATTGATATTTGCCCGGGATTTTGGGAATTTTTAGACAGGGTTTCAGATTTGGAAAATGTAAAATCCATAACACAGGTTTATGATGAATTTACGCCTGATAATGAGGAACTTGTAAATTTCAAAGAAAGGTTGAAAAACAAGGGATTTTTCTTGCAGATTGAAAACATAACGCCAGAATCTTACAGCGCAACGACAATATCATTGCAAAAAGAGGGATACAATAAACAAGCCATTGATAATTTTTCACAAAAAGCTGATTATTTTCTCATTGCTTTGGCTTTGCAAGAACAATACACCATTGTAACACAAGAGGCAAGAATGCAAACTATTCCACCAAATGCACCAAAACCAAAACGAATAAAAATTCCAAATGTATGCGAACAACTAGAAATAGAATGTATAGATATAATTGAATTTTTAAGACGAGAAAGGGCAATTTTTGTGTTAAGAGAGTAAAATAACGCAAGATTAATTTTAATAAGATATTATGATACCAAAAGTTGAAAGGAAAAACTGTGCCAAGACAAGATTTAAGAGCGAATTCAAACCAACACCAACCTAAAAACAGGCTTTCTAAAAATGATGATTTAAGCATTAATGAAGCTATGCAAAAGACCAAAAACTACCTTGAAGAAAGATTTGCAGGGGGGGGGGGGTCGATAATTTCACGCAAGGAAATTATTACTTTGAAATAGGCAAAACCCTTGAAATCTCCTTTATGATTGAAAATATCAAACATTCAAAAATCAGAGCGCAATTTGATATGGATTTCGCAGCAAATTCGATAAAGCCAGATGGTGGAATTTTATTTTTAAGAAAAGAAGATGATGAAAAATTCAAAAAAGTTTTACTTGTAACAGAAGCCAAAAGACAAGGCACAAATGACGAAAGGGTAAAAGAAGGCAAAGGTAAGCAAGCCACAGGCAATGCCATAGAAAGACTTGGCAAGAATTTAACAGGTATTAAGGCTATGCTTAATCACGAAAAAATTACTCCTTTTGTTTGTTTTGGTTGGGGTTGTGATTTTGCACCAAATGAAAAGACGGTGCTAGCAAAACTCAATGTTTTAAACGAATTTTATTATCTTAATAAGACCTATATTTTTAAAACTGACGGCAACAGCGACCATAATTATTTTTCGCCTGTGAGTATGTATTTTAGGGAAGAAAAATGGAAAGTTGATGAAATGTTTAAGGTAATGAAAGAAATAGCTGAAACTTCATTGCGATATTATATATTTTAGAGGGTAAAAATGACAAATTTGCAAGAAAATCCCGCCTTTTTGAAAGAGCAAATCATCACTTATCTTGGCAACAAGCGCGCCTTGCTTGGCTTTATCGCAAGTGGGGTAGAGTATGCAAAAAGCGAGCTTAAAAAGGACAAGGTGAGCTTTTTGGATATGTTTAGCGGCTCTGGCGTTGTGAGTCGCTTTGCAAAAGCTCACGCAAATTATATCATAGCAAACGACTTAGAAGATTACTCACGCATCATTAACAACTGCTATCTTGACAATGTTGATGAAAAAAAACTCAAAATTCTACAAGAATTTTATCATAAACTTGCTTTGAAAAAAAATGAATTTCAAAAAGGCTTTTTAAGCACTCTATATGCCCCAAAAAACGAAAAAGATATTCAAAGAGATGATAGGGTATTTTATACGAAACAAAATGCGTTATATCTTGATTCTATGCGTTTAAAGATAGGACGCGAAATTCCGCCCGAATTTCAGCACTTTTTCATCGCCCCCTTAATCTACGAAGCCAGCGTGCATTCAAACACGAGTGGGGTTTTCAAGGGCTTTTACAAGGACAAATCAGGCGTTGGCAAGTTTGGCGGCAGCGGACAAAACGCATTGAGCCGAATTTTAGGGGAGATTAAGCTCAAAATGCCTGTGTTTTCAAACTTTTCTTGCCCCTTTGAAGTGTGGCAAAAAGACGCAAACTCTCTTGCAAAAGAGCTTGATAGCGTGGATATAGCTTACTTTGACCCGCCTTATAACCAGCACCCTTACGGCTCAAACTACTTTATGCTGAATTTAATCGCAAACTACACCGAGCCAAAGGACATTTCAAAGGTTTCAGGCATACCAAAAGCGTGGAACAGAAGCGATTTTAACAAGGCACACAAGGCACAAGATGCGCTTTTTGAGCTTGTGCGTGCGACAAAAGCTAAATTTATCTTGCTTTCATACAACTGCGAGGGCTTTGTGAAAAAGGAAAAATTCGCTAAAAAGCTCGCAACGCTTGGCAAGGTTTTTGTCAAAGAGCAACGCTACAACGCCTTTCGCGGCTCGCGCAATCTCTCAAAACGCGCCCTGCATATCAACGAAGAGCTTTATGTGCTTGTGAAAAATAAATCTTAAAATAAAGGAAAATTAAGATAAAACTTAATATAATCTCATCATTTAGAATGGAGATTTATTTATGATAGTTTCGTTATTTAAAAAAGAACTAAAGAGTTTTCAATGAGTAAAATCCTTTTCATCGACAGAGACGGCACGCTGATAAATGAGCCACGCCCGAGTTTGCAAGTAGATAGCCTTGAAAAATTGAGCTTTGAAAAGGGCGCGATACCAGCCTTGCTTGCTTTAAAAAAATTCGGCTTTAAATTCGTGCTTGTGAGCAATCAAGACGGACTTGGCACAGCGAGTTTTCCACGCGAAAACTTCGAGCTAGCCCAAAATAAAATGCTTGAAATTCTAAAAAGTTGCGGCGTGGAATTTGAAGACATTTTCATCTGCCCGCATTTTGAAAAAGATAACTGTGCGTGTCGCAAGCCTAAAACAGCGTTGCTTGCGGAGTATATAAAGCGCGAAATTTATGACAAAAACCAAAGTTTTGTCATCGGCGACAGACAAACGGACATTGAACTAGCGCGAAATTTAGGGGTGCAAGGCATTTTGTATGAGAGCGAAAAAAACGGCTGGGCGCAAATTTGTGAGTTTATTTTAGCGAATTTTCGCTGCGCCAAAGTAGAGCGCAACACCAAAGAAACCAAAATCCTTGTGGAGCTGAATTTAAACGGCTCAAAAAGCGAGATAAGCACGGGCATAGGCTTTTTTGACCATATGTTAGAGCAAATCGCCACGCACTCGGGGCTTGGACTGAAAGTGCTTTGCAAGGGAGATTTGAATGTCGATGAGCATCACAGCGTGGAGGATACGGCGTTAGCTTTGGGCGAAGCCATAAGGCGCGCACTTGGGGACAAAATCGGCATCGCGCGCTATGGCTTTGTGCTGCCTATGGACGAGAGTTTGGCGCGCTGTGCCATAGACTTTTGCAACCGCCCGACACTTGAATTTAAGGCAAAATTTAAAAAGCAAAAATTAGGCGAGCTAAGCACTGAGATGATAGAGCATTTTTTTGGTTCGCTTGCAACGGCTATGGGAGCGAGCTTGCACCTAAAAGTAAGTGGCAAAAACGACCATCACAAGGCAGAAGCACTTTTCAAAGCCTTTGCTCGGTCCTTAAAAATGGCTGTTCGTTTAGAAGATGAAAAACTTGCCAGCTCAAAGGGAGCGTTGTGAAAAAGGAAAATTCACTATGTTAGCCTTGCAAAATGGACATCAAAGCGATTTTAATGTCTTTAATCAAGATTTGCCAAATAAAAAAGCACTCTTTTTACGCTCTTTAAAAGGCGACACGCTCAAATACAAACGCTACACCAAATCCCCGCTTCGCTATGGCGGAGGCAAAAGTCTAGCCGTTGGGCTAATAATTGAGCATTTCCCAAATGACATTTCACGCATCATAAGCCCCTTTATCGGTGGCGGAAGTGTCGAGGTGGCAAGTGCTTTGGAGCTAAATTTAGAAGTAAAAGCCTTTGATATTTTTGATATTTTGGTGAATTTTTGGCAACTTGTAAGCACAAAATCACAAAAACTTTATGATGAACTTTGTCAATTAGAGCCAAATAAAGAAACTTACGCGTGGATTAAAGATGAGCTAAAAAAGCATTATAAAAACGAGGCAAAGCTTGACAAACTCACGCTTGCGCGGGATTATTATTTTAATTTTAATTTAAGCTATGGACCGGGATTTTTGGGCTGGATGAGTAAAATTTACGAGGATAAAACGCGTTATGCAAATATGCTTGAAAAGCTGCGAAATTTTGGTTTGCAAGATGAGGCGCGAAATTTAAGCGTGGAGTGTGCGAGCTTTGAGAGTGTTTTTGAAAGGTATCCAAACGACTTTTTCTACTGCGACCCGCCTTATTTTCTCACAGGGGATAGCAAAATGTTTAAGGGCATTTACCCTATGCGAAATTTCCCCATTCATCACAACGGCTTTAAACACGAGCTTTTAGCAAAATGCTTGCACGCTCACAAGGGCAAATTTATTTTAAGTTACAATGACTGCGAATGGGTGCGAAATGCCTACAAAGACTTTAAAATTTTAGAACCAAAATGGCAATACACAATGGGACAGGGCGAAACGCGAATCGGCAAAAACCGCCATAATCATTTAATGGAATTCGGCGACACAGGACACATTAAACAAAGCCACGAGCTTTTAATCATAAAGGATTAAGATGAAAATTAATAAAGCAATAAAAGCAAAAAGCGGTGTCATAGCACATTACAGAGAAATAAAATTTCGCTTTAATGCTGCAAAAATCACAAATTTACTCAAAGAAAAATCAAAAATTATGATAAATTTTAACTCAAAGGGAGCGTTGTGAAACTCGCTATCATCGACACAAAATGCGCGAATTTAGCGTCTTTAAAGTTCGCCCTTGATAGGCTTGGCTTTCAAAGCGTGATTTCATCAAGCGTAAGCGAGCTTGAAAAGGTGGACAAGCTCTTTTTGCCCGGAGTTGGCACTGCGGGCAAGGCTATGGCAAACCTTGAAAATTTAGGGCTTACAGCCTTTATCAAAAACACGACAAAACCCCTGCTTGGCATTTGCTTGGGAATGCAGATTTTGGGCGAATTCTCACAAGAGTTGAGCCAAAAAACACTTGGCGTTATGCCTTTTGAAGTTCGTAAATTTAAGGAGCGAGCAGGCTTTACCCTGCCGCATATGGGCTGGAATGACATCAGTATTTTGCGCGAAAATGCGCTTTTTGCGGGCTTAAATGGGGCGTATTTTTATTTCGTGCATAGTTTTTGCGTGGCTTTAAACGAATTTACCCTTGCTGAATGTGAATACTGCGAGCCTTTTAGCGCGGCTTTGATAAAAGATAACTTTTTTGGCGTGCAGTTTCACCCCGAACGAAGTGGCGAAGCGGGCGAAATTTTGTTACAAAACTTTGTGAAAATGTGAAAAATGAATGATAAATTTAAGTTTTGATTATGAAAAAGGGCTATGATAAAGCCTTAAAAGAAAGGACAAACAATGCAAACCACACTTTTTCCAGCACTTGACTTGATAAATGGCAAGGTTGTACGGCTGTTTAAGGGAGATTATGCAAGAGAGCAAAGCTATGATTTTAAGCCCCTTGACAAGCTCAAAGAGTATGAAAATGCGGGCGCGAAATGGCTACACCTTGTGGATTTGGACGGGGCGAAAGAGCCAAAAAATAGGCAAATTTCGCTCATCAAAAGCCTTTGCGATGCGGCAAATGTGAGCGTGCAAGTGGGCGGGGGTATCCGCACAAAATCAGACATAAAAGCCTTGCTAAGTGCAGGCGCAAGTCGCGTAGTCATCGGCTCTGTCGCTATTTTAAACCCCGAGCTTTGCGTGGAGATTTTGCGCGAATTTCCCGCTCATCAAATCTGCCTTGCCCTTGATGTGCTGCCAAAGGGTGCTGAATTCATCGTTGCGGTGAATGCGTGGCAAAATGAAAGCGACAAAAAGCTGCTTGAAGTCATCGAATTTTACGCCGAACACGGCTTGTGCCACCTTTTATGCACCGACATTTCAAGGGACGGCACGATGAGCGGGGCGAATTTGCGCCTTTACAAACTCATCAGCGAAATCTTTCCAAATATCGAAATTTTAGCATCTGGCGGAGTAAATTCTCTTGTGGATTTAAAAAATTTAAAGGGCGTTTGTGGCGGTGTGATAGTAGGCAAAGCCTTGCTAGATGGCACTTTTAGCGTGAAAGATGCGCTTGCTTGTTTAAGATGAGTGGTGAAAATGATACAAGTTGTTAAATTCAAGGCTGTATAATGATAAAAATTTGCAAGGAAAAACAATGTCGCAAACGCATTTAAACAGAGTGCAAGCCTTAAATTTAGGCAGTTTTTATACGCCTGATTTTGTGGTAAAAATCGTTTATGAAATGCTTTTAAACGCCTTGTCAAATGTGAATTTAAAGGCTTACACCTTGCTTGATAGCTCGTGCGGTTATGGAAATTTTTTGCAAATGCCTTTAAATTTGCAAAATTCAAAAAATGTAGATTTTGCCCAAAAAATCGGCATTGACATTGATGAAAAAGCCTTGCAAAAGGCTGGGCAAAATTTCGCTGGTGCAAAAAATCCTCCACTTTTTTTACACAAAAATTCACTGCTCAATGTAAATAGGGCAAATTTTGGCATTAAAGAAAGCGCAAAGCTCGTCATCATCGGCAATCCGCCCTACAATGATAAAACTTCTATCGTTCAAAACAAGCTTAAAAACAAAGATTATAATGTGGATAAAGCCCTAAAATGCCGTGATTTGGGCGCAAGTTTTTTGCTCTCATTTAATGCCTTAAAGGCTGAATTTATTTGCGTTTTACACCCACTTTCTTATCTCATCAAAGAGAGTAATTTCAAGGCTTTGCGGGTATTTTTTGCTAACTACACGCTTTTAAATTCACGCATTATTAGCTCTGAAATTTTTTGCCCTAATTCTTTGGGCTTTTTTCCCATCATCATCGCCCTTTATAAGCGTGATAAAAAGGGCATTGAGTATGATTTTGTTAAAAATTATAGCTTTCAAACTATGGACAATAAAGCATTTTGCTTAAATGATTATGAATTTATCAGCACTTTTATCGACAAATATCCAAACAAAAAACGCGTTTCAAACGCCCAAAAAATCGCTATGTTTTACACTTTGCGCGACATAAATGCGCTAAGACGGTCAAAAACTTTCATCGAAAAAGACTGCGCAAATGCCGTGTATGTCGTGCCTGAAAAGTATAGCCTTTATTGCTATGTCGATGTGTTTAAGCGGATTTTAAAAAATGTGCCTTATTATTTTGGAAACTGCGATGTGATGATTGATTATGCGGGGTTTAAAAGGCTTGAAAAAGACTTTGTAAAGGCTTCAAATTCAAAGCATTTAAGCCCGCAAATTGCGCATTATTTTGAGAATTTACTAGGCGGACATTATGAAAATAGCTGACGAAAAGATTGAAAAAGAAAAAATATAAAGAGAGACTTAAATGCTTAACACAAATTTTGAAAGAAACATTGGCGAAAATGGCTTCAAAAATGTAACTGAGATTGTATCTCAAACACAATCGCTTTATTTTTTTAAATCATCAAATTGTCAAATTTATAACGAAGATTGTCATATAGGCTTAAAAAATTTAGCTGAAAATTCTATTGATTTTATTGTTACAGACCCACCATATTTTATTGATGGAATGGGAAGTGAATGGAATGATATGAATTTAAGCAAAAAAGCAAGTAAATCGGGTGTTATTGGAGGTTTGCCCATCGGTATGAAATTTGATAGAATGCAAGGGGTAAGATTGCAAGAATTTATGAGCCCATTAGCAAAGGAATTTTTTAGAATTTTAAAGCCCGGTGGCTTTTGTGTGGTATTTTCACAAGGTAGGCTTTATCACAGAATGGCGATGAGTCTTGATATAGTGGGCTTTGAAATCCGTGATATGCTTGCGTGGAAATACGAAGGACAGGCAAAGGCGTTTTCGCAAATACATTTTATCAAAAAAGATAAAAAATTAAGTCAAAAAGAAAAAGAAAAATTGATAAAAGAAATGCAAGATTTAAAAACGCCACAATTAAAGCCACAAATTGAACCTATGGTTTTGGCTCAAAAGCCCCGCATTGGCACTTTTGTAGAAAATTATAAAGTTTATAAACTTGGACTGATAAACAGCAAAGAGAGTCTCAATGGAAAATTTCCGGGTAATGTTATGGAGATTGCAAAACAAATTCGCAAAGCTGAAAGCGAGGAAAAGATAGAGCATTTAACGCGAAAGCCTATAAAGCTCATTTCACACTTAATCCGCCTTTTTACACAAAAAAATCAAATCGTTTTAGACCCATTTTTAGGCTCTGGTTCGCACGCATTAGCAGCCTTGCAAAATACACGCAAATTTATAGGCTATGAAATTGAAAAAAAATACTTTGAAATCGCTAAAAATCGCATAGAAAAAGAGTTAAAAAATGAGTGAAAACGAAATCAAAGAAATCTTTAAAATAATACAAGAATACTATAAAAAATATCTCAAAAATGATGAGGTAAAACTCATAAATTTACAAGATAAAAGTGGAAAATTTACAAAAGATGCATTGACACTTTGCTATTTAGCACAAAATTATCCAAACACAAAAGCCATTTCAAAAAATGATTTAACTTCATTTGTAAGGCAGTTTTACCCCGATACTACCGATGTGCAACAAGCAAGGCATTTGGCAAAACAAAAGGGCTATTATATCATCTCAGGCACTCGTGGCGATATAGGACAAAAAATTAAGGCTGGGTATTATCAGCTCATTACTTTGGAAAAGCCCTATCCATCATATAAGCCTAATAGGCGAAGCGGAATAGAAAGTGCAAATTTTGAAGAGCTACAAAAAGAGTATGATTATAAATGCGCAACTTGTGGAAGTGTGGAGGGAAAGGCTCATAATATCCGCAAAAATGAGATAACCAAACTTCAAGCAGGGCATATGAATCCCGCCTTACCATTAGAATTTGGCAACATTATCCCACAGTGTCAAGTTTGCAACCGTCCCGATAGAGACAGGTGGATTTATGATAAAACGGGCAGAGTAATTGCAATCGCGGATAGCGAAGACGGCAAAAGGGTAGTGGAAAAACATCTTAAAAAAGTAAGCCAAAGTACAAGAGAGTATTTTTTGGAATTTTTAAAAAGGCTTTTGCAGTTAAAATGACGATATTTATAAAATCAAATTTAAAGGGGACACAATGCTCACAAAACGCATAATCGCTTGCCTTGATGTCAAAGATGGGCGCGTAGTAAAGGGTGTGCAGTTTAAGGCGCACGAGGATATGGGCGACATTGTCGAGCTTGCCGAGTTTTACTCACGCTCAGGTATCGATGAGCTAGTATTTTACGACATTGTAGCAAGCGCAAGAAAAGAGCGCGTGTCGCGTGCGTGGGTGAGCGAGGTGGCAAGGCGTATCAACATACCCTTTTGCGTGGCGGGTGGCATTCAAAGCGAAGCCGATGCGGCGGAGCTTTTGGCAAATGGGGCGGATAAAATTTCGATAAATTCGCCAGCCTTGCGCGAGCCAGCCTTGATTGAACGCCTTGCAAAGAGCTTTGGAGTGCAGTGCGTGGTGGTGGGTGTTGATAGCTACAAGGACGAAAGCGGGAATTTAAAGGTTTTTGCCTTTACAGGCGATGAAAAAACCACGCAAGATAGCGGAAAATCCACGCTAGAATGGATAAAGCAAGCCCAAGAACTAGGCGCGGGCGAAATCGTGCTGAATATGATGAATCAAGACGGAATGCGAAAGGGCTATGATTTAGCCCAACTCAAAGCCGTGCGCGAAATTTGCAAAATTCCGCTCATCGCTAGCGGCGGAGCGGGCGAGGCAAAGCACTTTTTAGACGCCTTTGAAATCGGCTGTGATGGGGCTTTGGCTGCGAGTATCTTTCACAAAAGGCTTGTGAATGTGGCTGATTTGAAGGGCTATCTTAAAGAAAATGGGGTAAGTGTGCGAATTTAAGGGATTTTTAGGCAAATTTTAAGGCAAGTGCTTTGTTTTAGCAAATTTTTGCTGAATTTTACGCAAAAACGAACTTAAAATTTAAGCTTAAAAAGAGTAAAATGACATTTTAAAAAAGGACAAAAATGAGTGAAAAAGAAATCACAACTATCAACTGGCAAAAGATAAACGGGCTTTTGCCCGTCATCGTGCAAGACTATCAAACAAGCGAAGTGCTAATGCTTGGCTATATGAACGAAGAGGCATTAAGGCAAAGCCTAGCGCAAAAAAAAGTGGTGTTTTTTTCGCGCACCAAACAAAGGCTGTGGCTTAAAGGCGAGGAAAGCGGGCATTTTTTGCACATCGTTGAAATGGGGCTTGATTGCGACAAAGACACGCTTTTGGTGCTTGTCCGTCCGCAAGGTGCTACCTGCCACACGGGCGACATTTCTTGCTTTGAAAACACGAGCAAAAATGTGGATTTTGCCTTTTTAGCGCGCCTTGAAAAGCTCATAAATTCACGCAAAAACGCCGATACAAACGAGTCTTACACCGCGCAACTTTTCCAAAGCGGCACGAAACGCATAGCCCAAAAGGTAGGCGAAGAGGGCGTTGAAAGCGCATTAGCGGCTGTGGCTGGCGATGAAAACGAGCTTTTAAACGAAAGTGCGGATTTGCTTTTTCATCTGTGCGTGCTTTTGGCGGACAAAAATTTAAGCCTAAATGAAGTCATCGCTGTGCTGAAAGAACGCAACGCGAAAAAAGAGTGAAATTTACGGCTCATTTACCAAAAAGCTGTAAATTTAGCACGAAATTCAACAAAGGAACAACGATGAAAGTCAGTGCAAGAAACCAACTCAAAGGCAAGATAGTCGAGCTTGAAAAGGGCGCGGTAAATGCGCTTGTCAAAATCGACATAGGCGGGGGCAATGTCATCTCAGCTACCATTTCTTTGGACGCTGTGAAAGAACTAGGGCTTGAAAAGGGCAAAGACGCTTACGCCATAGTCAAGGCTACTTCGGTGATGGTAGGCGTGGAGCATTAGTCAAGCAGCGGTTCAAATGGAAGTGGCGCGCTAAAACTATCACACCTTGTCATACTGATAAATCTTGTCATACCGACACACCTTGTCATACTGAGCGCAGCGAAGTATCCATTTTCCGCAGTTTGCGGAGTGGGTTGAGTTTAAATTCAGCCTTAAATTTAAAGTGCGGATTGCACCTTTAAAGCGTGGATTTTTCGCTTTGTGCTAACGCACTCCGCTCAAAATGACAATGCCTTGCCGTCTTTGCAAGTGGATTTTTCGCTTTCTAGCGAAAGCTCAAAATGACAATACCCTTGTAATTTTGATGAAATTTGTCATACTAACCCTTTGGCGAAGTATCCATTTACAAAGCCACGCTTTACAATAAAGAAAAACACACAAGCTATGAAAACCTTTTCTTTGAAACAAAAATTCAGCTCACCCAACTCAGCATTTAAATTTAGCATTAGCGTGAATTTTGTTTGATTTCTCTCATTTTGCTTAAATTCCTTACTCAAATCCACCCCAAAAACTCAAATTTATGCTACAATTTCTCTTTTAAATTTCGCACACAAAAGGACGAAAATGATAAGCATTCAGCTCATCGAGCATATCTTTAAGGCTGCGAGCATAAGCCGTTGGAACGATTATCCTAGAATGGCGAATTTAGTCGAGCTTGACAAGCAGGCGCACAAATTCATCATCGCTTATTTCATCGCCAAAATGGAAAAAAATGTCAATATGCGAGTCATCATCGAGGGCGGAATTTTCGAGTTTTTAAGCCGAGTAGTGGTTACAGACATACGCCCTGATGTCTATCACGAGATAGTTCGGGCGAAAAAAGACGAGGTGAATTCGTGGGTTTTGAGCAAGGTTGAGCCTATGGTAGAAAGTATCGATGAGGGGCGATTTTTAAAGCGTTTTGAGCGGTATTTAACGGGAGGGGAGTTTGAAAAAGAGCGGCTCATCTTGCGTGCGGCGAGCTATTTTGCCACTAGATGGGAGTTTCACATAGTCTATCAAACGAGCAAATTTTTAGCCGACATTGACGAGATAAAGGCAAAAGTCGAAGAGGAATTAGAGGATTATTACGAGCTTATCGGGGCGCGAAAGATTGCCTTAAATCAAAAAATCGCTAAAATCGTTGATTTAAGCGGGCGTTTGCGCTTTCAAAAGCGTTGGGCGCAAACCCCACGCATACCTGAAACAGCGGTGCTTGGGCATATGCTTGTGGTGGCGATTTTGAGCTATTTTTACTCTTTGCAGATTAAGGCTTGCGATAAAAGGCTTGAAAACAACTTTTTTTGCGCACTTTTTCACGACTTGCCAGAGAGCCTTACTCGCGACATAATAAGCCCCGTCAAATACGGCATAGACGGGCTTCACGAGCTTATCGGCGAGTATGAAATGAAACTCATCAATGACAAAATTTTGCCCTTTGTGCCGAGCGATTTTAGGGACGAATTTGCCTATATTTTGGGCATTCGCAAGGAACAAGGCGAAAACGGGGGCTATGTGAAAAACGAGTTTGAAAACCGCACCTTTCGCAACCGCCAAGCAGGGCTTTGTAGTGGGAGTTTGAGCGCATTTAACGAGAACGAGGACGGCGCGATAGACGGCAAGGCGCTTAAATACTGCGACAAATTCGCCGCCTTTGTGGAGGCTGGGCTATCCATAAGCTACGGCGTAAAGTCCAAAGAGCTGGAAAGTGGCTTTTGGGGAATGTTTGACTTTTTCGAGCAAAACAAAACCATAGACGGCGTGAATTTTTTCGCCCTTTGCGGGGCGCTCATCAGCGAATTTAAGCTAAGCAAGCCCTAAAATGATACTTTGCGAGCAAGATTTAGCTGAATTTGACTTGGATTTTGGGCTTGATTTAGCAGAAAAAATCGCTAGCGAGCTTACAGACAAGGACATAGAGCTAGTCATCGTTGATGAAAATGCGATGAAAGCGATAAATTCAGCTCAAAGAGGCATAGAAAAAGCCACTGATGTGCTATCTTTTGCCTTAAAATCCGTGCCAAATGCTGAAAATTTACCACTTGGAAGCATAGTGATAAACGCAAATGCCGTTAAAGACGAAGCAAAGGCGAGAAAACACAGCAAAGAAGCTGAATTTGCCTTGCTTTTTTTGCACGGCATTTTGCATTTGCTGGGCTTTGACCACGAAAAAGACAGCGGACAAATGAGAGAAAAAGAAAGGCAAATCATCGAAAAATTCAAGCTCCCACAAAGCCTTATCATACGGAGTGAGGGCTAGTATTTTTCTTTCAATGCGCCTTTTTTAAAGGCATAGCAAAGCACCAAAATCGCCACAAAAAAGCTACAAAACTGCGCGGCTGGATAGCTCGCCCAAATGCCATCAAGGGCGTAAAATTCAGGCAGCACCATAAAAAAGATAAGCACAAAAACCAAAGTGTAGGCTATGGTTACGATGAAAGAGCTTACAGGGCGTTGAATGCTTTGAAAAAAGCTCGCCACGCTCATATTAAAGCCGATGAAAATGAAAGCTATGAAATAAACGCTCATCGCGCTTTCCACATCGCGTAAAAACTCGCTGTCAAAGCCACCTGAGCCGTCTTTTTGCAAGAAAAGCACGACTAAATAATGACTAAACGCCATTGAAAGCGCGTAAAGCACGACACCAGCGGACAAAGAAAAGGACAAGGCGAATTTAAGCATTTGCAAAAGCCTGCCATAAGCCCTTGCGCCGAAATTAAAGCTCACTATGGGCTGTATGGCTTGTGAAGCGGACAGAAGTATGGTAAAAAGGATTATACCAGAATACATAATCACGCTATACATTGCCACAGCTCTATCTCCGCCAAGTGAGACTAAAAGATGATTTGCCACAAGCATAACCAAACTCGCGCTTAACTCCGCACTTGCCTGTGCTACGCCGTTTTGAGCTGATTTTAGCAAAGCCTTAATTTTCATCGCCCACACGAAATAAATCTGCCCCTTGCGCCTTAAAAAATGCGAAAGCAGTATCAAAAAGCCTATGCCGTGTCCGCAAATAGTTGCTAAACCTGAACCAAACAAGCCCCATTCAAAGATAAAAATGAAGGTGTAGTTTAAAACGACATTGCTGCACGCTCCAACTATCATCGCAAACATAGCTAGCATAGGGCGTTTGTCATTCATTGCGAAAATATCAAGCAAGGGGTGCAACACGATGACAAATGAACCAAGAAAGATAACCTCCAAAAATTCCTTACTCAAAGGGGCGATTTTTTCGCTCGCTCCCAGAAGCACCACTATCTCATCGCAAAAAACATAAAAAAGCAGTCCAAAGGCTATCCCACTGATGAGCGCAAAGTAAAACACCGATGAAAACACCTCCCGCGCCTTTTCATCTTCGCCACGCCCCAAATGATAGGATGCGATACTTGCTGCACCTATGCTAAATAAAAGCTCATAAGCAATCAGCACAGGAAACACAGGCCAAGCTATCCCCACAGCAGCCAACGCGTCCTCGCCAAGCTTTTGCCCTAAAAAAATCCCATCAACGACATTGTAAGTAGAAAGCGCAAGCATAGCGCACAAAGAGGGCAGAAAATAGCGAAAATAAAGCTTATAAACGCTTTGGTTTTTTAAATCAATTTCTTGCATACAACGCCTTTTTATCTAAAAATTTACAATAAATTTAGCCCTAACTCAGCCAAATTAATGTGAATTTGTCTTAAGCTCATAAAAATTCACTAAGAGCTATGTCCCAACCTAAAAGCTCAAATTTCAAGCCCAAACCATAAATAACCGCACCCAAAAGCCCAGCAAACAAGCCCGCTAGCATATCATCGCTCATTACCCCCAAGCCTCCTTTTACGCTTTTATCAACCTTGCCTATAATTGAAGGCTTAGCTATATCAAAAAAACGAAAGAGGAAAAAGGCTAATATAAGGGCAAAAAGCGAATTTGACGCCCAAGCGATGATAGAAGCCGTCAAAAAAAGCCCTGCTACCTCATCGATGACTATTTGCGAGCTATCGTGTGTAGCGGTTTTACGCTCATAATCATCGATGATTTTTATCGACACGAAAAAGATAAGAAAGGCGAGCAAAAAAAGCGTTTCCACGCTAAGATAACGCAAAATCAAAAAGGCAGGCACTAGCGCAGCTGCTGTGCCACAAGTGCCGGGTGCAAAGGGGCTTAAACCTGAATAAAAAAAGGTCAAAAAAAGTTTTTGCATTAAAACCTTTCACAATGCTTATAAAAATTAGACCATATAGGTGATTTGATACATACTTAAAAGCTGTTCGTAAAATTCTTCATCTTTTTTGTGTTCTGAAAAAATACCCGTATTTGGAAACAAGTCATCATAAATATGCTGTATATTCGCAAAACGATTTGGAAAAAGCTTGCTTAAAATCATCGCCGAAATTTCACGCCTCATAAAGATAGTAGGCGGTATGATACCTGTTTTAAGTAAATCTTTTAAGGCGTTTGAGTTAAATTTTATGTGATGATGTGAGCCGTGAGGGCAAGAGCGCGTGCTGACGCTGATTTTGCATTTATTACAATACACAAATTCAGGCAAAACAACAACTTCTATGTCAAATTTTTTCACAAGCTCGTCAAGCATAGTTCTTGGCTGGTTGTTTTCATAAAACATTCCTAATCCTGAGTGATTTTGTCCGACAACAAGCTTGGTGCAGCCTAAATTTTTAGCGATATTAGTTTCTAAAAACACATTCAAATGAGCGTTAAAAAGGGTAATATTTTTCAAAGGAAAGATAAAAACCCTATCTTTTGGCAAATAAAGTTCTATAAATTTCTCCAAACACGCTTTTTTTAGCTCAAAATCCAAACCATTACTTTCGTAAGATTCCATCAAAAAAATCACAATCAAATCCGCCTTATCAATAGTCCAGCGGAAAATGCGTTCGTGTGCGCGGTGTAATGGGTCTAAATTTGAGATTATAGCGGTGATTCTTGTGGCGTTAAGATGTTCTTTGACTTTGTTGAATTCTTGCTTTATTTTGCTTATTTGTGAGCCATTTAACTCAAAATCTCCAGCCACATAAAGCCTTTCAGCATCATCAATATAGCAAGAATTTGAATTAAATATGCTTTGCAAATCTTGCTTGCTTTGAAATTTTTCTTTGAGCTTAAAAGTGCCTACTTGCTTGCCCTCGCAAATAAGGTCAAAATATTCACCTTCTGCACCCAAAAAACTCGTATCATCAGGCGAAAAGCTAAAAGTATAAGGCGTAAATTTACCCTTATAGCTTTGTTTTTTTAAAACCTCATCAACCTCTTTTTTGCCCATTAAATGAGTGCAGGGTCCTAAAATACCCTCTTTTATTAGACAAAAAAGCTCAAAATCATTCTTGCTTAAAATGATATTTTTATTTTTTCTTTGTAAGCCCATATTTTTTCCTTTTTTCCCACAAAGATTTGCGCGAAATACCAAGCTTTTTGGATAAATCTGTATCAGGAAGCATATTTTGATAAGTAACGATGATATAGCGAACATACTCATCAATGGTCAAAATTTCGTTATTATGTAGGTCTTTTTCAGTATCGTTAATGTCAAAAACGACAAAGGGAGGATTTTCCAAATCAGAACTTGTATGAATAATCACTTGTTTTTTGTCAAGTTGAGCTAAAAGTTTTTCTTTTTCATCGCTTTTTAGGCTTTGAAAATTCATCAAAAAAAGCAAACTATTCTTAGCTAAGTCTTTTAAAATCCTTTCATTTGAACTTAAATTCGCTAAATCCACGCAAGAAAATATAAGTTGATGGGCTTTAGCATAGTTAAACACAAAGGCATCAGCGTTAATTTGTTTGTGTGTTTTAAGAATTAATGGAAGCTTCAGTTTTTTATAGTTGAAATTTGAAAGCTTGGCTTTGGAAAGATTAGACTGTATGTATGCAAGATAAGATTTGTTAAGAAAATCAAGAGCTTTGTAGTGCTGATGATGTTTGATTTTGCGGATAAGCTCCTCAACCATAAAGGGTTTTTGTATATAATCACACGCTCCAACATTGAGTGGGTCGGTAACAGTATCTACGCTAATATAAGAAACAAGCAATATAATCACACTTTGCTTAAAGTGTTCAACAAGCTCATCAAAATGATTCACATTTGTTGAAAGCAAAAGCACATCGTAATCAAACTCTGTTTTCACTTGCTCAACAGCGCTTATTATATCACAAACATAACCCAAATCGCTCAGCCTGTTGCTTATACTTTGAGCCAAGTAAAGCTCGTTTTCTACTATCAAAACCCTCATTTTACCAAACCTTTATCATAAATTTACTCATCAAATGTCCTTTTACTAAAATTCACGCTAAATTCGTCCAGTCAAAATACCTTAAATTCACGCTTGCTAAAACAGCTATGCCCTCTTTTCGCCCGACAAAGCCTAAATTTTCAGTCGTTGTGGCTTTGACATTTATGCGAAATTCGTCTAAATTCAGCGTTTTGGCTAAATTTTTAGCGATTTGTGCCTTAAATTTAGACAGCTTTGGCTCTTGTGCGATGACGGTTATATCAGCATTTACCAGCTCAAACCCAAAGTTAAGCACCTTTTTGTAGGCATTTTGCAAGAGCTTCATCGAGTCGGCGTTTTTGTATTTCGCGCTTGTGTCAGGGTAAAGCTCGCCTATGTCGCCCAAACTCGCAGCTCCAAGCAGGGCATCGATGAGTGCGTGCGCCAGCACATCGCCATCTGAGTGTGCCTTTAAGCCCATACTCTTATGCACCTCAATGCCGCCCAAAATCAAAGGGCGCTTTTCCCCAAAAGAATGCACATCAAAGCCGTTTCCGCAAAAAATTTCATTTGCGGGTGCTGGCAAATCAAGCTTTGTCAAATCCTCTTTAAAGGTGATTTTGCGGGCATTTTCCTCGCCCTCCACAAACCAAATTTTACCGCCCACGCTCGCCACAGCTGTGCTGTCATCGGTGAATTCTTTGTTTTGCGACAAGGCTTTTTTAAGCAAAGCCGTGCGTGAAATTTGGGGCGTTTGGATAAGTTTGATTTGCTCTCTTTGAAGGGGCTTGTCGTTGTAAAGCGTGGTGTCAGCGACCTTTAAGGCAGGCGTTATGCAATCAGCGTTTGTGGTGTTTTGAATGAGCCGCGAAAAAAGGCTTTTGCTCACGCACACGCGTGCTACATCGCTTACCATCACAAACTCGCTATTTACCTTTGAAAGTGCGTTTTTAAGGGACTCCGCACGGCTTTTGCCGCCCCTTACAAACTCATAATGCGGGGCAAATTTTTGCAAATACTCAGGCTCGCTGCAAGCTACAAGCACCTTTTTAAAGGGGTAAAACTCGCTTAGGTTGCGACTTGCAAAGAGCCACAAAGGCTCGTTTTTAAGGCGCAAAAACTGCTTTTTACAAGGCATTTTAAAACGCGTAGAATCCCCAGCACCAAGCATCACAAGGCTTATGTCAAGTGCCTTACCACCAAGCATTTGTGTCCTTTCTTAAACTTATTAGCGCAAATTTCGCTCATTTGCTTCAAAATG
This sequence comes from uncultured Campylobacter sp., assembly GCA_934728065.1. Lineage (GTDB taxonomy): Bacteria > Campylobacterota > Campylobacteria > Campylobacterales > Campylobacteraceae > Campylobacter_D. The sequence continues at coordinate 56,498 of CAKVDW010000002.1, forward strand.
TGAATTTTTTGCGCAAATCCTTGAAAATTCATCAAAAATTCATCACTCAAACAAAAAACTCATTTTCAAAATGCCATTATAGCCTAAAAAGCTGAATTTTGGTTTTCGTTTGTGTAAATTTTACTCACTTTTGCTAAAATAAACATAAAAATTCAAAGCAAAGGGAATGAAAATGAATGCGTGGGTAATCCTAGCGCTTGCGATTGTGTGTGAGGTAAGTGCTACAACTTCGCTAAAATACGCCGCATTAAGCCAAAATCGGCTTTTTGTAGCGGCGTTTGTGTTGCTTATGGGAGCTAGTTTTGCACTAGTCTATCAGGCGATGAAAACTATCGATTTGAATACAGCTTACGCTGTGTGGGCGGGAGTTGGGCTAGTTATCGTCTCGTGCGTGGGATTTGTGGTATTTAAAGAAGAAATCAGCCTTATAAAAATACTTTGTATCGCACTAATAGTTGTGGGCGTGGTTGGATTAAAATTGCTGTCAAAGGCTTAAATGTGGAACAAATCACAAAACGACAAGAATTTTATGTGGTATATGATAGCCTTGCTAGCTATAAAAATTGTCGTGCGATTAACACAAAAAGAGCGATTTTAAACAAGCACATTATCCAAAGTCCGCTTAATTACACAGGCTTGAAATTTTTGAAATTTTAAACACCTTCGGCAAGGTTTTTAAATATGAATTTGATTTTAAGGCTTTTACTTCGGGCAAGACAGAATTTAGCAACCATAAAGAGATGATTTTCGTGTGCGAGCTAGGAAAATGCAAGTGATTTCAGCACTTTTACACAACTTAACCAAACACAATCAAATTTTTACCCTTTTTAGCTAAAATTGAGCCAAAATTCAAAGGCAAACGATGAAAGAACAAATTTTAGACAAACTCAAAAGTGTGAAGTATCCGGGCTTTAACAAGGACATAGTAAGCTACGGCTTTGTCAAAAGCGTGGAAGTAACAGATGATGAGAGCGCAAACAACGGCGCACAAGGTGCTAGCAAAGCCGCTCACATAGTAGTGGATATAGTCTCAGCTAACCCGCAAACCGCCGCAGAGCTTGAAAGTGAAATAAAAAAAGCCCTAAAAGAGCTGAATTTAAGCGCGGTAAAGCTCACCATAAACCAGCCCCAAGCCCCAAAAGAGCAAAGCAACTCTCAAAGTGGCAAAAACATAGCCCCGCAGATTAAGCATTTTGTGATGATTTCAAGCGGCAAGGGCGGCGTTGGCAAAAGCACGACAAGCGTGAATTTAGCGATTTCTTTGGCAAAAATGGGCAAAAAAGTCGGGCTGCTTGATTTAGACATTTATGGTCCAAATATCCCGCGAATGCTCGGCTGCATAGGCTCAAACCCCGAAGTGGTAGGCAACAAAATCCGCCCCATACTCACGCACGGCGTTTATATGATGAGTATGGGCGTGCTTGTCGGCGAGGGCGAGGGGCTGATATGGCGTGGGGCTATGGTGATGAAAGCAGTGGCGCAACTTTTAAGCGATGTGCTGTGGGAGGATTTGGATATTATGATTTTAGATATGCCACCGGGCACGGGCGATGCGCAACTTACCCTAGCTCAAAGTGTGCCTATGAGTGCTGGCGTGTGCGTTTCCACGCCCCAAGCCGTGTCGCTTGATGATAGTAGGCGGGCTTTGGATATGTTTAGTAAGCTTCACATACCTGTGGCGGGTATCATCGAAAATATGAGCGGCTTCATTTGCCCTGACAATGGCAAAGAATATGAGATTTTTGGCAAGGGCGGGGCTGAAATTTTAGCAGGCGAATACAAATGTCAAATTCTTGCGCACATTCCCATAGAAATGAGCATTAGAAAGGGCGGCGATGAGGGCAAGCCTGTGAGCTTTTATGCGAGTGAGAGCGTGAGCGCGAAAAGATACAGCGAGGCAGCGACTAAAATTTGGGACTTTGTGGAGCAGGTAAAGGCAAGTGGCGCAGCGGACAACTCAGCCATTCAGCCCGTGCATTAAATTTGTGGGCTTTAAGCGCAAAAAAGTTAAAAAGAAAGGACAAAAATGAAAATTCAAAGCAAAGATGAATTTAAGGCTTTCATAGCCAAAGTGGAGCAAGGGGCGGGCTATAAAAAGCCTAAGGCGTTTGGCATTGCGGTGCTTGATAGAGGACAGCTTAATGCGGATAAAATCCTACAAGCAAGCTTTGTGTCGGTAAATTTTAACGAAAATTACGGCAGTGCGGCGGTTATGCTTGAAGCCTTTATGCAAAGGGGTGTTAAAATCGATTTTTCACAAAGTGAATTCGTGCAAATTGTCGAAAAAAACGACATTGAATTTGCCCTTAATTGCTTTGCGCCTTTTATAAATGAGAGCGGACATAAAAATATCGAGGTTTTAAAGCTCATTAAGGCAAATTTTACGCCAAAAAGCCTTGTTTTTACGGCTATCTTTGAGGACGAGCAGCCCAAAAGCGTGGAGGCTGTGTATCTAAAACTTTACTTGCTTTCGACAAAAAAAGCGCCTTTGCGAAGTCTCAATTTAAACGGAGCGTTTTCGCTTTTGCCAAATGTCGCTTGGAGCGATGACAAGCCCATCGAGCTTGAATGGCTAAGGGCAAATGAAACCGAGCTTAAAATCACGCGTAAATACCCTAAAATCGACTTTGTGGATAAGTTTCCACGCTTTTTAGCGCACATTATCCCAGAGGATAACACGCGCGTTTTAGAAAGCTCCAAAGTGCGAATGGGTGCGGCTTTGGCGGGCGGCACGACCATAATGCCGGGCGCTGCGTATGTGAATTTCAACGCTGGCACAACGGGCGCTTGTATGGTTGAAGGGCGCGTGAGTTCCAGCGTAGTCGTGGGTGAAGGCACTGACATAGGCGGTGGAGCGAGCATTTTAGGCGTTTTGAGCGGCACGAGTGGCAACGCCATCGGCATAGGCAAGGCGTGCTTGCTGGGCGCAAACTCCGTTACGGGCATTCCTTTGGGCGATAACTGCATAGTAGATGCTGGTATAGCCGTGCTTGAAGGGACTAAATTTTTTATAAGCGATGAAAACAAAGCAGTTTTAAGCAAGCTCAACCCAAATTTCAGCTTTGACAAGGACATTTACAAGGGCTTGGAGCTGGCAAATCTCAACGGCTTGCATTTTAGAATGAACTCACAAACAGGGCAAATGAGCGTTTCTTTAAACAAAAAAGCGATAAAGCTCAATGAGGCTTTGCACTAAGATTGTGTCTTATGGGCTTTTTAAACTATGCTGTTAAGGGTTTTGATTTATTGCATTTTAAGCAGTGGTTTTTTCTTGAATGTCTATGCAAAGCCAAGCTTAAAAGACTTGCAAAATGAAACCTTAAGCTTAAAGGCACAAAAGGTTTTTCTCATCAAAGAGCCACAAAAGCTTGAATTTAAGGGTAAAAAATATAAAATTTTCATTGCTTTAAGCAAAAACTATAAGCCAAATTCTAGCGTAAAAGCCTTTTATGTGCTTGATGGAAACAAGCATTTTGTGCTTTTACTCAATGGCTTAGCAAGATTAAATTTTAGGGCAAACGAACCATTTATCATCATAGGCATAGGATATGATACAAGCTTGGGATATGACCAAATGGCAAGAAAAAGGGACTACACACCTAAAATTTCACTTGAATTTTTACAAAACGCCACAAACACAAAAACCTTTGAAAATAGCGGCAAAGAAGCTGAATTTTGGGAGTTTTTGCAAGATATTCTTTTGACTAAAATCAACAAAACCTATCCACAAATTCGCACTCAAGCACTCTTTGGACACAGCTTTGGTGGGCTTTTTGTGCTAAATGCCCTCTTAAAACACCCACTTATCTTTGATGCGTATTTCATCGCTTCACCGTCGCTTTGGTGGGGTGAGGGCAGTTTTTGCCTAATAAAATTGCCCTTGCTACTTGCCCAAAAATTTTCTTTTTAAGAGGCAAAATGGAAAAAACTCGTGGCAAATCAAGTATGAGCTTAACAGAACTTCACGCGAAAATTTCAAAACAATGCGAGGCGAATTTAAAAGAGTTTGCAGGACTTTCTCACAGCGAAGTGATACCTTATGCCTTAATTTTCGCTTTTAAAAATTTTGTGAATTAATGTTTGAATTTTTTAAAAAATTTACTAAAAAAGTCGATATAGAAGTGAAGCTAATCAAAGGAGGTTATGATGGTTTCAAGTGTAGGAAGTAACGCTTCGTTACTTGTTGCGACAAGCACAAATGCCCTTAAAAATGCTGTTGATTCTAATGAAGAAGCAGTAACGGCTATATTAGAGTCTCTTTCAACAGGGGAAGCTAGTGGCAATAGTGAGGGTTTAGATATTTATGCTTAAGAGTCCGCAAGGACTCTTTTGTTTAAGTAAAACAAAATTTTGAAAATTTTACTCATAAAACAACAAAAATCACAGTTTTACCACAAAATTAACCTTTATTTAACCATTCTTAAGGTATAATTAAGTCTATAAAACACCTCAAAGTTAAGAGAAAATGATGACAAAGATAAAAGAAATTATACAAAGTGAGACCTTTCCCGGCGTTATACTTATCTTTTTTACCTTGCTTGCATTGTTTTGCCAAAACACCATTTTTAGCGTGATTTATGAGCATTTTTTGCACATAGAAATCAGCTTTGAGGCAAATGATTTTAAAATTTCAAAAAGCTTGTTGCATTGGATAAATGACGGGCTTATTGCGATTTTTTTCCTTTGTATAGGGCTTGAGCTTAAATATGAAATTCTACGCGGACAGTTACGCAACATAAAATCCGTCTCTTTGCCTATTTTTGGAGCTTTAGGCGGTATGATAGTTCCTGCTTTGATTTTTGCTGCTATTAATTTTAACGATGATTACGCCTTAAAAGGCTGGGCTATCCCCACAGCTACTGATATAGCTTTTGCTGTGGGCATTGTCATACTTTTAGGGAGCAAAATTCCAAGCTCTTTAAAGCTTTTTTTGCTTTCATTAGCGATATTTGATGACTTAGGAGCTATTATCATCATCGCTTTGTTTTATACAAGCGACCTTTCATTAGCTGCAATGATAGTTTGCATTTTGTGCATAGGCGTTTTGTTTATTCTTAACTACCTTCAAGTGAGTAAGTTGCCCTTTTATTTTATCACGGGAGTTATTTTATGGATAGCTATGCTTGAAAGTGGTGTTCACGCGACTTTGGCTGGGGTTATTGTGTCTTTATTTATTCCTTTGGAAAGAAAAAATGGCGAATCCTTTTTAAAAGACCTTTATTCAGACCTAAATCCTTGGGTAATTTACTTTATTTTGCCGCTTTTTGCTTTCACAAACGCTGGAGTTGATTTGCGTCAAATGGAATTTAGCTCCTTGTTCTCATCGGTAAGTCTTGGAATTTTCTTTGGACTTTTCATCGGTAAGCAAATTGGTGTCTTTTTGTTTTCGTGGCTGAGCATAAGGCTAGGTTTAGCTCATCTGCCAAATAATGTCAGCTACGCTCAATTTTACGGCATTTGCATACTCACAGGCATAGGCTTTACAATGAGCTTATTTATAGACGGTCTTGCCTATGTAAGCGTTGATGCTTGGGGACACGCTGACCGCTTGGCTATATTGTTGGCAAGCTTTGCAAGTGCCATTGTGGCTTATATTTATTTAAAGATAATCAAAACAGAAGTTAAGGTGTGAGTTTGGAAAAAGTAAAATCTCTCGTAAAAAATGAAGCCTTTGGCGGCTTTTTGCTCATCGCTTTTACCCTTTTGGCTTTGTGGGTAGAAAATGGGGTTTATAATGGATTTTATAATGAGTTTTTAAATTTATCCGTTGGCTTTAAAATAGGCTCTTTTGAGCTGTTTAAACCCTTTTTGCTTTGGATAAATGACGGGCTTATTGCGATTTTTTTCTTTGCCATAGGGCTTGAGCTGAAAAAAGAATTCACGCAAGGGGATTTTAGAAATCCACAAAACATCATCTTGCCTCTTTTTGGTGCATTAGGAGGCATTTTAGTTCCTGCTTTGATTTTTGCTCTTATTAATTTCAACGACACTCACGCCTTAAAAGGCTGGGCTATCCCCACAGCTACTGATACAGCTTTTGCTTTAGCTATTTTAATAATGGTCGGAGGCAGCAGAATTCCAAGCTCTTTGAAAATCTTTTTGCTTTCTTTGGCTATATTTGACGATGTTGGAGCAATTTTAATCATCGCCATTTTTTATACAAGCAAGCTTTCTGTGTTTGCCTTAGTAACGGCTGGAATTGTTATCGTTGTTTTAATGCTTTTAAATTTCTTTAAAATCACAAGAACTTCTTTTTATTTCATTTGTTCTATTATATTGTGGTTAAGTGTTCTTAAAAGTGGCGTTCACGCGACTTTAGCTGGACTTGTTACAGCCTTTTTCATACCCTTGCACACCAAAGAGGGCGAACCTTTCTTAGAAGAAATTTATGAAAGCCTGAAATTTTGGCTCAGCTTTGTGATTTTACCGCTTTTTGCCTTTGCAAATGCTGGGGTTGATTTGTCAAAAATAAACCTTTCAAGCATTTTTTCTCCTGTAAGTCTTGGAATTTTCTTAGGGCTTTTCATCGGCAAACAAGTTGGAGTCTTTTTATTTTCGTGGCTGAGTATAAAGTTGAGGCTTACGAATTTACCTAGTGGAGCGAGTTTTGCGCAACTTTATGGGGTTTGCATACTCACGGGCATAGGCTTTACGATGAGTTTATTTATAGACGGTCTTGCCTATGAGGCAGCAGATACCTTTAACTATGCTGATAATCTCGCCATCTTAATGGCTTCTTTTTGCTCTGGAATAGTAGGCTTTATTTATCTTAGGTTTTTTGCCAAATAAATGAAAAAGTTTCAAATTTTTCTTGTCTTACTTGCTTTAGCATTTTTGTTTAATGCTTGCGGCACTGTAAGCTATCATAGCTCTTATAGGGGTTCAAAAAGCCTCAACCACAAAAACATTAGCTCTGAGCTTATAAGGGTTCAAAAGCAATGGCAAAGAACGCCTTATAAATTAGGAGGTGTAAGTCCAAAAGGGGCTGATTGCTCAGGCTTTACTCAAAGTGTGCTTTCTAAACATTTTAACACCAAAATTCCACGCACAACAGTGGCGCAAATGAAAGGGGGCAAAAAAATTTCAAAATCTTCTTTAAAAAGCGGAGATTTGCTCTTTTTTAAGACAGGTAGGGGACCAAATGGCATTCATGTGGGAATTTATGTGCAAAAAGATGAATTTATACACCTTTCCACAAAGGGCGGTGTGAAAAAAGTTTCCTTTAGCACCAAATACTGGAAACCAAAATACATAGGAGCAAGGCGCTACATAAAATGAAAGTAGGTGTGTTTGATAGCGGTGTTGGTGGATTGAGCGTGCTTAAAAGCTTGCTTAAGGCAAGGCTTTTTGATGAGCTTATTTATTATGGTGATACTGCGCGAGTGCCTTATGGGGTAAAGGATAAAGATACGATTATTCGTTTTTCGCTTGAGGCTTTGGATTTTTTTAAACCCTTTAAAATTGATATGCTCATCGTTGCTTGCAACACAGTAAGTGCTTATGCTCTTAAAATTTTGCGTTCTCATTCAAACATACCCATTTTAGGTGTCATAGATGCTGGCGTGCTTGCTGTAAATGAGGCTTTAAAAGATAAAAACAAACAAATTTTAGTCATCGCCACTAAGGCGACCATAAATTCAGGGCAGTATCAAAAAAGGCTCGCAAAAGCAGGTTTTACTCGAATTGAAGCACTAGCCACAGGGCTTTTCGTGCCTATGGTCGAAGAGGGAATTTTTGAGGGTGAGCTGGTGAAAAGTGCTTTTCATCAATACTTCAGCAAGATTTCAAATCACCCTGATGCCTTGATACTTGGTTGCACGCATTTTCCGCTTTTAAGCAAGGCTTTACAAGAGTATTTTGGCGACAAAACAAGGCTCATTCATTCAGGTGATGCCATAGTTGAGCAACTGCAAAAAGAATTTAAGCTCACAAGTTTAAAGCGCAAAAGCAAGGTTAAATTTTACGCCTCAAGCGATGTAAAAGCCTTAAAAGATACAGCGAACAAATGGCTTAAAGAGTAGTTTTCATTCATCAATCTTTTTGAGGTAGAATAGCTTAAATTTAAAGACAAAGGGTTTTTATGCAAAGATTTTTTTTTGGCTTGAGTTTGATTTTAAGCCTTTTATCTTTAATTTAAAGGCAAAGCGATGAAACCAAAATACAAATTTTTTTCAAATTTCTCTTATGCTATGGCTGGCGTTTTGGCTATGCTTAAAAATGAAGTAGCCTTTCGTTTGGAGCTTATTTTTATCGTTCCTGCCTTGATTTTAAGCTTTTTTTTGCCTATAAACTTGCAAACTCACCTCATCTTAGCTGGGGTCTTGTTTTTCATCATCATCGCAGAATGCTTCAACTCAGCCATTGAATCTTGTGTGGATTTAGTTACAGATGAGTTTCATCAAAAGGCTAAAATCGCCAAGGACTGCGCAAGTGCTGGTGTGTTTTTTACCGTTGTTTTAGCTCTGCTTACTTGGGCTTTTGTTCTGTTTGATTTATACAAGAATTTCACAGTGTGAAATTCCAAAAGGTGAAAAGAGGTGAAAATCTTAGGCATAGACCCAGGCAGCAGGTTTTGCGGTTATGCTATCATCGAGGCAAATTTGGGGAAAAATTCACTCATTGAAGCAGGACTCATTAAAATCAAACCATCAAGCTTGCAGTATCAAATAACAGAGCTTTGTGAGGGATTAGACTTGATTTTTAAGACTCATAAATTTGATGAGGTAGCCATTGAGGATATTTTCTTTGCTTATAATCCAAAATCTGTTTTGAAGTTAGCTCAATTTCGAGGGGCTTTAAGTCTTAAAATTTTGCAACTTCACGGAGATTTTAGCGAATACACGCCCTTGCAAGTAAAAAAAGCTGTTACAGGCAATGGCAAAGCAGCAAAAGAACAGGTCGCCTTTATGGTAAAAAGGCTTCTTGGCATACAAAAAGACATTAAACCCCTTGATGTAACAGATGCGATTGCTGTTGCGCTTACGCACGCGGCAAATTTGCGTTTTAAAAAGGCTTAACTGTGCTGACCGCCACCGCCGATGAAGTATTTTTCAACATCATCTAAAAGTTTCTCACAAATCTTTGAATCCGTGCTTCTTTCAACAAGAAGATTGATAGAAGTCTTTGTGTCTCTAAAACTTCCTGCTGATTTGACATTATCTCTAGCGAGCTTTTGTCCCTCTTTGGAGTATTTTATGGTAATGTTAAATTTTGAAGCTGGAGAAGAATCTCCCAAATTCGTTTCTACAATTACATCCATACCGCCTGAAGCCTTGCCTAAAGTGCTTTGTGTTTTTGAGATGATTTCCTTAAATCGCCCACAAAGTCTTATCAAACTTGTAATAAAACTATCATCAAAGGCTTCATAAGCAAGTTTTAGCCTATTTTTAGTGTCCTCAGTCGTGCCTTTTTCTGGAGCAGAAAAGACCATAAAAAAACCACTTTTAATATCAACTTGTTGAGCCTTAGAGTCTCTACTTGTAGACATAACCTTAACATAAATAGCATTATCAAGATAAACCCTATCTATCATAGGACCATAAATATCATAGTCCCTTACCCTCGTGATAACCTCTCTTGCGATGACATTAAGCTTAACAGAAGCCTCGTGTATGATAGGCTCCATTTCTTTTTTTATCTCAACCAACTCTTTTAACATAACAGTCCTTAAAATGTCTAGTGGTGGCTCCGATTGGACTTGAACCAACGACCACCACCATGTCAAGGTGATGCTCTACCAACTGAGCTACGGAACCAATGGTGGAGCATAGCGGGTTCGAACCGCTGACCTCAACGCTGCCAGCGTTGCGCTCTCCCAGCTGAGCTAATGCCCCTTTATGTGAATTCTTTAAATCGTCAAAATTTTAAATTTATTGAGCTTAAAAATTTCGCTTTTAAAATTATATACACATTTTGCTTAAAAAATTATTTTGCCTATAAAGTGGCGAGTAAATTCTCTAACTTAGCTTCGGTTATTTCTGTCATTTTGTCTAAATGCTTGAGGCTTTCTTCTTTTTTTATGCCTGTATTTAAGCACACGACTTCTTTTTTTAAGGCTATAAATTTTAAACATTCTTTTGAATTGATTTCATAAGCAAAAGGAAAATGCAAAAACTTTCCATCACAAATTTGAATAAGTTTGCTTAAAGCTGTAATTGTCGCAAAACCAAAATGAGCAAAATAAACATTTTCTATATTATAGCTTTTTGCGTTTATAAGCGCCTTATCTCTAAGATAAGTAAAATACCAATCCAAATTAAATTGATTTGCCGTTATAGGCTCTAAAGATTCATATTCCTTTTGCCAAGCCTTTGAATTTACGCTTTTAACCATATCAACAAGTTTTAAGTTGTGTCTTATAAAGCTTACGCCAAAGGAAAAATGCTTTCCGTAAAATCTTGTTTGGTGCATATCCAAAGAAAAAACATCTATATCATTTTTTTGAGCATAGCTCATAAGCTGTTTTAAGCTACTAGCTATGTTTTGAGCATCTTCAAAAAACATAGTATCATCAGCATCTATATTAAAAAATTCCTCAACACCAAATTTTAAAGAGTGAGTAAAGCAGGTAAGATGTGCAAAACCTGCCTTAGTCCAAGAGGGCGTGCAAATATTTTTCACAGCCTTTTTGAGTGTTTTGGTATCGCTTTTAATGAAATGAGCCTCAGCAGAATAAGGACTGTCCCAAACCATAAAATGCCTTATGCTATCAAGCAGGGGTTTTTTGTCGCATATTATATAATAATGTCCGTCCATAGCCTCAACAACCTCAATCCACTTTCTCAAACAAGGCAGGGAAAAGCCAAAATTAGAGCTATTAAATTTAAGATAAAACAGTGGCTTGTTTAAGTCTGGCTTTGAGCGGACAAAAATGTGCAACAAAGGGAGGCTGAAATTCTTTTTGTTGTTGATTTCGTATTGAATTACAGGCACAGTAAAAAGATATATTCGCCTAAATTTTCCTATTTTGGATTTTATACTTATCCTTTTAAATATCTTTTCAAGCATATTTTTCCTTTTGCACTATTTCATAAATTTTCACTACAAGCTCTCATTTATTTTATAGGCTATATTTAAGGCACTATCTCTTTTTTTATTTATGGCAAAGGCTGTTTTTAAGCCACTTGGTTTTTCATCATTTATCAAAATTCGTTCGCCCAAAGGCATATCGGTTAAAATATAATCAAACCTAATGTGATTTTCTTTAAAAAAAGCCTTTAAATTCTCAAGCTCCTCGCCCTTTCTTGCTGTAAGCATTATAATCTTATCCTCTTGCGAAATCTTACTAAAAAACTCGCTCACTCCCTCAAGCAAACTGTCATAACCGTCTATTTTATAGCCATTATGCTTAACAATGCTGCCATCAATGTCAAAAATCCAAGTCTTATTCAAAGGCGAAAATTCAAGCATTTACAGCACTTCCCCAAGCTTTATAATGCCATTATAAAACGCCCCGCAAATTGAATCATAATCCTCCCAAGCATAAGTCGTAAGAGAAAGCCAAATGATACCGTGCAAAAGTTTGATTTTGCGTTTGCTGACATTTGGTAAAGAGTCAAAGAAGTATTCCTCCATATCAGCCCAATTATTAGGCTTTATAGCAAATTCAATGTCTTTTTGCCTTATATCAAGGGTAAATTTCTTGCTGTTAAATTGGTCATATTCGCCCTTTAAAGAGTAATACAACTTCGCCCAGTCATAATCCTCATCTCCATAAAATTTAGTCTTTCCAAAGTATCCTCTAGGGTCAATCAAAACAGCTTTCATATTATAAGTATCAAACATTAAATTTGAAAAGGTGCTGTCGCCGTGAATGAGGCAAAATTCTTTAGGATAAAAGGCTTTTACGGCTTCTTTAAGCTCATCTTTGTTAAAGAAAATGTTTTTATAATACGCCCCATTAATCTTAATAAACTCCTTATCCGCAAAAGGCACAAGCTTTTGAACCTTAAAAAGTCTATCAAAGGTCTTGTTGATATAACTGTCCTCGACATCTTGGATATTAGCAGGCTTTTTTTCTTCAAGCTCGTGCAGCTCTTTTAAAGCCTCAATCAAGCTTTTTAAAATCTCTTGCTTTTGGCTTTTAGTCAAGCAGTCGTATTCAAAGATATTTTTGCCTTGAACCCTTTTCATAGTAAATGGCTCATAGCTTAAAATTTCAGGGATATTTTTGTAATTTAACCCCTCAATGTGTTTATACCAAGCAAGTTCATCAAGGGCTATTTTCTTGCCCTCATCATTAATGGCTTTTTTAATGACTCTATCATCTTTAAATTCTATGTGATTAAAGGGGCGACAAACAGGCTTTGAGTCGTTATTATCAGAATATGAAAGCAAAGTGCCAATTTCTTTTGAGCCATACAAATCAATCCTCTCAAAATGAATACTTTGTTTTTGCAACCAAGGCACAAAAGCGCCTTCCTCAGCGATATTTTCCAAGACTTTTTTATTTTCAAATACAAATAACCCTGCAACTCCGTTTTCTTTTGAGGCTTCTTTTACAAAATGATTATCAACAAAGGACCAGCGACACTCAAAATCCTTTGAAATGCCTATATAATTCCCCCCCCCCCTGTTTAGGTAATTCAAAATTTTGTGATAAAATCAAATCACACCACATAATCATAAAAGATTCATCTTCTTTAAATGAGGATATAGCATCTTTTATGCCCGATATAGTCCCGCTTTTTTGAGCCTTTATAATTTTAAAATCATAATTACAAGCAAAAGTGTTAAGATATTTTTCAAGCACATCGACCTTATAATCAGCAATTATAATAAACTGTGCATCTTTAAATTTTTCAAAGGCATAAAAAATAATGGGTAAATTATTCACAGGCACTAAGCATTTTGGCTTGTTTCTTGTTAAACCCTCTAATCTCGTGCCTTTTCCACCAGCTTGAATGATAATCTTCATAAACGCAAACTTTGTTTTAAATTTTTTGACCTTGATTATAACAAATCAAGCTTAAAATTTCAACTTTATTTTATGGCAGACAGGAAGGGATTTGAACCCTCGAAAGCTTGCACTTTACACGCGTTCCAGGCGTGCTCCTTCAACCGCTCGGACACCTGTCTAAAATAAATTTCTTAAAATCAGCGAAAATTTTAGCAAAATAATGTATAATTTTAACTTGTTTTGATAAATTTCTTAAAGGCAAATTTCAAACAAGGTGTAAATTTTTCGCGTTTTTAGACGAAATTCAAAACACCAAATTTGACGCAAAGAACCAAGCAAAAAGCTTTTAGGCTTAAAGCGGAAAGATTTTAATGTCAGGGTAGCTCAGCTGGTTAGAGCGCTGGTCTCATAAGCCGGAGGTCGGGAGTTCAAGTCTCCCCCTTGATACCATTTTAAACAAATTTTTGCTACAATGCCTTTTTGAAAGAGGCGATTTGATGAAAGATTTTGCAAATTTAGAAAAAAATTTAGGCTATGAATTTAAAGACAAGGGGCTTTTGAGCGAGGCTTTGACACACAAAAGTGCTAAAAAGCCCTATAACAACGAGAGATTAGAGTTTTTAGGCGATGCGGTGCTTGATTTAATCGTGGGTGAGTTTTTGTTTTTGAAATTCGCAAAGCACAGCGAGGGCGAGCTTTCAAAGCTCCGTGCTGCTTTGGTTAATGAAAAATCCTTTGCTCTAATCTCCCTAAATTTAGAGCTTGGAAAATACATTTTTATGTCAAATGCCGAGCAGAACAATGACGGGCGCAGTAAGCCGTCTATTTTGTCCGATGCTTTGGAGTCTCTCATCGCGGCGATTTATTTAGAAGCAGGCTTTGAGCGAGCAAAAAGCGTGGCTTTGTCCTTGCTAGAAGCGAATTTCCCGCACATTGACGCGGCTCATCTTGTGAAAGACTATAAAACTAAGCTACAAGAATTCACGCAAAGTGCTATGGCACAAGCACCAGAGTATGAAACCTTGCGCGCTTTTGGACCAGACCACAAAAAGCAGTTTGAAATCGCCCTAAAACTTGACGGCAAGGAGTTTGCGCGTGCTGTTGCGGGCAGTAAAAAAGAGGCGCAGCAAATGGCTGCACAAATCACGCTTGAAAAGTTAGGAGTGCTATGAATACCTTTGGAACGAGGCTTAAATTCACAAGTTTTGGCGAGTCGCACGGCGTAGCAGTGGGCTGTGTGATAGACGGCTTGCCCGCAGGAGTGCGCATAAATGAGGCTTTTTTGCAGGCTGAGCTTGACAAAAGGCGAGGTGGCAAGCGATTTACCACGCCGCGAAAAGAAAGCGATAAGGCACAAATTTTAAGCGGGGTTTTTGAGGGGTTAAGCACAGGCACGCCCCTAGCCATAGTGATTTACAACGAAAATCAGCACTCAAAAGACTATGAAAACATAAAGGATTTATTCCGCCCCGCACACGCGGATTTTACATACTTTGCAAAATACAGCATTAGGGATTATCGAGGCGGTGGGCGAGCAAGCGCAAGAGAAAGTGCGGCAAGAGTGGCTGCTGGGGCTGTGGCGCAAATGTTGCTTGATGAATTTCACATAAGCGTAGAGAGTGGAATTTTTGCGGTGGGGGCTGTGAAAAGTTTGCTCAAAAACGCTGAATTTGACTTTGAATTTGCTAAAAATAGCGAAATTTTCGCCCTTGATAGCACTTTGGAAGATGCCTTTAAAGATGAAATCACAAAGGCACAAAAGGCAAAAGACAGCGTAGGTGCGGGCGTTTTTACGCGTATAAGTGGCGTTGTGGCTGGACTTGGCGAGCCTTTGTATGACAAGCTTGACTCTAAACTTGCTCACGCCTTTATGGGGATAAATGCCGTAAAGGCTGTGGAAATCGGAGCTGGCGTGAGTGTGGGAGCTATGAGAGGCTCACAAAATAACGACTTGATGAGGGACAATGCCTTTTTAAGCAACAATGCAGGCGGAATTTTAGGCGGCATTAGCTCAGGCGAGTGCGTGGAGCTAAAAAGCCATTTTAAGCCTACGCCGTCTATCTTTGCGCCGCAACAAACTATGGATAAATTCGGCAACAACGCCATTTGCGAGCTTAAAGGCAGGCACGATGCGTGCGTGGGTGTGCGTGGGAGCTTGCTTTGCACCGCTATGGCAAGGCTTGTCATCGCTGATGCCTTGCTTTTAAACGCGAGCGCGAATTTAACAAGGCTTAAAGGCGCGTATAAAATTTAAGAAAATTCACAAAATCTTGTAACTCTTTTTTATAAATTTTTGGGTAAAATATCAGCTTAAAATAAATTTTTTACCACAAAAGGTTGATTTTGGACGCGAGTGCCTTGCTTTCGCACTTCAAAGATGAAGTGTCAAAGAACGAATACGAAAACTACATTAGCTTGCTGAATTTTAGCGAAAAAAGCTCAAAGGCTGATTTTTTAGTCTTTACCGCGCCTAACGAGCTGATGGCGAAATTCCTGCAAAGTAAATATGCGGGCAGGCTGGCTTATTTTTATGAAGTGCAAAGCGGCAACAAAGCCAAAGTGCAAATTCAAAGCGTATTTCAAAAGCCCACAAAAAGCCGCACCAAAGTCGATATAGCTCAAATCAAATCCCAAAGCACGATACTTAACCCACTATATACCTTTGAAAACTTTGTCGTTGGGGATTCTAATCAATACGCCTTTACAACCTGCAAAGCCGTAGCGAACAAAGACAAGCTCGGCAAACTTTACAACCCCATATTTATCTATGGTCCAACGGGGCTTGGTAAAACTCATTTGCTGCAAGCTGTGGGAAATGCGTGCTTGGAGCTAGGCAAAAAAATCATCTACGCCACGAGCGCGAACTTTATGAACGATTTTACCGCTCATCTTAAAAACTCCACTATGGAAAAATTCCACGAAAAGTATAGGAATTGTGATGTTTTGCTCATCGATGATGTGCAGTTTTTTGGCAAGACGGATAAAATTCAAGAAGAATTTTTCTTTACTTTCAACGAAGTCAAAGAGCATTTTGGGCAAATCATAATGACAAGCGATAATCCCCCAAATATGCTCAAAGGCATCACAGAACGCCTTAAATCACGCTTTGCAAACGGCATCATCGCTGATATAACCCCGCCTGAATTTGAAACCAAAATGGCGATTATCCGCAAAAAGTGTGAATTTAGCGGTGTGAATTTAGATGATGGAGTCATCACTTACATAGCCACTTCAATGGGCGATAATATAAGAGAAATAGAAGGAATGATAACAAGCCTTAATGCTTACTCGCGGCTCATCAACCAAGAAATCACGCCAGACATAGCAAAATCCATAATGAAAGACCACATAAAAGAACAAAAAGAAAGCATTTCCATAGATGACATTTTAGCGGTGGTGTGTAAGGAATTTAACCTAAAATCAAACGACATTCGCTCAAACAAAAAAACCCAGCAAATCGTTTTGGCAAGGCGGGTTGTGATATATCTTGCAAGAGAGCTTACGGGCGTTTCTATGCCGATTTTAGCGCGGCTTTTTGCGATGAAAGACCACACAGCCATTTCACATAATGTGAAAAAAATCAACGAAGACATTAAAAATGATGAGAATTTAAGACAACAAATCACAGAGTTAAAAAACAAAATTTTAATCAAAAAGCAAAGTTAGTGTGAAAAAATGTGAAAAAGTAAAATTAAGTTTATATTATAAAAACTATGCTAAAATAGAAAGCAAAAATAGTTTTTCACATTTTCAACATAGTTATTGTTATGATGAAATGAAATTTAAAAATACAAAGGAGAAAAAATGAAACTCAGCATTAACAAAAACACCCTTGAATCAGCCATTAGTTTGTGTAGTGCCTATGCAGATAAAAAGGACATTAGTTCCATATCCTCACATTTGCTTTTTGAAGCAAGTGATGATAAACTTGTTATAAAGGCAAGTGATTTTGAAATAGGATTGATTTATAAGATTAAAAAAATCAAAATTGAAAAAGAGGGCTTTGCCACAGTCCAAGCTAAAAGCATAGTTGATATGATTAAAAACTTAAGCAATGAAGAAATCATTTTAGAAACTGTTGAAAACTCACTCTTTATCCGCCAAAAAAGCACAAAGTATAAGCTTGCTATGTTTAACTATGAGGACTTTCCACTCTTCCCAAACACAGAGGGCAAGGATAAATTTGACTTAGATTCAAGTGATTTAAGCAGAAGTCTTAAAAAGATTTTACCTGTGGTTGATACAAACAACCCAAAACCCTCATTAAATGGTGCTTTAATCGACATAAAAGGCGATAGGATTAATTTTGTCAGCACTGATACTAAAAGATTAGCCATTTACACGCTTAACAAAAACAGCGAAAAAGAATTTTCTTTAAGCATTCCTAAAAAAGCCATTATGGAAATGCAAAAACTCTTTTATGAAAAAATCGAGCTTTTTTATGGTGATAATATTTTAATCGCCAAAAATGAAAACTTTGAATTTTATACCAAGCTCATCAATGATAAATTCCCAGATTATGAAAAGGTTATTCCAAGACAAATTAGCCAAGAATTTACCTTTAAAACTGAAGATTTCATCGATAGTTTGAAAAAAATCAGTGCTGTTGCTGAAAAAATGAAACTGCATTTTAACAAAAATAAACTTATTTTTGAGGGTATGAGCATTGATAATATGGAGGCAAAAACAGAGCTTGATATAGAGCTTGATATAAAAGAGGACTTTTCTTTAAATATCACAATCAAACACCTCATAGACTTTTTAAATTCTATTGAATCTGAGGACTTTAAGTTTTTTGTCAATGAACCAAATTTAGCCTTTGTTGTTCGTTGTGAGCAGCTTGAAACGATAATAATGCCTGTCATCTTATAAGAAAGTTTAAAGGATTTTTATGGAAACAAAAAATTATGGCGAAAGTAATATTAAAGTCTTAAAGGGACTTGAAGCTGTTCGCAAACGCCCAGGAATGTATATAGGCGACACTAATGTCGGCGGTCTTCATCATATGATTTATGAAGTTGTAGATAACTCCATAGATGAAGCGATGGCAGGCTTTTGCTCTCACATAGAAGTAGAGCTTACGACTGAGGGTTCTTGTATAGTTAGAGATAATGGGCGTGGAATTCCTGTGGGTATGCACCCCACAGAAAAAATTCCCACTTTAACAGTTGTTTTAACCGTTTTGCACGCGGGCGGTAAATTTGACAAAGACACTTACAAGGTAAGTGGTGGTCTTCACGGCGTTGGCGTAAGCGTGGTAAATGCACTTTCTAAAAAACTTGTAGCAACAGTTGAGAGAGACGGTGAAATTTACCGACAAGAATTTGCTAAGGGCATTCCTGTAAGTGATTTTGAAGTTATTGGTAAAAGTAAAAAAACAGGCACTTTTATAGAATTTTTCCCTGATGATGAAATTTTTGAAATCACCGAATTTGACTATGAAACTTTAGCAAAGAGATTTAAAGAACTTGCTTACTTAAATCCTAAAATAACCATTGATTTTAAAGACAATCGCACAGGACAAGCCGAAAGCTTTCATTTTGATGGAGGCATTGCTCAATTTGTCGCTGATATGAACAAAAAAGAAGCCTTAACTAAGGTCATTGCTTTTAGCACTGATGAAGAAGATGTTAATGTCGAAGTAGCCTTAATGTATAATGACAGCTACACTGAAAATTTGCTTTCTTTTGTCAATAACATAAAAACCCCAGACGGCGGCACGCACGAAGCAGGCTTTAGAATGGGACTTACACGCGTGATAACAAACTATGTCGAGGCAAACGCCGCCGCACGCGAAAAGGACAGCAAAATTACAGGCGATGATGTGCGTGAGGGACTTATTGCTGTGGTGAGTGTTAAAGTGCCTGAACCACAATTTGAAGGGCAAACCAAAGGCAAGCTCGGTTCATCTTATGTGCGTCCTATCGTCAATAAAGCTGCGTTTGAGTATTTAAGTAAATATTTTGAGGAAAATCCTATCGAAGCAAAAGCCATTATGGCAAAAGCTTTAATGGCAGCGCGTGGGCGTGAGGCGGCTAAAAAGGCAAGAGAACTCACACGCAAAAAAGAGGGCTTAAGCGTTGGCACTTTACCGGGTAAGTTAGCAGACTGTCAAAGCAAGGACCCAAGCGAATGTGAAATTTATCTTGTGGAGGGCGATAGTGCGGGCGGTTCAGCAAAACAAGGGCGTGAAAGAGCCTTTCAAGCTATCTTGCCTTTAAAGGGTAAAATTTTAAATGTCGAAAAAGCAAGACTTGATAAGATTTTAAAAAGTGAGGAAATTAAAAATATGATTACCGCACTTGGCACAGGCATAGGCGATGAATTTGACATTGAAAAACTTCGTTATCATAAAATCATCATTATGACTGATGCTGATGTCGATGGCTCGCACATTCAAACCCTACTTTTGACCTTTTTCTTCCGCTTTATGAACAAGCTTGTAGAAAATGGGCATATATATTTGGCTCAACCCCCACTTTACCGCTACAAAAAGGGACAAAAGAAAGAGATTTATTTAAAAGACGAAAAGGCTTTGAATGATTATTTGATTGAAACAGGCATTGAAACAAGTAGCTTTGAGGGCGTGGGGATTAAGGACTTAAAAGAGTTTTTAAAAATAGTTGCTGCTTACAGAAGCGTGCTTAAAGAGCTTGAAAAGCGTTTTAGCATTATTTCAGTTATTCGCTATCTTATTGAAAATAAGGATTTAATACAAAATGATAATAAAAAGCTCTTTGCTATCATCAAAAAATTCCTTGAAAAACAAGGACACAATATCTTAAATTCTTATGTTAATGAGAGTGAAATTCGCATTTTCGTGCAAACTGAAAACGGACTTGATGAGCTTATCATCAGCGAGACACTTTTCACAAACCCACTTTATGAAGAGGCTTTGTTTATCTATGAAAAGATTAAAGAGCGGGATTTTGACTTAGGCAAGGATATTTTAGAATTTTTAGACGAGATAGAAAAAAATGCCAAAAAAGGTGCATATATCCAACGCTATAAAGGCTTAGGCGAGATGAACCCTGAACAGCTTTGGGACACGACTATGGACCCTACAAATCGCCGTTTGCTTCAAATTTCGATAAATGATGCGCAAAGTGCTAGCGATACCTTTAATCTCTTTATGGGCGATGAGGTAGAACCTCGCAGGGATTATATACAAACTCACGCTAAAGATGTCAAACACCTTGATGTTTGAGCGTGTGTTAAGCTGTATCGCAGCTTTGTTTTTGATAGAATGAATTTATATTCGGCACAGTGCTTATTTTAGGCTTAATTTTGTGCCGTTTGTGCTTGTATGCTTTTAAGTGCGGTTAAAGCTTTGGTGCTATGAGCATTGCTTGATTTTATCTCTATGTTTTGAAAAACGGATTTTTATGCCTTTAACTTTTCAAAAAACTCTCCGCATTTTGCTTTAAATTCATCATTTGAGCCTATATTTTCGATGATTATGTCGGCAAGTTTTCGTTTTTGTTCTATGTCAATTTGCGCCTTTATCCTTAAATTTGCCTCATTTAAATTCAAATCATTTCGCGCCATTAAACGCTTTAAACAAAGCTCTTTTGGAGCATAGATTAAAATCACCTTGCCTAAATTTTCATAATTTTTACTCTCAAAAAACAAAGGAATTTCCGCAAAAACCACGCCATTTTGCTTTGCAAGCCAAGCCGTTATAATGGCGTAAATTTTTGGGTGCATAAAATTTTCAAGCTTTTTTCGCAAAGATTTATTGCTAAAAACGAGTTCGCCAAGTTTTTTTCTATTTACTGCCCCATCTTGCAAAAAGCTTGAAATGCCCAAATACTCAGCAAGCTCACGCCCATTTTGCTCTAAAATTTGATGCGCTACCTTATCGGCGCTAATGCACGCAAAGCCCCTTTGCATAGCCATTTGCATAAAACTTGACTTGCCACTTGCAATGCCGCCCGTTACAAAAAACACCCTTTTCATCGCAACCTTTTTTAAAAGAATTTAAGCTATAATAGCCAAAAATTTTTAAGGATTAGCGATGATAAGCTACGAGCAAGCAGGAGTGAGCATTGACAGGGGCAACGCCTTTGTCGAGAGCATAAAACCGCTGGTAAAAGGCACTTTCACTCAGGGCGTTGTCGGGGGAATCGGCTCTTTTTCGGGGGCGTTCGCCTTGCCAAGCGGCTACAAAAACCCCGTGTTGCTAGCCGCCACAGACGGCGTAGGCACAAAACTTCGTCTTGCCATAGACGCGGCAAATTTCGATGGCATAGGGCAGGATTTGGTTGCTATGTGCGTAAATGACTTGATTTGCAACTTTGCAAAGCCCTTGTTTTTTTTGGATTACTACGCCACAGGCAAATTAGACTTAAACACCGCTCAAAGCGTGCTAAAAAGCATAGCAAACGCTTGTAAAGAGTGTGAATGCGCCCTCATCGGCGGCGAAACAGCCGAAATGCCCTCAATGTATGCGCCCACCGACTTTGACATAGCGGGCTTTGCGGTGGGTATAGCTGAGCAAAGTGAGATTGACAGGCGAAAATTCGTGCAAAATGGCGACATAATCCTTGCTTTGCCAAGCTCTGGGCTACATTCAAACGGCTTTTCACTTGCTAGAAAGGTGCTTTTTGATGAGTTAAAACTTAAATTTGACGATAAAATCGGACAAAATTCACTCATTGAAACCTTGCTAACGCCTACTCGCCTTTATGTGAAAGACTTTTTGCGCCTAAAACCTTTCATCAACGCCCTAGCGCACATCACAGGCGGGGGCTTGCTTGAAAATCTACCCCGAGTTTTGCCCGCTGGATTAGGTGCGGTGATACACAAGCACCACTTAAAAACGCCTGAAATTTTTTATCAAATCGGCGAATGCGTAAGCGAAAATGAAATGTATCGCAGCTTTAATATGGGCGTGGGACTAGCCCTCATCGTAAGTGCGCAAAATGTCGCCAAAGTGCTTGAAAACTCGGACGCTTTCATCATCGGCGAAGTGGTGTATAATGAAGGCGTGATTTTGGAGTGAAAACAAGGCTAAATTTTGATGATGAGAGCAAATTTTTAAGCGAAAATTTGCGCTGAACTTTGAATTTTTGAGTGTGAGAAAGATTAAGGAGTGGTTTTGGATACTAAAAAAATCAGCGTTTGCATACTTGTAAAAAACGCGCAAAACACTTTGGCGCAGTGTTTAGAGTCCTTGCGTGAGTTTGGCGAAATCGTGCTTTTGGATAACAACAGCACAGACAAAACCCTACAAATCGCGCAAGAATTTAACACAGCGTATAAAAATTTACGCATAGAAAAAAGCGAATTCATCGGCTTTGGAGCGCTTAAAAATTTATGCGTAAGCTATGCAAAAAATGAGTGGATTTTAAGCATAGATAGCGATGAGGTGCTTGAAAATGAGGCTTTAAGCGAAATTAAGACGCTTGATTTAAAGCAAAATTGTGTTGTGGCTTTGGGACGAAAAAACCTTTATGATGGCGAGTGGATAAAGGCTTGCGGGTGGTATCCTGACTTTGTATGGCGGATTTTTAACAAAAATTTCACGGGCTTTAATGACAATTTTGTCCACGAAAGCGTGAAAATCCCACAAAATGCTGAAAAAATTTATCTTAAAAACGCGCTTAAACACTATGCTTTCAACGATATAGAAAGTATCATCACCAAAATGAACCGCTACACCAGCTTTTCAGCGCAGGAAAAATTTAAAAAAGGCAAGAAAGCAAGCTTTTTGGGAGCGATTTTGCGCTTTCATCTTACTTTTTTTAGGGATTATTTTTTGCGAAAGGGCTTTTTATGTGGCTACAAGGGCTTTATCGTGGCATTGCTTAATGCTGAGGGCGCATTTTACCGCTACGCAAAGCTTTATGAGCTGCAAAAAGACAAAGAACCAAAAGTCATCGCCTTTGACAGACGGCTTGGTGTAGGCGACATTATATCAAGCATTCCAGCCTTTTATCTTGCAAAAAAGCTCTATCCACAGGCGAAATTTATCCTTATCACCAACAAAATCGGCGCAAATTTGTGCCAAAATTTTGATTTTATCGACAAAATCATTGTCGAAAAAGTGGATTTTGAAGCAAAAGACTTTGCCAAAATCATCGATGAAAACGCTGTTGATACCTTGCTTTTAGGGCATAGGACAAGCAAAATCATCAAACTTGCCAAACAAAGCAAATGCCCTAACAAAATCATTTCGTGGCGGCATTTGCACTCACTTTTTTCATCGCGCTTTAAGCACCCAAAGCACATAAAAAGGTTGCAAAGGCTTGAAATACTGCGTTGTTTGGATTTAGTGCAGATGATAGAGCCTAAAAAATGCGCCCAAAATGCTGAATTTAACTTTGAGACTTTTCTCGTGCGACTTCAAACAAGCCCAAAAAACAAAGCCTTTGTTGATGAGTTTTTTAAACAAATTCAAAAGCCTTATGCTACAATCATCGGCATTAGCCCCTTTGGCATATCATCAGCAAATTATAACCTTGCCATAAATGACTGGATAGGGCTTGTGCGAAATTTAGCCCAAAAATTCAGCAAAACCTTGTTTGTGTTTATGAATTTTAAGGGCAGTGGTTATGAATTTGCGCCATTTAGCGAAGAAAACATTAAAGTTTTTACAAATGATGATGATTTGCTGAATTTAGTCGAACTTACAAGCAGGCTCAACCTTTGCATAAGCTTATCTACGGGCAATATCCACATAGCTGATAATTTAGGCATCGATACTTTGGGCTTTTTTGCAAGAACAGATGAAAAACTTTTTGCCTGCGGGCAGTATGGAGGGCATTTTGAGGCTCTTTTCTTGCCAAAAGAATGGCAAAAAGACTATGAATTTTACAAAAATGCCTTTTTTCAAAAAGCCACCAAATGCGTGCAAAATATCACAAAACAAAAGGACACACAATGAAAATGGCTCTAATTTGTAATTTTACGAGTTTAGGGGACAATATAGTCAATATCAAAGCACTTTACGCCCTAAAAATGCTTTATCCAAACGACACGGTTTCTTTCATCATTAAAAAAGCCTTTGCAAGAGTGTTTGAAAATTTAGCCTTTGTTGATGAACTCGCTTTCATTGATGATTTGACTAATGGGGGGGGGGGGATTTAGATTTACAAGGGCTTAATATAGACATTTTGCTTTTGGGGCGTTCATACAAGGATAAATTCATCATTAAAGCCGCCAAAAATGCAAATATCAAGCGTATCATCTCGCCATTTCACTCCAAAACCTTTTTTGATGGGCAAATACAGTCTTTTCTTTATCTGCAAATTCACAAATGCTTGGAAAGCTACAAGCTTTTAAGAGCTGTTCGGGCTGTGGATAAAAAGCATTATGACGCAAATATCGACAAAATAGACTTTTCAAAGGCTCGTTTGCAAACTCTTAGTGAAAACAAAGCCTTTGTTGATGAGTTTTGCAAAAAACATAAGCTAAATTCCTATAAAAAAGTCGTTGGGCTAAATCCTTTTGGATTTTCAAATCCAAATTTTAAATTTGAGATAAAAGAGTGGGAAAAATTAGGCGAAATTTTAGCACAAACTTACCCTAAAATAGCCTTTGTGATGATGAATTATAAGGCAAATTCCTATCATTACAAGCTTTTTGCGCAAGAAAATTTAAAAGCCTTTGTAAATGATGATGATTTGCTGAATTTGGTTGAATTTACAAGTCGTTTGGACTTACTCATCAGCGTAGATACGGGCAATGTGCATATAGCTGATAATCTTAACAAGTCTATTTTAGAAGTGATTAAGCGTAGAAAAATATCTTTTGAGTGGTGCGGTGGGAGTTATGGCAATGAATGCGAGCTTGTAAAACTGCCAAATGGCTGGAAAAAGCACTATGAAAAGCATAAAAACGCCTTTTTTCAAAAAGCTATCAAGCAAGCAGCAAGGCTTGCAAAAGGGCAAATTTAGGGACAAAATGAGCTTTATCTTGCCAAATAAGCTCAATTTATTTTGCTAAATGGCGTTTTGTGTATCCTATATTTTCCTCAAATTCACGCAAACGCTTGTGTATGCTTCTTAATTCTGTGATTTTTGTCCAATTTGTGATAAAAACGCTAAACGAGCTACGCACTTGGTCAAAGGCATTGTTCATTTGCATCACCACGCCAAGCCCGATAGCACCAGCAAACAAAGACGGAGCGACTATAAGAAACGGCACTATGACGATGATTTGCTCAAATAAAATAAGCCAAATGTTAAAATAGCCATAGTGCAAAAAAAGCCTTTTGTAGTTGAATTTAAGCCCCGTGAAAAGCTCTATCATCGTTTCGCGCGTGGCATAATCTCGCCTATTATCCTCCGCAAAAACAAGCTCTTTACGAAAGGCGGCTTCGGCTTTTTGGTTGTTGTATTCAAGCCCAGGTAGCTTTATGCCGACAAACCACGAGATGAAAAGCCCACCAAGACTGATGAAAAGGGCGACATAAACCAAAAGCCCGTCTATATTTTTGAGAAAGAAAAACATAGAATCCTCGTTGATATTTGCAAACAAGCTCTTTGAAATAGCATCGCTTAAAATCCAAAGTATAGGGATAAAGGCAAAAAGTATCATCAAAGCACGGATAAAGGCAAGCCCTAGGCTTTCGACTATTTTAGAAAAGTTGTAAATATCCTCTTGTATCCTTTGAGAGCTACCTTCTATGTTGTCATTTTTGTTTTTCCAAAAGCTAAGGTATTCAAAGGTCATAGCCTCACGCCATTTAAAGGCATACACGCTTGCAAAATAAATGTTTATCGTGGCGATGATAACATAAGGGATAGCTATGGCTAAAAATACTATAATCAAAGAGTAAAAATCATCTATACTATAAGAATCTTTCCCGCTAATGCTTGGTGTGTTAAAAAAGATTTTGAGTAAATTTTGATAAAAATACAAAGAGATTTTGTTTAAAAAATTAGCATTAGCAATTTTTTCTTCAGCCTGTTTGATTTGTTCTTCTTGGCTTGAGGCATTGTTTTCATTTGTGGCTATGTTTTGGGCGATTTTGGGCTTTTGCAAGACATCATAAAAGTCCTTATACCACTCGTTTATAGCGACATTTAGGCTTGTTTGTATGTAGAGAAAAAAAAGCAGTAAAAAAAGCCCACTGTAAGCCCATAAAAACCATTTTTTATTTCCAAAAAAAGACTTAAGCATTGTGTTACCTTTGCGCTCTTATAAAAAGCAAATAATAAATTCGTGCAAGATATAAGATATTTAAGATACTCTTGTGATAAGCAAAACTTACTTTTTAAAGTGATGAAATGATAACAAAAAAATATTAATTTAATTTTAATTCCCATTAAGATTAAGAAATTTTGTGATAAGTTGTGCTTATTTAAACCTTTTTAAATAACTTGCAATGCACAAAGCGTTTCAAACAAGGCTAAATTAAAACCCTCTATTTACGCTCATCAAGCTTACTTATAAAAAACTCAACCCCCCCCCCCCTTGCTTTCTCTTTGAATTTATACTCTAAATTCTCACTTTTATAAGCGATTTCGCGTTTTTCGTCCTTTTCGTGCGTAAAGTGCCTAGCAAGCAAGGGTGGCAACTCTTTTTTGATGAGACTTTTTATCGACATTCCCATTCCGTGTTCTAAATTTTTGATGAATTTACCATCAATCTCGCTTTCATCTTTCACCACGCGCAAATTCGCCTCAAAGCCTGAATTTTGCAGGATTTCAAAGAATTTTTCTTTATTTTGGGCGCTATCTAACTCATCACGCACGCTGTGATAAGACACAAAAATAGGCTTGTTTTGGTGCTTTGCTTGCGTTTTAAGCTGGCTTTCGTTTAGGGGGTTTCTAATGTCAAGCCTAGCCTTGCAAAGAAAATTTGGCGAGTTTGTGTTAGCGGTGAAATGGGTTTTGGTAAAGGTGCAAAGAGTGATATTTTCAGACACATTCCCCACTTCACAGAATTGAACAAAATCAATGTCCTTGCCTACACTATAAAAACGAAGTGGCACTACCACATAGCCTGAATTCTCCACAACCGCGTCTATAAGCCACGGAGCAAATTTAGCGCACAAAAAGCCAAGATAGCCTCCGTGCGAAGTGCCAAAGAGCAAGGTTTTGGGCGTTTTAGCGAGCTTAAATTTAGCACTATTTTTTCGCACAAAATAAATAGCGTTTATTATGTCTAAAGCTTGCATAATGCCAAAGTTGTTGTATTCGTTTTTGGTGGGTTGTAAATTTATGGAAATTATTGCTTTGGCATCAGTATGTGTTCTGCCTTGATTTTTAAGCACTTGGATTATGTTGTTGAGCGAGTTACAATTTTCATAGCTTTTTTCTTCTCCTGTAATCTCATTATCAAAAAAGTCCTCTGGCAGTCCTATGCTGGTGTTACAAGCTTTTTCAATCATCTTAATTTGATGAGCGAAATTTTCTTTATCTTTTTTGTCCATATAAAAAGTCGCCCCCGTTTGCGGGCGAAAGCCTATGCAGTGATAATCCACCCTCAAAACAGCCACTTCAAATTCTTTTACCACAAATTCAGCCAAATGCTCCTCATAGCCAGCATAATCTGCCCCACGAATTCCTGTGATATAAACAAATAAGGCTTTCATTTCTTTTGCCTCATCAAAGCTCACTTTAAATTCGAGCTTTGAGTCTCTTTTTATATTCAGCTCTATGTCATCGGTGCTTGTGATTTCGTAGCTTTTGTGTTGTATCAAATTTTGCCTTTTTGATGAATTTTGCTTGTAAGGCTATCCACAAGGTAAATTATGTTTTGAAATTTGGTGTTACCATAAGCGTTAAGCCCTATTTCGCAAGTGCTGCTCGTGCTTACGCCGATGAAGTTTTCATTTGTTTCAGCGTTGAAATTTTTCGTGCTGCTTTGATTAAGCTCGGGCGTGAAAAAGCCCTTTTTACCAGCAAAACCGCAACACTCAAAGCTTTGTATCAGCCTTACTTCATCGCTACAAAGCCTTGCAAGCTCATAAAGTGCGCCGTCTTTGCCTAGCTTTTTAAGCAAGCAAAGTTTATGCACCAGCAGGGTTTTTTCGCTCTTTTGCCACGCGAGTTTATCGGCGATTGAAAGCAAAAATTCGCTAATGTCAAGGATTTTAAATTTATCTTTAAAGTCCTTTAAAAGCGAGTAAAAACAGCTTGAATGCTCTATCACAACAGCGTATTTACCGCCCTTTGTCGCAGAATTTAGCTCATTTTCCAAAAAGGCTAAATTTTGCGCCCTTATGCTCTCATAATCCTCAAACATTTTGCCGCAGCACATTTTAGAGATTTTTTCTGGGTAAATCACGCCCACACTAGCCTTAGCGCAAATGCTCTCAAACGCTTCTTGCACGGCTCTTTTGTCATCTTGCTTTTTTGATGGGGCAAAAACGCGGTTCATACAAGCGGTAAAATACACCACTTTTTCCTCCAAATCCTCGCCCTTGTTTGTGAGTTTATAGCCATTTGCGCTTGGCATAAAGGGCGGTGTGAAAGGCAAATTTGAATTTAAGCCGTGCAAAAACGAAGTGATTTTGCTGACATTTTTTTCGCCCAAAAGCGCGCTTGAAAAGGCGTAAAATTTAAGTCCCCCTTTGGCAAGGCTTAAAGTTTTTTTAAAATTATCATAAATTTTTTGCGCCATTTTTTGTGAATTTGCGCTTATTTTTTGGCGAAGCTCGCTGGCTACCTTTGCCGTGTCTATGCCCAAAGGACAGAGCCTAAAACAGCCCGAACACCCAGCACAGGTTTCATCTCCTGCATACTCATACTCTTTTAAAAGCTCATTTGCCTTGCTTTTTTCGCCATTTTCAAGCAGTCTTGTTACTTCTCGCAAAACGGCTATTCTTTGCCTTGGCGTGAGCGTTAAGTCTTTTGAAGGGCAAAATTTCTCGCAAAATCCACACTCCATACAGGTGTTTATCATCTCGTCATTTTCGGGCAAACTGAGCAAATTTTTAGGCGCGCTTTTGAGATTTTTCTTGTAAATGTCCTTGTCCTTAGTGATGATGACATCAGGGTTTAGCAAGCCTTGCGGGTCGAAAATTTCTTTGATTTTAAGGTTGATTTGGTATGCCTTTTTGCCCCATTCAAGCTCGACAAAGGGCGCGACCATTCGCCCTGTGCCGTGTTCTGCTTTGGTGCTGCCGCCCATTAGAGCTACTTTTTGGCTCATTTCCTCGACCAAAGCGGCGAAATTTGCAAACTGCGTTTTATCTTGCAAATCTGGCGTGATGATAAAGTGCAAATTTCCCGCAAGTGCGTGTCCAAAAATCACCCCCTCAAAGCCGTATTTTTTAAAAAGCTCTTGCAAAAAGCCAACGCCGTCTGTGAATTTATCTATCTCAAAGCACACATCTTCTGTGATGACGGTTGTGCCTTTTGGGCGGTTGCCCACAGTAAAGGGCAACAAGCCTTTGCGAATTTTCCACCACGCATCATACTCACTTGCCTTGCTCGAATAAAGCGGTTCAAACGCCATTTTAAGTGGCTTTAAACTCGCCTTGATTTGCGCTAAATTCGAATTTAACTCGCCCTCATCATCGCTTTCGCTTTGAAACAAAATGCAAGAATACCCCTCTTTGCACGCGCTCACCACGCTTGGCACGCCCTCAATGTCCTTTACCGCCATCAAACAAGCATAATCCATCATCTCAGCACTCACAACCTTTTGCCGTCCTAGCTTTGAAAGGGCGACTATGGCTTTGCTCGCCTCGTTTAAATCCTCAAAAAAGAGCAAGCCACAAGCCTTAAATTTGGCGTCTTTAACCGCCTTGTAACGAACTTTGCTCACAAAAGCCAAAGTGCCTTCACTGCCTATGAAAAGGTGATTTAAAATGTCCTTTATCTCGCCAAAGTCCGCTAGTGCGTTTATGGAGTAGCCTGTGGTGTTTTTGATTTTGTATTTTTTAGCGATTAACGCCTTTAACTCATCATCGTTTTGAATTTGCGCGTGCAGGGCTTTAAGCTCTTTACACATTTGTGGGTGAGAGTTTTCAAAGGCTTTTACGCTTTCATTGTCGGCTGTGTCGATGATAGTGCCATCAAGCAGCACCGCACGCACGGAGTGAATGGTGTTGTAGCTGTTTTGCTCCACGCCACAGCACATTCCGCTAGAATTGTTGTTGAAAATTCCCCCGATGAGAGCTGAATTTATAGTCGCTGGGTCTGGTCCTATCTTTTTGCCAAATTTCGCTAAGGCTGCATTTGCCTCACAGCCTATAACGCCACATTCACACTCTATCACTTCGCCAAATTGCTCTAGCTTAATGCCCTTAAAGCCATCATTTGCGATGATTAAAACGCTATTGCTACTGCTTTGTCCGCTCAAACTCGTCCCTGCGGCGCGAAAGGTAACGGGCGTTTGGCAAGTTTTAGCAAGTTTTAGCAAAGCAATGACTTCGCTTTCATCATTTGCGCGAATGGCAACTCGTGGCGTGTAGCTATAACAACTCGCATCTGTGCCAAGTGCGTAACGCATAAGATAGCTCGTATAAACGCGCCCCTTGCAAAGGCTCTTTGCCTTGTTTATAAAGCTGGTGTAGTCGAGTTTGAGTTTCATTTAGCGTCCTTTTTGACTGATGAAGCATTGTAACGAATTTAAGCTTAAAGTTGTGTAAAAGATTTTTAAGAATTTTTGGCTATAATTTGGATTGAAAATTCAAAAACAAATGGAAGATGAGCGCTCTGGTGAGTGCCACTGACTTCAAATCAGATGAAAGTATAGCTGGCTATGCTTTGGGGAGTTCGATTCTCTCATCTTCTCGCCACAATCCAAATTTTACCCATTTTATTTTATAAATTTTCATCAAAATTTTAAGCATATTTTAAAGAAATATTAAATATGATTTTGTGTATCATAATACTACGAAAGGAAATTCGATGAGAAAATTGTATATTTTACTCTTACTCAGTCCATTTTTGTTGGCAAATGAGCTTAACATTTTAAGCCCAAGAGCTTTAAACGCCGAGCTTGTAGCTCTTTTTGAAAGGCAAAATAATGTCAAAATAGTCCAAACTAATGACAAACTTGACAGTCTTATCCAAAAAGCCAAAAGCACAGGAGATGTTTTCATCACTTCTGACATTTCAAACATTTACAAGGCAAAAGATGCTAAAATTTTTAGTTCAACAAGCTCTAAAACCTTGCAAGAGCTTGTGCCAGAGCATTTAAGAGATGGTGTGATTTATAGTTTTGCTAAAAGAGCAAGGATAGTTGCTTATAACAAAAAGTCCAAAAAAACCGATAAAAACTTGGTTAAGAGCTATGAAGACCTAGCTAAACCCGAGCTTAAGGGCAAGATTTTAATGAGAAGTGCTAATGCGCCTTACAGCATAACCTTGCTTGCTTCTATTATCGCAAATGATGGCGAAAAAAAGGCAAAAGAATGGGCAAAAGGCGTTTTTGATAATCTTGCTATGCAGCCAGAAGGTGGCGATAGAAATCAAGCCAAACAAGTGTTTGAGGGCAAAGCAGAATTTGCCATAATGAACACTTATTACATAGGGCTTTTGATAAATTCAGATAAAAAAGATGAGAAAAAAGTTGG
Organism: uncultured Campylobacter sp.; assembly: GCA_934728065.1. Taxonomy (GTDB): domain Bacteria; phylum Campylobacterota; class Campylobacteria; order Campylobacterales; family Campylobacteraceae; genus Campylobacter_D. The sequence continues at coordinate 87,877 of CAKVDW010000002.1, forward strand.
CAATGCCTTGCAAATCATTTTTCCAAATCAAGATTCAAGAGGCGCTCATATCAACATAGCGGCTATGGCGATGATAAAAAAGAGCAAAAACAAAGAGCTTGCCCAAAGTTTTATGGAATTTATGCTCAGCAAAGAGGCTCAACAAATCATAATGAATTCAAGCTATCAATTTCCCGTGCGAAGTGATATAGAGCTTAATCCCACAGTAAAAGCTTTTGGAAGTTTTAAAGAGGATAAAACCCCTATCAGCAAAATAGCCAAAAACATTCAAAAAGCCAAAGCCATATACAAAGAATTAGGCTTTGAATAAATTTTTTCCGTCATAACAATGACGGATTTTCTCAAATTTTAAGCTTAAATTTATTTTATTGTTATATAATTTTTTATTATAAATAATATTAATTATTAAGTTTATAATTAATATTTAAATTCAAACAAAGGATATTCGATGAAAAAGAAATTTTTTCTTTCTTTAGCCTTGCTTGCAAGTTCTTCTTTTGCAGATGAGCTTGTTAAAACAGATAGTGTTGTCATTTCTGCTATTGGTTTTGAGCAAAGCTCTGATAACAATTTAAGAAATGTTATTGTCATAAATTCAAAGGAGCTTAGCGACAAGGGCTATACTTCCATAGAAGAAGCTTTAAGCAGACAAGCTGGCATTAATTTTGTGCGAAGCGGCACGGGTGGCAATCCTAGCACAAACATAGATATGAGAGGGCAGGGCAGCAGTGCAAATTTTGCTGTAAAAGTAATGGTTGATGGCATTTTGCTGAATACACTTGACAATAACAGACTTCACGCGGCTGGTGTTACGATAAGCCCATTAGATAGTGTTGCCATTGAGGATATAGAGCGAATTGAAATTATCCCAGGTGGTGGCGCTGTGCTTTATGGAAACGGCACAAGGGGGGGGCAATTAACATTATCACTAAAAAGAACAAGGACAGTCAAGCCACAGTATCCTTGCAAGGCACAGCCTTTGAAAGTGGCAATGTAAGCGGCAAGCTTAATCTTGGCTTTTCAAGCAAAATCACCGATAGCCTTTCTTTTTCTACAAATATACTAGGCTTTGCGGGCAAGGGTTACAGGCTGGGCGATGAGAGCAGGGGATTTTATGAAAATTCAAAGCTTTACTTTGACATAGGCGACAATCAAAGCTTAAATTTGGGCTTTGGGTATTTTAAAGATGACTCAAAAAGCACAAGCGGATTAAATTTAGAGCAGTTTAAAGAAAACCCAAAACAAAGAGGGGATAAAACAAACGCCTATATCATCACAAGACCAGAATTAAATGCTGAATACAAGGCTAAAATCAGCAAAGACTTTGATATGAGCTTAAATGCCTTTTGGCAAAGACAAGATGTAAGACTTTCAGGCGATGATGAGGGTGCTTATGATGCTGGGGATTTTAAAGACCTTTTTACAGGAGCAAATGTTAAGGGCAGGTTAAACTATATGGACAGCTCTTATTTTGTTTTTGGTTATAATTTTGAGCGACACAATTCTAAAACCTTTTCATCAAGTGCTATTCCTGCTCAAGGTGGGCAGATTTTAGGCAGAGATGTCAATAGTGATGACAGTAAAGATGCGCATTCTATCTTTGCCCTTGACTCTCACGCCTTTAATGAGCTGTTTTCTTTAAGTCTTGGAGGGCGTTATGAATACGCTTTTTACACTCAAAAAAGCCAAAGTGTTAATAATCAAACAGGGGCTTTAAGCTATAAAAGCGACTTTAATACCCACACAAACAACCTTGCTGCCGAACTTACTCCTACTTTTCGTTATTCTGGCACAGGAAAATTTTATGCCAAATATGAAAGAGGCTATATCTCGCCAACGCCGTATCAGTTTAGACAAAGTAGAAACATTGGCGGAGTTACGGTGTATTCAATGAATAAAGACTTAAAATCAGAAAGCTATGACACTTATGAAATGGGCTTGAGCGATTATCTTTTTGGCTTTAATGGCGTAGATTTGGCGGTGTATTACACCTTAAGCAAAGATGAACTTACTTCAAGGAGCAGCAGCGCAAATCCTCACACAGGTGGTTTTGGTTTTTATAATTTAGATAAAACCCAAAGATATGGGGTGGATTTAAATTTAAGGCAGGATTTTGGGCGAGTGAGTTTTTATGAGAATTTTTCCTTTGTTGATGCAAGCATTGTTGGTGGAGATTTGGACGGGAAAAAAATTCCTCTTGTGTCAAAATACAAGGCAAGTGGTGGGGTAGATTATGAAATATACAAGGACTTTACAGTCTTTACCGTGCTTACTTATGCCTCAAAGATGAAAGAGGATAGTGCAAATTTCTATGATATAGGGGATTATTTCCTTATGGACTTGGGTTTGAGCTATTCTTTGGGCGGTTTTTCGCTCTTTGCTGGAGCAAAAAATATCTTTGACAGGCATTATGCGCTTTCGCAAAGCACAAGCACTTCTCAAGGCGTAACCACTACAAGCATTTTGCCTGCTGATGGGCGCAATTATTATCTTAAATTTCAATACAAATTTTAAGTCTTAGAAGTATCATTTGATACTTCTTTGGTTTTAAGCTCTGTTGCTGCTTTTCTTGCCAGCTCATCGCACCTTTCATTTAATTCGTGTCCATTGTGAGCTTTAAGCCAAAATGCTGTGATTTTATGAGGCTTTGCCGCGTGCAAATACTCTTTCCACAAAGGGACATTTTTTTTGCCTTTAAAATCCTTTTTTACCCAGCCCTCAAGCCACTCGTTAATGCTTTGCACCATTAAATTTGAATCTGTGTAAAGGGCGATTTTGCAAGGTTCTTTCAAGGCTTTTAAAGCTTCAATGATGGCGCGAAGCTCCATTTGGTTGTTCGTGGTGTTTGCTTGTGCGCCAAATCCTACCTTTTCGTGTCCTTGATAGCTTAAAATATAAGCCCAGCCTCCAAAGCCCGGATTATCAAGGCAAGAACCATCAGTGTAAATTTCAATACTCTTCATCAGCACCTATTTCATAAAGGATTTTACAGCTTCCAAACTCATAGCAAATAGGACAGTGATAGAAAAACAAAGGCATTTGATTTTTACAGTGCATACAAACATAAGAAAATTTTAGCCTTGCTTTAAAATTATTATCGTTTAAAATTTCAAGCATTTTAAGTTTAGGATTTTTAAAGGTGTAATTTTGGCGTTTGGGCGCAAGTTTCATCGCACTAAAAAGCTCAAAATAAGCATCATCGTCTAAAAAAATCGCCTCTTTACTCTTATAAAGCACATCAATGATGAGCTTGAAATCGCTGTGAAAGCTAAAATCCCCATTTTCAAGCAAAAATCTTTTCACAAAGTCATTATTTTGGTCTATATTTGAGGATTTTGTATAGCTTTTTAAATTTGCAGCATTTTGTAAAATCTCAATAAAAGCCCTTTCTTTGCTTACATCAAGCCCTAATTCAAAAAGCGCATCAAGAGTTTGCAAAACCTCGTTGTATTTTTTAAGGCGTAAATACACTATTTTAAGTAGCTTTAAAGCCTTTTCATTTCTTGGGCGCAAGTTAAGTGCGTTTAAAAGCACCTCAACGCTTCTTTGCAAAAAGCCAGCACGAAAATAAACCTCAGCCAAATCATAAAAAATGACCTCTTGTTCGTTTTTATCTTTGATTTTTTCAAGGGCGATGAGGTAAATTTGTATAGCCTTTTCAAATTCACCACTTTTGGTAAAAACTGAGGCTAGAAAATGCAAATTTTCAAGGCTAAGAGAACTTGCACGAAGCAAGTCTTTATGCTCATCAGCTATTTCAAATTTTTTGATAAAGCCCTCAAGCCCTTTTTCTTGATTTTTAATAGCAAAAATTCGCCACACATAATGCCCCACAGCCACCACCAGCACAAGAGCAACAAGAACTACAAGCCCAAACATAGGGTCTCTATACTGAATGAAAAAAAAGTCCATCTTCGCGCCTAACTTTGCAAATTTTTACTCATTATAGCCTAATATTTATAACCAAGCTGAATATTAGCACTCACGCCCTTGTAAGCTTTGGTGTCCATAAAGCCACTTAGAGAATAACGCAAAAACATTCCATTATTGAAATTTTCTAAGCCCATTAAATGCAGTTGATAGCTTAAACTCGGTTCATTACTCTTATAAGAGATAAATTTATCTGCTCTTGCAAGGCTTACTAAAACTTCATCTTCGCTGTGATAAACATCTTGTTTGGCTATAAAAGAAACATTATAAAAACCTTTTTCCTTTTCAAAATCAAGCTCAAAACCAAGCCCTACATCAAAACTTAAGTCCTTGTAGGATTTTTGTATATAAGTTGGCGTATCTATGGCGTTTAAGCTGTTAAAATTCGCATTCGCAAGGATTATGGGTTTGAAATTTTGTGGCAGAAAGGAAAGTTTGAGCTTGTATAAGCTGTTAAAAAAAGAGCCAAAGCCCCCAGCTGAAAGCTCTTCATCTCCTATATGTCTTTTGTCGTTAAAAAATGAAAAGCCAAGCTCATTTTGCAGTTCATTACCGTCAAGCAAGGCATTTGAATAAAAAGCAAGGCTGTAAATTTGAGGATTTTGTTTAAAATCATCAGCAGAATGCGAAAGTTGCGTTTGGGTAATGCTTGCCATAGCCCCAAATAAAAACTCATTACCCAAAAGTTTTTTATCATAACCCACACTCACGCTTTGAAGGCTCATTTTGCTTTCATCTTTAGTAAAATAACCCCCGCCAGCATTGCTCCACACCCTTTCTTCTTGCTCCATTTGGTCTAAATAAAGCAAGGTAGGCATAAAATCGCTTTTTTGCAAGGGGTTATATCTTTCTTCATTATAAGCGTATTTTGCACTCGCAAAACGGCGACTTTGTATCCTTGCGTTTATGTTGCGCCTTTGAAGCAAAGGAAGCGTTTCAAGCACATTGCTTGAGCTGTTTGCAAGGTGCTTAAAGCTTTCATCAAGATTTACTAATCTTTCTTGCAAGGCACTGTAATCACCTAAATTTACGGCTTTGTCAATGCTTTTGTCAAATTTATTGTGCTGCAACAAAATCTCCAAAAAAGGCGAGTAGGCGGGGTTTATGTGTGGGTTTAGCTTGCTAAAATTGCGCGGATTTTCACGCACAAACTGCACGAAAAAGGCGTTGTTTTCTTTATCCAGCTTGCCCGTTGCGTAAAAGTCTGTTTCGTTAAAACTTGCGCCGTTTGATTTTGTGAAATTTATATTTAAATTTGAGCCTATTAAAGTGCTTGCGCTAAAAATTTTGTAATCCTTGTCAAAAAGCAAATTTTCTTTTGTAACCTTGTCGGCAAAGCTAATGTCGAGCTTTGTGCCATCTTTTAGCTCTAAATTTTTACTAAATTCAAGGGCAAATAAATCTTTTTGCAATTTCTCATCGTCTGCATTTGGCGTGCCTTGTGCGCCTTGCGTTGTGCCTAAATTCTGCCCTACATTTTTTAGCTCAAATTTTTCACTTACTGCAAGATTGCTGTTTGGAGCTGTTTTTGTGTTTTTAGCGTCATAGATAAGATTTTTAATGTGTGCTTGTGAAGTCCCATCGCTTGTTAAATTTAAGCCTTTTGTGTTAAATTCATTTAAATTCAGCTCTTTAAGATATAAATTTGATTGTGTTTTTAAATCGATAGTTTTAGGAATTTGTCCGTTTAAAAGCTCTAAATTTGCGGTGCTATCGGTTAATTTTAGCGTGCTAATATCGACATTTTGGCTTATATTTTGCAAATTACCTTTTTGTAAATCAAGCGTTGTAAGCGTTATCTTTGATTTTTCATCAGCATTTAAATTCAGCACGCCCGAAGCCGTGAGCGTTTGCGCTGTGAATTTGCTTTCATTTTTAAGAGTAAGCGTTAAATTTTCGCTTGTGAAAGTATCCGTAAGCGTAAGCACGGCTTTGTCGTTTAAATTTATGGTGCTTGCGCCCTTGCTTGTAAGCGTTTTAGAGTTTAGTGTGCTTGAATTTGAAAGGTTTAAATTTAAACTTTGCGTTTGTAAATCGCCTGTTAGCGTGAGTTTGCCACTATCTGTCAAACTAATGATAGAATTTTCAGTGAAATTTAGGCTATTTGCGCTAAATTGCGCTCCATTTTTCAAAGTCAATTCTGCACTTTTAAAACTCACGGCACTTGTGGCGGTAAAAGTGGTGGATTTACCATCAAGCACAAATTCAGCATTTTCTTTTGTGTTTTTAAACTCATTTGTGGCGGTAATTTTTGAGCCATTAAAGGCATAGAGATTATACTCTGTTGGGAGCGTTATATTGTTTGTTGTTTTCAAAGTGTCTAAATTCAAGTTTGAGTTATCAAAACTCAAAGCCTGAGTTACGCTAAATGTCGAACCGCTTTCAAGTTTAAATTTACTTGAAAAATCGCTATTTTGAAAGCCTTGAAAAATCAAATTTTCCACTTCTGCGGTAGAATTTATTAAATTCATCGTGCTTGATTGTGTGAGTGTCAAATACTTTGCGTTTAAATTCGCATTGTTTGAAAGCTCTAAATTCGGCGTGAAATTGAAAAATTGCGAAGTGATTTTTGTGCCATTAGCCGTGATTTTACCGCTATATGAGCTATCTTTGTAAGTTTCATTTGTCAAATCGCTACTTTCAACGACTTGTTGATACGAAAAACCGCTACCGATGACATTTTTGCCGTCCTTGCTGTCGATAAAATGCTTTCCGCCAAAGTTGATTTGCGAAGTGTTGTCGGCTTTTATGTCCGCCTTTAAATTCGCCGCCTTTCCCACAGTGAGCGTGGCATTTTTCAAGGTAATACCGCTGCCGATAGTGAAATTTCGGCTGTCCCAGTCGGGTTGATTTAGGGTTGATGGCTTGCTTAAATCCATATAATCTGGCATTGCCGCGCTCGTGCCACTCTCGGCGCTTTGCACCTTGTTTGCAATGGTTGTGTCGCTTATAGTCGCGTGCGTTGTAGGGTGTCCTTGCAGCACAATGTTCGCATTTTCGGCTTTTAACGCGCCTTGTATGTTGATATGCCCGTCAAAAATCAAGCTCGCCCCACTACCTTGCAAAGCCTTTGTTGTTTGGGTTGTGCCGCTCGCTGTGCTGTCATTCTGAGGCGACAAAGTCGCCGAAGAATCCACTAAATTAGTGCTTATGGATTCTTCGCTACGCTCAGAATGACGAGTTGTCGGCGTTTTGTTGCCATTGTAGATGAGATTTAAATTTGCGCCGTTTGCGTTGTCGCCGATACTTGCGTGGATTATGGTATCGGCTTTTTTGTTCGTTTTTGCGTTGCTTTCATAGCCAAAGCCTTGAATTTCTAAATCTACGGCTTGTCCTGTGTTTGAATTTGTGATGATAGCCTTGCTGTCGTTTGCGGCTATGGTGTTAAGCACTAGCGAGTTGCCCGCCAAATCAAACTTGCCTCCGCCCTTGCCAAAATAAAAGCCCATATTATTTGTGCTTTCTTGCGCGAGCGTGTAAGAATTCGCCAAAGTTGTGCTATTTGCTGAATTTACGCCGTTTGTGCTTGTTGGACTTGCACCTAACGCCTGAGCTTTGCCACTTACAAGCGCAAGTTCGCCCCGTCCGCTTGTAATGTAAATGTTGTCAAAAGCCTTTTTGTCGGTGTTTAGCGTAACCTTGCCCTCGCCGATTTTCAGCGTGCCTAAATTCTCGCTCGTATTGTTTTGCGTTGTGATGACAAGTTCGCCCTTGCCTATTTTATGGAGAGAATCGCCTTTTTGTGTCCCCAAAGCCCATTCTACCTTAACTTTTTCGCCTATATCAAGCCCAGAGCCTTTGAAGTAATAATTTTCTGCATTTGTGAATTTATAAGTTGTCTGTGTCTGCGCGTCTGCAAAGACAAAGCCGCCAGCGTAACCACTTATATTTCGGTAAATGTTGGCTTGCACTTCAATTGTTCCGCCACCGCTGAAAATTAAATCTTTGTTAGGCTGTAAATTATAAGTTTTCTTTGGTGTATCGCCCCTTTTGTCATACTCCAAAGTAGTGTTGCTGAGCATCCATTTGTTTAAATTTGGTTCTGTCATTTTTAAGTTTATGTTTTGCTCGAAGTTTTTTTTGTAATCTTGCAAATCCTTGTTTGAAACGGCAGCGACATAAGCCTTATTTAGTCCATCTTGTGATTGTGAAGTAACGCCCAGCAAAACCCACTCATTTTTTTTTGTGTCATAAGCGTAAATTCCACTCCCACTATCTCCGCTTGTAATGCGATTGTTAAAATCTGTGTTTGGATAGTAATAAAACCACATTCCACGACTATCACAACTTTGACTTTGCACCAAGCATTCATATTGTATGCTATTTTCTCCAAGAGTGCCAAAACCGCCGCCACGAGTTTCGCCGTCTTTACCCCTGTCAATATCAGTGAGCTTTTCATAAGAATTTCGCAAAGTGATAACGCCAGAACCTGTTTGATAAATGTAAATATCGCCCTTGCTGTCTGTAAATCTTTCAAGTTCTTTTTTGAAAGTATCTAAATTTGCTTGTTCTTTTGCAGTGTCTTTTTTATCGATAGAGTTTTCAAAATCAAGCATATCCACTTGCCCTTCAACGACATATTTGTCAAAGCGTAAAAATTTCTCATCTCTACCATAAGGCTTTGAAACGCCGTATATATCGTTGCCGTCCTTGTCTTTTACGGATTGATTAGCGATTTGATAAGTGCTGAGTCCCCATTTTCTCAAATCACCTTGCGAATTATCAAGTGGGCTTGTAACATGATTAGCCGTTACCGCAAAGCCACGCCCCACAGAAGTAAGTGAGCCGTAATTGCTCGAAGCGCTAAAATTTGGCACATTTGGCACGCTCACTTTCGTGCCGTCTTTGCCTGTAAGGGTTGTGCCGTTTGAAGTGTTTGCCTTGCCCGAATTTTCGCCATTAAACGCTCCATAACCTTGCCCAAAGTCCAAATAATCCCTATAATAAAACTTGCTTATATCTATGTTTTGAGCTTCTAAAACTAAGACAAAAGATAAAAATACTATGCCCTTTTTTTTCAAAATATCTCCTTGGATTTAATTATAGCAAATTTAAGTCCAAATTTTGTGTTTTTTTTTTTTTCAAATTTTTTTGCTTTTCCCCTTGACAAACACTAGGTGTAATGCTTTATAATAACAAAACAAAAACAAGGCGAAATTTTGGAGTAAAACCGTTTTTATGGGGCGCAAAATGCAAAGAAATGCAAAAAAGCGTTAAATATCAACGATTTACAAGCCAAAATGAGCCTTGAATTCACACAAAAGGAGCATTTATGCAAGAGTATATTTCACAAGCAAAAAGCGGTGCGAAAATCGCCGCAAAAGGCTACGCGGTGGCGGATAAAAACGCTAAATTTACGCCCTACAAATTCACGCGCCACGCACTTGGCGAGCGCGACATTTTGATGGAGATTTTGTTTGCGGGCATTTGCCACAGCGACATTCACAGCGCAAGAAGCGAGTGGGGCGAGGGGATTTACCCTATGGTGCCCGGACACGAAATAGCAGGGCGCGTCATCGCCGTAGGGAGCAAGGTGAGCAAATTCAAAGTCGGCGATTATGCGGGCGTTGGTTGTATGGTAAATTCGTGCGGAAAGTGCGATGCGTGCAAGGCAAGCAACGAGCAGTTTTGCCAAAACACCATTTACACCTACAACTGCAAGGACTGCTTTCACGGGGACGAGCCAACTTACGGCGGTTACAGCGACAACCTTGTAGTAAGCGAGGACTTTGCCGTAACAGTGCCGCAAAACGCCCCGCTTGACAAGGTTGCGCCGCTTTTGTGCGCGGGCATTACGACTTATTCGCCGCTTAAATTTAGCAAGGTGAGCGCGGGCAAAAAGGTAGGCGTTGCGGGCTTTGGCGGGCTTGGAGTGATGGCGGTAAAATACGCGCTGAAAATGGGCGCTGAGGTTTTCGTTTTTGCGCGCAACAAAAACAAAGAAAGCGACGCTCTAAAACTCGGCGTCAAGGCACTTTACACCACAGACAAACTGAGCGAAGTAAAAGAACGCTTTGACTTAATCATCTCCACAATCCCAACCGCCTATGAGCCTATGGACTATGTGCGGCTGCTTAGTTATGGCGGAGAGTTTTGCATAGTGGGGCTTCCGCCTGCTGAGGTGATGCCACAAATCGCGATAAACTCGCTTGTTTTTGCAGGACACCGCCGCGTGTATGGCTCTATCATCGGCGGTATGAAAGAGACACAAGAAATGCTTGACTTTTCGCTAGCTCACGGCATTTACCCAGAAACTGAAATCATCACAGCCGATAAGATAGATGAAGCCTACGAAAAGCTCACCACAGGCAAGGCGAAATTCCGCTATGTCATCGACATAAAAAAGTCGAAATTTTAAGGCTTTAAGCGGACAAAACCAAACAAACCTTTTGCGTGTAAATTTACGCGCAAAAGGCGACAGAAAGGACACAAATGAGTTACACTATCATCGATGTAGAAAGGCAAACGGGTATTTCATCGCGCACACTGCGCTTTTGGGCGAGCAAGGGGCTTTTTCCATTTACTGAGCTAAGCGAACACGGCACGCGCTATTTTGCGCAAAGTGATGTCGAGTGGGCGCAGTGGATAGAGTGTTTGCGGAGTTTGGATATGAGTATAGAAGACATTCGCCGCTATCTTTATCTTTTTTCGCAAGGCATTAACACGGCTAGCGAGCGCAAAAGGCTTTTGCAACGCCAGCAAAACAAAATCGAGCAGCACTTAAAAATCCTGCAAAATTCGCTTGAAAGGGTGAAATTTAAAATCGAACTTTACGAGGAAATGGAGGCTTTGGGCGAGGATATTTTCGATAAAAACAGCAAATTTTACTACAAAAAACTTCCAAAATTCAAGGCTAAATGCTAAATTCGCCACGCCGTTTTTGTAAAAACTACTCACAAAGACGGCGTAGCACGCAAGCCTTGCAAAACGCTTTAAAAAAATGCTTTGTCAAACATTAAGCGTTTTTGTTTATAATGCCATCATTTCACACAAAGGACAAAGATGGCTTACACGATAAAAGAAGTCGAAAGGCTCACGGGCGTGAGCTGCCACACCTTGCGTTACTGGGCGAAAATGCAGCTTTTTTCGCACATAGATAGAGACGATAATGGCTACCGCTGGTTCAGCGAGCGGGATTTGCAGTGGGTTGGGCTGGCTCAATGTATGCGCGAAACGGGTATGAGCATAGCGCGGGTGCGTGAGTTTGTCGAGCTTTGCAAGCTGGGCGATGCGAGCTTAAATGCGCGCATAGAAATGCTAAAAGCACAGCGCGTGGAGATTTTAAACACGCTTCAAGCCTACCAAAAGGCGCTTGATTGCTTGGATACAAAGATAGAAACGCTGACAAAAAAGAACAAAGATTTAATGTCAGTAGGCAAAAGTGATGAGCTAAAAGCGTATTATGACAAAGAGCGCAACTACAAAAGCCTAAAAGACGGCGCAAGCGCGAAAAAACGCGTCAAAGCCGAGTAAAAGCGTTTAAATTTAAATTCGCCCTTTTTTAAGATTTAAAAAGAGCCTAAAATTCGCAATTTACTAAATTTTAAGCTCAATCTTACTCAAATTCAAAGCCTTATTTACCGCTAAAATTCCTAACTCTTTGCAAAATCCACTTTAAAAATTCAAAAATTTGCAAATTTTTTAAAAAAATTCAAAAAAGCCCTTGACTGAGAGCCGCTCTCATCTTGTAAAATTTCAAAAGCAAAGTTCAATTTGCAATTTTAACACAAAGGACAAACAATGCAAAATACGCATTTTAAGGGCGATTTACTCGCTCAAACTTCACCAAATGAAGTAGGCTTTGCCACTACAAAGGGCAAAGCTCAATCAAGGCGCGAATTTATGGTAGATTCCGCAAAGCTAGGCGCAGCCCTTGCGCTTTTTGGGGGCGCAACGCTTTTTTCAAGCAAGGCAAATGCCGCAAATTTGGGTGCAAATTCAGTGCCTACTTTCACGCTTAACAACGGCGTTTTGATGCCAGCAGCTGGCTTTGGCACGCTCAAACTTGGCGACACAGCCGCCACGCAAAAAGCCGTAGAGCAAGCACTTGAAGCAGGTTATAGGCTCTTTGACACCGCTCAAAGCTATGCTAATGAAGAAGGCGTTGGGCTAGCACTCAAAGCCACAGGCGTGAAGCGAGAAGAGCTTTTCATCACTTGCAAACTTTTCCGCCCTTATGCAAACGAAGCTTTGGCGGGCAAGGCTTATTTTGAAAGCCTAAAAAAGCTACGCATTGACTATGCGGACTTGTATCTCATTCATCAGCCCGTAAATGACACTTATGGAGCGTGGCGAGCGATGAGCAAGCTTTACAAAGACAAGGCTGTGCGGGCTATCGGCGTGAGCAACTTTAACCCTGCGCGGATTATGGATTTTGTGCAAAATAACGAAATCAAGCCCGCTGTCAATCAAATCGAATGCCACCCTTACTTTCAAAATGTCGCCGCACAAGAGAATTTAAAGGCACTTGGCATACAAATGGAAGCATTTAGCCCGCTCAAACAAACGCGTGATAACATTTTGCAAGACAAAACGCTTGTGAAAATCGCCCGCGCACACAAGAAAAGCGTGGCGCAAGTGATTTTGCGCTGGGTGTATCAAAGGGGGATTGTCGGCATAGTAAAGACGAGCAGACCTGAGAGAATGCGCGAAAATTTGGCGATTTTTGACTTTACGCTCAGCGCGGCGGATATGGCGCAAATCGCTAAACTTGAAACAAACAAACCTATGCTAGACCATCAAGACCCACAACGCATAAAGTGGTTTAACGAGCGCACAGCTGGGGAGAGTTTGAAACGCTAGTAACTCAAAGGCACAAAAACGGCAAATTCTAGCTTTTTGCTTTGCCGTTTTTGGCATAAAATTTGAATTTTTATGTCAAATTTTTAAGAAATTCAAAAAATTTCAAAAAAAATTTGACAAAAATTCAAAAAAATTCTAAATTCAACACAAAGGAGCGAAAATGCAAATTTTTCGTAGCCAACTTTGGCAAACATTGACAAAAGTCCTTTTGGGCTTGGGAATTTTAGGCAGTGCTAGCATAGCTAACGCACAGACAAAACAAGAGCTAGTAAAAGCTGGTTCGCTTGGGGGCTTTGAGAACAACGAGCAGTTTTTCACGGGCAAGGTGAAGGTGTCTTATCTGTTTCAAAATGCGCCTTATCGCCCTTTTGGCGGGGCTTTGGTAGAGTTTAGCAAGGGCGCACGCACGGCTTGGCACACGCACCCAGCGGGGCAAACGCTCATCGTAACGGACGGCGTTATCATCACGGCTACCGAGCAAGGCGTGGTGCAGCTAGCGCACAAGGGCGACACCGTGCTTTGTCCGCCTGATTTAAAGCACTTTCACGGAGCAACCGACAAGCAAAGTGGCGCACATATCGCACTTACAGGCATTAAGGACGGGCAAAATGTCGTGTGGCTTGACAAGGTAAGCGACAAAGAGTATGAAGAAGCCCTTAAAAAAGCTAAATGAAAAGCGCGACAATGAGCAAGCAAAGTGAAAAAGAGCGTGAATTTAGCAGTGATTTTCAAAATGCGAGCGAATTTCGCGGCGATTTTCAAAGCGAAATTCAAAACACTTGCCAAAACTCACGCCGCAAATTCAATAAATTTATTTTGCAAGGAGCTAAAAAATGAATACAAATTCAAGTCTTGCCTTAAATAAGGCTTATTTAAAATTTAGCGTTGCTTTCAAAAAAGTCAAATTCGCCTTTGCGCTTACCGCAAGCCTATGTGCTTGTGCACCACTTTACGCACAAGATTTAAGTCCTAGCTACAAAAATGGGCTTATGTATTACAGCAAGTTTCGCGGCGGTGTTATCGAGGATATGTATATTGATAAAAGCGCACTGATTACGCTACAACAAAAGGGATTTTTGCCAAATAATACCAAAATTGTGGTAGAGGAGTATTTTAACGAAAATGGTAAAAAAGGTGCGCTCAATCGCTATATAGTAGCACAAAAAAAGGGCAAGGAATGGGAGTTTGTCCCCTACAAGCCCGATAAAAGTGTCGATACAAACGATAACCCAGCGCGTTGCAAGGAATGTCATTACGGCTCAATAAGTGGCGAAGACAAGATTTTTTCGCTAGATAAAATCAAAGCATATAAACTTAAATAACGAATTTATAGGCTTTGACAAGAGTTAAAATTTAGGGCGAAATTTGAAAAATTTAAAAAATTTTAAAATTTTTTGCAAATTTTTGAATTTAGCCCTTGACAAACACTTGGTGTAATGCTTTATAATTATAAAAATTTATCACTTTTGCGAAAAAAGCATTTGTAAAAACATTTGCAAAAAGGCGCAAGGTGCTGAATTTACACACAAAGGAGCGAAAATGCTTAACACTACACAAAACAACGGCGTGAAATTCGTCAAGGTTGGCAACACTGACATTGAGATTTCACAGATTTGCATCGGTGCGATGAGCTTTGGCAAGGCTGGCACGCTGCACGAATGGACGCTTGATGAAAAGGCTAGCGCGAAGCCATCATCAAGCACGCACTTGATAGGGGACTGAATTTCTTTGACACGGCAAATGTGTATTCAGCTGGCACAAGCGAGGAATATCTTGGCAAGGCGTTGAAAAAGCACGCACAGCGTGATAAAGTCATCATCTCGTCAAAGGTGTATTTCAACAAGGGCATTTTGTCGCGTGAGGCGATTTTGCGGGAGATTGACGGCACGCTGAAACGGCTTGGGACTGACTACCTAGACATTTACATTATCCATAGGTTTGATTACACCACGCCTATTTTAGAGACTATGCAAGCCTTGCACGAGCTTGTTAAGGCTGGCAAAGTGCGTGCGCTTGGGGCTAGTGCTATGTTTGGCTATCAGTTTGCAAATATGCAGCAAACCGCAAAAGACAACAATCTCACGCCATTTAGCCTTATGCAAAACCACTACAACTTGCTTTACCGCGAGGACGAACGCGAGCTAATCCCCATTTGCAAGCAACAAAGCGTTACGCTTATGCCTTACTCACCGCTTGCGTCTGGGCGTTTGGCGCGCACAGAGTGGAAAAACGAGAGCTTACGCAGCAAAACGGACAAAACTTCTGCGGACAAATACGACAAAACCCAAAGGCAAGATACCATTATCGCCCAAAGAGTAAATGAACTAGCAAGGCAAAAAGGCGTGTCAATGAGCGAAATTTCACTAGCTTGGCTACTCGCAAAGGGTGTTGGTGCGCCTATCATCGGCGCAAACAAAGCCGCTTACATTGACGAGGCAGTAGGCGCGATGAGTGTGAATTTAAGCGACAAGGAAATGGCGTATTTAGAAGAAGCTTACGCACCGCACGAAATTATGGGCGCACTTACCGAGCAGCAAGCTCAAAATATGCTTGCAAAATTAGTCAAATAAGGAGCGAAAATGAGCTTAAAAAATGCTTTTAAAATGCTTGTCCTTGCCTTTGCTTTAAGTGCAAATGCGAAAAGCTGGGACAAAGATGAATTTGTCAAATTCAACAAAAACAAAGGAGCGAAATGAACGCGAAAGATTTAGGCGAATTTCACGCTGAAATTCAAGGCGTAAATGAAATTTGTGCTTTGCAAGACACAAAGCAAATTCAAAACGCGAAGCGGCGTGATTTTGTCAAAAATTCGGGCAAACTTGCATTAGCAAGCGCGGTAGTAGGTGCAATGGGGGCAACTTCATTGCTGGCAAACTCGGGCAAAACAGCCCAAAATTCAAAGGCGAATCAAAACGCCACAAATTCAAACAAAGGAGCGAAAATGCTTTACACTACACTCAACAACGGCATTAAAATGCCTATTTTAGGCTATGGAACTTACCAAATCCCAAACAGCGAGGCGCAAAGGTGCGTGGAGGACGCTTTGAGCGTGGGTTACCGTCTCATCGACACGGCGCAGGCTTATGTGAACGAAGAAGCCATAGGTGCGGCTCTTAAAAGCGCGATGAAAGGCGGGATTAAACGCGATGAGTTGTTTATCGAAACGAAACTTTGGATAAGCCACACCAACGAAAAGGACGCTGTAAAGGCGTTTGATAAAGGCAAAATTGCTTGGTTTTACGAAGCTAAAACAAAAAGGAAACGATAATGACAAAAACGCATATTTTATTTATGCCAAGCCTTATGTTTGGGGTATTTTCGATTTTAACCACAGAACTTGGAGCTATGGGTGTTATCCCTATTATAGCTGAGGAATTTAATGTTAGCGTAGCTGATGCAGGTTGGGTAGTGAGCCTTTTTGCACTCATTGTAGCTTTTACTGCGCCCATTACGCCGTTACTCGCTGCAAAATTTAATGCGCAAAAAGTTATGCTTATCTGCACTGCTGTGTTTTCTTTAAGCTCTCTTGCAGCCGCATTTACCACAAATTTTTTGCTACTTTTGTTTTTAAGAGCTATTCCAGCATTTTTTCACCCCGTGTATTGTGCTTTATCTTTTAGCGTGGCAGCCAAATCCGTGCCTGAAAGCGAAGCGGCAAAAGCAACAAGCAAGATTTTTATGGCTGTTTCAGCAGGTATGACACTTGGCATACCATTTACAAGCTACATTGCAAGTAAAACTTCACTTCAAGCAAGCTTTATTTTCTTCGCAGTAATTAACGCCATAGCCTTTGTAGCCACACTCTTTTTTGTAAAAAGCAAAGCAGGCTCAAAAGCAAAAAGCCAAAAAAGGCAGCTTTATATACTCGTAAAACCTATAGTTTGGATAAGTTTTGCTACTGTGATTTTCTCAATGGGAGCTATATCTGGTTTTTATAGCTATATGAGTGAATTTTTGCTGAGCGTTACAAAGCTTGACTTTACGCTTATTAGCATAACGCTTTTTATTTTTGGTTTAAGTAGCGTTTTGGGTAATTTTTTGGCAGGAAAATTACTCACCAGCAAGCCTCATCAAACGCTTTTTATCACGCCTTTAATAATGCTTGTTTTGTATAGTGCTTTGTTCTTCTTTGCGGAATTCAGCACAGCAACGATAAGCATACTTGCTATACTTGGAATTTTTTCAGGCATTTTAAATAGTGGAGCGCATTTTATGCTGACAAATCCCGTGCCTCGAGCAGCTGAGTTTGCAAATGGACTTTTTATCAGCACAGCAAATATAGGCACAAGTCTTGGCACTGTGCTTTGTGGGCTTTTCATCACACTTGAGGGTTCTAAATTCTCAGTGCTTGCACCGATTTGCCTCATCATCGCTACCATAATAATGATTTATATAAGAAAAATCACTCTAATGAAATCAAAGTATAAGGATTGAGAATGCAGGATTTAAAAACTCTGTTAAAGCTTGAAAGCGTGGATTTTAGCCACGAAATTTTTGTGCGCGATAAAAGGGGCGAGGGCATAAACTATCAAAGTGAGGGCTGGGACGAGATGAAAAAGGCTATTACCAACGCTCAAAAGCTTGTGGCGCACTTAAATTCGGGCTTTCACAGCGATGAGGACACGCGCGAAATTTTAAGCGAGCTTGTGGGCTATGAGCTAGATAGTAGCGTTTGGATAATGCCACCCTTTTACACGGACTTTGGACGAGGCTTAAAGCTAGGAAAAGGCGTGTTTATCAATACTTGCTGCACCTTTATGGACAGAGGCGGCATAGAAATCGGCGAGGGAACATTCATCGCGCCAAAGGTTAATATCGTTACCATAAACCACGATTTTGACCCGCAAAAACGCTCCACCACGCTTTGCAAAGGTGTGAAAATCGGCAAACGCGTGTGGATAGGCATAAACGCCACGATTTGCCCAAATGTCAGCATAGGCGACAACTCTATCATCGCCGCTGGTGCAGTGGTAACAAAAAATGTGCCGCCAAATGTCATCGTGGGCGGCAATCCCGCTAAAATCATCAAAACGCTTATCGCATAGGAATTAAATGAAAGCAAATGATGAATTTGAGCGTGAAATTTAGGGTAAAAGGCTTAAATTTAGGGCGAAATTTGAAAAATTTAAAAAATTTTAAAATTTTTTTCAAATTTTTGAATTTAGCCCTTGACGAACAAATTTGCGTTTTGGCTTGAATTTGCTCAAATTTTAAATTTTTTGTAAAAACTTGTAAAATTTGTTATAATTTCATCACAAATTCAAAATTAAGGGATAATGATGAAAAAGATTGATTGTCGAAATTTAGGTTGTCCTGCGCCTGTGCTTGAAACAAAAAAGGCACTTGAAAGCTTGCAAAATGGACAAAGTTTGATTGTGCTTTTAAATTCAGAAACTTCAAAAGAAAATGTTTTGCGTTTCTTGCGTTCTTTCAAGCTTGAACCAAAGCTTAGCCAAAAAGATGGAGAATTTGAAATAGAAGTGCTTAAAAATAAAGATTTAAGCGATGAAGCTTGCTCATTTGACGGTTTAAAAGATGAGAAAATTTTATTCTTAAAGACTGACAAGGTGGGCGAAGGTGAGCTTGGTAAAAACCTTATGATAGGCTTTTTAAGCACCTTAAAAGACATAGATAAAAATGTTAAAAAAATCATTTGCGTCAATGAAAGCGTTTTGATGAATGTTGATGAAAACCACAAAGCTTTTAATGCCCTTAAAGAGCTTGAAAAAATGGGACTTGAGATTATCAGCTGTGGAGCTTGTTTGGAATTTTACGGCAAGAGCAAGGAGCTTAAAATCGGTCGCGTAGGCAACGCGCTTGAAATCCTTAATTTACTCTTTGACAAGGACAAAATAGTAAGCTTATGATATACAAAAATCAGCATTTGACCAAGTTTGTCAAATGTGCTGGTTGTGCTGCAAAATTAGACCCGGAGGGTCTTCACAAGATAACGGGCTTGTTAAAACCCGACAAAGCAGTGCTTTCAGGCATTGATACAAATGAGGACGCCAGCATTTACCGCATCAATGATGAGTTAGCCCTCGTGCAAACCCTTGATTTCATCACGCCCATAGTGGATAGTGCTTATCATTTTGGTGCTATTGCCGCAGCAAATGCCTTAAGCGATGTCTTTGCTATGGGTGGTGAGTTGATGAATGCCTTAAATATAGTTGGTTTTGACAGGCAACACTTTGATGAAACTGTGCTTTTTGAGCTTTTGCAAGGTGCAAAGGATAAATGCGATGAAGCTGGTGCTGTGCTGGTGGGCGGACACACGATAACAAGTGAGGAGATGTTTTTTGGATTAAGTGTAACGGGCAGGGTGCATCCAAAAAAATTCATTGCCAACAATACCGCAAGGGCTGGGGATATTTTAGTGCTTACCAAACCTCTAGGCACAGGCATTTTAAGCACGGCTTTAAAGGCAAATGTGCTTGAAGAAAGGTTTTTGAAAGAGTTTTTGGAGGGAATGAGCTTTTTAAATCTTACCGCAAGTCGAATTTTGCGTGAATTTGAGCCTCAAGCTATGACCGATATAACGGGCTTTGGACTTTTAGGACACGCTAAAGAAATGCTAAATAAAAATATTTACATAGAAATTTATAAAAACAGAGTGCCTTTTTATAATGGTGTGAGAGAAAATTTAAATTTAGGACTTATACCAGCTGGAGCTTATAACAACCAAAAAGCTACTCAAGCCTTTGTTAAAGGGCTTACAAACCAAGATGATGAAATCGCTCTTTTTGACCCGCAGACCTCAGGCGGACTTTTGTGTGCTTTGCCAAAGGAAAAAGCCGAATTTGCACTTGAGGGTTTGAAAAAAGCTGGCATTGATGCTGCTATCATTGGACACTGTTTAGCTTTAAAAGATGAAAAGCCTTATATATTAGTGCTTTAGCTCATCTTGCCAGCTTTAAATAGCTTTATTTGAGTATATAATCAAGCTCTTGGCTTAATTCTCCACCATAAAAGCTCATAAAATTTTGCAAGGCTCTTTTTGCTTCATCTTTTTGACCAAGTGCGAATTTAGCCTTTGCGAAAATAATCCAAGAATCCTTGTCCTTTTTCTCAAGTTCATTTGCCTTTAAACTCCAAAACAACGCTTCCTCATACTTTTTATCAATAAGATATAAGTGCGCCAAATTCAAAGCTGTCTTGTAGTTCGCCCCTTTGTTGAACTGCTTTTTAAGGGCTTTATCATTCATTGTATAAGCTTGGACAACGATTTTAGACCTTTGTTTTGCGCTCAAATCTTGCGCAGGCAAATTTTCTTGCTTTTTGGCAAGAATTTGAGCCTTTTGAGTTTCAATTTTGGCAAGTTCAAGCTTTTTTTGCATTTTATTTTTCTCATCTAAAGCCATTTTGAGCGTTTCTTGTTTTTTGCTATAAAGCTCAAAAGCCCAAAAAATAGCCATAACCACAAGAAGCATCGCGCTTAAAAACAAGGCTTTTTTGATGAAAAGTTTTGTTTTGTAGGCTTTAAAATCATTTTCAAGTTCTAAAATTTGTGTTTTTGTCATCATTTTCCTAACAATTTGTGATGAAATGCACTCATTTCAAGTATGTTTTGAGTGGATTTTTTGCGTTTTTGGCTTTCATAAAAATCATAAAGCTTGATAAAGGTCGCTAAAACCTTATCAACAGTGCGTAAATTTGAACAACTTATCTTTAAAAGCCAATTTAAATGCTTGTTATCCAAATTTAAATCAAATTTTTCCCTTGCATAAAGGGCTAAATCATTCAAATCCAAAGCCTCCAGCTTAAATTCTTTGCTGATACGACTTGAAAAATGTTCTTTGCAAAGGAGTTCTTGTTTTTTGTGTAAAGCCAAAACAAAAGAAACATTTGTCAAATCACTTAAAATTCGCACTTTTTCAAGCAAATTTTCCTCATACATTCCAACCTCATCAAGCAAAAAGACATATTTTTGATGAGCTTTTTTTAGTTGCTCGTATAAGGTGTCAAAATTATCGTTATTTTGATTAAAGCAATTTTCAAAAAGAGCCTTAATAAAGCTCTTTTCATCAAAAAATGGCTTAGCAAAAAGTATATAATTTTCCTCTTGACAAAGCTTTTTAAGCAAAAAACTCTTGCCCAAACCGCTTTTTCCAAGAAGCAATACAAGCCTTTCTTGCTCTTTTATGCTCTTTTTTAGCTCGTTAAAAACAAAGTCTTGCATCCTTAAGCAAACATTCATAGCTGTGTAAATCCTAAATCCTGCAAAGTTGGCGTGTAAGAATTGTCAATAATTAAAGGGGTGATGATGAAAACGATTTCTGTTGAGCTTTGAGTTTGGCTACTTCCCTTAAATAAGCTGCCAAGCAGGGGAATTTTTGATAAAAAGTTGATAGAACTTTCATCAAGGCTTTCATTATGACTGATGAGTCCGCCTAAGACTAGGGTTTGGTTGTTTTCCATTTGCACGACTGTGGATAGCTTTTTTTGAATGGTATCTGGGGCAATGACTCGTGGTTCGCTTTGGCGGCGGTTGTCTTGAGGATATTTGAAGTTGCTTAAAGATGGGCTTATTCGCAACATTATCTTGCCATCATCTGAAATTTCAGGCAAGATATTCAGTAAAATGCCTATAAATATGGAATAATTATTATAAATTTCGCTCACAGTTGTTCCGCTGTCCGTGCTTTTAGAGCTTTCTTTAACCTGATAGTTTATGGTATCTCCTACTGAAATAATGGCTTGTTGGTTATTAAGTGCTACGAGTTTGGGATTTGAAAGCACCTTTGTTTTGCCATTTTGTGATAAAAAATTCATCACCGAATTTAAATTCAAACCTACATTAAAGCCTAAATTTTTCACAAATAAATTACCATCATTTGTGTTTTGAAAGCTTATGAGAGAGTTTGAATTTTGAGCGTTTTGTGAGTTAAAATCTATGCTGAAATTTTGCCAATTAATCCCAGATGAATGACTCTTATCAAGGCTTACTGCAATAATGCTGACATTTATGGCAACTTGCTTTTTGAGCCTATTTTGCAACTGTTGTATATATTCTCTTGCTCGTTCAAGTTGGTTGAAAGTGCCGTTAATGGTTATGAGTCCTGCATTTGGGTTGATTATTACCGCTTTGGTTTCAAGCTCTGCTTCTGCGTTAAGCAAAGCAAGCAACTCTTTTTCTATGGTTTGCCAAAAATCAAATCTTTCCGAGCTTTTTATCATATTATCCTCAACAGCACCTTCATCACCGCTTTTATAATCACTTTGTCTAGAGCGAGCATCAACAGAAGCTTTAGTTATGCTTTGTCCCTCACGCACCGAAGTGATATAGCCTAATTTAAAGGTTTGGGTTTTAAGTGTTGAAATTCTTAAAATCTTGCCGTTAAAATCATAGTGAAGATTATTTTCTTTGATGAGTAAATCAAAAATTTCATTTAAATTTGCTTGTTTGGCGTTGATATTCTTTTGAATTTGAGAAATTTTTTCTTGTGCTTTACCGTCTTTAACCACTATGCTAAAAGAACACATTGAAGCAAATTGCTCAAGTATCTCCTCACTGCTTGTGGATTCTAACACGCTAATGTCAAAAAGTCTTTTTTGACAATCAGCCTTTGAAAAAGTAGCAAAAATAAAAATTGCAATTAAATTATTCAATAAAAACTTTATGACTAACCCTTTTTAGCTTGAGATAAAACCTATCTTCTTCCTTTTTGAGCAGGACAAAGCCTTGCTTTTGTGAAATTTCTATAATTTTAGCACCGCCAATTGTATCATCTTTTTGATACCATCGCTCGTTGATTTTTGCCCTATCATTAAAAATAGCCTGCAAATGTAAAGAATTGCTAGCACTTGTTTGCTCGTGAAAAAATGGATTTTTAAAATCCAAAACATTAAGGTTTTGTTTGAGAGTAAAATATGAATTAAAATCAAGCTCAGCACACAAAAACGACACAAAAGCAAGCATAAATACAAAAATTTTTTTCAACCCAAACCTTTCTAAAGATAATTATACAAAAAAGTTGTGATTTTCAAGTAAGTTTTAAATTTTTATTTTATACTGTATTTAAATTCCACAAAATAAACCCTACCCATAGCCAAACTCAGCTCATCAGCTTGAGCATACACGCTATAAAGCCTATCTAAAATATTTTTTACCCCAACCAAAAGCACAAATTCATCATCATTTTTAAATTTTTTTATGTAATTAAGCCCCACATCTCCTAAATAATATCCGCCCTCATTTGCTTTTGATAGCTTATATTCAGTCATTTCGAGGGTATTATGCTCACTTGTGTAAGAGCCGTTTAGAAACACAGCTAAATTATTTTTTGAATTTGAAAAAATATCAAGCTCTACTCTAAAATTTGCTCTTAAATTTGGCACAAAAGGCACTTGTTCTCCTTTGAGTTTGTCTAGAAATTGATGAGGGTTGATTATATTTGTGTAAAGATAAGCTAGATTTTGGCTTAAATGAAGAACACCAAAGTTTTGGACAAAAGCAAAATCAACACCAACTCTTTGCGTATCGCCTAAATTTCGGTAAATGTAAGTTATAGGGCTGCTCTGGTTTGAAACCACTTCATTAAGAGTGTGAGTGAATGTTGAGGCTAAAAATACAAACACATTTAAACTCTTGCTTGAATAAAAGTGGTCTTTCCAACCAAGCTCAGCCTTAAAATACTTCTGGTTTTGTAAATTGTTGTAAGTGTTGCTAAAAAGAGCTGTAACTTCCGCGTTACCTGCTTGTTTAATTTCATTATCGGGTTTAAAGTCAATAAATTCAAAGGCGCGTGGGCTTATAAAGCCAAGTTCGCTTTTTATATAAATATTTCCCGTATTGCTGTATTTAAAATTTGGCATTAAATCAAGAGCATAAGTGTATCTTTTAAAGCGGTGGTTGAAATTTGGATTTTTCAAATACTGCGCCTTTAAACAACCGTTTGTATTTGTGGAGCTACACTTAAAGCTTTGTTCGTTGGTGATGAGATAATTTGCATATTCTAATCTAAAACCGCCGTTTAAATCAAACCATTGAGCCAAATGCAAACTCTCATAAACATAAGGAGAAAGGGACATTTTTTGCCCTCTCATTAAAGAATAAGTATTAAGCTTTGTTTGGAGATTGTTATTGTCATAGCTATAATTCATCTTGCTCTTATGGTTTGCGTATTCAAAGGCGTTATCAAGCCCAAAAATCACAGTATTTAAAGCTATATCGTGTTTAAGCTTGAAATTTACACCTACTGTGTGCTGATTAAGCTCGCTTCCCTCTAAACTTTTTGTATCAAAACCTTCGCTAACATCATAAAAATCATAAAGAATTTTGTTAAAGTGATAATAACCCAAAGCCTCAAATTTAAGGTTATTGTTTTGTTTTTCATAATTTAAAAAACCTTGAAAATCACTCATAATAAATTTATTTATAGTATCACTTGCTGTATAACGCCATTGATTTTTAAGCTCGTCCTTTGTAAGATGATTATAAACTTGTCCGCTTGAATAAAAAGAACAAGTATAGCCACTTGGAGAAGTCGCATCAGCTATACATCTTGGGGTTATGGTGTTAAGTCTTTTGGCAGGACTAGACAGCAAGGTGCGGTTGTAAAAAGAGTTAAAATCAAACCATTCATCAGGGCTTGGCTCGTATTGAAACTGTATGTTTGCTCCTAAATTTTGCGAAAAATCGCCCCTTTTGTATGCGCCACGGTATTCCAAACAGTCATAATACCAAGCCTTACCAGCACCATCAACAAAGGCTGGTTCTTTTGGGCAGTTTTGACGCCAACCACGAAGATAAGGACCCTGTGTCCAAGGATTTTTATCAGTATATGCGAAGAATTGAAAGGGTTCATTTAAGCCCGTATTTCGTGGAAAAGGCGTATAATCAGCACCCAAAGAGCCACTAATAAAAATTTTATCATTAATAGCCTTAGCACCGCTTATGTTGAAGTTACCACCTTGTAAGCCTTGTTTTTCTCCACTTGTGCCTTTGAGCGAAAAATCCAAAAATTCTTGCGAAGGCTTTTTACTGATGACATTAATAACGCTCCCACCACCAGCATAAAGCACTTTGCTTGCATTAGGTATAAACTCAACAAATTCAACATTTTGTAAATTTATGTTTTTTAAATTTTGGGTATTTAGCGAAACTGTGTTCAAAAAAATCTTACTTTGTGATAAAAACACAAAGGCTTGCTCAAAATCATCGCTGTTTTTTATATTTTTTGCGTCAATGTAAATGACATTTGGACTTGTTTGCTCAGCAAAAATGAATGAGTTTGACAAGAAAAAACATAAAAGCTTTATAGCTAAAAAATTAAATCCCCCCCCCCTTGTGGAATTATCGACACTTTATATCCTTTTAAAATGATAAAAAGCGAAATTATAGCAAAAATTTTTTAAAATAAATTAAAGCCCCAACTTAAAGCAAGTCGGGGCTTAAGCCTTAATCCTCTTTATGATTAAAGCCCTTTTCATCGCTGAAATCTGCATTTGCTAAGCGTTTAAGCTGACGGTATCGGCGTTGCGCATCAGCCTTATTTTTAGCAAAAAGCTCCTCAGCTTCTTGTGGATTGCTTCTTTTGAGTGAATTGTAGCGAACTTCATTCATCAAAAATTCCTCATATAATGACCAATCTGGCTCTTTGCCTGTCATTACGAGAGGATTTTTGCCCTCATCTTGCAAACGCGGGTCAAAGGTATAAAGAGGCCAATAGCCACATTTTGTAGCCAAATCTCCTTGTTCGCCAGAATGTCCCAAACCGCCCTTGATACCGTGCGCTATACAAGGTGAATAGCAAATGATTAAGGAAGGTCCATCATAAGCTTCTGCAGCAATGAGGGTTTTGATGAGGTGGTTATAATTAGCATTTGAATTAACCTGTGCTACAAAAATATAGCCATAAGTCATCGCAATTTGCCCTAAATCCTTCTTTTGTATAGGCTTACCAGCCGCAGCAAACTGAGCGACTGCGCCTGTTCGAGAAGATTTCGAGCTTTGTCCTCCTGTGTTAGAATACACTTCAGTATCAAGCACGAGTATATTGACATTTTCTCCACTTGCTAAAACATGGTCAAGTCCGCCATAACCTATATCATAAGCCCAACCATCACCACCAAAAATCCATTGAGATTTTTTACTCAAATACTGCTTAAGTCCTAAAATTTCTTGTGCCGTCTTGTTATCTTTAGCATTTTCAAGCAAAGGAATCATCTTATCCCTCAACTCAACAGATGCTTTAGTATCCTCTTTGTTGGCTATCCATTCTTTAAAAAGAGCAGATAAGGCGTTTGGAACTTCTTGCATATTTTCATTCATCACGCATTCTATGCGGTGTCTCATCGTTTCAGTGGCGATTTTCATTCCAAGCCCGAATTCAGCATTATCCTCAAAAAGCGAATTTCCCCAAGCTGGTCCGTGTCCATTTTTAATGCTTTTTCTGTAAGGCGTTGAAGGAGCTGAACCCCCATAAATCGAACTGCAACCCGTAGCATTAGCGATTATCATTCTTTCGCCAAAAAGTCTTGTGATAAGAGTTATATAAGGCGTTTCGCCACAGCCCGGACAAGCACCGTGAAATTCAAAAAGTGGTTGAGCAAACTGCGCACCTTTGGTATTTTCCTTAACCATAATATCATCTTTATAACGAACCTGTTTAAAAAGATAATCAGCATTTTCTTGCTCTCCGCTGTCTATTTCCTCATCAAGTGGCACCATAACCAAAGACTTTTCCTTTGTAGGACATTCTCTAGCGCAAAGCTCACAGCCCGTGCAATCAAGCGGAGAAACTTGAATTTTAAAGCTTAACTTCTCGCCCTTTGTGCCTTTTGCTTCTATGGCATTGTCCTTAACGCCTTGTGGAGCGTTTTTTAATTCATTTTCATCTATAAAAAATGGTCGTATAACAGCGTGCGGGCATACAGATGCGCATTGATTGCATTGAATGCAGTTTGACTGTATCCAGCGAGGCACCATAACGCCGACACCTCTTTTTTCAAATTCAGTTGTCCCACTTTCAAAATGTCCATCTTCATAGCCCAAAAATGCCGAAACAGGTAAGTCATTGCCCTTAGCCTTTTCCATAGGTCTGGCAATCTTTTCCACAAATTCAGTGCCTTTGTAAGCGTGAATTTCTTCTTTTTTGTTGATATTTAAGTCTTTCCAACTAGGATTTACTTCTATTTTTACCAAGCCTTCTCCACCAACATCAATGGCTTTGTAGTTCATCTCCACAATAGCTTCGCCCTTTTTGGCATAAGTTTTGTGCGCAAGTTCTTTCATAAATTTCTTAGCATCATCAAAGTCTATAATGTTAGTAAGCTTGAAAAATGCTGATTGCATAATGGTATTTGTGCGGTTACCCAAACCTATATCGCGGGCAAGTTTCGTGGCATTGATGATATAAAAATTCACCTGCTTTTGGGCTAATGTTTTTTTCACTTCATCGGGCAAATGCTTAACAGTTTCTTCAGCACTCCAAATGCTATTGAGTAAAAAAGTGCCATTTTCTCTTATACCCTCTAAAATATCATAGGTTTCAAGGTAGGCTGCCACACTACACGCTATAAAATGAGGTGTTGAAACCAAATAGGTCGAACGAATGGGCTTTTTAGAAAAACGCAAATGCGAACGAGTGTAGCCCCCACTTTTTTTGCTGTCATAAGCAAAATAAGCTTGTGCGTATAAGTCGGTGTTGTCGCCGATGATTTTGATTGAATTTTTGTTTGCTCCAACAGTTCCGTCAGCTCCAAGTCCATAAAAAAGGCATTCTGTGGTGCTTTCGTTGCTGAGTGAAATTTTTTCTTTCACTTCTAATGAAGTGTGGGTTACATCATCGATTATGCCAACAGTAAAGCCATTTTTTGGCTTATCTTTTTTAAGCTCTTCAAAAACAGCAAACATTTGCGAAGGATCGACATCTTTAGAAGATAATCCATATCTGCCCCCCACTATCAAAGGAGCATTTTGCTTTCCATAAAAAGCCGCACACACATCAAGGTATAAAGGTTCGCCCAAGGAACCGGGTTCTTTTGTGCGGTCTAACACGGCAATCTTTTGCACTGTTTTTGGCATAACACCTAAAAAATACTCCAAGCTAAATGGTCTGTAAAGATAAACCTTTATCAAGCCTACCTTTTCGCCCTTACTGCAAAGATAATCAACCACTTGCTCTAAATTTTGAGTTACAGAACCCATAGCAATGATAATTCTTTCAGCGTTTTCATCACCATAATACACAAAAGGTTTATAAGTTCTGCCCGTAATGTCTGAAATTTCTTTCATATAATCACTAACAATTTTAGGCAGGGCATCATAAAAGCGGTTGCTTACTTCTCTTGTTTGAAAATAAATGTCATCATTTTGTGCCGTGCCTCTTGTTTTGGGATTTTCTGGATTCAAACAGCTATTTTTAAATTCAGCTACGGCTTTTTTATCAAGCAATCTATCAAAATCAGCATAATCCATAAGTTCAATTTTTTGAATTTCGTGGCTGGTGCGAAAGCCGTCAAAAAAATGCAAAAACGGCACACGCCCCTTAATCGCACAAAGATGAGCTAAACCCGCTAAATCCATAGTCTCTTGCACTGAATGAGAGCAAAGCAAAGCAAAGCCTGTTTGTCTTGCTGCATAAACATCTTGGTGGTCGCCAAAGATAGACAAAGCTTGCGAGGCAATAGACCGAGCAGCCACATGAATTACACAAGGAAGAAGCTGCCCTGCAATCTTATACATATTTGGAATTTTAAGTAAAAGCCCTTGTGAAGCCGTGTAAGTAGTAGTTAAAGCTCCAGCTTGAAGTGAGCCGTGCACAGTGCCAGCTGCTCCAGCTTCACTTTGCATTTCTACAACCTTAACAGGAACACCAAAAAGATTTTTCTTACCTTGTGAAGCCCATATATCGGTATAATCTGCCATAGGCGAACTTGGCGTGATAGGATAAATCCCCGCAACTTCGGTAAAAGCATAAGAAGCATAAGCTGCTGCTTCATTGCCGTCCATTGTCTTCATTACTTTAGCCATTTAACTTCCTTAAATTTTTTTTAGAACAAATGCTTTTTATAAGCTTTTGTATATGATACTTTATTTTTACTTAAAAAGCATTTAACTTGTGAAAGAAAATCATCACAAAGACGAGCAAAAACTTACAAAATTTCATTTGAAACATTCTATCCTAGAAACTTTAACTTGCTATAATTTTAGCTAAAATTCAAGGAATTTTTATGCCAAAACGACAAGATATTTCGACTATTTTACTCATCGGTAGCGGTCCCATCGTCATCGGACAGGCTTGCGAGTTTGATTACAGCGGCACGCAAGCAGCTAAAACGCTTAAAGAGCTAGGTTACAAGGTGATACTCATCAACTCAAACCCAGCTACCATTATGACAGACCCGCAGTTTGCGGACGCCACTTACATAGAGCCGATTACAAAGGACAACATTTTAAGTATCATCAAAAAAGAGCGCGTTGATGCGATTTTGCCGACTATGGGCGGGCAGGTTGCCTTAAATGTAGCTATGGAGGTTTTTGAGAGTGCTGAATTTAAGGCGAATTTTAGCGAAGTGAAATTCCTTGGGGCAAAGCCAGAGGCGATTAAAAAGGGCGAGGACAGGCAAATTTTCAAAGAATGTATGAAAAAAATCGGTATGGATTTGCCAAAGTCAGCTTATGCTTATGATTATGATGAGGCTGAAAAGGCAGCCACGCAAATTGGCTTTCCGTTGATGATACGAGCGTCTTACACGCTTGGAGGTGCTGGAAGTGGCGTGGTATATAATATGGACGAGTTTAAAGAGCTTGCTAGCTCAGCCTTAGCGCTTTCGCCCATACACGAAATTCTCATCGAAGAAAGCCTGCTTGGGTGGAAAGAATTTGAAATGGAGGTGATACGCGACAAAAATGATAACTGTATCATCGTTTGCAGCATAGAAAATTTCGACCCTATGGGCGTGCATACGGGAGATAGTATCACGGTCGCGCCTGCTTTAACGCTTACGGATAAAGAGTATCAAGCTATGCGCGATGCAAGTTTTGCCATACTGCGCGAAATCGGCGTGGATACGGGCGGCTCAAATGTGCAATTTGCCATAAATCCACAAAACGGACGAATGATAGTCATCGAAATGAACCCACGCGTGTCGCGCTCATCAGCACTTGCGAGCAAGGCAACGGGCTATCCTATCGCAAAAGTCGCCACTCTTTTGGCTGTGGGCTTTTCTTTGGACGAGATTAAAAACGACATTACGCTTACGCCAGCGAGCTTTGAGCCTGTGATTGACTACATAGTAACGAAAATTCCGCGTTTTGCCTTTGAGAAATTTCCATCAGCCAGCACCACGCTTGGCACAGCGATGAAAAGCGTTGGCGAAGTGATGGCGATAGGCAGCAGCTTTAAAGAGAGCATTCAAAAGGCTTTATGTTCGTTAGAGCGCGGATACTCGGGCTTTGATGAGATAGTGGCGGATAAAAATGAGTTGATTTTTAAGCTGAGAAATCCTAACGAAGAAAGGCTTTTGTATCTCGCACAAGCCATAAGAGAGGGCTTTGGTGTCGATGAGCTTTATGAGCTTTGCAGGATTGACAAGTGGTTTTTAACGCAAATCAAAGAGCTTGTTGAATTTGAAAAGCAAATTGATATGGACATTTTAAACGATGAAAAAATGCTCCGCCTTGCTAAATCTATGGGCTTTTCTGACAAAATGATAGCGAATTTAATCAACGCCAAAGACAATTTAGAACTCACGCAAAATGACATTTACTACACGAGAATGAGCCTTAATATAAAGCCACAATACAACGAAGTGGATACTTGTGCGGGCGAGTTTAAGGCACTTACGCCTTATCTTTACTCCACAATCAACGAAAATTCAGCCTTTGAAGGGCTAAATTCAAATGAAAATTCACAAAACGCTTGCGAAAAAACGCTCAATTCAAGCGAAAATTCACAAAGCCTTTGTCATTTTGAGCGTGGCGAAGAATCTCAACAAAAAAGCATAAATTTAAATAGAGATTCTTCGCTTTCTGCGAAAGCTCAAAATGACAAGCTGGGCGAAAATTCAAGCTCGTGCGCTAACAAAAACGAGCCTAAAAAAGTGATGATTATAGGTGGAGGCGGCAACCGCATAGGACAAGGGATTGAATTTGACTATGCTTGCGTGCACGCTTGCTTTGCGCTTAATGATATGGGCGTAAAAACCATAATGTATAATTCAAACCCCGAAACCGTAAGCACGGACTATGACACAAGCGACATTCTTTATTTTGAACCTATTGATTTTGAGCATTTAAGAGGCGTCATAGAGCGCGAAAAGCCAGACGGACTTATCGTGCATTTTGGGGGGCAAACTCCGCTTAAATTCGCTAAAAGGCTCAGCGCATTTGGAGCTAAAATCATCGGCACGAGCGCAAGGGTGATTGATTTGGCAGAAGACAGAAAGAAATTTGCTGAATTTATCAACAAAATCGGCATAAATCAGCCCAAAAATTCCACAGCCACAAGCGTAGAAGAAGCCGCTATAAAGGCAAGCGATATAGGCTATCCTGTTTTGGTGCGCCCTAGCTATGTGCTTGGTGGGCGGGCTATGCGCGTGGTGCATAATGAAAGCGAACTTCGCCTTTATATGCAAGAAGCCGTGAGCGTGAGCGAAAAAGCCCCTGTTTTAATCGATGAGTTTTTACACAACGCCACAGAACTTGATGTCGATGCGATAAGCGATGGCGTAAGTGTCTATGTGGGCGGGATTATGGAGCATATAGAAGAAGCAGGAGTGCATTCTGGCGATAGCGCGTGCAGCTTGCCGCCTTGTAATTTGGACGAAAAAACCATAAATTTAGTGCGCCAAAAAACCCGCGACATAGCCTTAAATTTAGGCGTTGTCGGGCTTTTAAACATACAATTTGCCCTTTATAAAAACGAACTTTATATGATAGAGGTAAATCCTAGGGCTTCTCGCACCGTGCCTTTTGTCAGCAAAGCCACAGGCTTGCCGCTAGCAAAGGTAGCCACGCGAGTGATGTGGCAAGGGGATTTAAAAGAGGCGCTTAAATTTTACGATGATTATGGCATAGTGGGCGAAAAGGGTGGGATTTTATGCCCTAAAAAGATGAATTTTATCAGCGTGAAAGAAGCTGTTTTTCCTTTCGCTAAACTCAACGGCAGCGATTTAGAACTAGGACCTGAAATGCGCTCCACAGGCGAAGTGATGGGCATAGGCAAGGATTTTGCAAACGCTTATGCTAAAAGCCAAATTTCAGCCTTTAACGACTTGCCAAAACAAGGCGCGGTTTTCATCTCTCTTAAAGACAGCGACAAGGCGCAAGCGCAAAAAATCGCTAGTGATTATGTCAAACTTGGCTTTAAGCTCATCGCCACAGGCGGCACTTGCAAGGCTATCCGCGAGGGCGGCTTTGAGTGCGAGCAGATTTATAAGATTTCTGAGGGGCGTCCAAATGTCGAGGACTTGCTCAAAAATGGCGAAATTCAACTTGTCATCAACACCAGCGATGAAAACAGCAGCAAGGACGACACCAAAAAAATCCGCGCAAATATCATTCGCTTTAAAATCCCCTACTTTACAAACCTACGCGGCGCAAGTGCTGGGGCAAAGGCGATACAAGCCGTGCAAGATGAAAGCTACTTGCAGATAAAGAGCTTGCAAGAACACTTAAAATAGGTAGATTTATGAAATTTGGTATTTTAAAAGTTCTTTTTTTTGTCTTTTTTATGAGTGAATTTTTGCAGGGTCAAAGTCTAATCAACGATGAAATTTTGCAAAAATTAAAACTTTTCAAGGCTGATTCTTCTTATTTTATCAACGCTTTAGCTTATGCAAGCGAGGATAATTTTATGAAAACAAACATTTACGCACCTTTTGGCTTAAAAGAATGCTATTTACACGAGGATTTGCGGGAAAATTTAGATAAACTTGCCCAAATTTTGCAAGAAAAAAGGCTCAAAATCGTGTTTTATGATTGCTTTCGTCCAAACAGTGCGCAAAAAATTGCTTGGCAAAAGGTAAGCGATGAACGGTTTGTGGCAAATCCTTACAAAAGTGGCTCAAACCACAGCAGAGCCATAGCTGTTGATGTGGGTTTAGCAAATTTAAAGAGTGAAATTTTGCCTATGCCAACAAGTTTTGATGATTTTACAGCAAGGGCAAGGAGCAATTTTGCGTGCGATGAAAATGAAAAAGAAAAGTGCCAAAACAGAGAGCTTTTGAAAAAAATAATGCAAAAGGCTGGATTTAAAGTCATTAAAACTGAGTGGTGGCATTTTGAGGCTGATTTTAAGGGTTTAAACAAGAAGCAGATTAAACAAAAATACCCAATTTTAGATGTGAAGTAGGGGTAAATTTGTGCTTTTTTTGGCTCAAACAGACACAACGGCAGGCTTTTTAAGCAAGGATGAGCAAGAGATTAACAAGGCTAAAAATAGAGCCTTAAACACGCCTTGCATACTTACAACAGCTTATTTTA
The DNA here is from genome assembly GCA_934728065.1 of uncultured Campylobacter sp. Lineage (GTDB taxonomy): Bacteria > Campylobacterota > Campylobacteria > Campylobacterales > Campylobacteraceae > Campylobacter_D. The sequence continues at coordinate 121,040 of CAKVDW010000002.1, forward strand.
GCGAGCTTTTAGGCTTCGTTCGTGTGCCAAAAGCGCATAAAAATTTGGTGAGAAAGGCAAAAAAAACAAGCTTTATTTACCCAAATTCAAAGGCGTGTCGTGTTGTTAATTGGGGCAAACACGCTGAGTTTTTGCGCAAATTTGGCTACTTTTTTTCAAGCTCAGCAAATTTGCACGGTAAGGCTTTTGACGCTGCACTCGCCCGCACAATCACCCTGCAAAATGGTGGCGAAACTGTTGATGAAATGCTTTTTGAGGGCAAACCCTCTACACTTATTAAACTTTCTCGCGACAAAAAAAAGAAAATACGGTAGCCATAAATTAAAATTTGGCACAAAACAGTGTTTCCAAAAAGTTTTCATTCTTTTTTAAAATTATTTAAATTCTTAAAAAGGAGTGAAAATGAAAGTGTTTAAAATGATAATTTTATCATTGCTTGTTTCTTGTGCTGCTTGGAATGAGTTTGCAAAACAAAGCTTTTGTTTGTTGAGCAAACAAAAATTACCAAAAAGTGATTTGAATTTTTGGATAAGACTCATCGACAAGTCAAATTTAGCGGTTTAAAACAAAAAGAGCCTAAAGATAGGCTCTTACAAAGGAAAAACAAAACAAATGAAAACAATTTGTGGTGACCCATACGAGACTCGAACTCGTGTTACCGCCGTGAAAGGGCGATGTCCTAACCGCTAGACGAATGGGCCTTACAAAACAAAGACTTGATTATACTATTATAGGGCTTAAAAAATGCTGAATTCTTGCTTAAAAGCCTAAAATTAAATAAGATTATAAAGCGTATGAATCTTTGTTTTTTGATTTTAACAAAAATGAAGGCTTATTGTGGTAAAATCTTGCTTTAAAACAGAATTTATTTTACTTCTTTTTAAGCAAAATGATAAATAAAGGTAAATTATGGGACTTTTGAGTGTTGTTTTTCTTGCTTGTGCTTTGGCTATGGACGCTTTTGCTGTATCTTTGTGTAAGGGTTTTGGAGTAAAAAAACTTGAAATAAAACACTATCTCATCGTTGGAACATATTTTGGAGGCTTTCAAGCTTTAATGCCAGCACTTGGCTATCTTTTAGGGGCAGCTTTTGCGCACTTCGTGGCACAAATTGACCACTATATAGCCTTTGTTTTACTTGTGCTTGTAGGCGCAAAGATGATTAAAGAAAGCTTTGAAAGCCAAGAAAATGCCTGTGAGCCTTTTGAATTTAAAACTATGCTCGCACTTGCTGTGGCTACGAGTATAGATGCCTTAGCTGTTGGCGTGAGCTTCGCTTTTGTGGAGTTTTCAAACATAAATGTGTGGTATTCTATCGCTATTATAGGGATTATCACCTTTTTTATTTGTGTTTTAGGTCTAAAAATAGGACATAAGCTAGGGTGTGAAAGTGCCTTTGGCTCAAAACTTGGTAAAAAAGCTGAATTAATAGGTGGAGTTGTGCTTATCGCTTTGGGCGTGAAAATTCTCATCGAACATTTAGCCCAAATAGCTTAAAGCAATGAAAATGAATTTTAGTCAAATATTTACGAGCATACATTCTTATCACAACATTCCTAATGAAATTGATAAAATACAGCTCTTAATGGATAATAACATCACCATTAAAGCAAATTTTGAATTTAAACAAGAAAATTTATATGCAAGTTTTTATTTAAATGAGGAACTGCCCATAACAACAAAGCTTAAAGCCAAATTTGGACAGTATTTTAGCAACAATGCTTTTATTATTAAAATTAAACCGCAAATGTCTGAGGATAAACTTATATATGAATATAAAATCATACTCAACGACATAAGCTTTTCTCATCAAAAATCAAGCCCAAAATACAATATCGCCGTGCTTAAAAAACACAAAAATATGCACCTCCTTGATAATATCATTGCCAATTCTCTCACAAATATAGCTTTTAATTTTTGTGGTAATAATTTTCATATATACATAGACAATAGCCTTTTAGTCATACTTTGCGAAACTCAAATGAAAGCTGATGATTTTTTAGAATATATAAATTCCATAAAAATGGCGCTTGATTTTTTAAACACTGAGTTAAGTGGTGAAATTATGTATATTTTTTCAGCAAATTTAGAAAATTTTGCCGTAAATCATTGCAAAATCATCTTGCTTGCGCCTAATGCTCGCCTTAATTTTAACATTTTTATAGCGATGAATTATCCTATACAAGAGGCTTTAAACGGTGAAAACATAAAAATTCGCTTAAACAAAGAGGAATTTGAAAGATTATGCACGCTTATACACTCAAACACTCAGTTTAAAACAAGCATTCATTATATTTTAGAATCTTCAAAAGCAGCCCTTGAATGCGTGCTGATTTACTTAAGTGTAGCATTAGAATCTAATGCAAAATACGCAAAAGGCGAAGAATGCTTAATGCCTAAAGATAAATTTAAAAAATTTAAAAAGCAAATTGATTGTTTTATCGATAGTGCAAAAGAATTAAATGAAAATGAAAAAAGTATTTTTAAAAATAAAATCATAAATCAAATTCCAAACAGTCTTAGCCTAAAAAGACCCTTTGAGCAAGTGAATATGACTTTAACCGATGAAGAATTAAACATTTTGAAAAAACGAAACGCGATACTGCACGCAACGGCTATCGAGCATTCAAGCGATATAATGCAAGATGCTCTTAAATACCAAAAAGAAGCAAGAATTTTATATCTAATGCTTTATGAGTTTATATTAAAAACGATAGGATATAAAGGCTATATCATCAATATAAACAAATGGGACGAAGTTGTGGAGTTCATCAACTCTTACAATGACAAAACAAGCAACGCCATCTTTAAAGAAGACTTTGTTAAATGCTTAAAATGAGTGCATTAATCTTTGTTTAAAGCCTCATTTATAGCCTTAGCGCACTCTATGCCGTCTTTTATCGCCCACACGACAAGGCTTTGTCCCATTCTTGCGTCTCCACAAGCATAAATTTGCGCCCCCAAGCCTTTGTGAGATGAATTTTCGCCCTTGCAAGATGATTTATCCGCACAAGCCTTTGTCAAAGAGCGTTTTGCTAGATAATTTTTCGTTAAAATGTTGTGTTTTTCGTCAAATTCCACGCCAAAATTCGTCCCCACTTCGTTTTCACAGCCCTCAAAGCCCATCGCTAAAAGCACCAAGTCCGCTTTATACTCTTTCTCACTGCCTTTAATCTCCACATTTATGGGCTTTCCGTCCTTAAATTCTCGCTTTAAGTCGCTAGCGATGACGCCTACAAGCTTGCCATTTTGCTCCACAAAGCCTTTTGTGAGCTTTTGATACTGCCTTATGTCCTTGCCATACTCACAAATGGCTTCTTCAAGCCCATAGTCCGTGCTAAAAATGTCAGCTTTTAGGGGCCAAGGGTTGTTTTCCGCCCGATTTAAAGGGCGTTTGGGGCTTCGCTCAAAGCGCGTTATGCTCTTTGCACCCTGCCTGATAGCCACCGCCACACAATCCACGCTCGTGTCTCCGCTGCCGATGACAAGGACATTTTTGCCCTTTGCCAGCTCGCCGCCCTTGCCTTTTTCAAGCAAATGCCTTGTGTTTGCCCTTAAAAAATCCACCGCGAACATTATATTTTGGTTATCTCGCCCTTTGAGCTTTAAGTCTATGGGCTTGCTCGCGCCCACAGCAAGCACCACAGCGTCAAATTCTTTGATGAGTTTGTCCGCTTTTGCTTTGCTGTCAATGTTTTGATTTGTCTTAAATTCCACTCCGCTTTGCTCTAAAAGTTTCACACGCCGTTCAATCACGCTTTTTTCAAGCTTCATATCAGGTATGCCAAACATCAAAAGCCCGCCCACTCGCTCATCGCGCTCAAACACGCTTACCTTAAATCCGCGCAAATTCAAAGCCCAAGCACAAGCAAGCGCGGCTGGTCCGCTGCCTACGATAGCCACTTTTTTGCCGTTTTGTTTTTTCGCCTTTTCGCCCTTAACAAAGCCCGACTTAAAGGCGTTTTCGATGATGGCAAGTTCGTTTGCCTTTATGCTGACACTTCCTGAATTTATGGCGCAAACACAGCTATCTTCGCAAGGTGCTGGGCAAACTCGTCCTGTAAATTCAGGGAAAGGGTTTGTCAAGGATAAGCGCTCATAGGCTTCTTGCCAGCTGCCTTTGTATAAGGCGTCATTAAATTCTGGGATTAGGTTTTTGAGCGGACAGCCGATTTCTTTGCCCGCGCTAATGATGCCCACTTGACAAAACGGCACACCGCAGTTCATACAACGGCTTGCTTGAATTTGCACGCTTTGCTCGCTTGGCAAGCTCACAAACTCCTTGTAGTCCTTTATGCGCTCCTTTGGCGCTCTTTTGGCTAAATTTTCGCGTTTAAAATCCAAAAATCCTCTCGGGTTACCCATTTTTACTCCTCTTTGTTGATATTTTTGTCTTTAAGGTATTTTTCTAGCTCATCGCCCAAAATCTTGTCATATTTGGCTTTGGCTATCCTTTCAGGGTCGTTTGTTTGTATGTCTTTATTGACATTTGTGATAAATTCTTTAAAATCCTTATTTTTTCTTATAAGCATATCAAGCGTGTCAATGTCTAGTTCTTTGCTTTTAGCCTCAAATTTAATCTCATCACTTTTAAGCTCTATCACGCCTATGCCAAAGCTCGCATTAAGCCTTGCTAGCTCGTTTTGCACCTCATCATCATCTTTTATCTCATAAGCGACTAAATACCCCTCGTTCGCCCAGCTCGAATTTGAAACAGCTTGAAAATAGCACTCTTTAAGATTAGCGTTGTTGATGAATTTTTTTAGCTCAAAAGAGTAAATTTTATAGCTTGGATTGCTTAAATTTTGGAGCAAATCAAGGGTGTTTTTGTCAAAATCCTCAAAAGGAAAATGAATGCCTACAATGTCAGGGTGTATCCACTCGTTTAAGCCTTTGTTAGTGTTTTTGCTCGTGTTGGCGTTGATGGTTTTGCAGTAAAGATTAAATCTTTCATCATTTGCCACGAAATTCACAAGCAAGGGGTGCAAATCGCCCTCACAAAAGCCTTTTTCTTTGCTTTTAATCTCTTTTTCTTGGCTTTCTTGGATTTTTTGTTCTAACTCGCTTTCCTTGCCGATGAGTTCATTTTTGCGTGCTTTGAGCCAAAATTTTGTTGGGCGTTTGCTGACAATGCAAAATTTAGAATCGCTTTTATCTCTCATATTGACATAAATAAGTGCTTGCATAGTGATTTCAGGCGTTTTGCCTTCACTGCCAACTTTTTTGTCAAGCCCTAAATTTTTAGCACTTTCCCACATTTGCTTGTAATCAAGCGGATATTTTGCTTGCCTTAACACCTCTTCGGCTAACTCTAAAAAAGTCATCTTTAATCCTTGCCTTTTAGCTTTTTTGCCCTAGCAAAATTTAAATTTCTCATCATTTTTCCTTGTTTTTAAACCTTTTCAGCTCGTCTTTTCTTGATTTGAGCCAAAAGGTAACGGGTTGGCGGCTAGAAATAAAAAACCTGCTCTTGCTTTTTTCATTTTGCATATTGAGATAAAGCTGTGAAACAAGGATTATCTGCGGTGCTTTGCCCCTTGTGCCTTTGTTTTTCGCGCCGATTTGTTTATCTAGCCCCATAGCCAGCACGCTTTCCCACATTTCTTTATAAGTCAGCGGATGAATGGCTCTTTCTAAAACCCGCTCAGCTGCTTGTAAAAAAGTCATCTTTGCTCCTTTGCCTTAAATTCTAGCTAAAATTCCTAAATTTTGGCTCATTTAGCCTTTGTGATTTTCAAAAACGCCGCAAGTTCGGGGTCCTTTTCGTCCTTGCATCGTTTAAGCTCGTCAAGCATTTTCGCATAATCCCTTGGCATTACCTTGAAAAAGTCCTTTTTGTCGAAATTTTCAAGTATATCCCTTGCTCGTTTTGAGCCTGTGAGCGCGATATGCTCGTTTATGAGCGTTTTAAGCTCGCTTTCATCGGCTTTTTCAAGCTCTTTTATATCTACAAACTCCATATTTACGCGCGCCTTGTTGTGCGTGCCATACACAAAAGCCACGCCACCGCTCATTCCAGCGGCGAAATTTGCGCCTATGTCGCCAAGCACCACGACAAGTCCGCCCGTCATATACTCGCATCCGTGCACACCTGTGCCTAGCACTACGGCTTTTGCGCCTGAATTTCGCACGCAAAATCGTTCCCCAGCGATGCCGTCCAAATAAACAGCCCCAGCTGTTGCCCCATACAAGCAAGCATTGCCAGCGATTATGTTTTCCTCAGCGATTATGTCGCTGTTTTCGGGCAACCTAGCGATGATTTTGCCGCCGCTTAAACCCTTGCCAAGATAATCATTACTATCGCCGATGATTTCAAGCCTTATGCCATAGTTTAAAAACGCCCCAAAGCTGTTGCCCGCGCTTCCTATGGCGGTGATTTGTATGCTGTCTTCTTTAAGCCCCTTTGCGCCATAAATTCGCGTAAGCTCAGATGAAAGCATAGTCGCAAAGGTGCGCGATGAGTTGCTTACTTCAAGGGCGAGTTTGATTTTTTGCCCCTTTTGCATAGCTTCCTTGCAAAGTGGCAAAAGCACGCGGTAATCAAGCGTTTTTTCAAGTTTGTTTGGCGCATAGTCCTTAAAATGCACGGCGGTTTGGTTGTAAGTGGGTAAGGATTTTAAAATCTTATTCAAATTCACCTTTGCCGCCTTGCCTTGTAAATTCGCCTTTTGTTTGAGTTTATCAACGCGCCCTATCATCTCATCGACACTTTTAAAACCGAGCTTTGCCATATATTCGCGCAGTTCCTCAGCAACAAAAAGCATAAAATTTTCCACAAATTCAGGCTTTCCTGTGAAACGCCCGCGAAGTTCGCCATCTTGCGTGGCTATGCCAAAGGGGCAGGTGTTAAGGTGGCAAACCCTCATCATCGTGCAACCGATGACGATTAAAGGGGCGGTGGCAAAGCCAAATTCCTCAGCCCCTAAAAGCGCGGCTATGGCTAAATCCCGCCCGCTCATCAACTTGCCGTCAGTTTCAAGGCGCACCCTGTCGCGCAGTTTGTTTAAAATCAGCGTTTGGTGCGTTTCAGCTAGCCCTAACTCCCAAGGCATACCAGCATTCGCTATGCTTGTGCGTGGGCTTGCGCCTGTGCCGCCGTCATAGCCACTTACTAAAATGCAGTTTGCCCCAGCCTTTGCAACCCCAGCAGCGACCGTGCCAACGCCTGATTCGCTTACGAGTTTCACTGAAATTCGCGCCTTGTTGTTCGCGTTTTTCAAATCATAAATGAGTTGGGCTAAATCCTCTATCGAGTAAATGTCGTGGTGTGGCGGGGGCGAAATGAGCGCAACGCCCGCTGTGGAGTGCCTTGCGCGAGCTATCCAAGGATACACCTTAAAGCCCGGTAGCTGTCCGCCCTCGCCCGGCTTTGCGCCCTGGGCTACTTTGATTTGCAGTTCTTTTGCGTTGATGAGATAATTTATGCTCACGCCAAAGCGTCCGCTTGCTACTTGCTTGATGGCTGAATTTTTGTCAAGTCCCTTTGAGTCTTTGAAAAATCTTTCCTCATTTTCGCCGCCCTCTCCGCAGTTGCTTTTTGCGCCTAAGCGGTTCATCGCTATGGCTAGGCACTCGTGGGCTTCTTTGGAGATAGAACCATAGCTCATCGCCCCTGTTTTAAAGCGTTTTACTATGCTTTGTGCGCTTTCAACTTGCTCTATGCTAATGGCTTCGCTGGTGTCAAAGTCCATTAAGTCGCGTAAATTCACGCATTTGCTATCAACAAGCGCGCTATACTTTTTAAATTCAGCATAGTCCTTGTTGCGACAGGCTTGTTGTAAGTGAAAAATCACAAGCGGGTCGATTAAATGCTCTTCCTTGCCCGAGCGAAAGCCGTGAATGCCCTTGCTATCAAGCGCGCTGTTGGTGTCATCAAAGGCGTTTTTGTGAATTTGGATTAACTCAGCAAAAATGTCCTCAATGTCAATGCCTGAAACCTTTGAACTAAGGGCTGTGAAGTATTTATCCAAAAGCTTTGAGCTAAGTCCCACGCACTCAAAAAGCTTTGAGCCGCGGTAACTTTGCAAGGTAGAAACGCCCATTTTGGACGAAATTTTTACTATGCCAGCACTTGCAGCCTTGATGAAATTTGCCACGCCCTCATCATAACTTAAATTCAAGTCCTTTTTTTGCACCATTTGCCAAATGCTTTCATAAACCAAATAAGGATTTATCGCCGTTGCGCCAAAGCCGAGCAAGCAGGCAAAATGATGAATTTCACGCGGTTCGCCGCTTTCTATGATGATACTTGCGTGAGTTCGCAGGGATTTTTTCACCAAATAGCTGTGAAGCCCTGACACAGCGAGCAAAGACGGGATATAAGTGTGTTTTTCGCTTATGCCTCTGTCGTTTAAGATGATGATACAAGCGCCTTTGTGGATTTGTTGCTCCACGCTTTCAAAAAGCTCATCAAGGGCGGTTTCAAGGCTCTTTTTCTCATACTCAAAAAGCAGTGAAAATTCAGCCACTTGAAAATCCTTGTCCTTTAAATGCTTGATTTTAAAAAGCTCTTCGTTTGAAATGATGGGCAAAGAAAGGCGCACGCGCTTGCAGTTAAATTCGTTTGGTTTGAGCAAATTGCCCTCACGCCCCAAATAAGTGCGTGTGGAAGTAACGATTTCTTCTCTAATCGCGTCCAAAGGTGGGTTAGTTACTTGTGCGAAAAGTTGCTTGAAATAATTAAAAAGCGGTTCGCATTTATCAGAAAGCACGGCAAGCGGAGTATCAACGCCCATTGCGGCTAGACTTTCCTTGCCCGTCTTTGCCATAGCTTCAATGCCAAATTTAAGCTCATCATAACTCCAATTAAACGCCTTTTGTAGCCTTGTTATCTCATCTTTTTGCAAAAATTTGTGCGTGTAGCTTTTTAGGGGCAAATTCTCAATGCGGACTAAATTTTCAATCCACTTTTCATAAGGCTTTGCGCTCGCATAATACTCTTTAAGCTCGCTATCTTGTATGAGCTTACCGCGCGAAGTATCCACAAGCAAGAGTTTGCCCGGCTCCAAACGCCGCTTTGCTTTAATGTTTGTTTCGTCAATTTTAAGCGCGCCCGTTTCGCTTGAAAGGATAAGAAAATCATCTTTTGTAAGGTAGTAGCGAGACGGACGAAAGCCGTTTCTATCAAGGCTTGCGCCCATTATCACCCCGTCAGTAAAAACGATAGCCGCAGGTCCGTCCCAAGGCTCCATCAAGGTAGAAAGATACTCATAAAAGGCGCGTTTTTTGGGCGGCATATTTTTGTTTTTGTGCCAAGGCTCTGGTATCATCATCATAAAGGCTTCTTCTAGGCTTCGCCCGTTCATCGCTAAAAACTCCAAAGTGTTGTCAAACATAGCAGAATCGCTACTTTCTTTTGCGATGATAGGAAAAAGCTCTTTTATGTCGCTAAAATACTCACTCTCAAAAAGCCCCTCCCGCGCACGAATGTTGCCTATGTTGCCTTGAATCGTGTTTATCTCGCCATTATGCACCATAAAGCGATTTGGGTGCGCCCGCTCCCAGCTTGGAAAGGTGTTTGTGCTGAAACGAGAATGCACGAGCGCGATGGCTGACTTTAAATTTATGTCCTTAAAATCCAAGTAAAAATCGCTCAGCTGAGTGGATAAAAGCATACCCTTATACACAATGGTGCGCGATGAAAAGCTACAAACATAAAATTTTGGCACATTTAAAGCCATTTTTTCTATGTGTCGGCGCGCAGCATAAAGCAAGCGTTCAAATTCTATGCCACGAGCGGCGTTTTTGGGGCGTTTTACAAAGGCTTGCAAAAAATAAGGCATAGCCTTGTAGGCTGTCGCGCCTATGTCGCTTGGATTTACAGGCACTTGACGAAAGCCTAAAAATTCAAGCCCCTTTTCTTTAAGCCCTTGCAAAAAGAGCCTTTTAGAAAGCTCTTTGGCATCGGCATTTGGGGACAAAAACATAAAAGCCACGCCGTAATCGCCTTTTTGTGGTAGCTTAAAGCCAAGTTCTTGCGTGGCGAAAAAATCGTGCGGGATTTGCACGAGTATGCCTGCTCCATCGCCTGAATTTTCTTCACTTCCAGCACCGCCGCGGTGTTCTAGCTGTATCAAAATGTCAAGCGCGTCTTTGATAACCTTGTGAGATGGCACGCCTTTTATGTTTGCTACCGCAGCGATACCGCAAGCATCGTGTTCAAACCTACTCTCATAAAGCGGAAAATCCGCTGTGTTGGGCTGAAAATGGGGCGAATTTGTTTCGTCAAATTTGATATTTTCGTGAGCGTAATTTTTGATATTTTTGTGAGCGCAATTTGGGCTTTGAAATTGAACGCTTTTGCTTAAATTTTGATGATTTTGGCTTGAAAATTCAGCTTTTTGGGCTAGCTTTGCCTGATTTTTGGGCGAAAATTGAGCTTTTTGAGCTGAATTTTTCGCATTTTGCTTTGAATTTACCCTGCCTTGTGTCAAGCTGCTTGGCTTTTGAAAAGACGACATTTGAACCCCTTTGTTTTTTAATAAAAGAAATTATAGCATAAAATTTTATCTTAAAAATAAATTAAGTGAAATTTTTTTTAAGTCAATTAAGAAAAATATAAAAAATATCAGCAAATTTTAACCTCAAAAAAATTTATTTTAAACAAATAACAACAAAATTTATGCTAAAATTTGCGCATAAATTTTACACAAAGGAGCTACAATGGCTTACAGAATCGAACACGACACTATGGGCGAGGTTAAGGTCCCTGATGAGAAGTATTGGGGAGCGCAAACTGAGCGAAGTTTTGAGAATTTCAAAATCGGCATCGAAAAAATGCCACGCGTGCTGATTTACGCTTTTGCAAATCTCAAAAAGGCTTGCGCGATAGTAAATTGCAAGCTCAAAAACGGGCTTGATGAGGAGCGCAAGAACGGCATTGTCAAGGCTTGCGATGAGGTTTTAGCGGGCAAACTTGATGACAATTTTCCCCTTGCCATTTGGCAAACGGGCAGCGGCACGCAAAGCAATATGAATGTCAATGAAGTCATCGCAAACAAAGCCACAGAGCTACTTGGCAAGGATTTTCGCAAGGAAAAATTCGTCCATCCAAACGACCATGTGAACCGCGGACAAAGCTCGAACGACACCTTTCCCACAGCGATGAGCATAGTGGCTGTGGAGCAGGTAGAAAAAAAACTTATCCCCGCTATCGATGAGCTTATCGGCACTTTCAAAAAGAAAGTGAGCGAATTTAAGGACATTATCAAAAGTGGGCGCACGCATTTGCAAGATGCGACTCCGCTTACTTTGGGGCAAGAATTTAGCGGCTATTTGTCTATGTTGGAGCATAGCAAAGAGCAAATCATCGCTTCTTTGCCTACTTTAAGAGAGTTAGCCATAGGCGGCACAGCCGTTGGCACAGGGCTAAACGCACCAGCAAATTTCAGCGAAGAAGTAAGTGCTGAGCTTACAAAGCTCACAGGCGTGAAATTTGTGGCAAGTCCAAATAAATTCCACGCTCTTACCAGCCACGATGCTATCGTTTTCACACACGGCGCGATGAAAGGCTTGGCGGCGAATTTGATGAAAATCGCAAACGACATTAGGTGGCTTGCAAGCGGTCCTAGATGCGGACTTGGCGAGCTAAACATACCAGAAAATGAACCCGGAAGCTCGATAATGCCGGGCAAGGTAAATCCCACACAATGCGAAGCCGTAACAATGGTAGCCGTGCAAGTGATGGGAAATGATGTCGCCATAGGACTTGGAGCGTCTCAGGGTAACTTTGAGCTTAATGTTTTCAAGCCTGTCATCATTTATAACTTCTTGCAAAGCCTTGATTTGCTTGCTGATTCTATGCACTCATTTAACATTCACTGCGCGCAAGGCATCACAGCGAACAAAGAACGCATAGATTATTATTTGCACAACTCTTTAATGCTCGTAACCGCGCTCAATCCACACATAGGCTATGAAAACGCGGCTAAAATCGCCAAAAACGCGCACAAAAAAGGCATTTCGCTCAAAGAATCGGCTTTGGAGTTAAAGCTTGTGAGTGAAAGCGACTATGACAAATTTGTGGTGCCTAAGGATATGATACATCCTTTAAATAAAAAATAATTCTTCGTCAGCACTTTTTTGTGCTGACCTTTTTTAAATCAAAATCAGTCTTCAAAGGGGCAAAATGAAACTCATTTCGTGGAATGTCAATGGACTGAGAGCCATTGCAGATAAGGGCGGCTTGGAGTGGATAAAGCGTGAAAAGCCTGAATTTATAGGCTTTCAAGAGATAAAAGCGAGCGAAGACAAGTTCCCAAAGGGCATTTACGAGCTTGGCTACAAGCATATCTTTTCAAATTCGGCTACTCGGGCGGGGTATTCTGGCGTGATGAGTTTGTGCGATTTTGAATGCACCAGCGCAAAGTGCGAATTCGCCGATGACAGCGAGGGTAGAGTGCTAGAACACCGCTTTAAAGACATAGTTTTGTTTAACATTTACTTTCCAAATGGGCAAAAAGATGAGCTTCGGCTAGCTTATAAGATGAAATTCTACGCTGATTTCTTACTTTACTTGAAAAATTTACTCGTAAAAGACAAGAAAATCATCATTTGTGGCGATGTCAATACCGCACACAAAGAGCTTGACTTAACTCACCCTAAGGCAAACGCTAACACTTCGGGCTTTTTGCCTATCGAGCGGGCGTGGATAGACGAGCTTTTGGGGGCTGGCTTCATCGACACCTTTCGCGCCATCAACGGCGATGAGCCGCAAAGATACTCGTGGTGGAGCTACCGAATGAAAGCGCGCGAAAAAAATGTGGGCTGGCGGATTGATTATTTTTTTGTGAGCGAAAATTTGCGCCCAGCCTTGAAAGACGCCTTTATAAGAGATGACATTTTTGGCTCAGACCACGCTCCTGTGGGGATAGAGCTTGATTTGTAAAATTCAAAAAGGGGCTGAAATGCCTGATATTAGCGAGGAGCAATCTTTAAATTTAAATGATTTTTTAATGGAAATTTTTATTAGGATATTCGATTATCAAAGGGGCTATGCGTGGGGAAAAGAGCAGTTTGAGCAAGTAAATTTAAAGTATTTGTAAATTTTTACTCAAATTCAGCTTTTTTGAAAGAAAATTTCGCTAAAATTGTCCTTTTGAAATTTCAAAGGAAGTGCA
>CAKVDW010000003.1 GCA_934728065.1 uncultured Campylobacter sp.
CCAAGCTCTTCCTCGCTGTCAAGCACATAATGCACGCTCTCAAAGTAGCCATTTGCCACTGCTTTGTGGCGAAGTGCTGTTAAGTCCTTATACTCATAATAACACTCATTTAAGCGGGTTTGCTCGGTAAGCTGCAAGGGCTTTGCGGGGATATTGTCAATGCCGATAATACGCATTATCTCTTCACTTAAGTCCGCAAAATTACTTATATCACTGCGGTAAATGGGTGCTTTTACATTAAATAAATGCTTATCTATGACATTTACGCTAAAACCTAATCTTTTGAGTATGTTTGTTACTTTGTTTATCTCAATTTCTATGCCTATGTAATCTAGCAATTTAGACAAATCAAAATTTATATCACTCTTTTGTGGCGTATAAATGGATTTTTGAGAGCTTATCCATATATTTGTGTTTGGATATTTGGATATTTTGTTTAATAAATATTCAACACCTATGAAAAGTTGGGACTCAGAGCCTCTAAAACTCCTGTAAAGTATTTCATCATCGTGCTTTTTGTAGCTATTTTTTGCCTCAGCAATGACACTAGGTTCAGTCCAATGTGCCTCTATAAGCACAAATTTAGACTCATTAGTGATTTTTGTGAATTTTTCTTGATAAATTCCGCTCACGCTCACGAGCTGTTCGTTGTGGTAGATTAAAGATTCTTCATTTTTGCCTTTATGAATCTTAAAGCTGATTTCTTCAAGCGGGACGAGCTTTTTGTCTTTTTTGTCTTTTTTGTCTTTTTTGTCTTTTTTGTCTTTTTTGTCTTTTATAGTGATTTCTTCATATTCGTCGATTAGAGCTTGCAAATCATAAGCGTTGAAAATCACGCCCATTGAATGCGTGGCGCAGTCGAGTAAATTTTGTATATTATTAGCCTGTAATTTCCCAACAGTTGCAAGTTTTAAACTCATTGTTAAATTTAAAGAAATTTCATCGCCAAATTCAATAACCCTGTATTCATAAGAGCTTTTTAGGTCTTTATCGGGGAAAAGTCTAAAGGCTCTTCCTATGGCAAGGTTGTTTTCTTGCTCTTCAAAGGGGATAAGCTTTTTTAAATCTTTATCAAAGCCAGCTGAAAGCTCTCTAGCTATGCCATAAACGCTTAAGCAGTCTCCTCGATTTGGCGTAAGCTCTACTTCTATGCAATCATCGTTAAATATAGGATACTCATTCAAGTTTTGACCGAGTTTTAACTCGCCTATGCTTTCATCAAGCACCATAATGCCGTCATTTAGCTTTGCAAAACCAAGCTCAGTTGATGAGCAAATCATACCTTCGCTTTCAACCCCACGAAGCTTTGCTTTGGTGATTTTAGTGCCATTTGGCAAAACCGCGCCCACAAGTGCCACAGCCACAAACTGCCCCTCATCGACATTTTTCGCCCCGCAAACGATTTGTAGCAAATCCTTTTCGCCTATATCAACCTTGCAAAGACTGAGTTTATCAGAGTTTTCTACCTTACTTTTTTCTTTGACAAATCCTACTACAACTTTATCTGGTGCTTTTAAAGCATAAGCGTTATCTACTTCAATGCCTATTTCATTAAGCTTTTTGCTTAATTGTTGTAAGCTAATGTCCTTTAAATCAATAAATTCACTTAACCAAGTTCGTGTAAATATCATCTAAACTGCTCCAAAAGTCTTAAATCTCCCTCAAAAAGCGAGCGCAAGTCTGGTATTTGATGATAAAGCATTGCAAAACGCTCCACACCAAGCCCAAAGGCATAACCGCTGACATTTTTATAATCCACAAAATTATAAACATTTGGATCTACAACCCCACACCCTAGCACTTCAAGCCAGCCCGTTTGCTTGCAAACACGACAACCCGAACCCTTGCAAAACACACAAGATATATCAACCTCTGCGGACGGCTCTGTGAAAGGAAAGAAACTTGGGCGAAAGCGCACCTTGACATCGCCAAAAAAGTAGTGCAAAAACTCCACCAAAACGCTTTTTAAATTCGCAAAACTCACCTTTTGTCCGTTTTCTACCACAAGCCCTTCAACCTGATGAAACATAGGCGTGTGCGTTAGGTCAAAATCCCGCCTAAACACTGCACCAGGAGCTATCATACGAATGGGCGGCTTTTGAGCGAGCATTGTGCGGATTTGCACGGGCGAAGTTTGAGTGCGTAAAAGTTTGCCATCATCAAAATAAAAAGTATCTTGCATATCGCGCGCGGGGTGAGATTTGGGTAAATTTAGGGCTTCAAAATTATGAAAGTCATCTTCTATCAAAGGTCCCTTTTCAACGCTGAAATTTAGGCTCACAAAATAATCGATGATTTTATCCATAGTTGAATTTACAGGGTGAAATGCGCCTGCTTTGGTGTTTTCGTCAAAATAATCAAAACTCAAAGCATTTTTACGCATATCCTCATCTAAAGAAGCTGAGCTAAGCTCTTTTTTACGAGCTTCATAAGCTTGTATAAAAGTTTCCTTTTGCTTGTTTAAATCAGCAGCAACCTCCCTTTTTTTAGCCTCATCAAGTTCTTTGAGTTTGGCAAATTCTAGGGTTAAACTACCCTTTTTTCCAAGTATAGAAACTCGTATATTCTCCAAATCCTCTAAATTTTCACAGGTTTTAAGTTTGTTAATGATTTTTTGCAATTTTTTCCCTTTTTTAGTGTATTTTACCCAAATTTATTTAAATATAAACATAAAACTAAGATATAATTTTAAAAATTTTTCAAAAAGGAAATGGCGATGAGAGAAAAAACGATTTTCGAGCGTATCGTTGATGATGAGATACCAAGCCAAAAAGTGCTTGAAAGTGATGAATTTTTGGCTTTTAAGGATATAAACCCCAAAGCACCTGTGCATTTGCTGGTAATCCCAAAGGCTTATTATAAGGATTTTCAAGAGTTTAAGCCAGAATTAATGGCGAAAATGACAAGTTTTATTCAAGAGCTTGCCATTTTAACAGGGGCTGATAAAACAGGCTACAAACTCATCACAAATTGTGGTGCAGGTGCTGGACAAGAAGTCTTTCACTTGCATTTTCACTTTTTAGCTGGTTTTAAGGAAAAACCTAATTTGTAGCCCTTAAAAATTCCTCTAAAATTTGAATTTGCTTTTTCACGCTTGCGACAGAGCTTGAACCCTCGCTTTGCTTGGCGTTTAAAGAGTTTTCTAAATTTAAGAGTTTTTGCGCGCTTTCATCAAAAAGCGGCTCGATTTGGCTTAAATTTGGCAGCTTGCTTATATCAACGCCCATTTTTTCAGCCTCTGCGACAAGTTTGCCTACGATGAAATGCGCCTTGCGAAACGGCACACCCCTTTCGCGCACTAAAAAATCCGCTAAATCAGTAGCCAGCAAATGCCCTTTTTCACACGCTTTTCGCATAGTTTTTGCGTTTATGGTAAGCTCTTTTAGCATTTCGTTTAAGATGATAAGGCTGTGCGTGGCGTTTTGCACGCTGTCAAAGACGCATTCTTTGTCCTCTTGCATATCTTTGTTGTAGGCAAGGGGCAAGGCTTTCATCGTGGTTAAAAGCGACACCAAATTTCCATACGCTCTACCCGTTTTACCGCGTATAAGCTCGCAAACATCGGGGTTTTTCTTTTGTGGCATTATCGAAGAGCCTGTGCTGTAAGCATCGCTGATAGTTATAAAGCTAAATTCACTGCTTGAAAAGAGTATCAGCTCCTCGCAAAGCCGCGAAGTGTGCGTGAAAATAAGGGCTATGTCATAAAGCAAATCAAGCGCAAAGTCCCTGTCGCTCACGCCGTCCATAGCATTTGGCGCGACATTTGCGAAACCTAGTAGCTTTGCGCTGAATTCTCTGTCCGTTTTGTAGCTAGTGCCAGCACAAGCGCACGAACCAAGTGGCGAAAAGTCCGCTCTCTCGAAACTTGCGCGAAGTCTTTGTATGTCGCGCACGAAAGAAAAGGCATAAGCAAGTATGTAAAAGGCAAAACTCACGGGCTGAGCGTGCTGTAAGTGCGTAAAGCTCGGCATAATAGTGCTTTGATGAACCTTTGCGTGCGCAATTATCGTAGCGATAAGCTCTTTGAGCAAGTCTTGCAAGAGTAAATTCTGCTCTTTGACATAAAGCTTAAAATCAGTCGCCACTTGGTCGTTGCGGCTGCGCGCGGTGTGGAGCTTGCCCCCTACTTCGCCCACAAGCTCGCTCAAACGGCGTTCCACAGCCATATGAATGTCCTCGTCCCTTATGTCAAAGCTAAATTTGCCTTGCTCTATCTCGCTTTGCACCGCTTTTAAGCCCTGTGTGAGCATTTTGCATTCATCTTGGGTAATGATACCGCACTTTTCAAGCATAGTTGCGTGCGCGATAGAGCCTTGTATGTCGTGCTTGTAAAGGATTTTGTCGAAATTTAAACTCGCGTTAAATTCCTTTAAAAGCTCGCTACTTTCAGCGCTAAAACGCCCAGACCACATTTGATTTTTCATTGAATTTTTGTCCTTTTTGCGTGTTTTAAAATTTTACGAATTTTCGCAAATTTTAATGAAATTTGTTTAAAATTTGCTAAATTTAAGCGAATTTTTGTGAATTTTACTTACTTTGTAGAGTTTGTTATGCCTTTATATCAACTTTTTTGAGCCTTTCTTTTGCAGATTCATTCATAAAATTTGTATTTTGTGCGCCTTTTTGTCTTTGCAAAGACTTGCCAAAAAGTAACTCTAAATACCTCTGTGCCTCTTTTACCGCATCATCAAGTCCTATGCTTTGACTTGAATTTTCTTGTATTTTTTTGTTTTGATAGGCTTTATACTGCATTTTAAACTCGTTTAAATCCGTGCCTTTAAGCATTTGCATAAAATCCTTTTCGCCAAAAACGACTATATTTTGAAGTTCGCTTTGATGAAACCACTTATTTAACGCATTTGCGTTCGTGTGTCTGTCCGCTCCCAGCATTTTACCCCAAATAGTCGTCTCGCTTTCAATGAGTAAGTCATTTGCATTTAAAACCGCCACCAAAAGCCCGCCCGAGTTTATCTCGCCGTTTTGGTTTGTATATTTTTGCATTTCATTTGAGTTGCGGATTAAGCCTATTTCGCTGTCAAAAAAGCCTTCCAAAAAGAGATTTTTGGTTTGCAAAAACTCACTTTGCTTATCTTGTGCGAGCAAATTTTCTATGTTGGCATTGCTTGATTTGCTGCGTGAAAGGGTGTTTGCAAGCTCTAATGTGCCTGTGTTATATTGATAAATAAAGGGCAAATTTTGAATTTCATCAGTGTGAAATGTGCTTTTTGTGCTGTCATTTGTGAGTTGCGAAAAAATTTTATAGGCATTGCCAATGCTGGCGGCTATGTCGATACTTGCGTGCAAGGGAGTGTTGAAAGGCTGATAACTCATCGCTTGTTCTACCATTTGTTGCATAGAGCTTGAATGGATTTTAAAATCCTTTGGAATTCCTGCTTTTTCGTTAAATTCAGCCGTGAAAAAGCCGTCTTTATCGACTTTGTAGCCTAAAACTTCGTTTGAATTTGAGTTTTTATTTTGAGTGGAATTTGTGTTTTGGCTTGAATTTAAAATGCTTGAATTTGCTGCGCTTTGTGAATTTGCGTTTTTATTTGTGGAGTTTGCTGAATTTGCTTTTGTGTCATCAACGCCCTTAACTCGTGGCTTTAAATTTGCAAGTGGATTAAAGGTGTTTGAATTTGTGTTGAAATTTATCATTTTAAATCCTTTATGTATAAAATGTTAAAAACTATTTCGTCCTTAATACTAAAAAATTAAGGACGAAATGATAAATTTAACATAATGACAAATAATGACAAAAGTCTAAACACTCGGTCCAAATTTGCTAAATTCCACGCCCTCGCTCACATCTTCATAACGCTTGAAATTTTCGACAAACATTCGTGCAAGCTTGTCGCGCGTGGCTTTGTAGGCGTTTTTGTCCGCCCAAGTGTTGATAGGATTAAGCAAAGTCGTCTCCACGCCTTGCAAAGCCTTTGGTATGGCTAGGTTAAACAGCTCAAAGTTCTCAAACTCGCACTGCTTAATGCTTCCGTCAAGTATGGCATTCACGCAAGCCCTAGTTGCCTTTATGCTCATTCGCTTGCCTACGCCGTAACTCCCGCCCGTCCAGCCTGTATTGACTAGATACACGCTCACGCCGTGCTTGTCTATCTTTTTTCCTAGCAATTTCGCGTAGATTGTGGGGTGTTGCGGCATAAAAGGTTCGCCAAAGCACGCTGAAAAGGTAGCTTGCGGCTCGGTTATGCCTCGTTCAGTGCCTGCTACCTTTGCGGTGTAGCCACTTAAAAAATAATACATAGCCTGTTCTTTTGTGAGCTTGCTTACAGGCGGCAAAATGCCAAAGGCATCAGCGGTGAGAAAGATGATATTACTCGGATGCCCAGCTTGCAGGCTTTTTTCGTGGTTTTTGATATGCTCGATGGGGTAAGAAACGCGGGTGTTTTCAGTCTTGCGCGCATCAGCATAATCCACGCTTTTATCCGCGCGCAAAACGACATTTTCCAAAAGGGCGTTTCGCTTTATCGCTGCGTAAATTTCAGGCTCACTGCTTGGGTCTAAATTTATGCACTTTGCGTAGCAACCGCCCTCAAAGTTAAACACGCCCTCATCGTCCCAGCCGTGCTCATCATCGCCGATGAGTTTGCGTTTTTCATCGGTTGAAAGCGTGGTTTTGCCTGTGCCGCTTAACCCAAAGAAAAGCGCGACATCGCCCTTTTCGCCGACATTTGCCGAGCAGTGCATAGGAAATTTGCCCTCCAAAGGCAGCCAATAGTTCATCATCGAAAAAATGCCCTTTTTCATCTCGCCGCCATACCAAGTGCCGCCTATCACGCCTATGTTTTTTTCGACATTAAAGATGACAAAAACTTCTGAGTTTAGCCCGTCTTTTTCATAATCCTCATTCACGCATTTGCACGCATTATACACCACAAATTCAGGCTCAAAACTCGCTAGCTCGCTTTGCTGTGGGCGGATAAACATATTTTTGACAAAATGCGCTTGCCAAGCCACTTGCGTTACGAAACGCACGGCTTTGCGACTCTTTAAAGACGCCCCACAATACGCATCTTGCACATAAATGTCGCTGTTTGAAAGCTGTTTTTTAGCCTTTGCAAGCAGTTTGTCAAAAAGCTCTTCGCTGATAGGGTGATTTATCTTGCCCCAAGCGATGAACTTTTGAGATGGCTCTTGCTTTACAAAGTATTTGTCCTTTGGGCTTCGCCCCGTGAAAATGCCCGTATCCACGCAAAAAGTGCCGTTGCTTGACACTTCGCCCTCTTTGTTTGCCACTTCGTGCTTGAAAAGCTCTTCATAGCTAATGTTGTGAAATACCTGTTTTACGCCTGTTAAGCCGAGTTTTTCTAAATCTTTCATCGCAAATCCTTACTTATAAAGGGCTAAATTCTGCCCCTCGCTCACAGTGTCAGCCGTTTGCACGCAAATTTCGCTGATAGTGCCGTCTTTTGGCGCGCTCACTTCGATTTCCATTTTCATCGCCTCTAACACGAAAACCACTTGTCCAGCCTTGACAGTGTCGCCTTTTGCGATGAGTGTTTTAAAGACATTGCCCGAAATGCTAGCCTTTATGCTATCCGCGTTTTCATCGCTTGCTGAATTTGTAGCGTTTTGTGCCGTGTCGTTTGAATTTGCAGGCTGCACCTTGCTTACGCTTTTTATATTCACACTTTTATCAAAGCCTGCTTGCACTTCTATGTGGTATTTGTTGCCATTTACAGAGACTGTGAATTTGCTCTCATCGGCGTTTATGGCTTTTGGCATTTGTGAGATTTTACGCACAGCGACTTTTGCCTGCCCTTTCAAAAAGGCTATGCCCTTTTCTTTGCACGCTGCGGCGATGAAAATGTTTTCCTCGCTCGTTTCTATGCCCTCTTTTTCAAGCAACTTACGCGTAAATTCAAGCGACTTTGTCTCGTCCTTGTCGGCTATGTCTATGGCTTTTTCTTTTGTGGGTTTGAGTTTAAGCTGCTCGCTTGCAAGCTTTACGACTTCTTTATCTGGCGTGGCTGGGGTTTTGCCAAAATAGCCTAAAACCATTCTGCCATAGCCATCGGCGATTTTTTTCCACTTGCCAAACATTACATTGTTAAAGGCTTGTTGAAAGTAAAATTGACTTACAGGCGTTACGCTCGTGCCAAAGCCGCCTTTTTCTACAACCTCGCGCATAGCTTTGATAACTTGGGGGAATTTATCTAAAATGTTGTTGTCTCTCATCATTTGGGTGTTTGCGGTGAGTGCGCCGCCGGGCATCGGCGAAAAAGGTATGAGCGGGCTTACCATAGTGGCTTCTGGTGGCAAGAAATAGTCTTTCAAGCAGTCTTTAAGCACCTCTTCATACACAAGAATTTTTTCCTCATCAAGCCCGCCTAAATCATAGTTTTTGCCCTTTACGGCGTGGAGCATTGTGAGTATGTCAGGCTGGCTCGTGCCACCGCTTACGGGGCTTGCGGCTAAGTCTATGCCATCAGCCCCTGCTTCAAGGGCTGCTAAATAGCAAGCCACGCTCACGCCAGCCGTTTCGTGCGTATGCAGGCGAATGTGCGTGTTTTGGGGCAGATTTTTACGCGCCATTTTTATGGTGTCGTAGATTTTTTGTGGGTTTGAAGTGCCGCTAGCGTCCTTAAAACACACGCTATCAAAGGGAATTTCAGCCTTTAAAATCTCTTTTAAGCTCTTTTCGTAAAAGGCGACATCGTGCGCGCCGACACAACGCGGCGGTAAGTCCATTAGAGTAACTACTACTTCGTGCTTTAAGCCGTGTTTAGCTATGCACTCGCCGCTGAATTTAAGGTTTTCAGCGTCATTGAGTGCGTCAAAGTTGCGTATGGTAGTCGTGCCGTGCTTTTTGAAAAGTTTAGCGTGCAAGTCAATCAGCTCCCTGCTACCTGTGTCAAGGGTTACGGTATTTACTCCCCTTGCAAGTGTCTGTAAATTCGCCTCTTTGCCGACAATGGCTCTAAATTTATCCATCATCACAAAGGCATCTTCGTTAAGGTAGAAATAAAGGCTTTGAAACCTCGCCCCTCCGCCAAACTCAAAGTGCGTTATGCCAGCTTCTTTTGCCGCCTCCACAGCGGGAAAAAAGTCCTCCATAAGCACCCTAGCACCATAAACAGACTGAAAGCCGTCCCTAAAACTCGTATCCATAATGTCGATGAATTTTTTTGCCATAAACCTGCCCTTAAAAAATTTTAATTATTATACTAAAGTTCCACTTAATTTCTTTAAATTTCAAGCAAAAATTCACTTAAATTTCGATTTTGTGGAAAATAGGGAATTTTAAATGTGTCATTATGATAATACAGCATTCAATTTTTAATATTTTTGCAAATTTAGACCCTATTATTCGCCCCATTTTTTATATAAATTATGTTCGATTTCAAGCAAATTTAACCATTTTCCAACAATAAAATTTTGTAAATCGCTTAAATTCTGCGCTTGAAAGTAGCTTGCAAAAACAGGTGGAGCGATGATAACTCCCATTTTGGAGAGTTTAAACATTTGTTTTAAAGAAAGTGTTGAAAATGGCATTTCACGCACACCCAAAATAAGCCTTTTTCGCTCTTTTAATGCAACAGCTGCGCTTCTGGTGATGAGTGTATCGGCAATGCCGTGCTTTATCTTTGAAAGGGTGTTTAAAGAACAAGGCGCGATAATGGTTTTGTTTATGCCAAAAGAGCCACTAGAAACGCTTGCGGCTAGATTATCATCATCTAAAAACTGCGTTTTTTTAAGTTTTGAAAGGGCTAGATTAAGAGAGTTTGAAGGCATTTCAGCCTCAAAACTCACTCTTGCGCCCTTGCTTAAAATAGCAAAAATTTCATCATCTTTAGGTGTAAATTTCTCCAAAGCATTTAAAAGGCAAAAGCCTAGTTCAACGCTACTTGCTCCACTTATGCCAACAAGAATTTTCATTCTAAACTCACCTGATTTTTGCTGATTATCACCGCTTGCAGCACTTTTCCGTCTTTGTTTCTTACTTTTATCGTATCGCCTTTGTTGCCAGATTCTAATGCGTTTAACTCGACAATAATTCTTATATCTCCGTCTTTAAGAATGCCTTTGAGTGGGGTATTTTTTTTGACAAGATGATTTGTTTTAAACATATTTTGTTTTAAGATGGCGTTTTTTTTAACATTTGTCCTTGCAATGAGGTCTAATTCATCATCTGGGCTAATAGCGCCTAAAGGCACTTTGTCAAAATCAATAAAACTTATAAAATAATCAGAACCGTTAAGCTTATCGCCTCTTTGAAGCATTTTATTAGAACGCAAAACTTGCAATTTAGCCCTTAAAAAATAGCGAAAAAAAACATTTTTTTTAATATTTTCTGGGCTTTTAAACTCAGCCCTTAAATATCCATTTGCTCTATCAAATTTACCCTCAGCAAGCCTTATGAAAGAATGGTATTGAAAATTTCTTGGTAAGCTGTTGGCGCTTATTTCTATGTCATTAATAACAATTTTAGGGAATTTAATCTTAAATTCTTGGGCAAGAGCGAATTTAACCTGCTCTAAATTCGCATCATTAACAAAGGCAAAGGCATTTGCAAATGAAAAAAGCAAATATAAAAAAGAAATTTTTTTTATCACCGCAAACCTCGATTTCCTTTATCTAATGATACAAAAATTCCTATAAATTTCTCTAAAAAGTTGGTATAACACTACCGTCATATTTTTTGAGTATAAATTCCCTCAATTCTTTAGTGCGTAAAGCCTCATCAATAACCTTAGTCTTAATACTGTCTTTATCTTCGCCGCGAACAACAACAAAATTTGCATAAGGGCTATCTTTTTTTTCTAAAAAAATGGCATCTTTTGTAGGATTTAAGCCATAATCAAGCGCATAGTTTGTGTTTATAATAGAAATATCCACATCATCAAGCGAACGAGGAAGTTGAGCGGCTTTAAGCTCTTTGAATTTAAGATTTTTAGGGTTTTTAGTTATATCTTTTGGTGTTTTAAAGCCTTTGCCTTTTTTGAGTTCTATAAGTTTTGCTTGTTCTAAAATTTCTAAAGCCCTATTTTCGTTTGTTGGGTCGTTTGGAATGCTCACAGTAGCTCCATTTACTAACTCATTAATATTTTTTATCCTTTTTGAATACACGCCCATTGGAAAGATAGCCACACTTGTAGTGGCAACCAAATTTGTTCCTTTGCTGCGATTAAACTCCTCTAAATAAGGCTTATGTTGAAATAAATTTGCATCAAGTTTGCCGTCATTTAGGGCTACATTTGGTATAGCATAGTCCGTAAATTCGATGATTTTGAGTTTGTAACCCTTTTTTTCAATAGCAGGACGGACAAATTCCATAATCTCATCAAAGGGTGCAGGAGATACACCAACAACAATAAGCTCTTTAGCCCAAAGACTAGAAGCTACAAGCAAACCGAGCAGTAAAATTTTCATTTTCATTTATTTATCCTTTCTTAAAAAGTGGGAATGACATTGCCACCATATTTTTTAAGTATAAATTCCTTAACTTCTTTTGAGCGCAAGACTTCGTTTATAGCCTTTGTTTTAGCGCTTTCTTTATCATTTGGACGAACGACAAAAACCACAGCGTAAGGACTGTTTTTATCTTCAATTAAAATGGCATCTTTTGTAGGATTTAAGCCATAATCAAGCGCATAGTTTGTGTTTATGATAGAAATATCCACATCATCAAGCGAACGAGGAAGTTGAGCGGCTTTAAGCTCTTTGAATTTAAGATTTTTAGGATTTTTAGTTATATCTTTTGGTGTTTTAAAGCCCTTTGTTTGTTTAAATTCAAGTAAATTTGCCTTTTGTAATAGTTCAAAAGCTCTGTCTTCATTGCTTGGGTCGTTTGGAATGCTAACACTTGCGCCGTTTTTAAGCTCATCAAGGCTTTTGAGCGACTTTGAGTAAATTGCCATAGGAATGATAGCCACGCTGTTTATCGCCACGAGTTTAGTGCCTTTGCTTTGATTAAAGGCATCAAGATAGGGTTTGTGCTGAAAGAAATTTGCATCAAGTTTGCCGTCATTTAAAGCCACATTTGGAATGGCAAAGTCGTTAAATTCAACTATTTTAAGCTCATAACCCTTTTTAGCGAACAAGGGTTTGGCAAATTCTAAAATTTCTCCAAAAGGAACATGTGTAGAACCGATGATGAGGCTTTCTTTTGCACACAAACTCGAAAAAGCCAACAAAAATACAAGTATAAAAGCTCTAAATTTCATCACTTATCCTTTCTTAAAAAGTGGGAATGACATTGCCGCCATATTTTTTAAGTATAAATTCCTTAACTTCTTTTGAGCGCAAAACCTCATTTATAGCCTTTGTTTTAGCACTTTCTTTGTCTGCTTTTCGCACAGCAACAATAATAGCATAAGGACTATCCTTGCTTTCTATCAAAAGAGAGTCTTTAACAGGACTTAATCCATAATCTAAAGCATAATTTGTAGGGATAACAGCCAAAGTAACATCATCAAGCGAACGAGGAAGTTGAGCGGCTTTAAGCTCTTTGAATTTAAGATTTTTAGGGTTTTTAGTTATATCTTTTGGTGTTTTAAAGCCCTTTGTTTGTTTAAATTCAAGTAAATTTGCCTTTTGTAATAGCTCAAAAGCCCTGTCTTCATTTGTTGGGTCGTTTGGAATGCTTACTAAAGCACTATTTTGTAGGTCTTTAATATCTTTAACATTCCTAGAATACACACCCATAGGCACCAATACTACACTTTGCATAGAAAGCAAATCTGTGCCGTTGCTTTTATTAAATTCATCTAAATACGGCTTGTGTTGAAATAAATTCGCATCTAATTTTCCCTCATTAAGAGCTTTATTTGGCACAGCATAATCCGTAAATTCAACTATTTTAAGCTCATAGCCCTTTTTAGCAAACAAGGGTTTAGCAAATTCTAAAATTTCAGCATAAGGAACAGGTGTAGAACCGATGATGAGGCTTTCTTTTGCCCAAGAATTAGACATTATGAGTAAAAATACAAATATCAAACTTTTAAATTTCATTATTTATCCTTTAAAATGCTGGTATCACTGCACCTTTGTATTTATCGGCGATGAATTTTTTAACCTTTTCGCTTTGCAAAGCCTTTACAAGTGCCTTTGTTTTAGCTGTTTTTTCCTTACCAGCCTTAACTACAAGCACATTCACATAAGGACTTGATTTGCTTTCTAAGACCAAGCCGTCTTTTGTGGGATTTAAGTTTGCTGCAAGAGCGTAATTAGCATTAATCACAGCATAATCAGCATCGCTTAATGCGCGTGGAAGTTGAGCTGGTTTAAGCTCTATAAATTTGATTTGCTTTGGATTGCTTGTTAAATCAAGCGGAGTTTTTAAGGCATTATCCTTAAAACTTACCACACCTGTGCTAGCAACAACATCAAGAGCGCGACTCTCATTTGTTGGGTCGTTTGGAACGGCAATTTTTACGCCATTTTTTAAGCTATTAGTGTCAAAACTCTTGTGTTTTTTTGAATACACCGCCATAGGCTCAAGGTGAATGCCCACTACACGCACAAGTTTAGTTCCTTTGTTTTTGTTAAACTCCTCCAAATAAGGAATATGCTGAAAGAAATTTGCATCAAGTTCGCCACTGTCAGTAGCTAAGTTAGGTTGAACATAATCATTAAATTCCTTAACAACAAGTTCAAAGCCGCGTTTTGCCAAATCATCTTTGATAAATTCCAAAATTTCAGCGTGTGGCACAGGTGTTGCGCCTACAAGTATTTTTTCAGCACTAAAAGCCGTGCTAAAACCTAAAAAAAGTGTAAAAACCAAGAGTTTAAGTTTCATTTTATATCCTTTTTTGTTTGAATTTTATAATATTTTTTCTAAAAATAGAGTAAATCATTAAGAAATTTCCCTTAAAAAATTTATTATATACCAAATACCTACTTCTTTGTTAGCTTGTAAAGCGCATTTCCTGCCACTTGTATTAGCTGAACAAGTAAAAGCAAGATAATTACTGTTTGCACCATAATATCCGTTTGAAAACGCTCATAACCATATCTTATAGCCACATCGCCCAGCCCACCACCGCCAACAGTGCCTGCCATAGCTGAAAAGCCTACAACGACTATAAGAGTGAGCGTTATGCCGTTTATCAGGCTTGGCAAACTCTCCACGAACATTACCCTAAAAATGACTTGTGTGTCGCTTGCTCCGTAGCTTTTAGCCGCTTCGACAATGCCCCCATCGACTTCTTTGAGGGCTGCTTCTATCATCTTCGCCAAATATGGGGCTATGCCAAGCGTGAGCGGCACGATAGTAGCGGTAGTGCCGATACTTGTGCCAACGATAATGCGCGTAAGTGGCATCAGCACGATGATTAAAATGATAAAAGGAAAGCTACGCACGATATTGACGAAAAAGTCCAAAGTGTTGTAAGCAACGGGGTTTTCGCGCAAGCCGCCCTTGTCCCAAATCGCAAGCAAAACGCCCGGGATTATAGCGAGCAAAAAGCCCAAAAATGTCGAAACAAGGCTCATATAGAGCGTTTCAAGCAAGGCTGGATACAAAATATCTATGAAATTTTCTAAAAGTCCCTCAAACATTATCTACTCCCTTTTGTGCGCTTT
This sequence comes from uncultured Campylobacter sp., assembly GCA_934728065.1. GTDB lineage: Bacteria > Campylobacterota > Campylobacteria > Campylobacterales > Campylobacteraceae > Campylobacter_D. The sequence goes on from CAKVDW010000003.1 coordinate 14,542, forward strand.
TTAAGCGTGTTTGCACTTTGAATTTGTGTGAATTTTCTCTCATCAAGCCAGCTCCCACAAAACGCCGTTTTTGTCGATAAAGTCAAGCACTTTTTCTTTATCTTTTTGCGCTATATTTATGACAAGGTTGCCTAATGCAACGCCGTTTAGCTTTTCTATATTGCCCCAAACTATGCTAAAATCGATATTTAACTCCCTTGCCATCTGCGTGATGATATGTTTTTGCGCCACTTCTTTTGGAAAATAAAGCTTGACATTCACGCCGTCCTTTGGCAGCACGCTTGAAAGCTCGTTTTCGCCCAGAAATTCACGCATTTTTTCATTTGGCTTTAAAAAAAGCTCGTGGATTTGCCCGCTGCCGATGATTTTGCCGCGTTCAAGCAGCACAGCCCTTTGGGCGATTTCTTTGACAACTTCCATTTCGTGCGTAACCAGCACAACGCTTATGCCAAGCTCTTTGTTGATTTGTGAGATGAGTTCAAGTATGTTTTTTGTGGTGTTTGGGTCAAGTGCGGAGGTGGCTTCATCGCTCAAAAGCACCTTTGGGCGCAGTGCTAACGCCCTAGCTATGGCTACTCTTTGCTTTTGTCCGCCGCTAAGCTCGTTTGGATACGCCTTTGCTTTACCCGCAAGCCCTACAAGCTCTAAAAGCTCGCTCACACGGGACTTTATCTCGTTTTTGTCAAAGCCGTGAATTTGCAAGGGCATAGCCACATTTTCAAAGGCATTTTTGCGACTCATCAGCGCAAAGTGCTGAAAAATCATACCTATGTTTTTGCGTAGCTCACGCAGTTTTTTAGCGTTTTGAGCGCTTTGCGAAATTTCCTCGCCAAAGACTTTCAAACTACCATTTTGATAGCTTTCCAAAGCATTTATGCAACGCAAAAGCGTGGATTTACCAGCTCCGCTGTGTCCTACTATGGCAAAAATCTCGCCCTTTTTGACATTTAAGCTCACATTATCGATGACAACTTCCTTGCCGTAGTATTTCTTTAAATGCTGAATTTCTATCATCACTCGCCTTTTAGGTTTTTTAGCTCTTCATCTATCTTTGCAAACTGCTCTACAAGGCTTTTTAGGGCTGTTTTGTTTTGCTCGATGACTTCTTTTGGGGCATTTTGCATAAATTTAGCGTTGCCTAGCATAGCTTCAAGTTTTGATTTTTCTTTGTCTAGCTTGATTTTTTGACTTTCAAGGCGACTTAAAACTCCGCTTAAATCCACGCTTTCAAGCGGCACAAACACCTTTAAATTCTCGCTTATATCGGCACTTGCCTTGCTTAAATTCTCGCTAACAAAGCCTATCTCATCGCTTTTAGCAAGTTTAGCGATGAAATGCGTGTATTTTTCAAACTTTGCTTGTTTGCTTTCGTCATTGAGCTTGATGAAAGCCTTTGAAATCCTTGTATTTCCTAACTCCACAAGGGTTTTTGCGCGGCGAATGCCTACTATGGCTTCGATGATGAGTGCAAAAAAGCTTTCAAGCTCGCTATCTTGCCCGCCAAATTCAGGGTAAGCCGACACCATAATGCTCTCGCTTGTTTCAAGTTTCGTGCCGCCAAGCTCGTGGTATAAAAACTCGCTGATAAAGGGCATAAAGGGGTTTAAGAGCTTTAAGGCTTCTTTAAAAATGCTTCCAAGTTCCTTGACAGAGCCTTTTTCAGCCTTACTCAGCTCGATACCCCAGTCGCAAAACTCGTCCCAAAAAAAGCGATAAAGCGTGTTTGCGGCGTCATTAAAGCGGTATTGTGCTAAATTTTCGCGCACGCCTTTTATGCAGGCGTTAAATCGGCTCAGCATATACTTGCCCAGCTCGCTTTTAATAGCTATTTCATCAAGGTTTGCAAAGGATTTTTCGTTTAAAAGCAAGTATTTATGGGCGTTGTAAAGTTTGTTTGTGAAATTTCGCACTTGCAAAAATTTATCATTACTCAGCCTTATGTCTCGCCCTTGCACCGCCAGCAAGCTGAGCGTAAAGCGCAGTATATCGGCGCTGTATTCGTTTATGCTTTGCAAAGGGTCGATGACATTGCCTTTTGATTTACTCATCTTTTCGCCAAACTCATCTTTTACGAGCGCGTGCAAATACACTTCCTTAAAAGGCAAGCTGTTTAGGGCATTTGTGCTTTGAAAAAGCATTCTAGCTACCCAAAAAAAGAGTATATCAAAGCCCGTTATCAGCAAAGAATTTGGATAAAAGTCCTTTAAATCGCTCTCAAACCACACTTTGTCCTTGCCCCAGCCTTCATTTCCCCAGCCCAGCGTGCTGTGAGCGTAAAGCCCAGAGCTAAACCAAGTATCAAGCACATCTTCATCTTGCCTAAACCTTGTCCCACCGCATTTAGGGCATTTGCTAGGCTCGTTTTCGCTTGCAAATTCAGCCCCGCATTCGCAGTAATAAATAGGAATTTGATGTCCCCACCAAAGTTGGCGCGAAATGCACCAGTCCCGCAAATCCCGCATCCACGCGTTGTATGAGTTTATCCAGTGGCTTGGAAAAAACTTCATCTGCCCTGAATTTACCTTTTCTATGCTCTCGCGCGCTATGTCCTTGCTTACAAACCATTGCTTTGAGATATAAGGCTCTACGACATTGTGGCAGCGGTAGCAGTAGCCTACTTGGTTTGTGTAATCCTCGATTTTTTCGACATAGCCTTTTTCTTGTAGCCTTGCCACTATCTTTTCGCGCGCTTCAAGCCTTTCAAGCCCCTTAAATTCAAGGCAATGCTCGTTTAAAATGCCCTTTTCATCAAAGATAGTGAGAAATTCCAAATCGTGCCGCAAGCCCACTTCATAGTCGTTGCTGTCGTGTGCGGGCGTTACTTTGACAACGCCCGTGCCAAAGCTCATATCGACATATTCATCAGCGATTATGGCTAGCTCTTTATTTACAAGGGGTAAAAGCACTTTTTTGCCTAGTAAGTGCTTGTAACGCTCATCTTGCGGGTTTATCATCACGGCTGTGTCCCCAAAATAAGTCTCTGGACGCGTTGTCGCCACAACCACAAATTCATCGCTGTCCTTTAAAAAATAGCGCAAATAATAAAGCTTGCCCGCATTTTCCTCGTGTTGCACTTCTATATCGCTCAAAGCCCCATCGTGCGTGCACCAGTTTATCATCTTATCCGCGCGAAAGATGAGTTTTTTATCATACAAATCCACAAACGCCTTTTTTACCGCATTTGCCAAGCCCGTATCCATAGTAAAACGCAGCCTACTCCACGCTGGCGTGATACCAAGTGCGCGCATTTGCTCTGTAATCTTGCCTCCGCTTTGCTCTTTCCACGCCCACACTTTTTTGACAAATTCAGCCCGCCCCAAGCTTTCTTTGTGAATGCCTTGCGCTAAAAGCTGCCTTTCCACGACATTTTGCGTGGCGATGCCCGCGTGGTCAAGCCCGGGCTGATAAAGCACGCGGTAGCCGTCCATTCTCTTGTATCGTGTCATAATGTCTTGCAGCGTAAATGTCAGCGCGTGTCCTATGTGCAAAACGCCCGTTACATTAGGCGGTGGCATCATTATGCAAAAGTTTTTGCCCTTTTTTTGAATGCCCTTGTTGCCATCAAGCTCGAAATACCCACGCTCTTCGCACAGCGCATAATATTTTTGTTCTATATTCTTGTCATACAGGACTTTGTCTTGTTCTATGGTGGTGTTTTTATCGCTTTTTTCTTGCTTTGGCGATGTTTGATTCATCATTTTGCCTTAAAAATTAACTGAAATTAAAAAGTCAAGTGTAGCAAAAACTTGCTTAAATTTCAAAGAAATTTTAAAATTCTACTTGATTTTTGAAAAATATTTAAAAAGATAAAAATAAATATTATAATTTTAATATCGAATTTATAGGCTTTTAAGTCTTTTTGATTTGTGTTTTTGCTAGAAAAAACTTATATTGAATTATCGTTTTTTTTTTTTTTTTTTTTCGATATAATAGGCTTTAATTTGGTGTCGTATAAATTATTTATTCTTTATAAGAATAATATTTAAAATGTCCTAATAATATAACTTTAAAAATTATTCATATTTAAGAATAATTTAATAAATGTTGTTGTAAAATAAAAGTCGAATAAACTATTCACAAAAGGAGAATGCAAAGATGAATAGACGAGATTTCATCAAAAATACTGCTATTGCAAGTGCTGCAAGTGTAGCTGGTATGAGTGTGCCTAGTTTTGCGGCAAATCCGCAAGAGCAGTGGCGTTGGGATAAAGCAGCTTGTCGTTTTTGTGGAACAGGCTGTGGAATTATGGTGGCGACTAAGGATAATAAAATAGTTGCTGTAAAAGGCGACCCAGCTGCGCCTGTAAACCGTGGGCTTAACTGCATCAAGGGTTATTTTAATGCAAAGATTATGTATGGTGAGGACCGCCTCGTAACTCCCCTACTTCGTGTAAATAGTAAGGGTGAGTTCGATAAAAAAGGTAAATTTCAACAAGTTTCTTGGCAAAGAGCCTTTGATGAAATGGAAAAGCAGTTCAAAAAAGCTTACAATGAGCTTGGCGTAACAGGCGTTGCTGTTTTTGGTAGCGGACAATACACCATTCAAGAAGGTTATGCAGCAGCAAAGCTAATGAAAGCTGGTTTTCGTTCAAACAACATAGACCCAAATGCTAGACACTGTATGGCTAGTGCTGTTGTTGCTTTTATGCAAACCTTTGGCATAGATGAGCCAGCAGGCTGTTATGATGATATAGAACTTACTGACACTGTGATTACTTGGGGCGCAAATATGGCTGAAATGCACCCTGTATTATGGTCTCGTGTATCTGATAGGAAGCTTAATGACGAAAAAGTGAAGATTGTAAATTTAAGCACCTATTCAAACAGAACCTCAAATATAGCTGATATTGAAATCATATTCAAGCCAAGCACGGATTTAGCCATTTTAAACTATATAGCAAGGGAAATTGTTTATAACCGTCCTGAATCTATGGATAAAAAATTTATAGAAAATCACTGTGGATTTGCCACAGGCTTTGTGGATATAGGTTATGGTATGCGTGCAAATCCAAATCACCCTAAATTCAAAGAAAGCGAAAAAGACACAGTAAGCAAACAAGTTAAAATCACCCTTGATGAAGAAGAAGCAACTGCTTTATCTTATCTTGGCTATAAGGCTGGCGACACGCTTGAAATGAAACATTCAGCTCAAGCTGCTGCTCATTGGGCTATCAGTTTTGAAGACTTTAAAAAGGCTCTTGAACCTTATACTTTAGACTATGTTGCACAAGTTTCAAAGGGTGATGATAATGAAAGCCTTGAAGATTATAAAGCAAAACTTCAACAACTTGCAAACCTTTATATAGAAAAAAATCGCAAAGTTGTGAGTTTTTGGACTATGGGCTTTAACCAACACACTCGTGGAACTTGGGTAAATGAACAAGCTTATATGGTGCATTTATTGCTTGGCAAACAGTCTCAACCGGGCAATGGAGCCTTTTCTCTTACAGGGCAACCAAGTGCTTGTGGCACAGCAAGAGAAGTTGGAACTTTTGCTCACCGCTTACCTGCTGATATGGTTGTGGGCAATCCAAAACACAGAGAAATCAGTGAAAAAATTTGGAAAGTTCCGCCCAAAACACTCAATGGTGTTATCGGCTCGCCTTATGTGAAAATAATGCGTGATTTAGAAGATGGTAACATTAAATTTGCGTGGGTTCATGTGAATAATCCTTGGCATAACACAGCAAATGCTAACCACTGGATAGCCGCAGCAAGAGAAATGGATAATTTCATCGTAGTAAGCGATGCGTATCCGGGAATTTCAGCTAAGGTTGGAGATTTAATCTTGCCAACAGCGATGATTTATGAAAAATGGGGCGCTTATGGTAATGCAGAAAGAAGAACCCAACACTGGAAACAACAAGTTCTGCCCATAGGACAAGCAATGAGTGATACTTGGCAAATTCTTGAATTCTCAAAACGATTTAAGCTTAAAGAAGTTTGGGGAGAAAAAAAGGTCAATGATAAGGTAACATTGCCAAGCGTTTTAGAAGAGGCTAAAAAAATGGGTTATAGCGAAGAAGATACGCTTTTTGATGTCCTTTTTGCCAACAAAGCTGCAAAAGCATTTGGCGTAAATGACCCTGTTATTAAGGATTTTGATAATAGCGAAGTCTTTGGTGATGCTCGAAAAGTTGTTGGCTCTGATGGACAAGAATTTAAAGGCTATGGCTTTTTTGTTCAAAAATATCTTTTTGAAGAATACAGACAATTTGGCAATGGACACGGACATGATTTAGCTGAATTTGACACCTATCACAGAGTGCGTGGGCTTCGTTGGCCTGTTGTTAATGGCAAAGAAACACAGTGGCGTTTTAATACAAAATACGATTATTACGCTAAAAAAGCTGCTCCAAATTCAGATTATGCCTTTTATGGAAATCAAGGTGCTTTAAACAAAGGCGACCTCGCTGGTGCTTTCCCTGCAGTTGAAGGAAAAGAGCCTGAAAAAGAATCATTTAAAAACAAGGCTAAAATTTTCTTTAGACCGTTTATGAAAGCTCCTGAAAGACCAAGCAATGAATATCCGTTTTGGCTTTGCACAGGTCGCGTTTTGGAGCATTGGCATAGTGGAACGATGACAATGCGTGTGCCTGAGCTTTACAGAGCTGTCCCTGAAGCACTTTGTTATATGCACGAACAAGACTGTGCTAAAATGGGCTTAAATCAAGGTGATTTGATTTGGATAGAATCAAGACGCGGTAAAATTAAGGTCAAAGTTGATATGCGTGGTAGAAATAAACCGCCTGTTGGGCTTATTTATGTGCCTTGGTTTGATGAAAATGTGTTTATCAACAAAGTTACACTTGATGCTACTTGTCCGCTTTCTGGCGAAACTGACTTTAAAAAATGTGCAGTAAAGGTTACAAAGGCGTAAAATGTCCGATAGACGAGAATTTTTTGCTTCATCACTCAAAATGCTTTGTCTTTGTGCTGGGGGTGGCTTTTTGGCTGCCCTTGCCGTGCAACGAAAGGATAAATATTACTTAAGACCGCCTGGAGCTGAAGATGAAGAGCGGTTTTTAAGTCTTTGCATTCGTTGTGGGTTATGCGTAGATGCCTGTCCTTACGATACCTTAAAACTTGCTAGTTTGACGGATTTGGCACAAAATGGCACACCATTTTTTGAAGCAAGAGAAATTCCTTGTTATCTTTGTGATGATATACCCTGTATAAAAGAATGCCCTACTAATGCTTTGGATAATAAATACCTCAAAAAAGAAAAGGGTATTTTTGAGGTTAAAATAGGCACGGCTGTGGTTGATACTGCAAATTGCATTGCTTATTGGGGCTTGCGTTGTGAGGCTTGTTATAGAGCCTGTCCTTTAATAGACAAGGCTTTAAAGGTAGAAACAAAGCACAATGAACGCACAGGAAAACACGCTTTAATAATCCCTGTTGTGGATAATGACTATTGCGTGGGTTGTGGAAAGTGTGAAAGAGCCTGCGTTACCGAAAAGGCTGCTATTACCATCTTGCCACAAAAATTTGTTTTGGGTGAAGGTGGTAGCAATTATGTTCGTGGTTGGGATTCAAGGGGCGAGGAGCGACTTAAAAATGCACCAACTAAGGATTTGCCTAAGCAAAATAAAGGTGCTTTGGATTATCTTAATAGTGGGGATTTATAATGAAAATTTTAACTCAAATTTCAACGCTTAAATATCTCATCTTAAGACGAATAGTCCAAGTTGGCACACTTCTTTGCTTTGCCTTTGCAGCTAAATTTATCGTGCAGGGCAATCTTAGTTCATCTTTGTGGTTTAGCCTAGTTCCTTTAAGCGACCCTTACGCTGTTTTACAACTTCTTGTTGCTGGACTTGGCGTAAGTTTTGGGGCTATAAGTGGTTCTGTTTTAGTGGGTGCGTTAATTGCTCTTTTATTTTACGCTTTATTTGCTGGCAGAGCCTTTTGTGCTTGGGTTTGCCCTGTAAATATCATCACAGATTTTGCCGCTTTTATTAGAAGAAGGCTTGATTATCACACAAGCAAAATCAACCTGAGCAAAAATACTCGCTATTATATCCTTGCTTTAAGTCTTTTGCTTTCTTTCATCTTGGCTACACCAGCCTTTGAAAGCATATCTTATATAGGTATCATTCAAAGAGGGGTCATTTTTGGCACGATTTCGTGGATAATGGTAGCTTTCATCATCTTTGTTGTGGATACATTTTTAAGCCCTAAGGCTGTTTGCTCTCATCTTTGTCCTTTGGGGGCATTTTATTCGCTCATTGGTCGTTTTGCTTTTTTAAAAATCAAATACGACTTCAACAAGTGCAGTAAATGCTTGCAATGTCTTAATATCTGCCCTGAAAAGCAGGTTTTATCAATGATTACTAAGGAAAGTGGAGTTGTTAAATCAGGTGAATGTATCCGCTGTGGGCGTTGCATTGAGGTTTGCAATGATAACGCTTTAACTTTTAATATCTTTAATTTAAGGAGAAAACAATGAAAAGGAATCTTTTCTTAACACTAACTCTTGCGTTGAGTCTTTCTTTCATCGCTTGCGATAAAAAAACAAAAGGAGATTCGCTAAGCGATAGTGAAATAGGACTTAGAAAAACTAGCGTTGAAAATGAAAATTCAGTAGCCTTGCTTGGCGATATCAATTTCAGTTCAACCCAACCTGGCGAATCTGTCGTCTTTGACCGCTCTTTTGAGAATGCACCGCCACTCATACCGCACGATATTGAGGCTATGATTCCCATTACTAAAGACAATAATATGTGTTTGAGTTGCCACATTAAAGAAATGGCTGCTGATATGGGAACAAAACCAGCTCCAGCAAGCCATTATTTTGGCTTTCAATCAAACAAATCAACAGGTGATGTTGTCAGTAATGAAAGATTTAGTTGCGACCAATGCCATGTGCCACAAAGTAATGCCAAACCTTTAGTTGGTAACAAATTTGAAGCGGTATTTACAGATGAGTCTCTCAAAAAAAGCTCTGACCTTATGCAGACCATTCAAGAAGGCGTGAAATAGATGAAAAAAAGCTTTTTCGTCTTGATATTAGCATTGTTTTCTTACGCAAATGAGCCTAAGATAAATGCTAATATCACCGCCTTAAAATACGAGCAAAATGCATTATTCATAGGCACGGATAGCGGTGAAGTTTTAGAGTATGACTTAAAAAGCAAAAAAATTCAAAAGCTTATAAAACTTCCTGCTGTTCAAAATCATTATGAAAAAGGTCTTGGTGCAAGAATTCATAGTCTTGATGTTTATAAAAACAGCTTTCTTGTGGTAAGTGAGGGAGATTTTGGCACTCAAAATTTAAACCTTTGCCCCAAAAACGCCTCTTGCAGCACAGTAAAAGCTCCTTTTACAAATATCAAAAAAGCCTTTTTTATCAATGAAAACACAGCTCTTTTAGCGCTTTTAAGTGCGGATATAAAGCTTATAAATTTAAAAGAATTTCTTAGCTTAAATTCAAAATCAGCCACAAAAGAGTTCAAATTCTCACTTACAAGCTTAAATGATATAACACTTGATGAAACAAGACAAAAGCTTTTAAGCGCAACAGAAAGTGGAGAACTTAAGGTTTTTGACCTACAGTCTTGGAGGGTTTTGGCAAATTATGATAAAATCCACAAAGATTTTTTGTATCAAATTGACTTTAAAAATGGCGTCATAGTTTCTTGCGGAAATGATAAAAAAGTGGGTATAGTAAGAGATAATGAGCAAAAATTTATACCCAACCCAAATGTTATTTACTCTTGCGCCTTAAATACAAATGGGCAAATTGCTGCTTATACTATATTTAAACAAGATGGTAAGAATAAAACAGAGCTTATTGACACTAAAAGTCTTAAGAAAATAGCAAGTTTTGAAAATGAAAATTTTTCACCTGAATTTATCATCTTTCTTAACGAAAAAGAATTTTTGCTCTCTAATTATGAGGGCATTTTACTGAGGAGTTTAAAATGAATATATCTAGCGTTTTAATTGTGGCAAAAAAAGAACACCAAGAGATTTTACTACAAGACATAGCCAAAGTGCAATGTTGTTCTGTGGAGCTTGTTGAGGATGAAAAAATTATTGTTTTGATTGAAAGCGAAAATTTAAATGATGAGCTAAAAGCCTATAAAACACTTGAAAACCTAAAAAATGTCGGTGCTATAAGTATGGTATTTTCATATCAAGACCTAGATGATGATATAAAAAGTATCAAAAATGAAGTGCCAAAAAGCTTGCAAGATGATGTAAAGGCTGAGGATATAAGATACCACGGCAATATTTTTGAAAAATATTGACAGTTAAAATAACCTTTGTATTTTTCAATTTCTAAAGCCTTTGAATTCTTTTGTCTTTAATAAGGCTAAATTTAAGAAACAATCTTTGCCAAAAGTGAAGCTTTTGAGTGTTATATCTTAAAAGCAAGCTTAAAATTTCCTTTCTACGAAACATTATAGCCGTATTTATAGGACTTAAAGCCCCACCTTGCCCCTCAAAGCCATTTGGATTTGCCCCATTTTCAAGCAAAATCTTTGCCACCTCCTCATAACCCTTAAAGCAAACTCCAGCAAGTGGCGTGTGTCCTTTATCATTTACCTTATCAACATTTGCACCAAATTCAAGCAACAATTTCACACATTCAATGCTGTTGTGATAGCTTGCAAGCATTAAAAGTGTGTCGCCCTTGTGATTTGCCAAATTTACATTAAGTCCATTTTCTAACATAATTTTTAAAGAATGAACATCATCTTGCCTTGCAAAATCAAAAGAAAATTTAACAAATTCTTGCATTTTTTCATATTCTTCTTTAGTCAAATTCATTGTTTTCCTTTTATTTTTAAGGGCAGATTTGCCCTTAAGTTTATTTTAGAAGCTGGGCTATTCTTGCTGCATAGTTGCTATCAGCCTTATTAAAATGCTCTAATTGTAACTTAATGATTTTTTCGTTTATACCTTTCATTGTCCCAGCAATAGTTTGACAAAGCCTCTCTTTTTCATCGCTGCTCATCAAACGATATAAATCTCCAGCTTGTGTATAATAATCATCATCGTCCTCTCTATAATCAAACTGCCCTATTCTTGTTTCGTTTTCAAAGCCAAGTGGGTCTAAAAGAGGTTCTTTAAGATTCCAATCATCATTGTAGCCACTCAAAATACTTGGTTGATAGTTTCTAGTGTCTGCATACTCGCCATTTGTCATATAACCATCTCGAACAGTTGAATTTAACTTTGCATTTTTTGGCGAATTTACAGGAATTTGATGGTGATTGATGCCTAGTCGGTAGCGTTGTGTATCCCCATAAGCAAAGAGTCTGCCTTGAAGCAATCTATCTGGACTATACCCAATGCCTGGCACCACACTAGCGGGATTAAACGCGGCTTGTTCAACTTCGGCAAAGTAATTTTCTGGGTTTTTATTAAGTGTCATAATACCAATCTCAATAAGTGGATAATCCTTATGACTCCAAATTTTAGTTACATCAAATGGGTGAAAACGGTAAGTTTTGGCATCAGATTCTGGCATTACCTGTATAGAAACTTTCCAGCTTGGATATTCTTTTTTCTCAATCGCATCAAACAAGTCTCGTTGATGAGAATCCATATCTACCGCACGAATCGCTGCCGCCTCTTCATTTGTGAGGTTTTTTGTCCCTTGCATTGTGTGAAAATGAAATTTTACCCAAAATCGCTGATTTTTATCATTGATAAGACTAAAAGTATGACTTCCGTAGCCATTCATATTGCGGTAGCTCGCAGGTATGCCTCTATCTCCCATAAGATAGGTGATTTGGTGTAATGCCTCTGGGGTTTGACACCAAAAATCCCACCACCTTTCAGGGTCTTGGATATGTGTTTTTGAGTCTCGTTTTTGGCTGTGAATAAAATCCGGGAATTTGTAAGGGTCTCGGATAAAGAAAATAGGTGTATTGTTTCCCACTAAATCCCAATTTCCCTCTATTGTATAAAATTTAACCGCAAAGCCTCGAGGGTCGCGCACCGCATCAGCTGAGCCTAGCTCTGGTGCTACTGTTGAAAAACGGACGAATACAGGCGTTTTTGTGCCTTTTTTAAAAACTGCTGCTTTGGAATACTTGCTAATATCAGCACTAGCCTCAAATACTCCATAAGCTCCGCTACCTCTAGCGTGGACAACTCGTTCTGGGATTCTTTCCCTGTCAAATGCTGCCAACTTTTCTAAATACCAAGTATCTTGCAAGAGTAGTGGTCCTCTAGGTCCCACGCTCATTACATTTTGATTATCGCCAACTTGGCGTCCTGTGGTTGTGGTTAATGACTTGAAATTTGCCATTTTGTCTCCTTTTGGTTAAAAATTTAAGCAGTGAATATATATATTGCTTAAAAAATATTATACAATAAAAATTATTAATAAATAAATTTTTTAAATATTTTTTGATTTTCACATATCTTGCAATTTTTTAAATTTTAAAGACAAATTTTTGAAAATTCAAATAAAAACTTTGCTATAATGTCAAAAGTCAATTTGTAAAGCTTTAAGTAGGGATACGCAAGCCGAACTAGCTCAACAAAAAGACGGAAAGGACACTCAATGAAAAAAATTCTTTTACTTACACTTGCCTTAGCAAGTTTTGCCTTTGCTGAAACAGGCTCTATCGACTCTGATGGCTTGGTTAAAGCATTTTCAGTCCTAGCGGCAGGATTAGGACTTGGTGTAGCTGCACTTGGTGGAGCTATCGGTATGGGACACACAGCGGCAGCGACTATTGCTGGAACAGCTCGCAACCCAGGTTTGGGCGGAAAGCTGATGACAACAATGTTTATCGCGCTTGCGATGATAGAAGCACAAGTTATTTACGCGCTTGTTATTGCTCTCATCGCTCTTTATGCAAATCCTTTTGGCGTATAATTTGCATAAATTTCAACTTCTCCCCTTTAAATGCAAAATTTAAAGGGGATTCTTTCAACTCGCGGTTATGGTGGAATTGGTAGACACGCTATCTTGAGGGGGTAGTGCGCTTTGCGTGTGCGAGTTCAAATCTCGCTAACCGCACCATCTTTAAGTTTTTTGATACACTCAAAAAAGACAAGTTTTCCGCTATGCGCCTTTATATCCGCAAAGCTTTCAACCTCAAATTCAAGTGCAAAAACCGAAGAAGTAGGAAAAGAGCTAAGATAAATCGTGCTTAAAAGTTCGCATAACTCTCTTAAGGCTGGATTGTGTCCTATTATACAAAGCTCGTTATATTTGTCATCACACCGTTTTATGTATTCAAAAAGCTTGTTTTCATCAGCTTCATAAAGCTTTTTTTCAAAAACAATCTTTTTTTCATCAAAGCTAAAAGCCTTAGCCAAAAGCCTTGCCGTTCTTGCCGTCCTAAGAGCTGCAGAAGATACAAAGGCATCGGGTTTAATTTTACGGTTTTTAAGCCTTATTGACATCTCTTTAATGTCATCTTCGCCTCTTTTACACAAATCTCGTCCAAAATCTCCATTTGGATTATCTCTTTGAGCCTTTGCGTGTCGGATAATGTAGAGTTTTTTCATCATAAATTCCTTAAAATTTGTATTTTTGCTAGAGCATAACCACATATAAAACCAAAAATATGAGCATACCAAGCAATATTTATTCCCATAAATATCGGCACAAAACTCATTAACAAAATAGCTACAATGAGTCCTTTCGTGCTAGATTTATCAGTATAAGCATAATAACCCATTAAAACACATATCGCTCCGCTTGCACCAACAACATTAATAAACCGTTCAGCATAAAGTGTGTCAAAATACACATACACCGCACTTAAAAACGAACAAGCTATACCGCCGATAAAATAAAGTAAAGCAAAACGCAAAGAGCCAAGATACCGCTCTAAAATACTGCCAAACTGATATAAAACTATCATATTTAAAGCCAAATGCGTAAAACCGCCGTGCATAAACATAGTGGTTATGATTTGCCACCAAAAGCCCTCACTAAAACAAAGGATATTTAAACCAAAAAACGCATCAAAATCACTTGAAGCATCAAAAGAAAACAAAAACACAAGAACATTAACAGCAATAATAAAGCCACAAACCAAATTCTGCCTTTGAAAAATAAAGAGTTATTGCAAAATCAAACTCTCAAGTTTAAATAACTTTGCTGGAGTCAAATTTTCATAGACGAACGCTCTATCCACAATAATTACTGATGAGATTATACCAAATTAACACTCACAAAGTCAAGCAAAACCCAAAAACCAAAAATGCTCTCAAATGTCGTAAGCGATGATAAAATCAATTACACTCATTTAAAAAACATAGCCCAAGAGCTTAAAGAAGTAAAAGATGAAACCGAATTTTACGCTCTTTTTGGCTTTAAAAATGGAAAACGAGAGGCAATGTCAAAACGCCGATTAAAGAAGTGGAAATTGACTTGCAAGAAGCGTGGCAACACTTGCAAGATAACTCTAAAAATGAAAATAGGCTAAAACTTGCTGGGGGCATTTTGCCGACTTTACAAACGCCAAATGTCGTAAGTGTCGATAAAAACGGGACTTATTTTTTCTACAAAGCCTTTAAAGACGAAAAGGGAGTGCTGAATTTAGTGAGCGTTGAGTTACCAAAATCAAACAGGTTACAATACAAAACAAGCTACATAGCAAGCAAACAAAGGCTTTTAAAGATTTTTAACGAATATGAAGTGATTTATGAGAAATTATAAAAGGCAAGACCGCCAACAGCTTAGGGCGGAGTGGATACCGCACTTATAAAGCGTATCTTACGGCAACCTAGCCTTGCCTATGCGAAATTCTACCACAAAAAGAATTTAATGTCAAATTTAAAGACAAAATAAACAAAATTTTTAATCCTTTTTTAGCTTTGTGTTTTTGTTTAAAATTAGAGCAAAAAAAGCCTTTTTTAAAAGGGCAAAACGCCATTTTAGACGATATAAAAGAGGTAAAAAGCCCTTTTTTATAAGACAAAAAGGCACAAAAACACAAAGGATAAAAGATGAAAAAGGCAAAAACGCTTTTAACAAAGCTCAAATACATTCTTTTTTACAACGCCTTTAAGCCCAAAAAAAGAAAAAGCCGCCTCGCTACATTTCAAAAAGAGCTTTTAGAGTGCGCAAGGCTTAAAAGAGCCAAAAGAGCCTTAAAAAAGGCTCAAAAAGGCTAAAAACATTTTTTAATCCTTTTTTAAAGAGATATTTTTATAAAATAAATTAAATTTATATAAAAATTCACACTAAATTCACGCATAAAGACTATAATGTTGTCAAAAATTTTTAATGAGGATAAAATTTGTTTAAAAAAACGCTTTTAAGCCTTATTTTTATGGCATTTAGCTTATACGCTGATGTAATAATATCGCCAAATTCTTTGCCAGAAAACATTAAATCATTCATTGCTACACATTTTAAAGCACAAATTGGCTTGGCTCAAATGGACACAAAATCCTATGAAATTTACCTCACAGACGGAACAGAACTAGAATTTGATATTATAGGTAATTGGAAAGAAATAGAAAGCAAAATAAACCCTATAAGCTTTTTGATACTTCCCACAAACATAGCCTCTATAATTCAAAGTCAATATCCAAAAGCCTTATTAATGGAGGTTGAACGCAAAATTAACTATTATAAAGTCAAGCTTTCAAACCAAATGAAAATAAAAATAGACCCAAATGGGTTGATTTTAAGTCAAGAATTTGATGATTAGTCTGCTATTTTTTGACCAAATTTGACCTTATCATCAGCCTTAATGCTAAATTTCACCAAGCCTTTTTGTGCGATGATGACGATGGTTGAGCCAAGCTCGAAATTCCCAAGCTCTTCGCCCTTTTTAAAGTTTAAATTTTCGTAGCTGTGCGTGAAATTTTGGGCGTTTAAAGCGTTTGTTTGTATGCGTTCATCAAAAACAAAGCGCATTTTGCCGACATTTTGCGCTCCCACAAAGACAAGCCAAAACAAAAACCCCATACTTTCGCACTTTAAAGCCACTCGTTCGTTGCGCGTGTAAAGATTTGCCACTTTTTGCAAGCATTTTGCACTCACGCTAAAAAGCTCACCACGCGTGTAAGTCGCGCTCAACACCCTCATATCGCAAGGCGCGTGATAGCGGTGATAGTCCCTTGGCGAAAGGTATAAATTCGCGTATTCGCAGCCCTTTGCCAGCTCGTTTTTTTCGCAAGCACCGCTTAAAAGCTCGTTTATGCTGTATGTGTAGCCCTTTATAGAAAAGGCAAGCTGCTCGCTATCGGCTTTAAACGCCTTACCGCACTCAAAAACTCGCGCATCGCAGGGGCTTACAAAGCCATCATCAAGCGCCCTAGCCTTTTCAAGCGCCCTTGTAAAGAGTGCGTTTAGGCTTTCATACTCGCTAGTGTCCTTAAATTCGCTCATATCGATGTCAAAATGCTTCACATAAGCTGAATTTACCTTGCTTTGTAGCCATTTTGGTAGTTTTAGCCCAGCTAAAAGCCCAAAAATCCTTGAAATTTCGTTACTGAAAATCATCTACTCTCCCTTTAAATCCATACAAACAATCTCACTTGGAGCTAAAAAGCGCATCGCAGGTCCCCAAAAGCCCGCACCACTGCTGACATAGAGTTTGTTTTTGCTTGCAAGCTCGTAAAGTCCATACAAAAAGCCTTGTTGCAAAATCACAAGAGCGCCGAAAGGAAACACCTGCCCAGCGTGCGTGTGTCCGCTCAGCACCAAGTCAAAGTCGCTTGTGTCGTATAAATTCACGCTTTTTGGCTGATGAGCAAGCAAAATGCTAGGTGCGCTTTTGTTTAATCTTGCTTTTGCGGCGTTTATATCGGGCTTTGCGCCAAGCCTGTCAAAACGCAAGCCCGCTAAATCCGCAAGCCCCGCTATGTTTAAAAAGCCTAAATTTATGCTTTCGTTGATGAGAATTTTAAGCTTTGTCTGCCTTAAAAGCCCCAAAACTCCGTCAAGTCCGCGGTAATACTCGTGATTTCCTAGCGCGTAAAACACGCCGTATTTACTTTTGATTTCGTTTAAGAGATGAATGTAGGTGATTTCAGCGGGATTTGTGTCGATTAAATCGCCTACGATGGCGACTATATCGGCATTGAGTGAGTTTATGCGCTCGATAAGTCCTTGCAGGAATTTTTCGTGCAAATTTTTGCCCAAATGCACATCGCTAATCATCACAAGACGGACATTTTGGCTTAAATTTTTAAGTTTAATGTCTAAATTTTTAACCTTTGGGACATTCATAGCGTTGCCCCAGCCCTTTAAAACGGAGCTTATGGCAAAGATAAGTAAGGAAAGATTAAATATAAACTTGATGCTCGCACGCCTACTTTCATCAAAGGGCGTTTTGTCAGTCATTTTCTCGTAAATTTTCACGCCAAAGCGCAGTATATCCGCAAAAAGCGTGATGAAAAAGAAAAAATAAGTCGGCGCGAAACAATGCGCCAAAAGGTTGTAAGTCGTGCTGTCAAAGCGGTTTTCCGCACGAAACAACAAAAACGCCGTTTGAGCCACAAAAAGCCCAGCAAAAAGAGCGATGAGCCAAATTTTATGCGCCCTTAAAAAGGCTATTTGCATAAACAAACGCTTGTAAATGTAAGCATTTGCCAGCGTAAAAATCAACAAAAACACCACAGAAAAAACTAAAAACAACCACATAAAGCCATTATAACAAGTTGCGTTAAATTTTTTGTAAAAGGGCTTAAAATTTACGCGAATTTGCCTAAAATTTGTGCTTTTAAAGAAAAGTTTGTCTTAAATTTAAATTTTACACTCTTTAAATTTCGCTCACTCACTTGTGATATTTATGCTTTTGAGGAAAAAATCCCCATACTTGCTATTTTTGTCGATATATTTGCAAGTTTGAAGCAAGCTATAATCATTTTGCAAACAAAAAAGCAACAGTTCAAGCACGCTTACAGCATCTCGCGGATTTATATGTGGTGGGCATTCTTTGGCGTTGGTATAGTGTTTATAGAGCTTTTTGATAAGCTCGTCATTGCTTGTTTCGATGATGAGGGTTTCAAGCGGAGCTTTGAAAAACATTTTTTGTTCTTTGGCGTTTATGGAGGTATAAAACAAATCAAGCCCATAAATTTTTTGGCTGTATGAGTCGAAAAAATAAAGAAACTTGGAAAGATTGTCCTTAAAAGTGTCTATCATCAGTTCTAAAATTTGAATTTTTTGTTCCTTTGTGTAAAAATTACCTATGCGTGAAAAGCCAAATTCAAGCAAGGATTTTATCGAATACCACTCGCTCACACCAAAAGAATAAGCTCGCATCTTTTCGCCCCGCTTTTTACGCCAACTATCTACAAGGCTGTTGTCGTGTTGTTGATAAATGAGTGGAACGATGAAATCGCGGTAAGCTGGGTTTGGAAAACTTGGGTGAATGATGAGCGAACCTTCATTTTCGTTTTCGTAAATGTATTTCACGCTGGCGCAGTAGTTTTCATCGATGATTTTAAGTTCGCTTGCTTGTGTGCTTTTAAGCAGTGTGTAAAATTTACTCTCATCACAATGCCAAAGTTCTTGCGGATAGCGAAAGACTTGAGCTATGACTGTTTTCACGCTGGAATTTAGCTCTTTTGTAGAATTTGTCCAGCTGATGATGGTGCGCCTATCCTTTTGCAAGAGTTTTGCGAATTTAGCTATACTTAAACCCGAATGAGCGATGATTTCTTTAAGTCTTTGGCTATCATTCATTACTTATCCTTAAACATTACTTTTGGTAACATTCTTTTTCTTTAAATTTTAATCAATTTTTCAAAAAATTTGGCAAATTTATGTATAAATTTTATACATTTTTTAAAAAAAAGTAACAAAAAAAAACAAAATGAACTTTTTTTGCTCATAATGATAAAAAATTTGGCATTTTAAAAAAAGCTTTTTTTGTTTATCATAATTTCAATATTTTTATTAAAGGAGGCAAAAATGGGCTTATATGATGAAACTTACAAACTCTCAATCGAAAACCCAGAAGCTTTTTGGGCAGAAGCTGCAAAAAAAGTGCATTGGTATAACGAGTGGGACAAGGTGCTTGATGATAGCGGGGAGCATTATAAGTGGTTTGTTGGTGGTTGTATGAATACTTGTTACAACGCGCTTGACTTGCATATACACAACGGCAAAGGCGAGCAATTAGCACTCATTTATGATTCACCTGTAACAGATACTAAGAAAAAATACACCTACAAGCAACTGCGCGATAGAGTAGCGAAAACGGCTGGAATTTTAGCAAACAAAGGCGTTGTCAAGGGCGATAGGGTTATCATTTATATGCCTATGATAGCAGAGGCTGTGATTGCTATGCTAGCTTGTGCGAGGCTTGGGGCTATTCATAGCGTGGTTTTTGGAGGTTTTGCGGCACACGAACTAGCGATGAGAATCGAAGACGCAAAGCCTCGCGTGATAATGACGGCAAGTTGTGGCATAGAAATCAGCAAAATTGTCGAGTATAAGCCTATTTTGGACGAGGCTATTAAAAAATCTCAACACAAACCAACCACTTGCCTAGTGTGGCAACGCCCACAATATAAGGCAAGTATGCTGCCTTGGCGTGATGTGGATTGGGAGGAAGAAGAAGAAAGAACAAAACCTGTTGAGCCTGTGCCTGTGTTAGCAACCGACCCACTTTATATCCTTTACACTTCTGGCACAACAGGCACTCCAAAGGGTGTGATTCGCTCAAATGGTGGACATTCTGTGGCGATGAAATGGTCTATGGATAACATTTACAACGCCAAACAAGGCGATGTTTTCTTTACCGCATCTGATGTGGGCTGGGTTGTGGGGCATTCTTACATAGTCTATGCGCCTTTAATGAATGGTTGCACGACAATAGTTTATGAGGGCAAGCCTGTTCGCACGCCAAACCCTGAGGCTTTTTGGAGAATAGTTGATGAATATAAAGTAAATGTCCTTTTTTCAGCACCAACAGCCTTTCGAGCCATACGAAAAGAAGACCCAAAGGGAAAGCTTGCTAAAAAATACACCCTTGAAAGCTTACGAACCATTTTTGTAGCAGGCGAGCGGTGTGATAGCGAAACGCTTAAATGGATACAAAAAACCACAGGAAAGCTTGTCGTTGATAATTGGTGGCAAACAGAAACAGGCTGGGCAATCGCAGCTAATCCAACAGGCTTAGAAACCTTGCCTATAAAGGCTGGCAGTCCTACAAAGGCAATGTGCGGCTTTAATCTCAAAGTCCTTGATGAAAATGGCAAAGAATTAAAAGCAGGTAAAAAAGGTGCTTTGTGTCTAAAACTGCCCTTGCCACCTGCTTGCTTAACAGGCATTTGGGAAAATGAAGAGCGTTACCGCAAGGGATATTTGGAGCATTTTAAGGGCTATTATCTCACAGGCGACACGGGTTACATAGATAAAGACGGCTATGTCTATGTGCTTGGGCGAATGGACGGCATTATCAATGTCGCAGGACACCGACTTTCCACAGGTGAAATGGAAGAGGTTATAGCCAAACACCCAGATGTCGCAGAGTGTGCTGTTATCGGTGTAAATGACGAGTTAAAAGGCGAAATTCCCTTTGGTTTTGTGGTGCTTAAACAGGGCATTGAGCGCGACCACGGCGGTATCATCGAGGGCGTAGTTTCTTTAGTGCGACACGAAATTGGTGCTGTGGCAAGCTTTAAAATCGCAACAGTAGTGCAAGCCTTGCCAAAAACACGAAGTGGCAAGATTTTGCGCAAGACTTTAAGGGAGATTGCAGACGGAGTGGATTACGCTGTGCCTGCTACTATCGAGGATGCAAGCGTGCTTGAAAGCTGCACGCAAGCCATAAATGCACTTGGCTATCCTAAAAAAGCCGAGCAAATTTAAATTTAGAAAGGACAAAAAATGAGTGCAAATTCAAAAAAGCCTGTTTCAGCGGGCAAGAAATTCAAAGAAGCGGTTGAGCAAAACTCTCCGCTTTTGATTGTCGGTACGCCAAATGCTTATGCTGCTTTGCAAGCGAGTAAAATCAGACACAAAGCCATTTATATTTCAGGCTCTGGCGTGGCTAGTGTGAGCTATGGGCTGCCTGATTTAGGCATTGTTGGCTTAGAGGACTTTTGTATAGATGTAAGACGCATTACTTCACGCGTGGATACACCCTTGCTTGTTGATTGTGATACAGGCTTTGGCGGTGCATTTAACATAGCCCGAACCATAAAGGAACTCACTCGAGCAGGTGCAGCGGCAACTCACATTGAAGACCAAGTGGCGCAAAAGCGTTGCGGGCATCGTCCAAACAAAGAGCTAGTTACCACAGGCGAAATGTGCGACCGTATTAAAGCGGCTGTAGATGCGAAGATTGATAGCGACTTTGTCATAATGGCGCGCACGGACGCTCACGCCATTGAGGGACAACAAAAGGCTATTGAAAGGGCTGTGGCTTATGTGGAGGCTGGGGCAGAGATGATTTTTGCGGAGGCTGTGCATACGCTTGATGAATACGCCGCCTTTGTCAAAGCTGTGAAAGTGCCTGTGCTTGCAAACATAACTGAATTTGGCAAGACACCTTATTTTAGCGCTGATGAACTAAAAAGCGTTGGCATAAAAATGGTGCTTTATCCACTTTCTGCAAACCGTGCGATGAGCAAGGCTGCAAATGCCGTGTATAAGTCTATTTTAGCAAACGGACACCAAAGAGATGTGCTTGATTTAATGGAAACACGCGAAGAGCTTTACGAAATGCTTGGATATTACGAGTATGAAAAAAAGCTTGATGAGCTGTTTAAAAAATGAAAGGATAAAAGATGAGTAAGAGTGAAGCGACAAATAAAATAGGCGGTTTAGCAGGAGTTGTAGCTGGGCAAAGTGCCATTTGCACTTGTGGGCTTGGAAATGGGTTAAATTATTATGGCTATGCTATTGAAGATTTAGCGCATAACTGTGAGTTTGAGGAAGTGGCTTATTTGTTGCAATTTGCCAAACTGCCAAATTCAAGTGAGCTGGCAAGCTATAAAAAGCAAATTTCAGCACAAAGAGCCTTACCAAAGGCTTTAAAAGAGATTTTAAAGCAAATTCCAAAGGGCATTCATCCGATGAATTTAATGCAAATGGCTGTGGCTGCACTTGGAACTATCGAGGGTGAAAGGGAGAATTTTAGCGACCAAGATGAGAAAATCATTCGTTTGCTCGGTGTTTTGCCAAGCATTTTGTGTTTTTGGCATCATTATGTAAATTCAGGCAAAGAAATAGGCTTTGAAAGTGAGCAAAGCGGAATTGCTGGGTATTTTTTAGAAAAACTTAAAGAAAAAAAGCCAAGCGATGATTTCGTGCGAGCGATGGACTGCTCTTTGATTTTATATGCAGAACACGAATTTAACGCTTCAACCTTTACAGCAAGGATTTGCGCATCGACAAAAAGCGACATTTTCTCAGCCAACGCCGCAGCTATTGGAGCTTTAAGAGGACCCTTGCACGGCGGAGCAAATGAGGCGGCTATGCACCTTATAGAGAGCTTTTCAAGCGTTGATGAGGCGATAAAAGGCGTGGAGCATAAACTTGCCACAAAGCAGCTTTTAATGGGTTTTGGACATAGAATTTACGGAGCTGGCGGCGACCCAAGAAACGCACTTATCAAAGAGTGGAGTAAAAAATTAGGTGGAGATACCTTGCTATATAAGGTAAGCGAGGCGATAGAAGCCTTGATGAAAGAAAAAAAGCCAAATTTACCGCCAAATGCGGACTTTTATAGTGCATCAGCGTATCATTTTATGGGTATTCCAACGGATTATTTTACGCCGATTTTCATAATGAGTCGAGTTAGTGGGTGGTGCGCTCATATAAAAGAACAAAGAGCAAACAACAAAATAATCCGCCCAAGTAGCGAATACATAGGTGTCGCCCCACGCGACTTTATCCCGCTTAAAAACCGCTAAGTATGCGGAAAAAGCTATAAATTTAACCTTGAAAGGACAAAAAATGAGTAATGATATGGGAATTTTAGAGGCAAAACGCCCAGAATTTGACGAACTTTTAACTAAAATCGCAAAGTATGCTGATGAGTTTGATATAAAAAGCGATTTAGCAATGCAAACGGCAAAATACTGCCTTATGGACACGATAGGTTGTGGAATTTTGGCGCTTAAATACCCCGCTTGCACGAAGTTGCTAGGACCTAGCGTTGAGGGAGCTGAATTTCGCCCACTTGGCGCAAAGGTTTTTGGCACGAGTTATCAATTAGAGCCGATTCGTGCGGCATTTAATGTGGGGGCGATAGTTCGGTGGCTTGATTTTAACGACACTTGGCTAGCGGCTGAATGGGGACATCCAAGTGATAATTTAGGCGCGATTTGGGCGGTGGCGGACTATGTAAGCCGCAAGAATTTAAGCGAGGGTAAAGAGCCTTTAAAGGTGGCTTGCGTGCTTAAAGCGATGATAAAAGCGCACGAAATTCAAGGCGTTTTGGCGTTAGAAAACTGCTTTAACAAAGTAGGACTTGACCATGTGCTTTTGGTTCGCATTGCAAGCACAGCAGTAGCCGCAAAGCTTTTGGGGTGCGATTTTGATGAGATTAGAAACGCTGTATCTCACGCCTTTATAGACGGCGGCGCACTTCGCACTTACCGCCACGCGCCAAATACAGGCTCACGCAAGAGCTGGGCAGCAGGTGATGCGTCAAGTCGTGGTGTGGATTTAGCCTTAAAAGCCAAAAAAGGTGAAATGGGCTATCCAAGTGCTTTGAGTGCGAGTTTTTGGGGCTTTGAAGATGTCAAAATGAAGGGGCAAAAGCTTACTATCCCACAAGAATTTGCAAGCTATGTAATGGAAAATGTGCTGTTTAAAATCAGCTTTCCAGCCGAATTTCACGCTCAAACTGCCGTTGAAGCCGCGCTTAAACTGCACGGCGAGGTGGCAAACAGGCTTGATGAGATTGACAAAATCGTCATCACCACGCAAGAATCAGGACACCGCATCATAAACAAAGTCGGCAAGCTTGACAATCCAGCCGACAGAGACCACTGCATTCAGTATATGGTAGCCGTGCCGCTTATCTTTGGGCGACTTGTGGCTGATGATTACGAAGATAGCGTGGCAAAAGATGGGCGGATAGACGCTTTGCGCGAAAAAATGGTGGTTGAAGTTGATGAACGCTACACAAAAGAGTATTTAGAGGCTGATAAACGCTCTATCGCAAATGCTGTGCAGGTTTTCTTTAAAGACGGCAGCCACACGGCAAAGGTTGAAGTGGAGTATCCAATCGGACACAAACGCCGCAGAAATGAGGGAATCCCCGTGCTTGTGAGTAAATTTAAGGCAAATCTTGCCACTCGTTTTAGCACCAAGCAATGCGAGCAAATTTTTGCACTTTTTGAGGACGAGCAAAAGCTTTTTAACACAAATTTCAACGAATTTAGCGATTTTTTTGTGTTGTAATTTTTAAATCAAATTCGGTTTTAGCAAATTTGTTGAAACCGAATTTGCCACTCTGCAAATGTCAAAACCAAATTTGGTTTTGCAAAACCGCAAATTGTTGCGGTAAAACAACTTTATCGCGTGGGCGTAATTTGCCACAAAAGGCTAAAATTTAGCCAAATTATTAAAAAAACTTTGCTAGAATTCACACAAGTTTTCACGCAAAGGCTTAAAATGGCGACAAATTCACAAAATGACTTTCAAAGTGTTATTAAAAGGCTTGTGGCTAATGAATTTTAGTTATTTAAGGATTAAAAGTGAGTAAAAGCTACATTCAAACCAAAGATTTTAAGACATTTAGCAAGGATGCTCTGCAAAAGCAAAATATCATTTTAAGGCATTGTGATTACAAAGAACTTTTAAATGAAATGGCAAAGCAAAACATTCAAGTAGATTGCATACTCACAGACCCGCCTTATAATATCTCACGCACGCATCAGCTGGGCTTTTCAAATATGGGGCGTGCTGGAATGGACTACGGCAAATGGGATTATGGTTTTAATCAAACTGAATGGATAAAGCATTGTTTGCCCTTTGTTAAAGACGGCGGTTCGGTTATCATCTTTAACGATTGGAAAAATTTATCTTATCTTGTGGAGGCTTTGGAGGCAAATTCTTGCGTGATAAAAGATTTACTTCGCTGGGAAAAGCTCAATCCTATGCCTAGAAATGTGGATGCTCGTTATGTAGTGGATTTTGAGTGCGCGATTTGGGCGGTTAAAGGCAAAAAGCGTTGGGTATTTAACAAGCCTAAAAATTTGCCCTATCTTAAAGCTGTTTTTAAAAGTGGCGTTGTGCCAGGCGGTAAAAATAGGCTACATCCTACACAAAAACATTTAGGCGTAATTGAGGAAATTTTAAATATCCACACCAACAAAAATGATTTGGTTTTTGACCCATTTAGCGGAAGTGGGACAACTGCCCTTGCTTGTCTTAATCATTCTCGTAAGTTTATCGGCTCTGAAATTGATAAAAAATACTTTGAACTTGCATTTCAAAGGTTACAAAATGAAATCAAGTGCGTTAAACAATGATAATTTCACCTTTAAATTATCCAGGAAATAAGGCGAGAATTTTAAATTCGCTCATTACTTTGTTTGCAAAAGATATTAAGCTTTTTGTAGATGTGTTTTGTGGTAGCGGTATAGTAGGCTTAAACGCTAACGCACAAAGTTTGATTTTAAACGACAATGAGACGCGAATCATCAATTTGTTGCGCTATTTTCAGCAAAATTCGCTTGATTTTATTTTAGATGAAACCCACAAAATCATCGCTCATTACAAGCTCACTGACTCTAAAAGCAAGCCAAAAGGCTTTTATGAAATCCACAAAAACGAAGGCTTATCAAGGCATAACAAAGAAGGTTTTTTAAATTTACGCACATCTTACAATAAAAATCCTAGTGAGATTAAATTTTTTGTGCTAATTTTGTTCGGTTTTAATCATTTTGTGCGTTTTAATTCAAAAGGGCAATACAATGTGCCTGTTGGAAAAATGGATTTTTCGCAGTCTTTATATGATAAAACGGCTGAATTTATAGCACTTTTGCAAAGCAAAAAAGTAGAATTTAGCACTTTGGATTTTAAGGACGAGGTTTTATATAAAAAAGGAGATTTTTTTTATTTCGACCCACCTTATCTCATCACCGATGCGCCTTATAATGCAAAGTGGAACGAGCAAGATGAGAAAAATTTGTATGAAATTTGCGATTTACTTCACTTGCAAGGGCGAAAATTCGCATTTTCTAATGTCTTAAAGTCAAATGGCAAAAGCAATGAGTTATTAAAGAAATGGAGTCAAAAATACACTATAATACCGATGAAAAGAGAATATAAAAACGCAAATTATCAGCGTAAAAATTTAAGTCAAAGCTGTGAAGTTTTGATTGTGAATTATTAAGGGACAAAGATGGGAACAAGTGGCAATAGAAAAGGTTACAAGGTATTTTCAATCAACACCACTGTGAGAAATCCACAAAGAAATTTGGAATTTTTAAGGCACTTTCAAAAATTTAATGGTTTGGTTTTTGATAGCAAAATCAAAATGCTTTATTTTATCGAGCTTGTTAGAAGTGGCGTGTATCAGTTTAGCAACATTTCAAATTCTATTAAAGAAAAATTACTCAATGATATACCCTTAAACGAGCAAGAAATTAAAGAATTGTTTGAAAAAAATCCCCAAGCCACAGGCTTTGCAGGTAGAGTAATGACACAACTTAGGGCTTTAAAAGACCAAGGCTTTTTGATTTTTAGTGGCAACAAAACAAAGCCTACTATAACAATGACGAATTTCGCCTTTGAGCTTATCAATGGAGAAAAACCCATCACTGATATTTATACTAAAATGATGATAGGTTTGCATTCACGCAATCCAGCCAGAACTTCTATGCTTAACAAGGCAAGAGTCTTTTTAAACACCATTTTTGTGATTGACTTGCTTAAAAAAGAATGGCAAAAGCTGGGAAATGAAGCAAAGGGCATTTTAAAATATGAATTTAGCTTTGTTTTAGGAATGAAAGATTGTGATTATAAAAAGTGTGTCAAAGACATCTTAACTTATAGAAAACTTTACGGCTTAAAGGAAAATAAAGACTACATCAAAAAATATCTCTTTGATGAAATGGGATTAGAAAATTTAAACTACCAAAGTTTAAGCGATTACACCGATGAAGTGTTTAGAAAATTTGAAATGACGGGACTTTTAATCGCTAGGGGTAAATTTGGGCATATTTATTATGATTTTTCTACCTTTAATCTCACAAAAATTCAGTCTTTATTGCGTGAATACAAAGGCTATAAATTCAAAGAATTTAAAAGTGTTACCGAATATATAGACTTTTTAAGCAACATTAAATTGCCTTGGCTTATAAATGAAAAAGTGCGAAAAGAGCTTATTGAAAATAAGGCAAAAAACCTTGAAATAAAGCTCAAAGAAAATGATTTTAGTGATTTAAATACTCTTGAAGAAACACTTAATCAACAATTTTACAACAAGGCATTACAAAACAAGATAGTTCAAAGTGAAGTTGCTGCGTTGCTCGATGAATTGCGAATTCTAGCTTCTTTGATAAAAAAAGAATCTCAATTTGAAAGTATCCCAGAGCCTTTGCGTTTGGAGTATTTACTCGCCTTAATTTTGGGTAAAAAATACGGCATTGCCAATTTAACATCAAATCTTATATACAATGAAAACGGCACGCCTTTATCTTATGCACCTGCTGGAAAGGCGGATTTAACTTATCAAAATTGTTTATTTGAAGCGACAATGATAAAAAATAAAAACCAGCAACTCAATAGTGAGACTACAAGCATAGCAAGACATATGAAAGAAAGCGTTGAGCAAGGACAAGGCGATTTGCGAACCTTACTTATCGCGCCTTATATTCATTGGGATGTGGCTTTGTTTTTTAAATTTTGTGCGAAAGAATTTGAAAGCAAAATCGCACCCATTACTATCGCAAATTTCATCAATTTAGTAGAAAAAAGTGAGAAATTCAGCGATTTTAAGGCAAATTTTGATAAATTTTTTGTTGATAAGCTTACTCAAAATAAAACCGATGAATATATAGACTTTGTGAATTTTAGAGAGTAAAACAAAAGACAGAGTATAAATAATTTAACAAGCATAGCTTGAATTTTAGGCTCAATAGCTGTGAAATGTTTAAAAAAAAATGTTACAATGGCGTGAAATTTTGCGCTAACTAAGCGAATTTAGCCCTGAAATTTAAATAAATTTGTAAATTTAAGGCTAAATTGAGCTTTGAAACGCAGTTTAAAAAGGCTTAAATTTAAAAAAGGACAAAGCAAATGTATAGATTTGCGCCATCTCCAACGGGTGATATGCACATAGGCAACTTGCGTGCGGCGATTTTCAACTATCTTTGCGCTAAAAAGAGCGGGCAGGACTTTATCTTGCGTATCGAAGACACGGACACAGCGCGAAATATAGCGGGCAAGGACGAGGAAATCAAAGAAATTTTGCGAGCGTTTGGGATTTCGTGGCAGCATTTTTATGTGCAAAGTGAGAATTTAAGGCAGCACCGACAAATGGCTTTAAAGCTAGTGGCTGATAAAAAGGCTTTTGCTTGCTTTTGCACGAGCGAAATTTTAGAGCAAAAAAAAGAAGCAGCCAAAAAAGCGGGCAAGGCTTATCGCTATGATGGGGCTTGCGAGCATTTAAAAGACAGCGAAGTGCTGGAAAATGACAAGCCCTTTGTGATTCGCCTAAAAAAACCGCAAAAAGCTATGGAATTTACGGATTTAATCAAGGGCAAACTCCACTTTGAGCCTGAAAATATCGATAGTTTTGTGATAATGAGAGCTGATAAAACGCCTACTTATAACTTTGCTTGTGCAGTTGATGATATGTTGGAGGGCGTTAGCTGCATTATCCGCGGAGAAGATCATACTTCAAACACGCCTAAACAAGAGCATATTAGAGCAAGTTTAGGCTATGAAATGCAGATGATTTACGCGCATTTGCCCATTATCTTAAACGATGAGGGGCAAAAGATGAGCAAGCGAGAGGCGCATTCTAGCGTGAAATGGCTTTTAGAGCAAGGCATTTTGCCGTGTGCTGTGGCAAATTATCTCATCTTGCTTGGCAACAAAACCCCGCGTGAAATTTTTACGCTTGATGAGGCTGTGGAGTTTTTCGACATAAAAAATGTCTCAAAGTCCCCTGCCCGCTTTGATATGAAAAAACTTTTGCAGATAAACCGCGAGCATATAAGGCTTTTAGACGATGAAAAGCTCAACGAAATTTTAGGCTTTAAGGGCAAAAATTTAGCAAATTTAGCCCGCTTTTACACGCAAGAAGCAAGCACTATAAATGAGCTTAAAGAAAAATTAAATCTTATTTTTAATAAAAAAAATATAAATGAATTTCAGCAAGAATGTGCTATTATTTCACAAAAGCTTTGTGAAATAAATTTGAGCGATGATTATGAGGAATTTAAAAACACCCTTATGCAAGAGTCTGGCTTAAAGGGCAAAAATTTCTTTATGCCTTTAAGGCTTGTTTTAACGGGTTCTTTGCACGGACCAGAACTAGCTCAGCTTTATGCTCTCATAAAGCCTTTTATCAAAGAAATAGCGAGGTTGTAAATGTTTGTTGTGGATTCTCTTTTGCTGTCTATCATTTCGGTAGTGTCTATACTCATCAACGCGTATATGTGGATAATCATCATCGCCGCGCTCATCTCGTGGGTGCAGCCAGACCCTTATAACCCAATAGTGCAGTTGCTTTATAAGCTCGCCGCACCAGCTTATAGGCTAATTAGCTTTATCCCTACGCGCATAGGTAGCGTGGATTTAGCTCCGCTTGTCATCATCATTATCTTGCAATTTATCAATATACTCATCACAAATTTGGCAAGGGGGTTGTAATGAAAAAACTTATCCTTTTTCTTTTGCTTTGTTCTTTGGCAAATGCGGCTTTGTATGATTTAAACACCCTAAAAAAGAAAGATAATTCTTTGGCTAAGGATTATTATATCCACAGGCTTTTAGAGCAGAACAAAATTTCTAAACAAGAGGCTCAAAGCTTGAGAAAACACATTTTTAGATATGCGGGCAAAATCAAAAAAGCCCTTGATATACTTGCACCAAGAAAGGCTTATATTGACCCAAAATATGCAAAATGCTACAACTACAACAGCAAAAGCATAGTTGATGCGAATTTAACTTGTCAAATTTTTAGACTTAATTCTTTGCAGTTTATAAGCAATATGGACGCAAATACCAGAACAAAACTTGCTAATAAACTCAAAAATTCTAATGGAAATTTAAGTATATTAGTAAGTTCTTTTAACCACACAAACCCACTCAACTTCATCATAGAAAATTCTAATACAACGCACTTTTTCAAGCTTTGGTCGTATTTTAAAAACCCTGATTTGCATTTAAGTGGAGCTTATTTGGATAAACTTGCTCTTGAAAGGGCTTTTAAAGACTTTTCAAGGAATATCATCATCAAAAACACTCACCCTAACATTAGAAAATCGTTTTTAGAAATAAGCCCTCAATCTCCAAAGGCTGAAAGTGCATTTTATATGGGCGTTAATGCTCTTATTTTCAACAAAGAACAAAAGGCTCAAGCTTTCTTTGAAAACGCTTACAAAACCTATGAAAAAAGATACGATAAAGATAACGCCTTATTTTGGGTTTATCAAATAGGCAAAAAAGAGACTGATTTAAACACTTTAGCCACAAGCCCATCTTTAAACATTTATAGCATTTGGGCTAAAGAGATGAAAGGAATCAAGGATTTACCTAAATTTACCCTTTTAGAAGCAAAAAATAAAAACAATGCAAATTTTGATATGAAAGACCCTTTTTTATGGCAAAGCTTGTCAAAAGAAATTTCAAAGGCTGACAAAAACAAGCTTGAAAAAATGTCTAAAGAATTTAATGCCCAAAACACCTTGCCTATTTACGCTTATATACTTGAAAGAGTTTATAACTTCAACAACAACTACTTCATAATGCCTTATTATGAATACATTAAAGATTACGATAAAAAGCGACAGGCTTTGATTTTGGCTATTGGACGGCAAGAAAGCCGTTTCATACCCACAGCCGTAAGCACTTCTTACGCACTTGGAATGATGCAATTTATGCCCTTTGTGGCAAATCACATAGCCAAAAAGGAATTAAAGCTTGAAAAATTTGACCAAGATGATATGTTTGAGCCAAAGACGGCTTATTTTTTCGCTAATCATCATTTAAACTATTTGGAAAAAGAACTCAAATCCCCTGTTTTAATATCCTACGCTTATAATGGTGGCATAGGTTTTACCAAAAAAATGCTTGAAAGAGGCTTATTTAAAGTTGGCAAATACGAGCCTTTTTTGTCAATGGAGTTGGTTACCTTTACAGAGAGTAGAATTTATGCAAAAAGGGTTTTGGCTAATTATATTGTGTATTTACATCTACTGAACGATAATACAAAGATTTCGAGTATTTTTGAAAGTCTAATTCAACGCAATTAGGCTCTAAACAAAGCTTTACATTAATGAGTGGAGCTTCTTTAAAGGGAAAACTTAACTTGAAATGGCTTGAATATTCAGTATTTATGATGAATTTTTTCAGCTCATCATCTTCATTTAATGGGCTTATTTCAGCCGCATTTTCGTCCATAAAGACAGTTAAACCTTGAATTTGAGCTTGTTTTGGCGATACAGTAAGCACGAAAATATCCCTTTGGCTTTCTTTTTCTAAGATGGGATTAAGATAAGATAAAACAAAAACACTGCTTTCGCCATTGTAAATAAATTGAGCCTTTTGAGAATACATTAAAATTTGTTTTTTCAACTCCTCAACGCTTTGTTTTTCGTTTTTATTCGCACACGCTACAAACAAAAGCGAGCAAAACGCTAAATTTAAAGCCAAAATCAAGCTAAATTTTTTTTTCATAAGCTGTCCATAAAATTTTTAAGTTATTTTAACCCATTTATATTATAATTTTGTGAAAAAAGAAATGTTTTTTGGCAAAAAATGCTAAAATTTTTTATAAGTAAAGAAAGTTGCAAGAATATTTGACCCTTAAAAACAAGTCTATAAAATGGAAAAAACAATGAAAAAACTCGCAATGGCTTTTAGCGGTCCGTCAAATTCAGGCAAAACTACGCTCATCACAAAACTTGCCAAAGCCTTTATAGAGCAAGGTTTGAAAGTGGTTGTGCTGAAACACGACCCAAAGGATAAGGCGAGTTTTGACACGGCGGGCAAAGATAGCTTTAAATTCTACCAAACAGGCGCAAGCGTCATCGTGCAAAGCCCGACAAGAACGACATTTTTTTCACACGAAAGCCTTGCAATCGATGAATGTATCGCGCTTACTGGGGACTTTGACATTTTTTTAGTGGAAGGCTTAAAGCATTTGCCGCTACCGCGCATTAGTGTGTTTTGCGATAAGCTCGATGAGAGCTACTTTGCCTACTCACAAGCCATAGCAAGCTACGAAAAAATCAACACTCCAAACCTAAAATGGCTACATTTAGACGACATACAAGGCATTTGCGCCTACATTTTGACAAATGCTAAAAGGTGTTAAAATGAAACTAATTTTGATATAATGTCATTGCAAGGAAATAAAATGATAAAACCAAACAAAAAACACGCTGTGCTGCTTGACTTATACGAGCATTGCAAGGGACAAGACAATTTTGTCTTTCACAATGATTTAGTTAAGGATTTTGCTAAAAAACACAAATTTGGCAACCCATTTGACGCTACAAAGCTTGATTCTAGCGATAAATTGCCACAACTTTTTAAAGAACAAGACATTTGTTTGCTTCATTTAGGCAGCGGAAATCACAAATTTATCAAAGGTATAAACAAACTTTACCACACATTTGAACCGATACAAGAAAGGACAGAATGGGCTTATAAAAAAAGCCTGCTTAATGAATACAACGACAGCGAAAGCAACATTTTAAGCGTAGCAAACAATCAACGCATTTTACACGATTTTGTCTTTGGTAGAGACTTGGAATTTGAAAATCTACCCATTCAAAAACGCCCTAAAACTTATTTTCCACATCGCACAAAAACCACACTTCGATACTCTTTTGAAAACGAGCAAATAATAGCCTTAAATCAACAAATTGAAATCGATTTAACGCTCGAATTTAACGCAGTTGTAGCTATTTTTGAGGCAAAAAACGGCACGCTAAAAGATTTTAACATTTATCAAATTTATCACCCATTTTTGTATTATTACAGCTCAAATTTGCCTTTGCAAAATATCATTTGCTGTTATTTGTTGCGAAATGAAAATAGTTTAAAGTTTTTTGCCTACACTTTTGAAAAACCATTACAACTTGATTCAATCAAATTTTTAAAATCAAAAGAATATATTTTAAGAAAGGATTAAAATGCAGTTTAACAAACTCTACAACGATGACACGCTTAAAATTCTCAAATCCTTACCACAAAATTCGCTTGATATGATTTGGGGAGACCCTGATTATAATGTCGGCATAAACTATAACGGCAGTAAATACACACAAAAATGGGAGGATTATATTGCGTGGTATTGTGAGCTAGCAACGCAGTGTTTGCGAGTGCTGAAACCTAGCGGAAATTTATTTTTGATGAATTATCCAAAGCAAAATGCTTATTTGCGTGTGCGTTGCCTTGATGAGTTGGCTTATGATGTGCAAGATTATGCGTGGATATATAATACAAATGTAGGACACAGCCACAGACGCTTAACCACAGCTCACAGAAGCATTTTGCACGCCACAAAGTCAAAAAACAATCACTTTTACAAAGATAATATCGCCCTACCCTATCAAAACCCCACAGACAAGCGGATAAAAGAGCGGATAGCAAGGGGCGAAAAGGGACGAATGCCTTACTCGTGGTTTTATTTTGATTTAGTGAAAAATGTCAGTAAAGACAAAACCTTTCATTCTTGTCAAATTCCAGCTCCACTTGTAGAAATGTTTATCAAATCCTGCACGAATGAGGGAGATAGCGTGTTTGTGCTTTTTGGTGGAAGTGGTGGAGAGATAGTTTTATGCGAAAAATTAAAACGAAAATGGATAAGTTGTGAGTTGCATAAACCTTATTTTGATATGATACAAGATAGATTAAAGAATGATGGGCAAATTAAAAATGAATTTAAACTAGAATTTGCAAAAATAAAAGACAAAGAATTAAATTTATTTGATTTAAAATCCATTTCTTAAAAAGGACAGCAAATGCAAGAGATTTTAAAACACAGCTACATTTTGGCAAATGCTACAAGGTGTTAAATGTTGCACGGCGTAATTACAAATTTTTCTTATCAAAAATGCTGGATTGAAAATTTGCCTTGCGTGAATTTTACGGACATTAACGATTTGCCGAGTAAATGCCTTGTGAATTTTAATGGCAAAAACTTCGCATTAAGCAAGTGGGTAAGCCCGAAACGCACACGAAGTTATCCTTATGCACGAGTTTATGACACTTTTTCAAGCTCAGCAAGTAAAGTCGTAACGATAATTCCGCTCATCAAAGATGAGGGTGCAAGTGGAGATATGGACTATTTGCAGTGGGATACGCTTTCTTTGATGAGTTTGCTTAATGTCTATGTGATTATCGCTTTTTACGATGAGGCACAGCCGCACCCTAGATACAAAGACAAAATCACACAACAAAAACTAAACAACAAATACATTTTAGAGCAGCTAAACAAGCTTTGTGATTATCATCAACCAGCCTTGCATTTTAATCTCAACCAACTCAGCATTCAAAACCTTTCAAATCTCACAAATTTAGCCAAAAACGCCTATATAAATCTTTCAAAATCCCTAAACATAACACTTCATAACCCACAAAATATAGATAAATTTGCCACTAAAATTACGCAAAACAAAAATGATTTTATCTCATTTTCAAGAGACAAAGCCAAAAGAGCGCAAAACGCAGAATCCCTTACCACGCAGCCAAAAGAGCATATCGGCGTAGGACAAAAGGGCAAAATCATCATAGAAAACTACTTGGGCGGGCAGTATTTTTTTACCATTGATGATATATTTCTCAAAAACGACATTTTACATTTGTGTGAAAGCAAACACAGTAAAAGCGCACTTTTACCAAGTGCTGATGATATAAAAGATGGGCTTTTAAAACTTATGCTTTATAATAATCTTGCTAAAATTCAAGGTTTTAGCCATTTTAAAGTGGTTTTAAGGCTTACTTCAAGTGCATTAAAAGCTAATTTTAAGCTCCCAAACTCAAATTTAAATGCCTTTATCGCTCATCATAAATTTTCATCAGCCCAACAAGTAATGTTAAATTCTCTTAACAAAGAAGCAAGCAACAATAACTTTGAAATTTGGATAAATGATGAAAACTAATTTTTTAAAATCCCCGCTTCGCTATCCGGGCGGCAAAAGCCGAGCGATAAAAGTTCTTATGCCATTTTTTCCGCAAGATTTTGATGAATTGGCAGAGCCATTTTTTGGCGGTGGAAGTGTTGGACTTTATTTAGCGCAAAAATTCAGCACAAAACAAATCTTTGCAAATGACTTAAACACTGATTTATATTGCTTTTGGCAGACATTAAAAACGCAAAACAAAGCCTTGATTGACGAGATTAAGCGCACTAGGCAAACGCATACTAATGGACGCGAACTTTACGAAAAGTTGCTTGCGAGAAGGGGTGAGAATTTAAGCGACTTTCAAAGGGCGGTGGATTTTTTCGTGCTTAATCGCATTACTTTTTCTGGCGTGGTGGATTGTGGTGGATACTCACAAAAGGCTTATGAAAGCCGTTTTACGCCAAGTAGCATTGAGAGGCTTAAAAATATGGACAGCATTTTGCGTAATTTTACATTCAGCAACCAAAGCTATGAAAGTCTTTTGCAAAACAATGGAAAAAGAGTTTTTATCTTTTTGGACCCGCCATATTTTAGTGCGAGCAAATCAAAGCTTTATGGCAAAAAGGGCGATTTACACACGAATTTTAACCACGAGCGGTTGTGCGAACATCTTAAAAACACAAAACATCGTTTTTTGCTTACTTATGATGATAGCGAGTTTATAAGGGAGCTGTATAAGGATTTTTACAAATTGAAATACACCTTGCAATACGGTATGAATAATTTTAAACAAACAAAGGCAAATAAAGGACAAGAGTTACTCATAAGCAACTATGAATTCATCAAAGAAAATAAACTTTTTATCGCATAAAAGCACAAAATGAAAGCTAAATATGATAAAATAAATCAAAAAAGGACAGCAAATGCAAGAGATTTTAAAGCACATAAAAAAGGCGGTTTTGGCGATTTCAAATGAGATGAAATTCCCAGACACAGGCTATCAAAACAGCCAAAACGCCACAGGCGACACGCAGTTAGGCTTTGACATAAAAAGCGATGAGCTTATCACTCGCATTTTAGGGCAGTGCGGCGAGATAAAAGCACTTATTAGCGAGGAAAAAAGCGACATTTACGAGCTAAATTCGGGCGCAAAATATGTCGTAGCTTACGACCCGCTTGATGGTTCGTCTTTGTTTGATGTGAATTTCGCCGTTGGCTCGATATTTGGCATTTATGAAAACGAGGCAAGCGCACGAAATTTAAAAGCTGCCGTTTATAGCATTTACTCAGCGCGCTTAGAACTCATCATTTGCGAGCAAAAAAGTGCGCCAAAACTTTACAGGCTAAATCAAAACGGCGAATTTGTCCTTGTCAAAGAGCTGAAAATAGGCGAAAAAGGTAAGATAAACGCCTGCGGAGGCACGCAAAAAGAGTGGTCGCCCACTCACGCAAACTTCATCAAAAGCCTATTTAATGAGGGTTACAGGCTGCGTTATAGTGGGGCTATGGTGAGTGATATTCATCAAATTTTATGCAAGGGCGGCGGGCTTTTCAGCTATCCAGCCACGACAAAAGCCCCACAAGGCAAGCTCCGCGCCTTTTTTGAGGTGCTGCCTATGGCGTTTATCGTGGAAAATGCAGGTGGCAAGACGACTGACGGCACGCACGACACGCTTTTTGAGCTTGAATTTAACGCCTTGCACGCTACTACGCCTTGCTTTTTTGGCTCAGCCTACGAGATAAACAAGCTCTTATCAGCATATAAAGGCGACAAATGATGAAAAATTCACGCTTTTTACGCCAAATTTCACTCTTTTTTGCGAAAAATTCAGCTGTTTTGGCTAAAAATTTAAATTCTTGCAAGCACAATTCGCATTTTGTGGCTTTAAATTCGCTCAATTTAAATTCAAAGGACAAAAAATGAGCCAAACTCCCCAAAAAGACAGCTTTGAACTTGCCCTTGATGAAAAAAAGCGCATTTTGCAAGAATGCCAAAGCACAAAAAACACAAATTCGTGCTATAATTGCGAAAAAATTTTTGATTGCCCTACGCGAAACGAGTATGTCAAAGCCGTGTATGCGAGTATGTCAAAGGGCGCAAATGACGGCGGCTTCGAGTTTTAGGCATTAAGGAAAAAGATGAGATACTTAACCACGCCGATTTATTATGTCAATGATGAGGCGCATTTAGGACACGCTTACACCACGGTTATAGCCGACACTATGGCGCGTTTTTACCGCTTGCAAGGCGAGGAAACGCTGTTTTTAACAGGCACGGACGAACACGGACAAAAAATCGAACAAGCCGCCAAAGCCCGCGGCTACACGCCAAAAGAGTATGCTGATGAAATCAGTGCTAAATTCAAAGCCCTTTGGGACGAGTTTAGCATTAGTTATGACATTTATGCGCGCACCACAGATGAACGGCATATCAAAGCCGTGCAGATGATTTTTCGCAAAATGTTTGAAAAGGGCGACATTTACAAGGGTGAGTATGAGGGGCATTACTGCATTTCTTGCGAGAGTTTTTTTACCAAAACTCAACTTGTGGGCGAAAATGCCTGCCCTGATTGTGGCAAAGCCACGAATTTACTCAAAGAAGAAAGTTATTTTTTTAGATTAAGCCGTTATGAAAAGCAAATTTTGCGCTGGTATGATGAGTGTGAGCCGATTTTGCCTAAAAACAAAACCGCCGAGCTTAAAAATTTCATCAACGCTGGGCTGAAAGATTTGTCCATCACTCGCACGGGCTTTGACTGGGGCATAGCCTTGCCAAAAGAGATGAACGATGACAAGCATATCATTTATGTGTGGCTTGATGCCCTTTTTATCTACCTTTCATCGCTTGACTTTGCAAGCGGAGGCGAAAATGTGCGCTTTTTTCCCGCTCACTTGCACCTTGTCGGCAAGGACATACTGAAATTTCACGCGATTTATTTTCCTGCCTTTTTGATGAGCGTGGATTTACCTCTGCCCCGCTTCATCGCCGCTCACGGCTGGTGGACAAGGGATGGAGAAAAGATGAGCAAAAGCAAGGGCAATGTCATCAAACCGCGCGAAGTGGCAAATGCTTACGGGCTAGAAGCCTTTCGCTACTTTATCCTGCGCGAAGTGCCTTTTGGAAATGACGGAGATTTTAGCGAAAATGCTCTCATCAACCGCATAAATAGCGAGCTTTGCAACGAGCTTGGCAACCTGCAAAGTCGCCTTGTAGGAATGAGCGCGAAATTTGGCTACTCGCATTTAGAGTGTGAGCGCGTAAGTGAGCTTTTTGCTAGCGAGCTAAATGAGTGCAAACTCTACCTTGACAATGCGCGAAATTTCATAGAAAGTGTGGCGATAAATCGGTATTTAGAAGAGCTTTTTAAGGCTTTGAGCCTTGCGAATTTAAGCATTAGCAAATACGAGCCTTGGGCTTTGGTGAAAAAGGGCGAAAATGAAAAGGCAAAAGCCCTTGTGGCTTTGTGTGCAAACATTTTAGCCCGCGTGGCTGTGCTTTTAAGCCCTGCTTTGCCAAAATCTTGCGAGAAAATCGCCGAAAATTTAGGCTTTAAGATAAGCGTAGATAGCTACAAAACGCTTATTTTGGGCGATGAGCTTGTGGATTTTACGCCAAAAAGCGCGTGCGAGCCTTTGTTTTGCAAGGTAGAAAAGCCTTTGTTAGAACCTACTCAAAATTCAGCAAACGGCGCAAATTTAAGCACAAACAGCGCAACAAACGCAAAAATAAACGCAAATTCAGCCACGACAAAGGACGCGCAAGGTGCTAAAATCAAAATCGATGATTTTCACAAAATCCAAATCCAAGTCGCCGAAGTAAAGGCGTGCGAGCGCGTGGAGGGCAGTGAGAAGTTGCTGAAATTTCAGCTTGAACTTGAAAATGGCGAGTTAAGGCAGGTGCTTTCGGGCATTGCTAAATTTTACGAGCCGCAAAGCCTTGTGGGAAAGCAAGTTTGCGTGATTAGCAATCTTAAAAAAGCCAAAATTTTTGGGCTTGAAAGCGATGGTATGATACTTTCGGCAAAAAGTGGCGATAAACTCGTGCTGATAAGCCCTAGCGAGCTTGTGGAAAATGGCTCGCTTATAGGATAGGGCTTTAAAGCGTGCAAGGACAAGCAAGTTATGAATATATCAAGCCTTAACGAGCTTTTACAAACACAAATCATCAACGAAGGCTCGCCGTCCAGCGTGCTAGGCTTTGCGCGCAAACTCTCACAGCTTAAAAACGGCTACGCCTTTTTTTCAAACGATGATGAGGAAATCAAAGAGGCTGTAAAGCTCGGCGCTTTCGTCATCGTGAGCGAAAAAGACTGCGAAATCATCGACAAAGAAGTGTTTTACTTGCAAGCAAAGAGCCTGAAAAAATCCATTGCTAAACTTTTGCGCTTTTTGAGCGAGGAAAAAAAGATAGAATTCTTGCTTTGCAAGGGCTTGGAGCTTGATTTTTGTGAGGCTTTTGGCGTGAAAGTTTTAAGTGGCGAGCTTTTAGAGGACTTTGATACGCTCATAAGTGCTAAAAATTCAGCCTTTTTTGCCTTTGATGATGAGGATTATTTGTTGCAATTTTGCGCTTTGTGCGATAAAATCGCTGAATTTAAAGAGGCAAAAATCACTTATAATTCTTTGTTTTATTCTCAAATACAACTAGAAAATGATAAAATCTTTAAACTTAAACTTTGCTTTGCCTACGCTCAAATTTTTGCAAACTTTGCGAATTTTATGGCTTTAAAGGGCAAGAAATTTAGCGTAAATGAAAAAAAGCTGAATTTTTATCAAGTTTTTTTCGTAGATAATGCGAATTTTATCCGCGAATTTGGCAAAACACAAAGAGCCTTTATTGTGGTGCAAGATGAGCGGCATTTTGCCTTTTTAGGCGAGGCTTTATCGGGCGTAAAGGGCTTTAAAATAGCAAGCTGCGAGAGCCTTTTTTGCGACTTTGCTTACAGAGAACTTGCCGAGCTTAAAGGCGTTTGCGCCTTTCGCTACTGCCTTGTAAAAGCCGATGAAAACGAGTTTAAAGCCACTTTCAGCGAAGAAAAAAACGAAAAAAGCTTATTTGATATAGCAAGCGGACTTGATGAATTAAATTTAAGCTAAAAATAATTTACCAACCAAATCTTAAATTTATTTTTCAATTCTACTTAAATCCACACCTTCAAGCTTGAGTAAATAGCGTTTTATGTCAAGCGGCGAAGTAAATTTTCCCTTTGAATTCTCATTTTGAGTTAAATTTGCACCTTGCAAACTCTCAAAAAGCCCTACTCCGCCGCTATATCCGCCAAGTCCATTAGCTGAGATGACCCTGTGGCAAGGCACAAAAATAGGCAAAGGATTTTTCGCATTCGCATTTCCTACTGCACGAGCCGCGTTTAAAGAGCCGATTTTGTGCGCAACTTGCGCATAGCTCATCACTTGCCCGTAGGGAATTTCGCTCAAAGCCTGATATACCTTGCGTTCAAAGGCTGTGCCACACCTTGCCAAAGGCAGCTGAAATTTACGCAAACGCCCCGCAAAGTATAAATCAAGTTCCTCACACGCTTTTAATAGCAACTCACAAGGTTTATCATCTTCTCTAAATGCTGTAAAATCGACACTTAAAAGTTTTTTATTATCACTTTGTAACAAAAGGTAAGAAAAATCACAAGGATAATAAAATTTAAACATTTTTTTGCCTTTTTATTGTTACAATTATATTACAATTATAGCAAAAATAAGGAGAAAAAAATGTCTTTCTTGGAGGAATACAAAAAAAACAAAGAGGATAGAGCTAAGCTTGGTATCCCGCCACTTCCACTTGATGCTAAAGCTACTGCTGAGCTTTGCAAACTCTTACAAAGTGGTAGCAATGAGGAGCTTGCTTTATTGCTTGAAGAACGAGTAAGCCCAGGTGTTGATGATGCGGCTTTGGTGAAGTGTGAATTTTTAGACAAAATTCTTAAAAATCAACTCACCTGTGCAAACATAGACAAAAAACGAGCCTTAAGCATGCTTGAAACTATGCTTGGTGGTTATAATGTTAAGGTATTAATAGATGCTTTAAAACAAAATGACACCGCCAAAGATGCGGCAAATGTGCTTAAAAACATTATCTTTATCCACGATAATTTTGACACCATAGCCGAGCTAGCAAAAAGCAATGAACACGCTAAAGCCGTGCTTCAAAGCTGGGCTGATGCTGAATGGTTTTTGCAAAAAGCAAAATTGCCTGAGGTTATTAAATGTATAGTTTTTAAGGTCCCAGGTGAAACAAATACTGATGATTTGAGTCCAGCAGGCGATGCCTTTACAAGAAGTGATATACCTTTGCACGCTAATGCTATGCTTAAAAACCGCCAAGCAGGCAGCCTTGAAAAGATAGCTGAACTCAAAAAAAGTGGGCGTGAGCTTGCTTATGTGGGCGATGTTGTTGGCACAGGTTCAAGCCGTAAATCTGGTATAAACTCTATACAGTGGCATATGGGCAAGGATATTAAAGGTGTGCCAAACAAACGCACAGGGGGCATAGTTATGGGTTCGACCATCGCTCCTATATTCTTTAATACAGCTCAAGATAGCGGTGCTTTACCCATAGTTTGCGATGTAAGCAAACTTGAAATGGGCGATGAGTTTGAAATTCGCCCTTACGAAGGCAAAATAGTCAAAAAAGGCGAAACCATCGCCACCTTTGAACTTAGTCCAAATACCTTATTTGATGAAGTTCGTGCTGGAGGAAGAATTCCTCTAATCATCGGTCGTGGGCTTTGCGCTAAAGCAAGAGAAGCTTTAAATTTAGAGCCTGAAACTATATTTACAAAGGCAAAACAACCAGAAAGCGGAAGTGGTGGCTATACTCTAGCTCAAAAAATGCTTGCAAGGGCGTGTAACCTTGACGGAGTGCGTGCAGGTATGTATATAGAGCCGATGACACTTACAGTTGGCTCACAAGACACCACAGGACCTATGACAAGAGATGAGATAAAAGAACTAGCCTCACTTGGCTTTAATGCTGACTTTGTTATGCAAAGCTTTTGCCACACCGCAGCTTATCCAAAGGTAAGTGATTCAAATTTACATAAAACTTTACCAAATTTCATCACAAGTCGTGGGGGTGTGAGCTTAAAACCAGGCGATGGGGTCATTCACTCTTGGCTTAACCGCTTTGTTTTGCCAGATACTGTTGGCACGGGCGGAGACTCACACACTCGCTTTCCTATCGGCATTTCATTTCCTGCTGGTAGTGGGCTTGTTGCCTTTGCTGCAGTAACAGGCGCTATGCCTTTGAATGTGCCTGAAAGTGTGCTTGTTCGCTTTAGCGGAAAGTTACAACCCGGTATAACTCTTAGAGACTTGGTTAATGCTATACCTTATTATGCGATAAAAGATGGCAAACTTACCGTTGAAAAGAAAAACAAAAAGAACATCTTTGCAGGTAAAATTTTGGAGATAGAAGGCTTGCCAAATTTAAAGGTAGAACAAGCCTTTGAATTAAGCGATGCGAGTGCTGAGCGAAGTGCAGCAGCGTGTAGCGTGGATTTAAGCGAAGAAAGCGTTAGCGAATACATTAAATCAAACATTTCTCTCATTGAAGCTATGGTTAAAGCTGGTTATGAAAACAAAAAGACTCTTGAAAGAAGAGCTGAAAAAATGCGAAAATGGCTTGCTAAACCCGAGCTTTTGCGAGCTGATAAGGATGCTAAATACGCTTATGTTATAGATATTAACCTCAATGACATTAAAGAGCCGATTTTAGCTTGTCCAAATGACCCTGACGATGTGGCGACATTGAGCGAAATTTTAAACGATAGCAAACGCCCTAAAAACATAGATGAAGTTTTTGTCGGCTCTTGTATGACAAATATAGGACATTATAGAGCTTTGGGTGAAATTTTAAAGGGCAAGGGTATGCTTAAAACTCGCCTTTGGGTAGTGCCACCTACTAAAATGGATAAGGCTCAACTCACAACTGAGGGGTATTACAGCGTATTTGGTGCAGCTGGAGCGCGTATAGAAGTGCCAGGTTGTTCTTTGTGTATGGGAAATCAAGCTCGTGTAGCTGATAATGCCGTAGTTTTCTCCACTTCAACGCGAAATTTCGACAACAGAATGGGAATGGGCGCAAAGGTTTATCTTGGAAGTGCTGAACTTGCTGCAGTTTGTGCTATTTTAGGGCGTTTGCCAAGTGTTAAAGAATACCTTGAAATAGTAAGCGATAAGCTTGATGATGCACATAAGGCGAATATCTACAAGTATCTTAATTTTAACGAAATTGAAAATTTTGAACTTGAAGATTAAAGATTTTGACACAATGGTCGATATTAAAAATATAAACTTTTAAAAAGGTTTGTTTTGAAGATTATACCTTGTGTCTTTTTCTCC
This sequence comes from uncultured Campylobacter sp., assembly GCA_934728065.1. Lineage (GTDB taxonomy): Bacteria > Campylobacterota > Campylobacteria > Campylobacterales > Campylobacteraceae > Campylobacter_D. The sequence goes on from CAKVDW010000003.1 coordinate 58,056, forward strand.
TTTGTTGTAGCCTTTGCTGCGACAAAGGACTGTGAAATTTTGCAAAAAAACAAAGAGTTGCTCTTTACTCAAAATTTTGAGTATTCAGCACTAAAAAAAGAAGAAGTAGAAAGCATAACTTCTTGCGAATTATCTTTGCAAAATCAAAATTTTACCAAAAATCTCTACAAAATTGCTAATGAAATTCGTGGAAATAATGGAGCTTGTGGCGGAATTCATTATTTTGATAATTTGCACAATTTCAATGTCTTACTCGCAAAAATAGCCTTTAATCCAAAAGCTTACGAGGAAGCTAGGGATAAAAATAAAGATTATAAAGTTTTAGAGGCTTATTTTAGGTATTGGGCTTATCAAAGTATAGGAAATTTTAGGCTTTATAGAGCCTTTTGGCAAGAATATGAAAAAGCTAAAATGCCTTTGAGTGAATTTTTTGCTAAAAATTATCAATTAGATAGAAAAAGTGCTGATTTATACGCTCAAAATGCGCTGAATGAATTTTTAAACAGAGCCGTTGGCGAAACTAAAATCTTTAAAGATATATCTGAATTTTCTAATCTCATCATCAACCAAAACAACAATTTATCGCAAATTCAAGCCTATATTTACACCAAAAATCCAAGCGAACTTGAGCTTAACATAGCCTTGCAAGTTGCCCTACTTGCCCAAAGAGATAAAGGGATTATAGAAGAGCTTATAAAATTTGGTGCGAGGATTAATGAAGGCTATGAAAATGCACTATTTTTCGCGCTGGAAAATTATGACAATGCTCAGTTTTTACTCAAACAAAATGTTAATATAAACCAAGCTAATTCCTTTGGTAAAACAGCTTTATTTTACGCTGTGGAATTTAACCGCAAAGATATAGCCAAACTTTTGCTTGATAATAAAGCAAATGTCAATGCAAGCTATATCAGCAACAACGAAAAATTAGCCCTCATAGGCAAACTCAATGCTCCATATTACATAACCCTTTGTGCTTTAGAACACACTTCAAAAAATGTTTTTATGCACGCTGCTGGTTATGCTGATGTGCAAATGCTGCAACTGCTTGTTGCAAACAACGCAAACATTAATGCCGTTGATGATTTGGGTTTTAACGCTCTTGATTTTGCCATAGCAGCCAAAAAAGAAGAAAATATAAAGTATTTACGCTCACTTGGACTTAAAGAAAGTGAAAATTTATTCTATGATGGAGCATTAGAATAAATTTTCAACAAAACCCTAAAATTTCATCATTTTAAATAAAAAATATTTTCATTCTTTAAATTTTTACACTAAAATACAAAAAATTTGCACAAATTTACAAACCAGCGCTTAAATTTGAAGACAAAAAGGCTTATTTTATAATACTTGTTTATATAATGTAAAATGGTATTTTGCTTGCAATTTAAGTATAAAATTTAATTTTTCTTTGCCGATTTATATTAGCTAAAGTAAATTTTTTAAGGATAAATAATGTTTGGCAAGAAAAAGGAAAATGTCATCAAACCAACTGTTTCAAAAATTAATCCAAATGATTATATACTCGATGATAGACTGTATAATTTTACCAAAAAGTTAAGAGATATAGCCAAAGATAAAGACAAATCCGCCCTACTTGCAAGACAACTCACAAGGCTCATTAAGGCTGATAAGAATTTTAACTAAATTACTATAATCCTCACAATTTAAAAGAAAAAATTTATAAAATTAATTTATTTTTAAGATAAAACTCAATAAAATCATACCTTATAAGAATAATTTTGCTAAAAAATAAACGCTTTAAAAGCATTTTAAAAACTCTTTAAAGGAAAAAAGATGAAAAAACTTTTTTATTTAGCCTTTGTTGCCATATTCATCTCTTGCGGAGGACAAAAGAAAGAAAGCGACCAAAACTCAACAGCCCTTGAGCTTGGTGCACAAAATCAAATTTTAGCACAAAATGAGTATGCTAAAAACAAAGAGGGTGTTTTGCGTGTCTTTGGCACAAATCCTCGCTTAACTCTTTTGCTTGAGCTTTTATATCCTCAAGGTATGATAGGGCTTAATTATCCTCCTTATGATGAGGATAAGGAATTTATGCCAGAAAATATATCAAGCTTGCCTGTGCTTGGCGGTATGCAAAGGCTTAATTTTGAAACCTTAGTCAATTTAAAGCCAAATTTGGTTATTTTTATGAAAGAAGTTGATGATGCAATAATAGAACCTTATGAAAAGATAGGCATTAAGACATTAAGAGTTAGTGCTGAATTTAACGATATTGAAGAAAGCTTGCCAATACTTGGCAAAGCCTTAGGTGTAGAGGAAAAAGCAGACAGGCTTTTGAAATTTCATCAAAAATACAAGGCTTATTTGGCTGAACTTCGTGCAAAGGTGCAAAAAAAACCACGAATTTATTTTGCTTATGGCTTTGAGGGCAAACTTACTGAATGCGTAAGCGAGGGACAAACAGATGACCCTGCTTCGTTAATGGGTGCTGAAAATGTCATTAAATGCCCGCAAAATAGAACAAACCCAAGAGATGGCTTTCCAACAAATTTTGAGACAGTAATGGCGCAAAATCCTGAGGTGATTTTTGTGCGTGAAATTGGACTTTACAAAGAGTTAATGAATAATCCAAGCGATGAATGGGCAAGGCTTGAAGCTGTTAAAAATAAAAAACTTATTTACGCTCCAAGCAGTCCCAGCAACTGGGTAACTCGTCCGCCAACAGCAATGAGAATCATCGGTTATCCTTGGGCTTTTGCCAAACTTCACCCTGATTTGTTGAGCGAAGATGAGGCAAAACAAATCACGCAAGAATTTTTTGCCGAATTTTTACGCCCCTTAAGTGATGAGGCATATCAAAGATTGGAGGCAAGATGAGTTTGAAAACAAAAACAGCATTTATTACAGGAGCAAGCTCTGGTTTTGGTTTTGAGTGTGCAAGAGCCTTGGCAAAACTTGATTATAAAATCATCGCTCTGGCAAGACGAAAAGAAAGGCTTGAGGAGCTTAAAAAAGAATTTGGCGAGCAAATTTATGTTATTCAAGCTGATGTGAGGGATAAAGATGCCATCTTTAAAGCGGTAGAGCAAATTCCAGCCGAATTTAGGGACATTTGCGTGCTTATTAACAACGCTGGACTTTCTCTTGGCTTGGATAAATTTGACGAGCTTGACATTGATGACATTGAAACTATGGTGGATACAAACATAAAAGGCTTTTTATATGTCGCAAGAGCTGTGATACCACTTTTAAGAGTGCAAAAATCCGCTCACATTTTTAATCTTGGCTCAGTAGCGGCTAAAACTCCTTATTTTGGGGGCAATGTGTATTGTGGCACAAAAGCCTTTGTAGGACAGTTTTCTCTTGCCTTGCGAAATGATTTGCGTGGCAGTAACATAAAAGTAACAAATATCGCACCAGGTCTTTGCAAAACCGAATTCAGCGAAGTTCGCTTTAAGGGCGATAAAACAAGAGCGGATGCTGTTTATAGAGATACAAAATACCTAAGTGCTGATGATATAGCTAAGGTAATATGCGCTATCATAGCCTTACCAGAGCATATCAACATAAACGAGTTGGAGTTAATGCCCATAACGCAAACTTGGGCGGGCTTTTATGCTGAAAGAGCTGAATCTTAATGCTTTTTGATGAAAAAATCAAACTTGCCAAAGCCCTTTTTAGCGACTTCAAAGTCGAGTTTGAGTGCTTTTCATCGCCGCTTAAATGCTACCGCACGCGGGCTGAATTTAGCTTTTTTAGGGACGAGCAAGGCTTGCATTATGCTATGTTTGACGCAAAAAGCAAGCATAAATTCATCGTAAAACGCTTTGAAATCGCCGTTTTGCCTATACAAAACGCGATGAGTGTTTTGTTAGATGAGTTAAATTCGCACCCTACTCTTGCTTTTAAACTTTTTGGGGCTGAATTTTTAGCCACAAAGGATGATTTAAGCATTACTTTGCTTTATCACACCGACATAAATGCCCTAAAAAATGAGTTTTGCGCCTTGCAAAAACGGCTAAAATTTCATCTCATCGCAAGAAGCAAGGGCAAAAAACTTGTTTTTGGGGACGAAAACTTGCTCCAACGCCTAAATATCAACGAACAAGAGTTTTTGTATGAATTTAATAACGATTGCTTCGTCCAACCAAACACCGCCATAAATGAAAAGATGATAAAATGGGTTTTTGATAAGATTGCCACACAAGAAAGAGCCGATTTATGCGAGCTTTATTGTGGTTATGGTAACTTTACCTTGCCTTTATCACGGCTTTTTAGGCGTATTTTAGCGACTGAAATTTCCAAAACAAACATACACTTTGCCCGCCTTAACGCCGCAGCCAACAAAGCGCACAACACAAGCTTTGTCCGCCTTTCAAGCAGCGAGCTAACAGAAGCTTTAAGCGGTGTGCGTGAGTTTTACCGCTTAAAAGAACTTGACATAAATTTGAGCGAATTTGACTTTTCGCACATTTTCATCGACCCGCCAAGGGCTGGGCTTGATGATGGTGTGCGTGAATTTGTGGCTGAGTTTGGGCATATCATTTACATTTCGTGCAACCCACAAAGTTTAAAGCGTGATTTGAGCGCACTTTTAAAGACACACGAAATCTTGCATTTTGCGCTTTTTGACCAATTTGCCACAACAGCGCATTTAGAATGTGGCGTGATTTTAGGCAAAATTTAGTTCGCAAGGGTTAAATTTTGTGTATAATAGCGTTTTGTTTTTGAGTAAAATTTAGCCAAAAAAGGCAAGTTGCGATAAATTTAATAAGGGCAAACGATGAAAGATAAGATGATAGAGCTTAACAAAATCTACCAAGCCAAACAAAAAATCAGCGATTTTGTGCTTAAAACCCCGCTCACGCACTCGCATTTTTTAAGCGAGTTGTGCGGAAAGCAGGTTTTTTTGAAAAACGAAAATTTGCAAATCACGGGCGCGTATAAAATTCGCGGAGCTTACAACAAGATAGCAAGCCTAAGCAAAGATGAGCAAAAGCGCGGTGTCATCGCAGCTAGTGCGGGAAATCACGCGCAAGGCGTGGCTATATCGGCAAAGAATTTTGGCATAAACGCTACTATCGTAATGCCAGAATCCACGCCCCTTTTAAAAGTCAGCGCGACAAGGGCTTTGGGCGCAGAAGTCATCTTAAATGGCGACAATTTCGATGAAGCCTACACCTTTGCCACTGAATTTGCCAAAGAAAAGGGGCTTGTCTTTATACACCCCTTTGAAGATGAGTTTGTAATGGCTGGACAAGGCACGCTAATGCTTGAAATGCTCGATGAAGTGGCGGATTTGGATATGATTTTAGTGCCTGTTGGCGGCGGCGGGCTAATCAGCGGCGTGTCAAGTGCGGCAAAGCAAATAAACCCCGACATAAAAGTCGTAGGCATTAGTGCAAAGGGCGCACCAGCAATGTTTGAGAGCTTTCACGCGAAAAAGGTGCAAAACTCAAAGTCCGTCCGCACCATAGCCGATGGTATCGCCGTGCGAGACGCTGACCCGATAAATTTAAACATTATCTTGCAAAATGTCGATGAATTCGTCCAAGTTGATGATGAAGAAATCGCAAATGCCGTGCTTTTCTTGCTCGAAAAGCACAAAATCATAGTAGAAGGTGCAGGCGCAGCACCTGTGGCGGCTTTGTTGCACAAAAAGATTGATTTTAAGGGCGTTAAAAAGATAGGCATTATATTAAGCGGTGGAAATATCGATGTCCAAATGCTTAATATCATCATCGAAAAAGGCTTATACAAGTCTCACCGCAAGATGCACATCAATGTAACGCTCATAGATAAGCCTGGCGCCCTACTTTCGCTCACCAACAGCCTAAAAGCCGCGAACGCAAATATCATCAAAATCGACTACGACAGGTTTTCCACCGCTTTGGATTATGGGGACGCGATGATTTCTATCACGCTTGAAACCAAAGGCAAAGAGCATCAAGAGCAAGTGCGTAAAATCTTGCATTCAAAGGGCTTTAAATTCAGCGAGAGCGTGTGAGAAAGGCAAGAAATATAAATGAAAACCCAAAGCAAACTCATTATTTATGAAAATAGTAACATAGAAGCAATAATCCAAAACGAAACTCTGTGGCTCAACCAAGAACAAATCGCCCAACTTTTTAGCGTGCAAAGACCCGCTATCACAAAGCATTTGAATAACATTTTCAAAGACGGTGAACTTGATGAAAAAGTGGTATGTTCCGTTTTGGAACTTACCACAAAACACGGTGCAATAGCTAGTAAAACGCAAAACAAAAGGGTTAAATTTTACAATCTTGATGCTATTTTATCGGTAGGTTATCGAGTAAATTCAAAAAAAGCCACAAAATTTAGAATTTGGGCTACACAGATACTGAGAAATTATCTCATCAAAGGTAGTTATAACATAAACCAAGCAAAAATTACGCACGGCTTAAATGAGCTCAATTCTACGCTCAAAATACTTCAAAATACAGTTACACAGAAAGAATTAAATTTAAGCGAAGCAAAAGGAATGCTTGACATAGTGCTTACTTATGCGCGTTCGTGGAGCTTGCTACAAGGCTATGACGAAGGCAGTTTAAGCCTAGTGTATAATAATAAACAAACTCATCAATTCATACTAGATATAAGCGAAGCGCGAAAAGCTATCAGCGAACTTAAAAACAAACTCGTTTCAAAAGGTGAAGCGAGTGAGCTTTTTGGCAAAGAAAAAGCAGATGAATTTGAGGGAATTTTACAAAATATATATCAAACTTTTGGTGGAGAGGACTTGCTTGTAGGCACAGCACAAAAGGCAGCAAATTTGCTTTACTATATTATTAAAGACCATCCTTTTATCGATGGCAACAAGCGTATAGGAGCGTTTATGTTTATACTTTTTCTAAATAAAAGCAATGCTCTTTATAAACAAAATGGCGATTATCAAATCAATGACAATGCTCTTGTAGCCATATCTTTGTTGGTAGCTACAAGCGAGCCAAAAGATAAAGATAATCTCATCAAACTCATCATCAATCTTTTGACAGAGTAAAAAAGGACAAACTATGCCATATCTTGTTTTCGTTACTTTTTTGTGGGCGTTTTCGTTTCCCTTAATCGGCTATTTCATTAGCGGACAAATGGACAGCTTTTTTGCGGCGTTTTTCCGCGTGTTTTTGGCGTTTTTGGTGTTTTTGCCCTTTTTGAATTGGCGTGTGTCAAACGCCTTAAAAGTCCAGCTGATGAGCATCGGCGCGCTACAAATAGGCATAATGTATCTTTTTTATTATCACTCATTTTTGTATTTAACTGTGAGCGAGGTTGCCCTTTTTACCATTTTCACGCCCTTTTATGTGAGCCTTGTTTATGATTTTTTCGCGCGCCGTTTTCGTCCGCTTTATCTCATAAGCATTAGTCTGTGCGTGTTTGGAGCGTTTATCATCAAATTTGGCGCGATAAATTCGCACTTTTTAACAGGCTTTTTGCTCATACAAATGGCAAATTTAGCCTTTGGCACGGGGCAAAGCCTTTATAAAATCGTGCTTGAATACCACCGTATCCCTAGCCAACGCAGCATTTTTGGGTATTTCCACTTAGGTGCGGCGCTCATCACCGCACTAGCCTTTTTTACTATCGGCGACACGCAAAATCTCCCCAAAAATGCTTCATCTTGGATAGTGCTGTTTTATCTAGGGCTTGTGGCAAGCGGGCTTGGATACTTTATGTGGAACAAAGGCGCGACACTTGTGGATAGCGGCATTTTAGCTATAATGAACAACGCCCTAATCCCCGCAGCCATCATCGCTAACGCCCTTTTAGTCGCTCTTTTCTTCCCTGAAAAAAGCGTGGAATTTAGCACCGCAGAATGTATAAAAATCACGCTTGGCACGCTGATAATGTTTTTTTCATTGTGGCTACACTACAAAATCATCAAGCGGTATGAAAATTAACAGCTTAATTTTTTGGCTCTTTTTGTGGGGTTTGTCATTCAATGAACTGTGAAACAAAAAAAGCTTAAATGATAGATAAAATATCTCGTCTCAATAGCTTTTAACCCCACAAACACTGTCTGCTTGTAACTGTGAGTGCAATAAAGCAAAAAATAGCTCAAAAATTCATCAGACTTTAAAATCTCCACCCAGCTTGCAAATTCGCCTTTATGCCCTTAAAATCGGCTTTGAAAACCCCAGCTACGCCATATCCTATAAATACGCCATTTGCAAAGCTCTCATAACCGCCAAGCTCTAATTCATAGCTGATTTTGCCGACACTTTTTTCATAAGTAACGAAATTTTGGGCTTTTGAAAGGCTTATTTCAAATTTATCGTTGCTGTGGTAAATGTCCTTTGTCGCCAAAAAGCTTGCTCTGTAAAAGCCGCTTTGCTTGTAAAGCACATATTCAGCCCCAAAACCCACGCTTATAGCTGTGTCTTGGTGTGCTTTTTGCTTGTAAGTAAGGCTCTCAAAGGCGTTTATGCTGTCAAAGCTCGCTCGTGCAAGTATTTGCGGGTGCAAGGCAAAGCCAAAATCCGCTTTCAAAAGCGTGTCAAAGTATCCACCAAAGCCCTTATAATCGCCACTTTCGCCATTAAAATACAGCTTGCCGTCTATGGCAGAGACGCTTAACTCGTTTTGTAGCTCCAAAAATCCCAAAAGCGCATTGCTATAAAGACTCAAAGTATAAATTTTAGGCTCTTGACTTAATTTTTCGTCCTTAAATGTCGAGTTTGTAAGCCCTAGCAAAGCCCCGAGCAAAAAATCCCCGCCAAAAGCCCTTTTGTCATAGCCCCCGCTTATGTTTTGAAAAGAAAGCGTGCTGCCATCGCCCTTAAAATAGCCCCCGCCAGCATTTGCCCAAACCCTATTTATCGGCTCATCAAAGTGCAAATTCGCACTCACCCTTGCATCGCTTTGTATAAGGTAGTTTGCGGCATAAAGTTGATAGAAAATGTCGCTGTTTGCAAGGCTTGCCTTATCTTTGTCCTTATCAAGGCTTGCTTTACCGCCTTTTAGGGCTATTTGCCTTTTTGTTTCATCAAGCGCAAAGCGAGCTTGGCTAAATTTTACGCTTTGAATTCTTGCGTTTATGTCTTGTTTGTGGAGCAAGGGCAAGGTTTTGCTTATGTTGTTTGTTTTTGAAAGCCGCTTGAAATCTGAATTTAGCTCATCAAGCACTCGTTTTAAGCCTGCGCTGTCGTTGGGTAGAATGCTTGTGTGTTCGAGCAAAACTTGCAAAAGTGGCATTTGGTTTGGAGCGACATTATACGCGTTTAAATTATTGTTTGGCTTTGCGGTGCTTGAATTTGAGCCGCCGTTGTTTGTGCCGTTATTTGAGCCACCGCTTGAATTTCCATTGTTTCCACCACCTGAATTTGAGCCACTATTGCCGCCGCTTGTGTCTGTTTTGTTGTCCATTTCAGCACCTGTGTAAAGGGACAAATAATCCATCACATACACGCTTGTGGGGATTTTCTTGGTGTCTATAAAGGAAGAAGTGCAAGAACTCATATCTTCGCTACATTCTTGCACCATTTGTTTTCCGCCATCTTTGGTGTAAAGTTCGAGTTTGCCGTTAGATGAAGCGGAGTCAGTGGCATACATTTTTATCATTTCGCCTCTTTCGTCAAATTCAGCACCCCAAACCGTAATGGCGTGCGCACCGCCACCTTCTATCACATAGCTTATCCCTACTGGGCTGCCTGATTTTAAAATATTAAAGGCGTTTTTAGAAATTTCTGCATAACCATCGGTGTTTTTCAGCACGATTTCAGTGTGAATCTTGCCGTAATAATCAACGCTTGGATAATAATTTATAAAAAAGTTAGCAAGCCCGCGCCTGACGAAGTTGCCGTTGGTGTGATTTGCAAATTCGCTTTTAAGGTTTGCTATTATATCTTGCCTTGTTTGCGGGGCGTTGGTGTTTTTGGTGAGTGCTTGACTTTGACTTTGCCAATGGTCAAGCAAGGCAGAAGCCGTGTAAAGCCAGCAATAATTCGTGTAGCCCTGAAAAAGCGAAGGTCCCCAACCACTTTGCTCACTCACTCCGCTCGCCCAAAAACTCGCTCCAAAGAGTTGGCAAACACTAGAACTAAGCAGCAAAATCTTTGCGATACCTTTCACACGCACTCCCTTAAACTACTCAATTTTAGCGATTTTTGTTTGCTTTGTCAATGTTTTTTGTGAATTTAAAATACCTTTCAAAGCATAAATTTCTTATTCAAAAAACGCAAGAAATTTAAATTCAGCAAGACAAATTTTAAAAATAAAACTTTAAGAAAAATCAAACATATTTAAAAATTTCTTTGCTCTGTCGGTTTTGGGTGAGCTAAAAAACTCATCAGGCTTTGAAATTTCCACGATTTGCCCATCGTCCATAAAGACAACTCTGTCCGCAACTGAGCGCGCAAAGCCCATTTCGTGCGTAACGATGAGCATAGTCATACCCTCGCGCGCTAAATTTAGCATCACATCAAGCACTTCACGCACGATTTCAGGGTCAAGCGCAGCCGTTACTTCATCAAAAAGCATTAAATCAGGGTTCATACAAAGGCTTCGCACTATGGCTATGCGTTGCTTTTGCCCACCGCTTAACTCTTTGGGATAAGCGTGAATTTTGTGCGCTAAACCAACCTTTTCAAGCCAAAATTTCGCCTCTTTTAAAACCTCATCTTTTGGGCGCGCTTGCGCTTTCATCGGGGCTAAAAGTATGTTTTCTTCGACACTTAAATGCTCAAAAAGCTCGTAGGATTGAAACACCATACCCACTTTTTGACGGATTTTTATCCACTCTTTAAAGTCCTTGTCAATTTTCGTGCCGTCTATGTAAATCGCTCCACTTGCAATGCTTTCAAGCCCGTTTATGCAACGCAAAAGCGTGGATTTACCGCACCCACTTGGTCCTAAAATCACCACAACCTCGCTTTTTGCAACCTCCAAATTTATGTCTTTTAGCACCTCGTGCGTGCCGTAGAATTTGCGTAAGTGTTCTAGTTTTAAGATACTCATTTTACCCCCATTTTAGCTCTAATTTCTTTGAGATTACCGACAGCGGATAGCACAAGATAAAATACACAAAAAAGATAAGCCCATACACCGCAAAGGGCGCAAGCGTTTCTTTGTGGTGCAGCTCGATGATTTGCTGTCCTACCTTGACAAGCTCCACAGCGCCGATGAGAAAGGCGAAAGTGGTGCTTTTTATCATTCTTGTGAGTAAATTTATGCTCGCTGGCGTGAGACGGCGCGCGGCTTGTGGAATGATGACATAAAGATAAACTTGCCACCATTTCAGCCCCAAGCTCGCAGCGGTTTCAAACTGGTGCTTTGGTATGCTAGCAAGCGCACCACGCACTAAATCCATCATCTCAAACACGCCCCAAATGCTAAACACCACGATGGACGCGCTCACAGCTGACAAATTTAGCCCAAACCACCGCGATAAGCCAAAATACATAACAAAAAGCCACACTATCAAAGGCATAACGCGGACAAATTCAAGGCAGAAGCGACAAAAGGCGTAAGTGAGCGGATTTTTAAGGCTCATCAAAACGCCCATAAAAAGCCCACCAAAAGATGACACAACTATGGCGACAACCGAAATTTCAAGGCTTATGTAAAGTCCGTTTAAAAGCCGTAGCCAAGTATTAGGCTCTGTAAAAATCTCAACCATAGGCAAACCTTTTTTCAAGGCGGCTCAAAAAAAGAGACAACGGCAAGATGATGATAAGATAGCTCATAAAGAGCATAAAAAGCAGCTCGTCCGTTTTGTAAGTGAGTGAATTTATGCTCGTCATCGTTTGCACCAAGTCAGGCAGGGCGATGATGCTCACCACAGAAGTTTCTTTAAACAAAAAAATCGCATTTGCGCTAATGCTAGGCATCGCCACGCCCAAAGCTTGCGGCAAGATGACAAAGCGAAAGTTTTGCCACTCGTTAAGCCCTAGCGACAAGCCCGCTTCAAATTGCTGTTTTTTCACCGCTTCAATGCCCGCGCGCAAACTCTCAGCCATATACGAGCCGCCCAAGAACGAAAGCCCCACAACAGCACACTCAAAAGAGCTTAAATTTACGCCAAGCCGCCCCAAGCCGTAGTAAAGGAAAAAAAGTTGTATCAGCAAGGGCGTGTTGCGCGAAAGCTCTATATAAGCCTTGCAGAGCTTGTTTAGGGCGTTAAATTTAAAATAAGCAGCCAGCACGCAAGCTATGCCAATAAGCAGCGAAAACAAAAGCCCTAGCGCAAAGACTTGCAAGGTGAGCAAGCCCGCTTTTGCAAAGGCTGGGGCGTAAGTGATGATGAAGTTAAAGTCCATTTTTTTACTTTTTAATTTATTTTTATAATTATACAAATTCTATGTAAATTAAGCCTCATCAAGTGCTATAATAGCCTCATAAATCCTCTCGCAGCACTTGGCATCTTTAAATTTAAAGGTCTCTTTAATGTTTTTTAATGCTCTTTTGTTTGGTTTAGCCCCGTTTTTGAGCAAGTTTTCAAGCTCATAAAATAAGTCTTTTAAGGTTTTTACCACAGGACCAAAGCCATTTTTTTTATAATCAAAGTATCCTTTTTGCCACTGTGTTTCAAAAAAATCTTTCTCGTCAAATTGATAATATATCACAGGCTTTGAAAGATAAGCCATTTCAAAGCCCACACTTGAAAAATCAGTTATCAGCAAAGCTGAAGTTTGAAAAAGCTCTTGCAGTGAAGTTTGGTTTAAAACCTTGATATAACTTGGCAAATTAAAGCCGCTTATATAAGGCTTTATGTCTTGATGAGGGTTGAAAATCACGGTGTATTTGTGTTTTTGGCATAAATTTTTAAGCTCTAAACTTTGCAAAAATTCGCTCCACCTTTTAAAATATAAAGACTTAAAAAAGCCCTCATTAAGCCTTCTTTTTCCAAGTCTTTTGCTAAACTGTCCTGTGATATTTTTGCGCCAAGTTGGCATTATGAGGATTTGCCTTTTGGTTTTTTTGCCCAAAAGCAGTGCATCGTGTCTGGCAAAGCCTGTAAATTTGACCTCTTTTTGGCTCAGTTGATATGGGCTGGGATTTTTTACTATGGAGTTAAACTCATCTTTGGTGGCACAGGTGAGGAGGTTGATTTTCCTTTCATTGAGCCAAGTTGATATATCATCTTTTGTGATGCCGTGTTGCAAAAAGATAAAATCCTTAGTCTTTAAAGTGTCCTTGCCAAAAGCTCCGTAAAAATACCTGTCTATGTGCGATGAGATGATTTTATCAGCCTTAAAGAGTAAGGGTAAAAAGAGTAAGCTTGTGGGAGAGAGCATTTTAAAGCCTTCATTTTTAAGCCTTTGATAGTCTTTTGAAGCCTTGCTTAAAACAAAATACGCTCTTTTTTCGGGGTGCTTTTTAAGCAAATACCTGTATAAATGCTCTGCATTGTCATCAGCTTTTAAAATTCTATCAGCAAAGAGCCAAATTTGAGTGTTTTTTGCCCTTTTTGTTTTTAAAATTTGAAATTCTTTGTGGAAAAGATTAGCATTTAGGCTTACAAAATGCCTGTTTTTAAAATTTATAAAAAGTTGTTCTTTGCCCAAAAAGGCTTCAAAATTTAAAGCATTTAAGGGGCATTTTACCCAAATTCTTTTTTCATATATAAAAACTCGTCCCAAAAAGTCGTATTGAACAAGCTTTAAAAAGCTTGGTTTAACTTCTTTTTCATCAAAATAAAAGCTTGGCTCGCTCTTTTCATCAGCACTCAAAAAGGAAAATAAAATTTCATTTTTTCTCTCATCAAAGTCTTTGATAAAAAGCATTTGATGAGTAAAAAGCTTTTTAAAACAAGATAAAATTCCAAGTTTATAAAAAAATGAATACTGCTCTAAAAAATCATACTCAAGTATGCTTTTTTCATCGATAAAGGCAAAAATTTCATCAAAAAGCCTCAACATTTCTTTGTTTTGTTCTAAAGAAAAATTCATTTTTGTTTCTACGATGAGTTTTATCTCCCAAAATAAATGATATTGCACCACATTTTGGATAAAAAGGGGAATAAAGCCAAATTTTTTTTCAGCAAGAAGAAGAAGAAGAAGATAGCCCATTCTTAAGACTTGTTTAAGCTTTGACTCTTCTTTGTTGTCCATAGTTGAGCTTTTGTCTGCTCTTTTTCGGTAGAAATATTTGGCATTTTTTAGAAAAACAGCATTTGATGACATATTTTCAAGTAAAAATTCGTTGATGAATTTAGCATCTTCAAAATTAGGCTTTAATGCCTCATCAAAACGCAAGTTTTGTGGCATTTTATCGGTATTTATAAAGGCACTTGAAGCGCTGAGCTGAATAAAGCCATTAAGCTGGGCTATGTTTATAAGGCTTTGTTTATTTTTGAATTTATAATTGAGCGGGTGGGTGTCTTTATAGCGCACAAACATTTTTTCTCTATAAAAAATCATCTTACAACTTATCATCGCTAAATCATCTTTGCACCCTTTTAAAAAACTATCCACCTCATAAAAATAATCCCTATCCAAAAAATCATCACTATCAATAAAACTCAGCCATTTAGCCTTTAGTTCTGGGTGTTCTTTAAGATAATCAAGCCCAAGATTTCTAGCACTTGCTTGCCCATTGTTTGTTTTGTAAAGATAGATGATATTTTGGGGAAATTTAGCCTTGTAGGCTTTGATGATAGAGGCTGAACTGTCCGTGCTTCCATCATCTACGCAAATAAGCTTAATATTTGTTTTAAAATCAAGTCTTTGTTTGATGAGGGATTTAAAAAAGGTGTCAAGGTATTTTTGGGTATTATAAACAGCGGTGATGATGATATAACTTGAATGAGCTTGGTATTTTTTGGGTTTAAACTGCTTTAAAAACTGCTCTAAAGGCGTTAAAAAACTTCCTTTTAAAAGGTGTGGAGCTAAATTTAAAGAATTTTGACTGATATAAAGCATTTTAACCTTTCATTTTGGATACAAATTTTAAGAAAGGATTTTTACTGTCTTTTAAAAAATCCTTTGGAGAGCTTTTAAATTTCCTAAAAAGTCTATAAAATTTAGTGTGAGAAAGTTTGTTTTGCAGATTTTGGGGAAAAAATAAAAATTTACCCTGTCTTAACTCGTAAATATAAGGTTTGTAGATGAAAGAATTTAAAGGATAAAAGTTTTTCTCGCCCTTTGGGATATTTTGCAAGTAAAGATTTAATTTTTCAAAGAAAAGTTTGTGGTTTTTGTCCTTGTTGTCAAAATATCCGTTTTGATTAGGCTCTTCGTGCCAAAGATGATACAAATAAAGCCCATAAAAGGCACACTCATAACCAAGCAAAGAAAATAAGGCTCGAAAGCCTTTAAATTCGTTAAAATCCCAATTACGGCTATCATAAAGCAAGGCTTTTGGCATTTTTTCAAACTGTTGAGTGTGAAGCAAGATTCTTGCTAAAAGGTCAAAGTCCTCATAGCCGTGTCCTACAAAGCTTTCATCATAGCCGCCAAGTTCAAGGAATTTAGCCTTATTCATCACAAAAGCACCAGCAGCAACAGCAAAGAATTTCACAAAGTCGTTTTTACCGCTTATGAGGTCATTTTGTAGCAAAATATCCAAGCCTTCCTCGCTTTTTGTGGCTAAAACTTCGTTTGCTTTTTGGTTTAAAAACAAACAAGGCGGCAAAATTAAAGCGTTTGGAGAATTTTTTATATCCTTAAGCTTGATAAGCTCTAAAAGCTTTTTTAAATTTGCTTTTGAAAGATGATAATCCACATCAAGCACCATTATCACTTCGTTTTTGGCAAATTTAACGCCTAAATTTCGGCACGCACTTTGAGAAAAGGCATTTTTTTGACTCTCATCTTTAAGGTAGCGGTGTCCTTTTTCCTCGATAAAATCTTTAATTTGAGGACAAATTTGACTAGAAAAACCCTCTACAAAGATGAGTTCAAGCTCTTTTTCGTTTTGAAAATAACTCGCCTTTTGCAAAACTCGCTCTTTAATATAAGCTCGTTCATAGCTTAAACCAAAGGGGATAATGATAGAAACTGTTTTATTTTGCTTGTTTTGCATATTCAAAACCCAAATGAAATTTGCTTGTATTTTAGCATATTTTTACAAAAGCGTAAAGAACTTATGAGTATATTTTAAAAATGAGGGCTTAAATGCCCTCTTTAAAATTTCTTTTTTTGCGCATCATCAAGTATGGAGTGAGAAATATCACTCACGCTTGCGGTGATTTCATTAGTAGCCTTTGCTATTTGGGCGTTTTCTTGGGTTACTGTTTCAAGCTGGGCGATTGACTCGTTGATTTGTCCTAAACCCTCAGTTTGCTCTTTAATGCTTTCGCTCATTTGCGTTACTGATTGCACCAAAACATTAGCATTTGCTTCAATCTCACTCAAAGATTTTCCCGTTCGCTCAGCAAGCTTGCTCACCTCATCAGCCACCACAGCAAAGCCTCTTCCGTGTTCGCCCGCACGAGCAGCCTCAATGGCAGCATTAAGGGCAAGTAAATTTGTTTGCTCGGCAATGTCTTTGATGATACTGACCACATTTTTAATGTCCTCAGCCTGCTTTGTGCATTGTTCTGTTTGAGTGCTTACGCTTTGCATAGAACTTGCGATTTCCTCTACCGCAGCTGCTGATTGCTCTAAAGAATGGGCTTGATTTGTTGAGCCTTCAGTGAGCTTTTGCATAGATTCTTTTAAGACGGTGGATTGACTTTCAAGCTCTTTGGCAAAACCTGCGCTGGATTTAATCATATTTTTAATCTCTTGCCCTAGCGTATTTGTAACTAATTCCACCTTGCCTTTGGCATTTCTTACTTCTGTTGTAAAGTCTAGCTTTGTGTAGCTGTCAAACACTCTTGTGATTTCTACAATGTTAGAGCCTATCTTATCTTGTAAGGTGTCAAGCATTTTATTAAGCACATTTTTAAGCTCTATGAGCTGCGGATTTGCTGGGTTTTTGCTAATCCTAGCTGTGAGGTTTCCAGCTTCTATTTCTCTTGCTGTTTGCGTGCTTTGAACTATGGCTTCTTCATCTTGCTTGAGGTTGTTTTGGGATTTTTGTATGTTTTCGTTTATAGCTCTTGCCATATTTCCAAATTCATCATCGCTGTTGAGGCGAATTTGAGGAACTTGTTTGACCTTGTGATTTAAAAAGGCAAAAAAGTCATTTAAGCCTTTTTGAATGTCTTTTAGTCCGTTAAAATAATATCTAATGGCAAAAAACAACGCTACCACGCCCAAAACAAGCAAAACTAAAGCCAAAATAGTCGAAATCACAAGGCTTTCGTTAATAGCCTTTAAAAAATCAGCCTCCCTTGCTTCAGCAGCGATTATCCAGTCAAAGGGCATAGTGCGGTAAAAAACCGTCTCTTTGCCACTTGGCAAGTCTATTTCAAGTTTGCCATTAGGATTCGTTTTAGAAACTTTAGCAATGGCAGCTTTTAAGGAATTAAGCTTTTCTTTGCTCTCTTTTTCTATGCCCTCATAAGAAAAAACCTCTCCATTAGAATCTGAAAGAAAGACCTTTAGGCTTGGTAGTTCTTGTCGTTTGAAATTTTTAAACCTATCTTGAAAACCGCCTACTGAAATATCAACAGCAATCACGCCCACAAATTTACCATCACGGAAAAAGGGCATTGCTGCTGTGGCTGAAATGGTTGCTTCCATTCCAGCAACCTTGCTTTCATAAGGAGCGGTAACGAAAAAATCTTTCGTATTTTTAGCCTCTTGATACCAACCTCTTGTGCGAAAGTCAAAATTTCCCTCATCTGGCGTATTTGATAAACGAGCTACATCGGTGTTAGGATTTGCGCTAATCATTCTGCCATCGCTATTTTCATACACGATAAATGCGGCATCATATTGCACAAATTTAGCTAAATTTGCCAAAATTTTTCTTTGTGCGATAAGGTCATCTCTATCTACTTTTGATAAGAGTTTGGCAAGTTCGCTTAAGTGTTGTCTTGCCTCTGCGTTCATAGTAATGTTTATTGTGGTGAATGATGAGTTAAGCGCAAGCTGTTGAATGCCCTCATACACTTCTATGGTTTCTTTGGCTGTTTTTTTATAATTAAAAAGACTTGTAACGCCTAAAACTAGGACAAAAATTCCTATAACAATGGCAAGAATTTTCGTTGAGACACTTTTCATTGCAAACTCCTTGTAATTAAATTGAAATAATTATAACAAAAAAAAAAAAAAAAAACAAAAATTTGTAAAAATTTATGAAATTTTAAATTTCACCTTGCAGGGCTTTTTTGTTAAGAAGTTGAATTTTGCCCTTATTTGTTTTGATAAAAGCTTTGGCTTTAAGCTCTTTAATGGTGCGAGATAAAGACTCAGCACGAACATTAAGCTCTGTGGCGATTTGGCGTTGGTTGATTTTAGCGAGTTCTTGTTCTTTTTCAAGTATATAAGAAATGAATTTTTGCTTTAAGGAGGCTGAATTTTGAGAAAGCTCTCTTTCGAGTATTTTTATCTTTTCCAGCAAAGAACTTATCATCAATAAAGAAAAATCAGCATTTTGCAAGCATAAATTTTTAAAAGCCTCAAATTCAAGGCAAAGTATTTCACTGTCTTCTTCACAAATCGCACTTGCTGGATAAAATCCTTGCTTAAAGGCTGGCATTTCAGCGATAAAGCTAAAGGGTTTAAACAAGTGTAAGGTAAGTTCTTTGCTTAAAGACGGACTTTTATACACTCGCACAAGTCCTTTAAGCAACAAAAAAAAGCTTTTAGCCCTTTCTTGCTCATAAAATAAGATATTACCCTTTTTGTAAAGTCTTTTTATGCCTATCTTTTCAAGCTCTTTGATAAATTCATTCATAACTTAACCCAAGTCAATATTTTTGTGTTAAAATTTGTCTATATTTTAACACAAATTTTAAAATAAAAAGGACAAAGATGAAATACGACACCATAAACAAAGAAGCCATAGACGGTTTAATGGAAATTTTTTATGAAAAAATTCGCCGCCACAAAGAGCTTGGAGCTATATTTAATGCAAAAGTTGGCACAAGTGATGAGGAATGGACAGCTCACAAGGCTAAAATCAGCAATTTTTGGCAAGGAATGCTTTTGGGAGAGGGAGATTATAACGGACAGCCGATGAAAGCGCATTTAGAGCTACCTCCTTTTCCGCAAGAGCTTTTTAACTCTTGGTTAGGGCTTTTTGAGGAAAGTTTGGATAAGCTTTTTAACGAGGAAATGAAAGGCATTATCCTGCAAAGAGCGCAAATGATAGCGCAAAATTTCCAAAGAGTGCTTTATGCTCAACACTAATGCTTACTTTTATTTTGTAACTCTTGATTTAAGGCTTTTTCAAGCTCTTTGAAGCTTTCAAGGAGCTTTTGAAATTTTTTTGCACCCATTTTGTTGGCGACTGTTTTTTCAAAAGCCATATATTCGCTTAAAAAGAGCTTGGCGTATTCTTGTCCATTTTCACTTAAGGTTAAAAGCCTTTCTCTTTTGTCATTAGAGCTTAAGCTTATTTTGATAAAGCCTTGTTTTTGGAGGGTGCTGATGATGTTATTAACCGTTTGTTTTGGCATTTCATAATCTTGCATAATCTCTTTTTGAGTCTTTAACTCGCTTATTGATAAAGCGTGTAAGACTTTATATAAAGCGTGATTGATATTATGAGTGTTTTCAAAACGCATATATAAGCCTGCGACCTTATAATAAAGCCTGTCAAACTCATAAAGCTCATTTTCGCTCACTTCTTTCACTATTTATCCTTACAAATTACGCAAAATTTAGCAAATACACAGCGCAAAGCACAAGCACAACGCCAAAAATTCCAATGGGTTTTAATTTTTGTTTGAAAAAATAATACCCGCCAATAACCGAACCAAGCACACCAATAGCTCCCCAAAGCGTGTAAGCTACGGGCAAGCGAATGCCTTGATATAAGGCAAAGCCAAGCAACAAAAAGGCGAGATTAACCAAAACTATGGCTAAAATTCCCCACCAAATTCTTTTAAAACCGTTTGATTTTTGCAAGGCAAGATTAGCCAACACATCTAAAACGCCAGAAAAAACTATCGCCACAAATGCCATTTTCTAAACTTCCTTTGCTTTTTGTGTCAAATTTTGACTTAAATTTTCAGATGAATCTTCCTCGTCTTTTTCGCCAAAACTTACGCATAAAACCCCAGCAAAACCAAGTGCTATGCCAAGGTATTGCTGAAAATTAAGCTTTATGTCAAAAAGAACAAAACTTACGAGCAAAACGCCAATAAGCCCCACAACCTCCCACACAGCATAAGCCACGCCTAAAGGAATTTGCCTCAGGGTAAGGGACATAAAAAAGTATGAAAAACTGATGAGAACCAGCACAGCAAACTTACCCCAAAGAGCATTTTGAGAGTATTCAAGCATACTTGCACTGCACACTTCTAAAACAATAGCCACAAGCAAAAAAGCCCAAGCAACAAGCCTTGAATTCTTTTTCATCAACTGTCCTTAAATTCAAATTAGTCTTTTTAGAGACTAATTATAGTCTTTTTAAGGACTAATGTCAAGGAAAAATAGACTTTTTTGAATTTTATATCCAAATAAAGAGCGAAAACAAGGGTAAAAATTCAATTTTATCTTGCTTTTTGAATTCTATCCAAATAGCGTTTTTTAGACTTTTGCACCTTTTCTTTTACAAGTTTTTGCATATCAACAGCCTCATCAAATTCATCAACTATTTCTTCTCCTAAAAGAGTTTCAATCACATCTTCAAAGGTAACTATGCCAAAAAACTGTCCGTATCTATCCTGCACTACAAAAAATTGCTCTTTTTTAGACATAATGATATGCAAAAGGCTTAAGACAGAGATATTATCAGGCACAACATACACAGGGTGAATGAAATCAGCAAGAATTTTGCTTTGCTTTTGCTCATTTAAAGCATTTTCTAAAAGTTCGCTAGAATACACCACCCCAATGATATTTTCTGTATTTTCAGCATAAACAGGAATACAAGAAAATTTAGAAATGTTCGTTTTTATAATGTCTTCAAGCTTGTCGTTGTATTTATAGGCAAAAACAACGGTTCTTGGGGTTAAAATGTCAGCAGCTTGGTAGTTTTTAAGTGTTAAAAGGTTTTTAATTACTTTCATTTCTCTTTCGTCCAAAGAACCGCCTTTTTTGCCCATCTTACTTGCGGCTAAAACTTCCTCTCTGCTGATTTCTCCACTAGAACCAAAGGAAATAAATCTTATAATAATCTTAGCAACATAAACAAAAGGAAAAGCCACTTTTAAAAGATAATGTATGCACACAGCCACGCTAGGTGCTAAAGTTTGCCAATAAGTTGCTCCTATGGTTTTGGGTAAAATTTCTGTGATGTAAATCATCGCTATGGCAAATATTATAGAGCCTATAAATTGCCACTGTTCGCCATAAAGCTCATTTATCTCTATACCAAAACCCGTTGCCATAGCTGTTACAGCAAAGGTGTTAAGAACCAAAATAGCTCCCTCAGCATCATCGACATTAGCCTTAAGATGACGCAAGTATCCGCCTATTTTTGGATTCTTTTTAGCATAACTTTCAACAAAAGAAGGCGTTGTGCTAAGAAATACGGACTCTAAAATCGAACAAAAGGTGCTAAAAACAATAGCTACAATACAATAAACCAACAACAAAAACATAACACAAATCCTTTCTCAATGCCTTTTTAAATTTCCAACGCCCAAAATGGCATTAATCGTATCCTCAAGGCTCACAATGCCTACAAATCCTTTTGTATCATCAACAACGGCAAACAAATGCTCCCTACTCAACACAAAAAGTCTAAGCAAATTCATCACCTGCATATTTGCGCTCACCTGCCTTATCTCTTTGGCTATGC
Organism: uncultured Campylobacter sp.; assembly: GCA_934728065.1. GTDB lineage: Bacteria > Campylobacterota > Campylobacteria > Campylobacterales > Campylobacteraceae > Campylobacter_D. The sequence goes on from CAKVDW010000003.1 coordinate 79,785, forward strand.
TTTTTAGCTTGTCTTTTCCCTTATTAGCAAGGTTTGCGCGCAAGATATTTTGCCTTAAAACAACAGAATGAATTTGCTCTTGCGAATAAAGCGGTATCCTTGAATACTTGTGAATTTGTATTTCTTTTAAGGCTTTGGCTATGCTTTCTTCTTCTTTTAGGGCAAAAATCAAATGTTTTGGCGTCATTATATCTGTCGCAAAGAGGGATTTTTGTAGCATTAAATGCTCTAAAATATCCATTTCTAAAGCATCTAAAGAACCACTATGTTCGGCAAGCTCCATAAGAGCAAGAATTTCATCTCTACTCATCTTTTGAGTGTCTTTTTTTCTAAAAAAGAAAGTGGTTACCCTTGAAACATAAACAAAAGGAAAGGCAATATAATAGAAAAAAATCAAAGGATAGCAACAAGGCAAAATGAGCTTTTTCCAATACAAAGCCCCAAGTGTTTTTGGCACGATTTCAGCAATATACAAAACGCTTAAGGTCATAACGATAGCCACCGCGCCTTGCCACTGTTCGCCAAAAACTTCAACAAACTGAGCACCAACAGCTGCTGCTCCAACTGTATTTGCAAACATATTGATAACTAGGATTGAACCGACTGAATTATCTATGTTTGATTTTAAATGTTTGAGTATCTTGCCCGTTTTTGAGCTTTTTGCAACACTTTCAATAAAGGCTGGAGTTGCAGAAAACAGAATAGCTTCAAAGATAGAGCAAGCACCAGAAATGCCAAGAGTAAAGACAAAATAAATAAACAGTAATATCATAGCAAATCCATTGTAAATAAGTCTAAAATAAAATAGTAATATTATTTGACTTAAATAAAGCTTATATTATAACATAAAAAACATTTTTATGTGATTTTACTTAAAAGCTCAAACAAAAAGACTAAAATCAAAGCTTAAAACTTATGAGAAAAATTTGAAATTTTTAAGCCTTTGGCGTTAAAAATAAATTATCTAACACAAAAATTAAATTACAACACAAATTAATCTTAAAAAATGAATACTTGTTAAGGAAAAATTATTTTTAATTTTTCCTCAAAATTGCAAGTTAAAAGCAAAATTTACAGCCATAAAGGATTAGCCGTAAAGCTAACTGAAAGCCAAATTCTATAACTTGGCATAGCCAAAGCCTTTTCTATTTCCTCTCGTATCGCGTCTAAATTCGCCACAGGGCTTTGAAAGTCTTTTTGAACAAGTATATTCACCTCCACCATAAAAAAACGCCCTGATTTTGCTGTGTGCGTGTCATAATCACTAAAGCCGTATTTTTGGCTTAACTCCTCCATTATTTGAGTAATTTTATCATCTATTTCTGGCGGAGCAAGCATCACTAAATCTTTAAAATTTGCCACAGCTATTTTAAAGGGACTAATGCAAAGCAAAAGAGAAAGCACGCAAAGTAAGAATGGGTCTATATAACTAGCCACCGTTTTAGCATTAGCGCCTAATTCTCCAAGACTTTCAGCACTCATAAAAAGGGCATAAACCACGCCAAAGGCTATAATCGCTCCCATATAAAGCACACAGTCAATTTTCCACTCTATATTATCAACCCTAATCAAATCAGAATCTAAAGCCTTAGAAGCCAAACTCGTATAAACAAATAACACAAGGCAAAAAACAAAGGCAAAAACACTATAAACAGTAGCAGCGCCCAAATGCACCTCATATCCTCCGCCAAGTAAGCTAGAAAAGGCATTTATAAAGGCATAAACGCACACAAAAATAAGCACTAAGGATTTAAAAAGATTAACCATAGGCTCAAAGCGAACATAGCCGTATTGAAACATATCATCATCATCTTTGTAAATATAACGAGAAGTGATAAGACTCATCGCCCCAAGTCCAACGCTAATTAAAGATATAAAGCCGTCAAAAACGACAGTCAAAGACTTTACAGCCAAGCCAAAAGCTATGCCAAAAACAGCCAAAATCAAAGCACTCAACATAGAAATTTTAAGCACTTTTTGTTCTTGCAAATTTTGCACACCCTGCTTTTGCTTTGTATCCTTTAGCTTAAAATCCCGCACACTTTTAACATAATTTCTCATCAAAGGAATGGTCTTGCTAAAGGGCAAAGAGCTTTTTTCTTCATAGCTATCTTTAGGCATTTGTTTATCCTTGCTGTTTTTTAAAATTATAAACTAAATTAGTTTTTTAAAGGTAATTTTTAAAATTTATAATATTTAAAGCTATTTTTAAGCTTTATTTATAAGAATTTTATCATTTTGTTACCTATTTTCATTTTTAAGCAAAAAGCTTTTAAAGTCTTATAAATCAATAACAAAAGCTTAAATTTTTTGCCAAACAAAAAAAAAAAAAACGAATTTATATAAATTTTTTCGTCATTAGTATTGCATTTTTGTTTATATTTTATTATAATATAAACAATAAAAAGGAGTTGCTTATGAGCAAAAAACAAGCCTACATTATCACCGTGGCTAATCAAAAAGGTGGTAGCGGCAAAAGCACAGTTTCAGTTAATCTTGCTGTTAAGCTTTTAGAGTTTTCAAACAAGGTGCTTGTTATGGATACTGACCCGCAAAAGAGCATTGAAAGCTTTACGAATATCCGTGAAAATGAGGCGAATTCAAAAAAGAATCTCAAATACTTCACGCTAACAAATCGCACGGGCAACATTGCTGAGTCTTTAAAGCAATTTATCGAGCTTTATGAGTTCATCATCATCGATACGGGTGGTATTGACAGTCAAGAGTCTAGAAAGGCTATGCTTTATGCGGATACTATCATTTTGCCAACAACGCCGTCTCAATTTGATGTCGATGTGCTTTACAGTATGCTTCAAACGCTTACTGAGATTAAAGATGTCAATGAGGATATGCAAATTTGCATTTTGATGAACAAAATCAGCACAAATGTCTTTTTAGACAAGGAGTTGTTAGACTATAAAGAGGGGGTTAAAGAAATTCAGCAAAAACTAGGCTTAAAAGAGGACTTTCATCTTTTAGATAAGGTCTTAAAGGAAAGAATCGCTTACAAAAGAGCGGTGAGTGAGGGGCTTGGCATCGTTGAATTTAACGATACTAAAGCAAAAGTTGAATTTGAAGAATTTTTTGCAGAATTTGCAAAAGCCGTGAATTTGCCAATTCAAACTTCAAATTCCAAAAAGAAAAAATAGCCTTAGCTATTTAAACACAAAAAAAGGAGTAACTATGAAAAACACCACAGATAAAGTCGGCAAAATCGACAAGATAGAACAAAACAAAAAGGCTCAAGCCATCATCACAAAGGCTTCAAATTCTACAAACGAAAAAACAAAGCCAGCTAAAGCTTGCAGCAAAAAAGGCAAAGAATGCACCAAAGCAAGTAAGAGCAAAAGCAAAGAGCTTAAAAGCTTTTCTTTGGGTGCTATCACTATCAGCACAAGCGCGAAAAAGATTGCCAAAATAGAAGCATTTTTTGAAAAGTTCATTAAAAATGTTGAGGATAAAAACGCCTTTGTTGGAAAAGCGATTTTAAAGCAAATCAAAAAACACAAAAAACACGGCTAAGGCTTGTGGCTAAACTTTAAAGTTTAGCCAAAGTCTTTTTAATCTTATGCATCTTAATTCAACACACTTTTAGCTTAAATTTAAACGGTAAAACCCTTGTAAAAGGGTAGCAAATCCACAACAAAGCTCAATATTTGTGTGGATTGCACGCTTGACTATGATGAATTAGCCTTTCTTTTTGCTTGATTTTTGCATTAATTTAACTTGTTTTACCTCAAGTTCGCCAATAGAATCATTTTTAGACAAACCATAAATGTGATTTATCGCGGTTACAAGCTCTTGGACAACATTATTTGCAAAATGTATGTCGTTTAAAAGAGAAGTGCCATTATCTGCACTTATGGCTTTTTGGCGTATCAAATCTTCAACCACAACAAAAGCCGTTCTATCTCCTTTTTTAAAGGCATTTCTTTGTTTTTTAATCAAACCTTTAATATCTTTAAGCCTCTTTTTTGGAGCTGTTTTTATCTGCTCTATCGTCCTTAAAAGTTCAGCAAGCTCAAGTCTTATGTTGTCATATTCTTTTTTCAAAGAAGTGTTGTCATTTAGGGCATATTTTTTGATATTATTTTGTAAAAGCCCTATATTTTTGGTTGATTCAGCTATCTTGCGAGAGGCAATTTGCAAGCCAACTATGCGTTTAATTTGCTTTGTTTCCTCACAGTTGCTTTGAAGTTTGGTTGAAAAATCAACAATGGCATTAAACAAAGACTTAATTTGGTCTTTATAAAGACCTTTTACATCAACTTCTTGTTTAAGCCAAGCCTTTTTGCCAAGAGCTTTTTCAAGTTTTTCATCGCCTCTAATATCAACCCTATGAAAACCTATGGAGTGAGAAATAATATTAAAAGCATTGTCATAAAGGTGTTTAACCTCATTAGTAAGCGCTCTTATGGCTGTATCTGGGTAAGATAAAAGCGTATCATTAATGAAAAGTGGCGCACTTCTTGTCTTTGAAGAGCTTTTTAACAACTTAGTCAAAACGGTTGATATAGTTGGTATAAAACCTATTAAAAGCACCACACCAAAGATGTTAAAAAGGGTATGAAACATAGCTAAACGCAAGATAGAATTAGCATCAAGCATTATTAAATCTGATAAAAAGTCGTTAATAAATTTAAAATAAGGAAAAAACACCGCTACAATGAAAACTGTGGTAAAATTAAACACGCAGTTTGCTATGGCAAGTCTTCTTCCCTCAACATTTGCGCCTAAACTCGCTACAAGTGCAGTTACCACGCCACCCACACTTGTGCCAAGCACGGCTGCAAGTGCAGCATCATAGCTGATTTGATTTTCCAAAAAGGCTGTGATGATAACGGCTAATGTAGCGTGTGAGCTTTGAACGATAGAGGTCATAAGCGCACCAAGGAATAAAAAGACTACAACAGCTTTATAGCCTTCAAATTGATATTGAGATAAATCCATAACACTTTGAAAGCTTTCAAACCCAGCCTTAATGTAAAACACACCTAAAAAGAAAAAGCCCAAGCCAGCAAGAATTTTTCCTATGCCCTTATAGGCTTTGCTTGATTGAAAATTACAAAGCAAACCGCCAACAATGAAAGGCAAAGCCAAAGATGAAATGTTTATAGAAGAAGCACCAGCAATAAGCCACGAACCTGCTGAGTTTCCTAAATTTGCCCCAAACATTACACCTATACCTTGAGTTAAACCAATAAGTGAGGCGCTAACAAAGGAAATGGCAAGCACAGACACAAGCGAAGAGCTTTGCATTACGGCTGTTGCTACTGTTCCAAAAGCTACGCTTTTAACTGAAGTTTTTGTGGATTTTGCTAAAATTTTTTCCAAAAAACCACCAGAAAACGCTCTAAAGCCATCGCCCAAAAAGAGCATACCAAAAAGCAAAATTGCTATACCAGCACAAAGCTCACCAACTTCTTTATTCATAGCAAGTGCATAAATAACGAGCAAGGTAATTACAGCAAAATAATACCTCTTAATAGCACTTTGAAAACTTGCAAGCATTCTCAACCCCTTTTAACTAAGAATTTCATTTAAATTTAAATTCTTAGATGTTTAATATTTATTAAAGTTGATATTTTATCACATTTTAAGGATAAAAGCTATAAAAATTTAAAAAAATGTAAAATTTTTAAATTTTTAATCTTAAAAATAAGCTCAATCAAGCTTTTATGCACCAAACACAACTTTCATCAAGCATAAGGATTTATAATTGTAAGATTATTTTAACATCAGGCTTGTTTGGGCGTCTTTTTAAGGCAAACTTACACCTTAAAACTACATCAACACCCAAACTAAAAGAGGCATTGAAACAAAGGCAAACAAAACTCCAAAGGCGATTGAACTGACCGCTAAATTTGTGTCTAACTTTGCTTTCATTATCATCGCACCAGCCAAAGTCATCGTTGGCATAGAGCTTTCAAAGATAGCAACAACGGCTGATGGCGTTATTTCTATATCAAAAAGCTTTAAAATAAATATAAAAAGAAAAGGTGCAAGCAGCATTTTGGAAAAAATAACTATGCTCGTGCCTTTTAAACTTGTTTTAATGGCATTAAACCCTAAGCCTAAACCTATGGCAAAAAGTGCCACAGGCGTTGCTGCTCCTCCAAAAAGGCGAATAGGCTCAAAAATAAACTCTGGCAAGCTAATGAATTTAAACAAAAAACCAAGCATAAGAGCTATAAAAGGTGGAAAAAAGAGCATTTTTTTTACATTCTCCCTTAAACTCACCTTTTGTTCGCTCGCAAGTGCCACCACAAAGGGCGCAAAAAGTGCCATAGGAAGCGCAGTAGCAATGGCATCATAAAAGATAACCTCACTAATAAACTGCGGGCTTTGGTAGAGTGATTGAATGATAGGAATTCCTATAAAAAGCGTATTTCCAAAACTTGACAATAAAAACATACTGACTAAGCTTGCTTTTGAAAATTTCAAAAACTTTCCAAGCATTACACTAAAAAAACCAGCAAAAAGACACGAACCAAGACCGATGAGTATATAAATGATGAGCGAAAAATCAAAAGTTAAGTGATAAGCTCGCTCAAAAATCAAACAAGGCAAGGCAAATATAATGGTAAAGTCCAAAAAGGCGCGCGATTGCTTATTTTTAAGCACACCGATGCGCTTAGCAATATAACCGCCCATAAGTAGCGTAAATATAGTAAATAAAGGCACAAAAATAAACATATCTTTTTCTTTGGTATTTTTTAAAAGAGTGGTATTATAATGCAAGAAAGTTTAAAGAAAACTTATAAAATATGCAATTTAGGCAAAAATTTTAAATATTTATTTTTATTTTACTCTTTTTTAAATATGACAAAACCCTTGTCATTTTGAGCGCAAGTGCGTTGGCGCAATTTAATTTTATTTTATTTTAAAATGCGAATTTAAAGTTAATGCAAACTCACAGCAGTGTATGCACGGCTTCATAAATGCGCCTTGCTATGTAAGCGTTGTTCATCGTGTAAAGATGAATGCCCGCCACATCATTTGTCAGCAAATCAACGATTTGGTCTATCGCGTAAGCTATGCCCGCATTTATCATCGCTTCATCGTTGTTTTCGTATTTTTGCAAGATTTTGGCGAATTTTGGCGGGATTTTCGCTCCGCTAATGCTCGTTATTTTAAGCACTTGGCGTTTGTTTGCCACAGGCATAATGCCCGCATATATCGGCACGCTTATCTTTGCCAGCTCGCAGGCTTCTTTAAAGCGATAGAAATCATCATTACTGAAAAAAAGTTGCGTCAAAAGCGTGCTTACACCGCTATCTACTTTTGTTTTAAGGTTGTGAATGTCCTCCACAACGCTTTTTGCCTCGTTGTGCTTTTCAGGATAACACGCCGCAAACACCTCAAAATCGCCATTTTCTTTGATAAAACGCACCAAATCACTAGCGAATTTAAAGTCCTTACTCACAGGCTTGTCCTCGACAATGTCCCCACGCAAAGCAAGGATTTTCTTTAAATTTCGCTTTTTGCACTCGTCTAAAATGCCTAAAATTTGCTCTTTGCTTTGATGAATGCAAGGCAAATGCACTATGCTTGGCACTTCGTATTTGTCTTTAACAAGGCTAGCAATGTCTAGCGTGCTTTTTGAATTCGCACTGCCCCCAGCTCCAAATGTTACGCTGATGAAATTTGGGCGCAAGGGCGCAAGCTCGGCAAGCGTGGTGTAAATTTTTTCTATGCCGTCATCTTTTCGTGGCGGAAAAATCTCAAAAGAAAAGCTCTGTTTGCCTTGCATACTCGCCCTTTTGTGCTAAAAGCCTAAATTTACAGGCTTTTTCGCGCGTTTTTGGTGGCTTCAACCATATTTTTAAGGCTTTCAACCACTTCTTTGTAGCCTCTTGTTTTAAGCCCACAATCAGGATTTATCCAAATTTGTTCCTTTGGCAACTTGTCTAAAATCTTGTGTATAGTGCTTTCAAGCTCGCTTACACTCGGCACGCGCGGGCTGTGAATGTCATAAACGCCCGGTCCCACTTCGGTTTGAAACTTTGCCGCCTTTAAGGCATCAAGCAATTCTAAATTTGAACGGCTCGCCTCAAAGCTGATGACATCAGCATCCATAGCATCTATTTCTTTGATAATGTCGTTAAATTCGCTATAACACATATGCGTATGAATTTGCGTGTCCGCTCTAACGCCGCTATGCACGAGATTAAAGGCTGGAATCGCCCAACTTAAATACTCACTATGCCAATCACTCTTCCTCAAAGGCAACTTCTCGCGCAAGGCAGCCTCATCAATCTGCACGATTTTAATGCCCGCTTTTTCAAGGTCTAGCACCTCATCGCGTATCGCTAAGGCAATTTGCAGCGTGCTTTCGCGCAAACTTATATCCTCGCGCGGAAAACTCCAATTCAAAATCGTTACAGGTCCTGTAAGCATTCCTTTTACGATTTTATCGCTTTGTTTTTGGGCAAATTCACTCCACGAAACCGTCATAGGCTTTGTGCGTGCGACATCTCCCCACACCACAGGCGGCTTTACGCACCTTGTGCCGTAGCTTTGCACCCAGCCATTTTGCGTAAATAAAAAGCCCTCCAAGCTCTCGCCAAAATACTCCACCATATCATTGCGCTCAAATTCGCCGTGCACTAGCACATCAAGCCCGATTTCTTCTTGCAATTTTATACACTCTTTGATTTTGACTTGATTAAATTCAGTGTATTGAGCGGCGTTGATTTTAGCTTGTTTAAAGGCAAGGCGGTTGCTTCTAACATCGGGCGTTTGGGGAAACGAACCTATGGTTGTGGTTGGTAAAAGCGGTAAATTCAGCACTTCTTTTTGAATTTTTTGCCTTTCTTTGAATTCGGGCAAGCGTTTGTAGTCTTTATCCTGCAAATTCTCCACTCTTTCTTGCACCTTTTTGTTGTCGCGATTTGGCTTGTTTTCAAACAAAGCGACATTGTTTTTATAAAGCACATTGTCCTTGTAGTTCGCACTTTGAGCGATTTCTTTAAGCTCTCTTAACTCGTCAAGTTTTTGCTCGGCAAAGGCAAAATGAGCAAGGTATTTTTTGTCTAATTTTTGCTCGTTTTTTATGGTGTAAGGGCTATGCAGCAAAGAACAGCTCGTATTTAGCACCACATTTTTAGCAAATTTTTGAATTTCGCCAAGCAAATTAAGCGTTTTAGCGTAGTTGTTTTTGTAGATATTTTTGCCATTTACAAGCCCAGCAAAAAGCAATTTATCAGCTAAATAGCCCTTTTTGATGAGATTTAAACTCTCTTTGCCCTCGATGAAATCAAGCCCTATGCCGTCAAAATTTAAGCTACACAAGGTTTCATAAATGTCGCGCACATCGCCAAAATAAGTTTGCACTAAAATTTTAAGCCCTGCTTTTTGAGCAAGCACAGCGGTGTAAATCTCTTTGAAAAGCGCGATATCACTTGCGCTCAAATCATAAACCAAATAAGGCTCGTCAAACTGCACCCATTTTACGCCTTTTTGATTAAGCGTGTCAAGCAAAAGCCCGTAAGCTTCGATGAGTTTAGCCTTTGCCTGCGTTTTAGTCGCCTCATCAGCGAAATTTATGAGCTTGTAAAAGGTAAAAAGCCCCGTAAGTGCTACTTTTGGCTCTATACCCAAAGCCTTTGCCTCGTCATACTCGCTTAAAATCTTTGTGGCATTAAGCTTGATAAGCGTGGCATCATCGCACTCTGGCACGAGATAATGATAGTTTGTGTTAAACCACTTTTTCATCGCCAAAGCTGTGGTGTCGCCGTTTGCGCCCTGATAACCCCTTGCCATCGCAAAATACTCGTCCAAAGGCTCTAAATTCAAAGCCTTGTAGCGTTTAGCTACGACATTAAAAAGCGCGGCTGCGTCTAAGACATTATCGTAAAATGAAAAGTCATTGCACGAGATAAAGTCTATCTGAGCGTTCTTTTGCGCCTGCCAATGCACCTTGCGCAACTCTTTTGCTGTGTGGAAAAGCTCATCTTTTGAGCTTTCTTTCTTAAAATACTTCTCAATGGCGAATTTAAGCTCCCTTAAAGCGCCTATTCTTGGGTAAGCAATCACTGAATTTTGCATTTTTGTCCTTTCAAAATTAAAATTATAGCATTAAAGGCTTAAATTTGGTAAGCCTTTAATGAAAATTTTTATTTTAAGAGCGGAAAAAGCTTGGTAGCAATGTCTCTTAACTCTTCTTTCATATTTGCACATTGAATGATGATGAGATTAAGCCCAGCTTTTTCATACTCTTTTACCTTTGCCGCGATTTGTTCGGCGGTGCCTATGAGTCTTGGACGAAGTCCGCGGTTTGAAACGCTGTATTCTTCTTTGCTTATCTCAACATCTAAATTCGAGTTGCCCGTAAAATCATCATAAGAATTTTTATAAGCACTCTCGTCTTTTATGTTGATAATGCGCTCAAATTCGCGTTTTGCTTCTTCTTCTGTGTCTCTTAAAATCACATAAGCAGCCATTCCAAAGCCCTTGAATTCGCCAAGTCCTGCACGCTTTTTGCGCTCTTTCATATCGGCGATTTTCTCAGCTATTTCTTGCGGCGTGCCTCCGTGCATTAAGTAAAAGTCCGCAAATTCAGTTATAGCCGCCCTACCCTTTTCGCTCTCTCCGCCAGCGTAGATAAACGGGGCTTTTGCGGGCTTTGGCTCGTTAAATGAGTCCTTAAATTCATAGATTTTGCCCTTGTGAGAAAAAGGACTTTCGCTCCAAAAGCCTTTCAGCACCGCCGCATACTCGCTTAAAAGCTCGTATCTTTCATCGTGTGCGTCAAATTTTATGCCATACTGCCTTGCTTCTTCTTCCCACCAAGCCGACACTAAATTCACGCTAAAACGGCAATTTGAAATTTGAGCCAGCGTGCTTAATTCCTTTGCCGTGAGCGCTACTTGATGGTATTGTGGGCGCAAGGCTGCTAGAATTTCGATTTTTTTCGTGCAAGCTGCCAAAGCCGTTGCCACCGCCCAAGCGTCTAAACAAGGGGCTTTATGCCCTTTTATGTCGTTTAGGTAAAGCTCTGGCACAAGAGTGAGCGCATAGCCCAAATCCTCAGCCTCCAAAGCCAACTCTTTGATATAATCCCACGAGCATTTCGTGCTATCATCATCAACATTTCTTAACCAGCTCCCAAAAACGGGACTCCAATACGCAAATTTCATTTGACCTCCTTTTGAAATTCAGCATTTAAAAACTCCACTACCCTATCTGCTGCACCTTGCAAGCCCTGTGCGCGAAGTGCATCTTCAAGGGTTTTGTTGTAGTTTGTGTTGGTGTTTATGTCATAAACCACGAGTTCATTTTGTGAATTTTCGATGAACTCAACTCCTGCTATTTCGATTTTGTGAGCTTGCAAAAAGTTTTCTAGCTTTTTAACAAGCGGAAATTCAGCCTTAATCTCATCGCGTAAGCTGAATTTCGCCCCTATATCACAAGCGGCGGCGGCTAATTTTGGCTTTCGTTCTATCTCGCAAGCCTCAGCAGGACAAAGCTCAAAGCCTCCATCGCTCGTATCCACACGCACAGCGTAGTGAAATTTACCCGCTATAAACTCTATGCGCGTGATGAAAGGGGCTTTGCTCTTTACATACTCTTGCGCTAAATAAATGCCATCAGCACTTTGCTCAAATTCGCTTGAATTTAGGCATTTTTCAAACTCAGCAAAACTTTCAAAAAGCCGCACGCCAAGCCCCTTACCGCCTTGATTGTGCTTTATGATAAAAGGCGTTTGCAAAGTTCGTGCAAGCTCGCGCAAATCAGCCTTGCCAAAGGCGGCTAAGGTTTTGGGCGTGCGAAAGCCCGCTGAATTTAAGGCTAAATACTGCGCTACCTTGCTTACTTCTAGCTCCAAAACGCTCAAAGGATTGACAATGCGCCTATTATAACGAGCCAGCCACGCAAAAATGGCACGCGCATAATCCTTAGCAAAGGCGTGTCCGCGAGTGTGCGAAGAAGCGGACATTCTGCTCCAAAAAACGCCCTTTGGCGGCTCTTTGTCTAAATTTATCGCGCCCTTGCTTAAATCAATCTCCCCAAAATTCAGCCCAGCACGCGCAAAAGCCTCGCGAAAGGGCGGCAGCCACTCCTCATTTTCGTGCAAAATGTAAATGCCCTGCTCTAAGTCATTATACAGCATCTTACCCCCTTTGCCTTGCTGTGGAATTTACCCCACCCACTCGGTAAGTAGAGCCTATATGCTCGCTATTTAGGCGGTCGCCCTTGCCAAAGAGCTTTTGTCTTAACGAGCCTTTGGCGTATTCGTTTTTATAAACGCCCCGCTTTTGCAGTTGTGGCACGATGAAATTCACCACATCTTCAAAACTTGCGGGCGTGCTAGCGTAAGCAAGATTAAAGCCGTCCGCATCGCTAAATTCAACAAATTCTTGCAAAATGTCAGCGACTTTTTCGGGGCTTCCTACGATTTTAGGTCCTTGACAGCCTATACCTGTGAGTTTGATTAAATCCCTTAAAGTCCAAGTTTCGCCTTGCGGGGTTTTAGAATTACTCAAAGCCTCCACTTGCGCCCTTATAGCGTTACTTTGTATATTATCAAGCGGTGCATCAAGGGCAAATTTACTCAAATCCGTCCCCAACCAGCCTGAATTTATCACCAAAGTCCCGTCAGTGCTAGCGTATTTGAGCAAATCATTATACTTTGCCTGCGCTAAATTCTCGTTTTCATCAGTAACAATGGTAGCCAGCACATAAATTTTCGCACTATACGGACTGCGCCCAGCCTTTACAAGTGCTTCGCGCACTTGCTTTACAGCGGTTTTTGCCCACTCTTTTGTAGGCGGAGCGATGAAAATGGCTTCTGCGTGCTTAGCTGCAAACTCCCTACCACGCGCGGAATTTCCAGCCTGAAACAGCACAGGCGTGCGCTGAATGCTTGGTTCGCACAGATGAATGCCACTGACATCAAAGTATTTACCTTTGTGTCCTATGTGATGAATTTTGCTTGGGTCGGCAAAATCGCCTGTGGCTTTATCCAAAATCACCGCACTATCCTCCCAACTGCCCTCCAAAAGCTTGTAGATAACCTCCATATACTCATCGGCTAGCTCGTATCGCTCATCGTGCGGGAGTTCTCGCGCGCCCATATTTTTGTTTGCACTTGGCAAATAGCCTGTAACGATATTCCAGCCCACACGCCCTTTGGTGAGATGGTCAAGCGTGCTGAGCCTGCGCGCAAAAGGAAAAGGATGCTCAAAAGGCACGCCAGCTGTGATTCCAAAGCCTATATTTTGCGTAACCGCTGCTCCTACCACAGCTAGGGAAAGCGGGTCATTCACAGGCACTTGCAAAGCCGTCCTTAAAGCCGCCTCATCACTGCCGCCATACAAATCATAAATTCCCAGCACATCGGCGATAAAAACGGCATCAAACAGCCCTTTTTCTGCGATTTTGGCTATGTCTTGCCAATACTCAATGCTCTTATACTCCAAAGCCCTATCATTTGGGTAACGCCAAAGCCCCGGGCTTAAATGCGAGATGCAGTTCATCTCAAAGGCGTTGAAAGAAATTTGTTTTTGACTCATTAAAATTCTCCTAAATTAGACCCTTAACCGAAATTTCGATTATTTGTCTTTGATTAAATCAACGAAAAACGCTTCTTGCGTTAAAACAACATTTTAAGATAAGAAAGTTTGTATTTTTAGGATAAGAGTTTAAAATCGTAGTTTGCAACCCTTTGCTTCCTTATCCGCCCTAAAGCCTTCGGAAACCTGAGCTGCCAAAGACTCATATTAGCTTTGCATTATGCACATCATACGCATTGAATACATTTGCATCATAATAAGTCCTTTCTTGCTAAAATTAAAATTTCGCCATTGTATCTTTTTTTAACTTAAAAAAAACTTAAAATAAAAAAATTTATATTATTATCTTAAAAATAAAATCTTATTTTAATTGATTTTACAAAAAACTCAAATATAACCATTTTACCCCTTGACAAAATACCTTTTATTTTAGTATAATCCTAGTTTTAAATTTTTGTCTCGCTAGCTCAGTCGGTAGAGCATCTCCCTTTTAAGGAGGGGGCCGTTGGTTCGAATCCAACGCGGGACACCAGAATTTAAGGGTTTGACCCTTTCGTCTAGCGGTCCAGGACGCCATTCTCTCTGTTTGGTAACAGAGGTTCAAATCCTCTAGGGGTCGCCACGGTTGTGTGGCAGCGTTTGCTTGCCGAAATGGTCGCTTAGCTCAGTTGGTAGAGCGCCACTCTTACAAAGTGGATGTCATAAGTTCGAGTCTTATAGCGACCACCATTTAGAATGCGGAAGCACAGAAGCTAATGCGCGCTTTTTACAAAGCAAAAAGCTAGCTTGTGTGTCCGTTTTCCGTAGTTTGTCTCCGTATTTTGTAGTGCAGCGGTAGTTCAGCTGGTTAGAACGCCGCCCTGTCACGGCGGAGGTCGCGGGTTCGAGCCCCGTCCGCTGCGCCACAAGGCTTGGAAGTCCTTTATCACCCCGATAAACAAGGCTTTTCAAGCTGTCCTATGTCTCGTTAGCTCAGCTGGTAGAGCATCTGACTCTTAATCAGGCGGTCGTTGGTTCGATCCCAACACGGGACACCATTTTAAAAGGATTAAATTTGATTTTTTACAAACAAAATTTTTTAAAAAGCGAACTCAACAAGCTCGAAAAAGACGGGCTTTTAAACGCCGAACAAAAAGAGCGCATTTTCGCACATTATCAAATCTCGCCCACACAAACAAAGGCAAATTCGCCCTTGCTCGTGGTGCTTGCGGCGGTTTTGTTTTCGCTTTCACTCATCACGCTTGTAGGCTACAACTGGGAGCAAATCCCCGCTTTTATCCGCACCACGCTACTTTTAAGCACACTTTTATGCACTCAAATCGCCCTTTATCTTTGCAAGGACAAAAGCCGAATTTGGAGCGAATTTGTAGGCATTTTAAGCAACTCTGTCTTGCTTGCAAATGTAGCCTTGCTTTCACAAATTTATCATCTTGGCGATGACACGGCAAGTGCCTTTTTAGGTGTGGCTTTTGTGAGTTTGCTCGTGGCGTTTGCGCTTAAAAGCGGCTTTGTCTTTTGGCAAGCCTATATTTTCGCCATTATCGCCTTTTGCATAAATGCAGATGATGAAATTTTCACGCATTCTTTTGCCATTTTTGTGCTGTGTGGCTTTATCTTGCAAGCGCAAAACGGCTCAAAAGCCCTTGCCTTTGTGAATTTTTTTGCCCTTTTGGCTTATCTTTACTTCGCGCCTTGGCTTTTTGACGCGTTTTATGCCCCTTTTTCTAGGCTCTTTCCTTACCTTGCTTTTCCGCTCAGCCTTTTGTTTTTAGCCTTTAACGCGCAAAGTTACAAGCCTTACGCCCTTTTTACCTGCACTTTGACGCTTATCATTTTGCTTAATCCCTACGCTTCGCCCGATTTCATTGCGCCAACGCTCATCGGTATGAATTTTTCTTTCATTAAAATTTTGGTTATGCTTGCATTTTTAGTGCCTGCACTTTTAAATTTAGCCTTTAAACGATACTTTTTAGGCATTTTGGGCGTGTTGTTTTGGCTTGAAATTTATGGCTTTTTGAATTTTGCGCCGTATCAACTTTTTGGATATGGCTATGAATCCGTGCTTTACCACATTTTTGCGCAAATTTTTTACTCATTTTTAACGCTCATTTTTGGGGTGTATCTCATCAAAGAAAAGCGCGTAGTGCTAGGCATTTTAACGATTTGTGCGCTTGTTGTGGTGCGTTATATCCATTTGCTTGGGGACTACATAGGCGCGAGCATTATCTTTGCGATATTTGGTTGCATTTTGCTCATCATCGCACGCAAAAAGCAAAAAGGGGTGCAAAATGAAGCATAAATTCCTTGTGTTTGCCTTTGTGGCGCAGTTTGCACTCATCGCGCTTGTGTTTTTTAATGCCTATTTGCCCATACTTTTTGGCGATGAAGTGAAGTTGCGAGCGCGTGGATACGATCCGCGCGACATACTTTCGGGCAATTTTGTGCGCCTTGATTATGACATAAGAGTGAAAGAAGGCGAATTGCCACAAAATAAGCAAATCAAAGAATTTTTTGTAATGCTTGTTGATGAAAATGCGGACGGGGTATTTGAATTTGGCGCAAAGTCCTTTGAAGCGCCAAAAGATGGGATTTATATCAAGGCAAAACGCCCTTATGTTTGGACTTATGAATTTCAAATTGGAGCGGAAAAGTATTTCGCACCCAAAGAAAAAGCCCTTGAAATCGAACGCAAACTGCAAAATTTGCCCCGCAGCGCAAGAGATGAGAGTTGGAAATTTTGCGCACTCGTTACGCTTAAAATTTACAAGGGCAAAGCTAGGATTGTGAATTTGGAGATTGCAGAGTGCGCAAAAAACGACAATTTGCAAGGCAAGGCTGATGATGAGTAGAGCCACTCACAGATAGCTTATGCACCCAAACAAGCACAACTCTAAAACGAATTTGCGATGAAATTATCATAGAAACAGATGATATTTCTAACAAAGGCAAAGAAAGCAACAAAAGCGTGCAAAGTGCTGTAAAATAAGGCTTGTATAATATCTTTTTGCGTGGCAAGCCATAAGGGTTAAATTTATGTTATAATTCTTGCGTTAAACAAAGATTTACACCTTTGGCGCGTTATAGCAGGGTAAGCGAAGTCTTTGATAGCTTCTTGCTTATCCTTTTGCGTTTTTAAATCTCATCTTTGATTTTATTTTTGAAATTTGTTAAATTTAAGCTAAAAATGTTAAAATTTATCGCTTTTTAAGTCAAAATGCTTGAAATTTAAAGAAAGAATTAAAATGAAAACTGTGATTTTTACAATAATGCTCACTCAAAGCGCACTTTGTGCTGAACTTTTGACGCCAAATCATCTTTTTTACACGAGCGAGCAAAGCGATAAATTTGCCTTTGAAAGTAGCGATGAAAATGACATTTTGCAAAATCCGCCCCCAAACAAAGCACGAATTTATGGTATAAGAAGCAAGGATTATATAGGCGAAAAGGTTGATTATATGGTATTTTATCAGTATGAGCCTATTATAGAACCAAATATCAAAGGACAAAACGAACCCATTATAGAAGCAAAATCTTATCAAGGCAATATTTTTGGCAAATTCATTAACGCAAGCAAATTTTACAAGGATTTTGATGCAAACAAGTTGTTAATGTTTTTTTCCGAGCTTGAGACAAATTCTTATTTGATTTTTACGCCAAAAGCTGGGAAAATTTACTGCGTTCAAGGGACGATAATATTGGGCTTGCATAAGGCTCGCCCAAATTTAAACCTTATCGACAAGGCAAGTTGCAAAAGAATTTATGAGGAATTAAAATAAAATCAAAGTCAAGACTCAAAAGCAAATTTTGCCCTTTTTAATTTGCTTTTAATTGGAAAGACACAACAAAGTTTTTAAACGAATTTTTTTGCTATAATGCTTTAATTGTCTTTGTAGTGAGTATATTTAATTATTATTAAAAATTAAAATACAAAACTAATGGAGTAAATATGAGTAACATTTATTTTTTCGGCGACACGCACGGCGAGCTTGAAATTCAAAAGGTTTTCAATGTAGCTTTTGATTTTAAGGCTGATGATTATGCTATTTTAAATAGTCCTCATACCAAAGAAATTAAAAATTATCAAAAATCATTATAAAGCCCACTATATAGTCATTTAAAAGAATATTTGAAAACGAAAGAAAACTTTCCAAAGCCACGGCGGAGTTCAAACTAATAATACAAGTATCTATATGTCAATACTTGAAAAGTTTAAATTTTAAAAAAGTCCCTTAATTATTCCCTTATTAACTACTTGTTAAATAAAATCAAAGACTTATCCAAAGACGAAATTATAACATTTTAGCTTTAAAATTTAGTTAATTTATAGAGATAAATTTCTCTTTTTACTCTCTTTTTAAAAATTTGGGTTTCTTTTTACTCTCTTTTTACTATCTTTTTAACACACATTAAAAAGAGAATAAAGCCCTATAAAATAGCCATTTAAAGGGTATAAATTCTTTCTCTTTTTAAATATATGTGCGTATGAGAAAATTTTAAAAGTGTTTCAAATATCTATTTTATAGAGCTTTAAAAAGGATTTTTTTGTGAATTTTTATGAAATTTGGTGAAGTTTTTAAATGAGATAGCTATAAATAAAGCTTTGTAAGGCTAACGCCTTAAAAAGCTTTTCATTAAAACACCAAAAGAAATGGGCTTTATGAGAGTTTGCAAAGCTTACCTTGCTAAATCATCATCTTTCTTTTGTTTGCGGTATTCCTCTATACGAGCTTTTCTTTTTGCTATTTCATCAGCGAATGGATTTAAATTTTGCTTTGGTGTATGTTTTTTATTGTCTAAATTATTGTCGTTGATTTTTGAGCCGTTTTCGTGCGTTTGTAGGTGTTCTTTTTCATAAGCTCGTAAATCTTTCAAAAGTTGTTCGGCTCTTTTTTCTTTTTGGCGTTGAAGCTGGTATCTTGTCGAGTGAAATTTTTTCTTTTTCTCTTTGTTAAGTGGCATACCCAAAGCCTCAATAACTCTTTCCTTGCATTCTCTAAACTCTTTCTTGCTTAAAGTTCTTAAAATCGTTCTGTGTGTCTTAAAATCATAGTTTGCAAAGATTATATGGGCGTGATAGTTCTTAACAGTCTCCCCTGTAAGCTCGTTTTTGTGTCCATCGTCTCTATGAATGGCTATGTCAATGGCTTTTAAAGGCATATTAGCTTCTTGCAAAGCCTTTTTAATGTCTGCTATGCTGTGATTAACTTTTAAATTCAAAATAGCCTCAATGAAAGGTTGGCTATTGCTTGGCATTTTTCGCCCGTGTTGCTTTTCATAATCTGCTCTTATTTCCTTTTCATAGGCACTTAAAAAATTTTCCTTTGTCGGCTCTATACCCCTTTTGTTTAAAAGCTCAATTTGTCTTGGATTTAAAGGCGTGTATTCGTTTGGCTCTCTTTCATCTTGTGGCAAAAGGTAGCTTAATTCCTGCTCGTTTTGCCTGTCATTGTGCTTTATCCAAAACTTCGCACCCTTTGCCCTGTTTCTTTTGCTATAAGTTGCTCTCGTGCCAAAGTGTAAATTACCCTTTGTGCTTGTTCTTGGGCTTATGTTGGCTATGGCTTCTTTAAAGCGTGGATTATCCTTATTTCTTTTAGCTCTCCATCTTAATTCCTCCCATTGTTCCTTTGTAAGTTTTGGCATTTTCTTGTCCTTTCTTTTTTGGTGTTTTATGGTTTGATATTTTAGGGGGTATTTTTGCTCACATTTGCGTAGCAGATGGGAGCAAAAACAAAGACTAGCAGATGTATATCTGCTACTTTGTTACCCCCTAAAATATCTTGTTAATAGTCTTTATTGTTTTTGTGTAAATGTTAAAATAAATACCGATTTAATTTTTAATCAGCGTAAAGCATTTTTTCTTTCCGCCTTTTTCTTGTGGCTCATAAGTAATCTCCCACAAAATGCCCTTATATTTATCAAGCAATTTCCACAAGGCATTTCTACCGACAATTTCTATATAATCTTGCTCGATTTTTCTTTTAATTTTACTCGCTAAATCTTGTTGGCAAAGCTCATCACATTCGCTTAAAATATCTTTGACTAAATTCAAAGTAATTTGTGCCTTATGATTTTCGCCATATTTAAGATAATCCACGCTTTCAAAGCTTAATTTTAGGGTATTTATCTTAAAGGCGTGTGGCTTGGTGGCGTCTCTTCTTTTTTGTGGTTCTACAAGTATGATAAATTCCTCATACTCTTTAATATCAATTTTATGCAAAAAGTATCCCTCATCTACGCTATCTAAAAAAGTCGTTGCCCCCTTGTAAAGCTTGTTGTTTTCATCTTGTATTTGCTTGGGTTGGTGGTGCAAAAATATGATTGTAGCTCCTCTATCTCTTAACACTTGAAGTTCATCGAAAAATTTAATCATCATATTGTCTTTGTTAAAGTCATCTTTGATAAAATTTCTAACGCTGTCAATGACGATTAAGGCATTTTCTAGGTCATCAGCCCTTTGTAAGTGCTTAAAAATAGTGTATTTGTTGGGCTTATTTTCTGCAATATACTCAAAATTTGGCATTGAAATAAATTTATCAACTTGCCGTCCCTTTAAAGTCGTCTTTCCATTATCAGCGTCAAGGTAAAATACTTGTCTAATCTTGCCATTTTCAAGCAAAAATTTGCTTAAATAAAGTGCAAAATAGCTTTTGCCACTGCCTGCTTGTGCGTAAAGCATTACTAGGGATTGTTTGGCTAAAAAGCCATCAATCAGCCATTCAAATCGCAAATTCATCAAATCTTGTGGGGTTAATCTCTTAAAGCCGTTTTCTTCTAGAATTTTAAGCATAGTTTTATCTCCTTTTGAAGTAGTTTTATTCATTTTAGCCCCTTGCTGTTGCTATCAAGCCACTTTTCAATCTCACTTCTTTTATACAAAATGAGCTTACCTAGCTTTATGAAAGGCAAGGAATTCGTTTGATTTTGATTTTTACGCATTCGCATTCTGGATTGTTTGGTGATACTAATGCCAAATTCTGCTTCTAGCTTTTTTGGCGTTAGAAAGTCTTTGTTTGTGGGTTCGATATACTGCATTTTTGCTACCTTTAAAAATAAATTTTCAAATTATTGTATATTATTTTCTGTTAATTGTCAATAAATTTTTATATATTATTGTAAATCTTTTTAAACATTTTTGTGGTAAAATGATGACTATGAAAACTAAGGGTGAAAAACTGCGAAATTTACGCAATGCTTTTGGATTAAGTCAAAGAGAATTTGGCGATAAGGTCGGTATCACAAAGGGAAGCATTAACTCTTACGAAAATAATGTAAATCCTATCTCGCAGGGCGTAAAATGGAAAATTCTACAAGCCACAGGCATAGGCTTTGAATATTTTGATACCGATATGAGCTTAAATGAAGCCTTTGTAAAGTATAAACTAAACCCACAAAACCTTAAATTCAAGGAAATGGAAGAAAGCATTTGTGCTGTTTATGATGGGCTTAAAAACTACATTGATAACAACTGCATTGAAAGTCCCTTTACCGTAAAATCGTGGATTTTAAGCAATTTGTTTGATATGGGTAACTTTGATTTTTGTTTTATCAAAATTAGACACAATGAGCTAGAACCATACGCCAAAAACAAAGAAATTTTAGCCGTTATACGAGATGAAAATGTTGAAAATGGCGATAAAATCATCATTGATTTTAAGGGTAGTGTGCTTGTGGTGCAGTATTTTAGCGAGTTTGATGAAGTAAGATTGCAAATCATAGCGAGCAGTAAGGACATTAGACTGAAAAATGATGAGTTTAAAAAGAGTGTGAAAATCCTTGCTATCATCAAGGGCAAGTATTTATTCGATTTGTGAAAGCTTAACTCATTTCTTTTGGTGTTTTAATGAAAAGCTTTTTAAGGCGTTAGCCTTACAAAGCTTTATTTATAGCTATCTCATTTAAAAACTTCACCAAATTTCATAAAAATTCACAAAAAAATCCTTTTTAAAGCTCTATAAAATAGATATTTGAAACACTTTTAAAATTTTCTCATACGCACATATATTTAAAAAGAGAAAGAATTTATACCCTTTAAATGGCTATTTTATAGGGCTTTATTCTCTTTTTAATGTGTGTTAAAAAGATAGTAAAAAGAGAGTAAAAAGAAACCCAAATTTTTAAAAAGAGAGTAAAAAGAAACCCAAATTTTTAAAAAGAGAGTAAAAAGAGAAATGAAAAATTTTACTCTTTTTGTTTTCAAATAGTGCTATAATAGCATTTTAGCAAAATTATGTCAAGTCTCTTTTGTAAAATTTGTTTAAATTCCTAAATTCTCTACGCTATTCAAGTAATCCTCATACCATTGCAAAAGCACTCTTTTTTGCTCCAAAGTGGCTTTTTCTCTTTCATAAGAAAATTTGACTTGATTTGGCTCTTTGTGAGCTAATGCACTTTCTATGACCTCTTCGCTTATGCCAAGCCCTAAAAGCTCAGCTTTGTGCTGTGAGCAAATGGTTCTAAATGTCGCACGAAAGCCGTGTGGAGTTACTTTACCCTTATATTTGTCGTTGTATCCTAAATTTCTAATCGCCTTTTCCATACCCTCTATGGTAATATGTCGTTTTCTACCACCGCTTGGAAAGATAAATTCATTTATACCATTGCTAAATAAACTCTGCTCTTTGAGAATTTTTGCCATTAGTCTAGTTAGTGGTATCTCGTGGGGCATTTTTGTTTTCATATCCCTAGCTGGTATAGTCCAAAGTCCGTTTTCAAAGTCTATATATTCCCATTTTGCGCCCAAAGTGTTTGACGGACGATTTATGCTTAAAATTTGCAAATAAATCGCTCTTTTTGTTTGAATTTCTAGCCTGTTATCATTTTTTAAATCTCTTATAAATTCTCTTAAATCGCCGTCCTTTATCAAAGCTGGGTATCTGCCGTCTAACTCGTGGATTTGATTAAATTTTACTCTCGTTGGAAATTCTTGTTTTAAACCATAGCTTGGGTCAAAGTCTATATACCTATCTTTCAAGGCTAGGCTAAAAGTCTCGTGCAAAAAGTTAATCAATCGGCGTATGGTATCAAGGCGACTTGTGGCTGGATTGTTTGGGTTATAAATGGTGTTTAAGATAGTGAGCAAATCGCTGTAAGAGATAGTTTTGACATCTCTTTTGGTTAGGCTTGGCAAAAGGTATTTTTCACACATTTGAGTTGCTTTTCTAAGATAGTCTAAATTTAATCCTTTCTTTTGCTTTTGCTCGATACAAAGCTTAAAAAGGTTTCCGAAACTGTATTTTTCATTGCCATTTTTAAGTAAATCTACACTTCCTAGTTGTTGATACCTTTTTAGCATAGCTATGGCATCTTTTCTTGCCTCTGCCACGCTGTAAATGCCCTCTCTAAACTCTTTTAAACCATAAAGAACTTCCTTGCCATCGACATTTAGCCTTAAAGCAAATTTCTTTGTGCCTTTGGGATTTATAAAGATATAAAGCTCTTTTGGATTTCCAACAACCTTGCGATACTTTTTCTCTTTTAGTGGTAAATTTCTTATATCTTTATCGCTTAAATAGGTATTTGCTACATTTGCCATAACTTCATCCCTTATTTTAAGGGCTAATTAGAGCTAGTCCCTTAATAAAATAACTAGTCCCTTAATTAGACCCTCAATTATTCGGCGAAAATTATATCACAAAAGAAATTAAAAATCAACAAAAGAAATTATAAAGCTCACTATATAGTTATTTAAAGAAGTTTTTGTAAATTGAGAGAAAGCTAAAATAATAGTTGGTGGTGCCCACGGCGAGATTCGAACTCACGACCTCAAAATTAGGAATTTTGCGCTCTATCCTGCTGAGCTACGGGGGCGGACAAAAACAAACTGCCAAATGCAGATGATAAAAAGCTTAATTTTTAGCCCTTTAAAAAGACTTAAATTTAGCTTTTACGCAAGAAAATGCCATTTTTGGCTAAAAAAGCTAACTGTTTCTAATAAAAGGCGTATTTTAACACAAATTTCTTTGCATTTTGTTTAATTTTTCTTTTAAGCGGTGTGATTTTTAAAAAAATTTAAAAAAAAATAGTGTTTTTTTGCTATAATACAATTAATTCAAGCTTAAAATTAAATAAGGGTGAAAATGGAGTTTTCAAAAAGAACTAAAATCTCTTTAATTCAGTTTTTATCTATATTTAGAGTTTGGTCAGGACATCGGCATATTGAACCACCTAAAACCCAAAGATTTCTTTTAGAAAAGCACGGTGTCAGCAAAATTTCACACACAGATGATATAGAAAAATTTATAAAAAGTAAGTAAGGTGGCTATGTGTTATTATTTGCTTAAAAAATTCACTTAATCTAAAAGGAGTAAAAAATGAAAAAAGTGATTTTAGTAGGCTTACTTTTAATAAGCTGGGTGTGTGCAAAAAGCTTCGAGCAAGTGCAAAGTGAGTGGCAGCAAAAAATGAGTGCTAAAAGTCAAGAGGCAATGCAAAAATGGCATCAAAACGAGGAAGTGCAACGCACAATACTACATTGTCAGGAATCTATGGACAAAGGAGCGTGCAAGCGGTTATTTAAACTTACAATAAAGTCTTGTAACAAGGGCGAGACTTTATCTTGTTATACTGCGACACGAGCTTATCTCGATGGTGGTGGTGAAATGTGGGAAGTAAGCCCTGATTTAAAAAAGGCTCAAAGCTATGCGGATAAGGTTTGTTCTATGGACGCCGTTTTTTGTGCGAATATGGCGTTGCTTTTTTTTTAATATGAGGACATAAAATTAACCCTTAAATACGCTGAAAAAGCGTGCGAAATGGGCGAGCTTTATGGCTGTGTTCTTGCATATGCTGGCTTTAATGATGATATAGATGAAAATCCCCAAAAAATCAAATACTATGCCGACAAACTTTGCAAAGGCGGAGTGAGTGAGGCTTGCGGGAAATGATATAAGGAAGAAAAGGAAATAAAGTCGTTAAATTTAAGGATTGTATGTGCAATCTTTTTGTGTTTTTTTGTGATGATTGAGGATTATTTAAACTTATATCCAAATTTTTTGGGCATTTATGCAAAAATTTGACTTTTAACAATCAAATTTTATCATCAAAAAAACACATTTGCGTTAAAACAACCACGCCGACAACGCTCACTCACAATGACGGCGTGGGATAAATTCGCTATGCAAATTTATCTAAATTTCTCACAAGTTGAAATTTAGCCTTGCTTATAGCACAAGCAAATTTCACTTTACAAAATGTCAAATTTCAATAAAGTTCAAGTGCTTTTAGTTCGGCTTTGAGCCTATCTTTTTGCGCTTTAAATTCAGCTTTTTTAGCCTTAAATTCAGCCTTACTCACCGTCTTTTTTTGGCTTTCTAATTTGCTTAAATTTCACTCAAAAGCGAAATTTTAGATAAATTCTTAAATTTTTCGCCTAAATTTACAACCCAAAGGCAAAAAATTTAAGATGATTTTGGGCGTTGTGTAAGAAACCTTGCAAGGCTAGGCGTAAAACTTGCCACCACTTGTTTTCTCAAACTCACCCAAAAGCACTTAAATTCAACCTTTTAGCCGTTTCGCTTTTTGATGATTTCCTCGCTTACATTCTTTGGCACTTCATCATAATGGTCAAACTCCATTGTGTAAGTCGCGCGCCCCTGCGTTTGGCTTCGCAAATCAGTCGAGTAGCCAAACATTTCAGCTAGCGGACAAAATGCTGTGATGACTTTGTTGCCGCCGCGTTCGTCCATAGAATTTACCTGTCCGCGCCTTTTGTTTAAATCGCCGATGACATCGCCCATATATTCTTCGGGCGTTTCCACTTCAACCTTCATCATAGGTTCGAGTATCACGGCACCTGCCTTGCGTGCGCCCTCTTTAAAGCCCATTGACGCGGCAAGTTTAAACGCCATTTCGCTTGAATCCACCTCGTGATAGCTGCCATCATACACGGTTACCTTGACATCTTCGACAGGATAGCCCGCTAAAACGCCATTTTGTAGGGCTTCTTGCACGCCTTTATCCACAGCGGGAATGTATTCTTTGGGGATTACGCCACCTTTAATGTCATTGACAAACTCATACCCGCTTCCTGCTTCTTTTGGTTCAAGTCGCAAAAAGACATGCCCGTATTGTCCGCGTCCGCCTGATTGTTTGGCGTATTTATACTCTTGCTCAACGCTTTTTCGTATGGTTTCGCGGTAGGCAACTTGCGGTTGCCCCACTTCTGCTTCAACCTTAAATTCACGCAACATTCTATCCACGATGATTTCAAGGTGTAGCTCGCCCATACCAGAAATGATGGTTTGTCCGCTTTCTTCGTCCGTCTTAACGCGAAAACTTGGGTCTTCTTGGGCTAGTTTGCTTAAAGCGATAGACATTTTTTCTTGGTCTGCTTTGGTTTTTGGCTCCACAGCCACGCTGATAACGGGGTCTGGAAAGTCCATTTTTTCTAAAATCACCTTGTCCTTTTCGCTTGACAAGGTATCGCCCGTGAGCGTGTCTTTAAGCCCTACCACAGCGCCGATTTCGCCTGCGTAAAGGACTTTGATTTCTTCTCTTTTGTTTGAGTGCATTTTAAGCAAACGCCCTATGCGCTCTTTTTTGTCCTTTGTGGAGTTGTAGGCGTAAGAGCCGCTTTCTAGGCTTCCGCGATACACGCGCACAAAGGTAAGCTGCCCGACAAAGGGGTCTGTCATTATCTTAAAGGCAAGTGCGGCGAATTCGCCATCATCGGTTGATTTGACACTTGCTTCTTTGCCGTCCTCATACTGCCCTTTAATGTTTGCCACCTCATCAGGTGCTGGCAAATAAGCAACCACAGCGTCAAGCAAGGGCTGAATTCCTTTGTTTTTAAAGGCTGTGCCGCAAAGCATAGGCATAAGGCTCATACTCAAACACCCTGCTTTTAGCCCTGCTTTTATCTCACTTTCGCTTAAATCCTCGCCCGCAAGGTATTTCTCCATAAGCTCATCGCTAGTTTCGCTCACGGCTTCTATCATCTTGGTGCGATATTCTTCTGCCTTGTCCTTTAAGTCAGCGGGAATTTCTTTTTCTACATAATCAGTAGGCTTGGTATCGTCCTCCCACACAAAGGCTTTCATCTTTACTAAGTCGATAACGCCCTTAAAATCGTCCTCCGCACCGATAGGAATTTGTATAGGCACGGGGTTTGCTTTAAGGCGGTTTTTCACTTGGGCTTCGACATTAAAGAAATTTGCGCCGATTCTGTCCATTTTATTGACAAAAATTATGCGTGGAACGCCGTATTTGTTGGCTTGTCTCCACACGGTTTCACTTTGGGGTTGCACGCCACCAACCGAGCAAAAAACAGCCACAGCTCCGTCTAGCACACGCATAGAGCGTTCTACTTCTATGGTAAAATCCACGTGTCCGGGGGTGTCGATAAGGTTGATTTGATGGTCTTTCCAAAAGCAAGTAGTCGCCGCACTTGTGATGGTGATGCCGCGTTCTTTTTCTTGCTCCATCCAGTCCATAGTCGCCGCGCCGTCATGCACTTCGCCTATCTTGTGGCTCATACCCGTGAAAAAAAGTATGCGCTCGCTTGTTGTCGTCTTGCCAGCGTCTATGTGAGCGGCAATGCCTATGTTTCGCACTCGTTTTAAGGGTGTAGTTCTTGACATTTGCTATCCTTTTTACCAACGATAATGCGCAAAAGCCTTGTTCGCTTCTGCCATTTTGTAGGTGTCTTCTTTTTTCTTAAAAGACGCACCTTTGGAGTTTGCAGCGTCTAAAAGCTCGCCTGCTAACTTTTCTATCATTGTTCTTTCGCTTCGTTTGCGAGCAAAAGAGATTATCCAGCGAATTGCTAAGGCTTGTTGCCTAGCAGGGCGCACTTCAACAGGCACTTGATAAGTCGCACCACCTACTCGGCGGGACTTTACTTCCAAAATCGGCTTGATATTCTCAATGGCATCATTGAAAATTTCAATGCCTTTTTTCTCTTGGTTTTTCTTGTCGATATTTTCAAGCGCGCCGTATAAAATGTCTGTGGCGACACTTTTTTTGCCATCATACATTAACGCGTTGATGAATTTTGTGATGACCTTACTTGCGTAAATAGGGTCTGGTAGGACTTCCCTAACGGGAGCTTTTCTTCTTCTCATCTTTTTTCCTTCAAATTTTTTGCTTGCTCCGTGCTAAATGCCTAAATTTAGGCTTGCAAGGGCAAATTTTACTCAAACAAGGCTAAAACACCGAGCCTTGCCTGTGCTTGTAAGCTACTGTTTCGCAGCAGCGCCGCCAGCTTTTGGCTTTTTCGCGCCGTATTTGGAGCGAGAGACCGTTCTTTTGGCAACGCCTGCTGTATCAAGCGCACCACGCACTATGTGATACTTCACACCGGGCAAATCCTTGACACGACCGCCACGCACCAGCACAATGCTGTGTTCTTGCAGGTTGTGTCCCTCGCCGCCTATGTAGCTAATGACCTCAAATCCACTTGTCAAGCGAACTTTGGCAACTTTTCTCAAAGCCGAATTCGGCTTTTTGGGGGTTGTCGTATAAACACGAGTGCAAACGCCCCGTCTTTGCGGACAATTTTTCAGAGCAGGGGATTTGGACTTCGTCAAAATCTTTTTGCGCTCTTTACGAACTAACTGATTTATCGTAGGCACGGCTTTCCTTTCACATTTTAAGCTAAAATAAACTTTGCATATTATCTAAATTTAGCTTAGAGTTTCATTAAAGTGTGTAAAATTACGCTCACACAAAAAAGCAAATCTAATATAAAACAATAAAATGTCTTTGCCTTGCAAATTAAGGCAAATCAAAATGCTTTAACCTTTATATAAAAAATGTGCCATTTGTCCTAGTGCGATGCAGCTGTCATTTGGAGGAAATTTAAGCGAAACCTTGTAGGCAAAATTCTTTTTGTTAAGGATTTTAAGCAGGGTTGAATTTTGAAAAACGCCACCACACAAAATTACGGGCAAATTTTTGCTTGCTAAAAGCCCATTTTTTTGTGAATTTTGCGCTCTTTTTTTCTCAAAAAGCGCGGTAAAATCAACTATACAAGCAGCTAGTGCATTTAAAAAGCCCGTGCAAGCGTGGCGTGTGTCATCTTTTAAGGCTTGTTTAAAGGCATTTTTCACGCAAATTTCATTTTCATTTATGTCAAATTTGTAGCTGTAAGCTAAATTTTCATCAAAATGCTTTTCTATCAAAAGCCCTATTTGAGCTTCATAATCAAGCCTTTCTTTGCCAAAAATCACCGCCCCAAAAGCATCGATTATGCGCCCTAGCGAGCTGGTAAAAAGCGAGCTTTGAGCGTGAATTTTAGCTAAATTTTCTAGCTTTGTGGGCGAAAAACGGGCTAAAAAATCCTTGCTTTCATCTTGCAAATTCCACTCAAAAATAAGGCTTAAAGCTAAATTTGCGATATTTTTTATATCAGCGTTGATGAGCTTAAATTCGCTAAAATGTCCCACTCTTTCATACTTTGCTAAATCCGCCTTAAAAATCTCTCCGCCCCAAATTTTGCCATCATCGCCATAACCCGTGCCATCAAAGGCAAAGGCAAGCACTTCATCAAAAATGCGATGCTCAAAAAGCGTGGCGCAAAGGTGTGCGTAGTGGTGCTGGACTTTTAAATTTGGCTTTAAATCCCCATAATCAAAGTGCGGATGCTTGTCGCCGATGAGTGTGTCAAAGCACAAATCGTAGTTTCGCACAAAAAATTCAAGCGAATTTGCAAATCGCTCGAGTGTATCCACGCTTTTCAAATCGCCTATGTAAGGTGATACGATGAGCTTTTTGTCGTAGCTTATCACAAATTCGTTTTTCAGTTCAGCCCCTAATGCAAGGGCATTTTTGCGCGAAAAATGCTCGTCAAGCTTTATATATGTAGGGCTAATGCCCCTTGAAGTGCGTAAAAACATTATTTCATCATCGATAACTTGGGCTATGCTATCATCGCTTGGGTTTTCAATCTCTCTTTCAAAGCCTAAAAGAAATACGCCATTTAGCTTAAAAAATAAATCCTCTTCCTTGTAAATAATGCTCTCTCCGCTTAAATTTGCACTTGTGGCGATGATAGGGCTTTGAAAATACTCAAAAAGCAAGAGTTGAAAGGGGGTGTAGGCTAGCATAATGCCGATTTTATCGGTGTCAAAGGCGATTTGTCCTAGCTTGATACGCGCCTTTAAAAGCACTATGGGCTTGACATTTGAGCTTAAAAGGCTTGCTTCCTTGTCGTTTATGTGCGCGAGTGTGTGTGCCTGTGCTAAATCCTTGCAAAGCACAGCCAAAGGCTTTGCGGGGCGGTTTTTGCGCTCTCTTAATTTTTGTATGGCTTTTTCATTAAGCGCATCGCAGATGAGATGAAAGCCGCCCACGCCCTTCATCGCAAGGATTTCGCCCTTTTTTAAAAGCATAGCAGCTTGCTTAAAGGCGTTTTCATCTGTGGCAAGTGTTGATTTGTCAGCACTTTGCAAGCTCACTTTGATGGCGCATTTGGGGCAGGATATGGGCTGAGCGTGAAAGCGGCGGTTTTTTGGGTTTTCATACTCGCTTTGACAATGCTTACACATTTTAAATTCGCTCATAGTGGTGTTTTTTCTGTCATAAGGGAGTTTTTTGATAAGCGAAAAGCGCACCCCACAATGCGTGCAAGTGATAAAAGGGTAATGAAAACGCGCATTTGTAGGCTCATAAAATTCTTTTTCACACTCATCGCAAAAAGAAAAGTCGCTTAAAATCGCGCTTGTCTTTACGCTCGTTTGCGAAAGGCTTATGCGAAAATCGCTATACACAGGGCTTTTGCACTCGCTTATTTTGATTTGCTCGATTTTCGCTAAGGGGGGTAAGTTTGCCTTTAAATCGCTCAAAAAACTTTCGCACTCGCTTTTAGCGCATTGTAAGATGATGACAACGCCCTTTGTGTCGTTATAAACCTCGCCAAAAAGCCCTTTTTTCGTGGCGAGATTAAAGACAAGCGGACGAAAGCCCACGCCTTGCACCAGCCCTGAAATTTCAAGTTTAAATGAAGAGCGGCACATCGCTCACCTTGCAGTTTTTTAGGTGTTTGAGTGTGTTTTTAGCAAGGCTTTTGCACTCAAAGAGTGAACCACTGATGATGGCACATTCGGCAAGTCCTTTTTCTCGCAGTTCATCGTAAAAATCACGCAAAAAATACACCAAGCTCTCCACCGCTCCATAAGCGATATTGCTAGCCTCCACGCCTGCAAGCATAAAGCTCATCGTTGAACGCAAAGTCCTTGTGTAGTCAAATTCCTTGCCGTTTTCCTTGAAACGAAAGTCAATTTTCACACCGCGGGGCAGTTTTGAGCTATCGCTTAGCTCTAAAAGCTTGTGTGCGGCTTTTTGTGTCTCATCATCAAGCCCAAGCATTTGTCCCACAAGTCCTAAAAGCGAAAAAAAGTTATTTTTCACCTTAAATTCGCCACTTAAAAGTTTAAAATTTTGCTTATAGTTCTCAAAAAGCCTTGCGCCCACTTCATCAGCGCAAATGTCAGCATAAAGCTGCTTTGCGTTGCGCGGCAAATCAAGCCTTAAAAGGTTTGTCCCCTTATCCACAAGCAAAATGTCATCATCATTTTGACTAAGCTCCAAAAGCAACGCCCGCTCATCAAAGCGACTCAAAATATAAGAAATTCGAGCCATATTTTTGTCATCTTTGCTTAAAATAAGCTCCCTTGCCTTTTGGTTGATGAAACTAAGCCCGTTAAGCACGATGAGCCTTTTATCAAGCTCATAAATTTCAAAGTCAGCACCTAAATTTTCGCGCTTTGTAAAGGCTAAAAAATTCACATTTTTTTCAAAAAGTTTCTCGCCAAGTGCGAAAAAGAAAAGATTGTGCGGGAGTTTGAGCCTAAATTCGTTAAATTCAAGCTGATATTTGCTGCGAAAAATCGCCGAAAAACGAAGTTTTATCAGTGGTTTTTCAAGGCTTGCGAGTAGTTTGAGATTTTCGTTAGAGCAAACAAATGCCGATTTTATCGCCTTTATGTCAGTAGCCATTAAAAAATCTTTTTGCCACTCGCCCTTAAAAAGCTCTATTTCATAAACCCCAAGCTCGTTTTTGATGAAAAAACTCTGCCCCGCACAAAGGCGCGACACGCTTTCATCAAGCAAGGCGTTAAAATTTGCCCTTGAAATAGGCTCAAAACTCGCCCCATCAAAGCAAAGCTCATCATTTACAAACTCGCCCCATTCGTTGTCAATCAACTCGCCTTTTTCTTGGTAAGCCCTTGAATTTAAGCTTGTTAAAAAGTCCTTTTTAGCGAAGTTTTTTTGAATTTGGCTTTGCTCTATGCTTTCATTTTCAATGGCTTGCACCTTAAAATCTCGCACAAAAACCGAATTTGGCATATTTTCAAGGCTAGTGCAAAACTCATTTATAGCCTTTTCGTTTCCTTGCACCTTTAAAGTGATGATTTCTTGGGACTTTTCAAGGCTAAAATTCAAATTTTTAGCATAAAGGCACAACAAATACTCGAAAAAATCATTCTCGCTCGTGTAAGTAAAATCAAATCTCAAAAGCACGACATAACCTTAAATAAATTTATCATATAAATATAACATTTTTGCCCTAAAAAATAAGTTAAATTTCAAAAACTTTCTTGTTATTTCTTTGACTAAGCATTTTAAATTTGCGCTTCATTTTTCATCTTTTGTAAATATCTTTGCCTTAATTTTTGAGTAAATTCGCCCACTTTACCATCGGCTATTATCTTGCCATCAGCCTTAACAACAGCTAAAATGGGTAAGGAGGCTGCTGATATAAAAACTTCATCAGCCTCATAAACATCATTCATCGTAAAGGCTCTTTGTTCAACTTGCAAACCAAGTTCATAAGCAAAATTTAAAATATTTTGTCTGCGAATTCCACACAAAATTTCATTAGAAAAGGGCTTTGTGATAAGCGTTTTGTCCTTGATTATAAAGGCTGATGCGCTTGTAGCCTCCGTAACTTTGCCATTTTCTACCATAAAACCCTCATCAGCACCCGCATTTAACGCCATTTCTTTAGCATAGCACTGTGCTAAAAGCGATATGCTCTTTATGTCGCGCCTTTTCCAACGAATGTCAGGCACGCTCACCACGCTTATACCCTTGCT
>CAKVDW010000004.1 GCA_934728065.1 uncultured Campylobacter sp.
TGCGAGGTAAAAATCCGCTACCGAAGCAAAAGCACGGCTTGTGTGGTGCAAGTTTTGCCAAATTTAAGCGCGAAAATCACGCTTTTAGAACCTGTTTATGCCCTTGCAAGTGGGCAAATGGCGGTGTTTTACGACAAAGACACCGTGCTTGCAAGCGGGTTTATCAGCTAAATTTTATAAGGGCTAAATTGACCAAAGGAAAAAAATGAAAAAGGCTTTATTTCTCGTTTTGACTTTGGATTTTTTAGCTTTGAGTTATGGTATAAGCACTTTAAGCATTAGTTATTATGAAGCAAAATTATATTTTGATGATGATAGCCTCACAGCCTTTATAGCTCATCTTGGAACAGCACTTTTGGGGCAAAATGACTTTGGACTTCGCTTGCCCTTTGTGCTTATTCACTGCTTGAGTGCGATTTTGCTTTATTTTTATGCTCTTAAAATCACCAAAACTCAAAAAGATGCCCTTTTTTCTCTTGTGCTGTTTTTGCTTTTACCTGGCACAGTAGCAAGCGCTTTGTGTGTTAATGAAGCCTCTTTAGTCATTTGTTTAAGTCTTTTGGTGCTTTGTGCTTATGAATATGGCTTTAAAAAATGCTTTTATATCCTGCTTGTGTTGGTTTTGTTTGTGGATAGCTCTTTTGCTGTGCTTTTTTTATCTTTATTTTTTTATGCCTTATACAAAAAAGATTTGCCCTTTGTGTTTTTTACCCTAGCGTTATTTGGCGCAAGTGTGGGAATGTATGAGTTTGATTATAGTGGTAAGCCTAAGGGATATTTTTTAGATACTTTGGGGATTTTTGCAGCGTGTTTTTCTCCACTTGTTTTTGTGTATTATTTTTATGTTATTTACCGTCTTGCTTTTAAGCCACAAAAACCTATGCTTTGGTTTATAATGGCAACAAGTTTTTTGTTTTGTCTTATATTTTCTATGCGTCAAAAGCTTTATTTGGAGGATTTTTTACCCTTTTGCGTGATTTGCACTCCTTTGCTTATAAGCTCTTTAATGAACTCATACCGCATAAGATTGCCAAATTTAAGGTTAAAATACACGATTTTTATAGAATGTGCAAGCATTTTTCTTTTATTTTGTTATATACTCATCATTTTCAATAGCTCTTTGTATGTTTTCACCAAAAACCCCCAAAAACATTTTGTTTATAATTACCACACCGCCAAAGATTTAGCCCTTGAGCTAAAAGAAAAAGGCATAAAGAGGATAAAAACTGATGAAGATATGCAGCTTAGACTTAAATTCTACGGCATAAATTCCAGCAAAAATCTCGTTTTAGAAAGAGTAAAAAGGAGAAAACAAGCTCATTTAAGCATTGTTTTAGGACCACATAATGAATATTATGCCATTAAGAAAGTGCAATGAAAAAAGCCTTTTCCTTGCTTGAACTTAGTCTTGTTATTTTTATCTTAAGCCTTATTTTAAGCATTGCTCGCTTTTATCCTAAAAATGATGAAAGAATTTATTTAGCCGCAAAGCAAATTCTTAATGACTTAAGCTACACAAAAAATCTTGCCTTAATGCAAAGCTCTTTTAGAATTTACTCTACAAGCGTAGCGACTAAAGATGAATGGTTTAAAGCAAGGTGGCAACTTTATTTTATCCGCTCAAAATCAGCCACAAATAATGAGCAAACCTATACCATTTTTTTGGATAAAAATGGCGATGGCAATGCAAATATAGGCAGGTTAGCCCTAAATTTAGACAGAGAAATCGCTTTGGATGTGATAAACCCTAAAAAACTAATGAATTCAGGGCAAAGCGGAGTCATCGACAAAGATGATATAAAGGCAAATGCTCGTTTTAATATAGAAAAAAGATATGGGGTAAATAAAGTTGAATTTAAAGGAGCTTGCAGTGGTTCTACAAGGGTAATTTTTGATGAATTTGGCAGGCTTTATTCTCCCTTAAAAGGCGCAACAAAGCCTTATGATAAGCTTATTTTTCACAAAAATACTCCTTGCATAATAAAATTAAGCAATGCCCAAAAACAAATAGTTTGCATAGTGGTTGAAAGCTTAAGTGGCTATGCTTTTATACCAAATTTTGAGAATTTAAACAAACAGTTTATTAATCTTAATGGCAAAAGGCAAGAATGTGCAAAATTATAAAAAAATTTTGACATTTTAAGCGTTTGTATTTTAAAATTGTGTATAATTAACGAAAAATTTTTTAAAAACGAGAGGTTAATGATAATGAAAAAAGATAATGATTTTAAAACATCTCAACTTTCTTTAGCAGCTAAACTTTACGCAAGTTTTATTGCTATCATAGCTTTTGTGCTTTTTGTTGTTGTGTTTTCGGAGATAAAAATAGAATCGATAGGCTCAGCCTTAGAAAGGGTTGTTTTTGTCAATGGTGCTATTTCTCGTCAAGCCATTGACTTTCGTGGCTCAGTTCACGATAGAGCTATTTTGGTTAGAGATATGGCTTTGATTAAGGATAAAGAAGAATTAAAAGAAATTTTAGATCAAGTCTATAAATTAAGAGAAATGTATAATAAAGCCGAAAAGAACCTTAATGATTTTGTTGCTAAGGGTTATTTGAATGAAGAAGAAAAAAAGTTGTATGCTGACATTACCCAAACTAAAAATATGGCTTTAGAAACAACCTCTAAGGTTTTAGCATTATTTGAGCAAGACAGAAGACAAGAGGCGAATGAGGTTATTTTAAGAGATATGAGACCGCAATTTACAACTTGGCTTGCTCAAATCAACAAGCTTATAGACTACCAAGAAGCAGCAAATCAAAAAATAACACAGGGCATTTTTGACGCCATTAAAAGCTTTACCTTTAATATATTTGCCATAGCCATAATCGCTTCTTTAATCTCACTATTCATCGCTTATCGCATAGTTTCTTTTGTGAAAAAGACTGTTGGTGCTGAGCCTGATTATGTATCTACTGTGATTGCTGAGCTTGTGAGCGGTAACTTGTGCTTAAAGGTTAAAAACAAATACGAGGGCAGCATTTTAGACTCTGTGGTTAAGCTTAAGGATAGAATTTCAGAAATCTTAATCAAAATTTCCACCCTATCTGCTGAGATAAACCAAAAAACCTCTCAAATCACAGCAGTATTTGAAAACGGCGAAAAAACAGCTGTTTTGCAAGATGAACTTTCAGCAAAGTCTTCATTAGGCATTCATAAACTTGTTAAGAAAACAAAAAATATTTCTCAAATCGTTAATGAAACTGAAGAAAATTCTAAACAAACTGCTCAAATTTGCGAAAGCAATGTAAAATCAGCCCAAGATACAGCTAATCAAATGGAAACTATCGCTGAAAATTCATCAAAACTTTCAGAGCAAATCACCTATCTTAGCGAACACGCTCAAAATATAGGCACAAGCACCGAGCTTATCAGCGAGATAACCGACCAAACCAATCTTTTAGCCCTTAATGCCGCTATTGAGGCTGCAAGAGCTGGTGAAGTGGGTAGAGGCTTTGCGGTGGTTGCTGATGAGGTGCGAAAGCTGGCTGATAAAACAGGCGAGGCAGCGGCTCAAATTTCCATAGTCAATAAAAAAATCCAAGAAGAAACAGTAGCTACTTCAACTTCAATAGAAGAATCAGTCCCTCTTGTCATACAAGGCAAGACCTTAAGCGAACAAATGCGCGATAATATGGACTTGATTATACAACAAGCCAAAGACAGCTTCCATAAGGTAGAAAATGTTAATCAAGAAATCGATGAGCAAGTGGCTTTGCTTGAGGAAATTGAAAAACAAATCCACTCATCTGCTGATATGTCAGTAGAAAACAAAAAGAACATCGAGCAAAATAAAGCTGCGGTTAAAGCATTAGAAAGCGTGAGCGAACAGCTTGAACAAGAAGTGAAAAAGTTTAGATTTTGCTAGAATTTTTCTATTATATACATATAGCTTGGTAAATCAATCTTAGCAAAAGGCTCAAGTTCAGCGCTTTGATACATATCATCGCTGAACACATTAATCACCCTGCCAACAGGCACGCCGCTAAAAAAGACCTCATCAAGCCCACTTGTTAAAACCTCATCTCCTGCTTTGATTTTCTCCCATTTGGGTATGAATTTAACGATGACCTTGCCATTTCGACCTTGCACGACACCGGGAATTTTTTCTTTGCCAACAACAACTGAAAAAACACATTGCTCATCAGTTTGCAAAAGAGCCATAGGACGACCCTCTCTTGCTATGGCAATGCCTGCTGTATAGCCTTGATAAATGAGTCCTCTGTTTTTGCTGCCTGAAAAGCTCGATGAGGAAAGCCAAATTCTGTCATAATTGCTAATTTGTACATAAGAAACTGCTCTAACCAAAGAAACTTGCGGGAAATACTGACTTGAATTCTTATCTTCTAAAAACAAATTAAGCTGGCTTGCAAAGGTGCTAACAAGGGCGTTTGCCTCTTCAAGTATCTTATTTTGTTCTCTTAAAATACGAATTTGCTCTGCTTGATTAAAATGCTCGCTGATAAGTTCTTTAAGATAGTTCTTGCTATCATAATACGCATTAATAACAGCGTCATTAAATATAAGAACATTATTTTTAATGACACTGCCATAATAAAAAGAGATAAAGATTAAAAAACCTAAAATAAGGGTATTGCGGATTTTATTCTTCATTCGTTAGTTGTTTCAACAAAGAAATCTCTTCTAAAATCTTACCCGTGCCTCGAGCCACGCACAAAAGCGGGTCATCAGCGATATAAGTAGGAAGTCGAACTGTTTCAGATAAATATTTATCAAGCCCACGAATCAAAGCTCCACCACCACTTACAACTATGCCATTTTCAAATATATCAGCAGCTAAATCAGGTGGCATCATCTCAAGCACCATTCGCAAAGCATCTGAAATCTCCTTTAAATTCTCACGCATTGCCTCTCTTACATCCTCAGAAGTTAAATCTATCCTGTCAAGCAAACCTGTGCCTTGATTACGCCCTTTAACAGCCATAGAAAGTTCCTTTTCCAAAGGATAAGCTGAACCTATTTGAATTTTAATATCCTCAGCCGTTCTTTCGCCTATAACAATGCCGTATTTAGTTTTCACATAATTGACTATGCTCATATCAAGTTTATCGCCCGCCACGCGGATTGATTTAGAGATGACAAGCCCGCCAAGTGAGGTTACGCCGATTTCAGTCGTGCCGCCGCCTATGTCGATGATGAGATTGCCCTTTGGTTCTTGTATGGGTAAGCTTGCTCCAATAGCTGCTGCCATAGGCTCTTCGATGAGAAAAACCTCCCTAGCACCAGCACTTAAAGCACTCTCACGCACGGCTTTTCGCTCCACCTGTGTCAAGCCATAAGGCACAGAAATCACTATGCGCGGGCGCAAGAAATTCTTGCGGCGGTGAGTTTTTTCGATGAAATAACGAATCATCTTTTCAGTCATATCAAAGTCCGCGATAACGCCATCTTTCATCGGGCGAATGGCTTCAATATTTGCTGGGGTCTTACCAACCATTTCCTTTGCTTCCTTACCCACAGCCAAAATTTTAGCCTTTGAGCCACTATACCTTTCTCGCTCAACAGCTACAACAGAAGGCTCGTTGATAACTATGCCCTTGTCTTTAACAAGCACAAGCGTATTTGCAGTGCCTAAATCTATACCCATATCGCTGGAAAAAAATCCTATAATCTGGTCAAATATCATTTATACCGCCTTTTTAGTTTTAATAAACAAAGGTTTTGCACCCTCGCTCACCACTTCTTTGGTGATGATTATATCATAATTTTTAAACTCTGGTAACTCAAACATTAAATCAATCATCATTTCTTCGATGATACTTCGCAAGCCCCTTGCGCCCGTCTTGCGCTCTAATGCTAGCTTGGCTATGGCGCTGAGTGCATCGTCTTCAAATTTAAGACTCACGCCGTCAATCGCAAAAAGCTTTTGATACTGCTTGATGATAGCGTTTTTTGGCTCGGTTAAAATTCGCACCATATCCTTTTCATCAAGCTCATTTAGGCTTGCGATGATATGAAGCCTGCCGATAAGCTCGGGGATAAGCCCAAAATGCACCAAATCATCAGGCTCTATCTTTTCAAGCAATGAATTCTTGTCTTTTTTGTCCTTTTCGCTCGCAAAACCCACGACTTTATCGCCTACTTTTCGCTTTAAAATTTGCTCTAAGCCGTCAAACGCGCCCCCGCAAACAAACAAAATGTTTGAAGTATCAATTTGAATAAAATCTTGGTTTGGGTGCTTGCGCCCGCCTTTTGGGGGGATATTGACAAGGCTGCCCTCGATGATTTTAAGCAAGGCTTGCTGCACGCCCTCGCCGCTTACATCGCGCGTAATGGAGCGGTTTTCGCTCATTCTAGCGATTTTGTCGATTTCATCGATGAAAACTATGCCCATTTGCGCCTTTTTCACATCGCCATCAGCGGCTTGGACAAGCCTTGTGAGTATGTTTTCGACATCCTCGCCCACATAGCCAGCCTCTGTTAAGGAAGTCGCATCGCAAATGGCTATGGGGACATCTAAAAAGCGAGCCAAAGTCTGTGCGAGCAAGGTTTTACCGCTACCTGTTGGACCTACGAGCAAAATGTTGGATTTAAAAAGCTCAGTGTCATCGTCCTTTGTGATAGCCTTGAAAATGCGCTTGTAGTGGTTATACACGCCCACGCTAAACACCTTTTTAGCACGCTCTTGCCCGATGACATACTTGTCAAGGTGCGCTTTAAGCTCTTTTGGCGTGATATTTTTAAAATCAATGCTTGGCTTTTCTTGTGGGGCAAATTTTTTGAGCGTTTCCTCATCGCCAACAATAACCTTATGCGAATCTTCCACACAGTCAAAGCATATAGAAGCATTTGTTTTTGGGTTATAAAAATGTCCAGCATCTTTTTCTATTATCTTTTCGCAAAAACTACATATTCTAATCATCTTTACCCCTATAAACAGGAATTCCGCGCGTGGTGTTTAAGATAAATTCACACATTTTACGGACATTTTCACTCTCACACTCTAACAAAAGCTCGTTGGCATTTTCTTTTAAATCCTTGCCGTTAAACAAAAAGCGATAAGCCTTGTTGATTTTTTCAACCTCATCTTTGTCAAAACGGCGGCGAATTCCTACTAAATTGAGGCTTCTTATCTTTGCGCGGTTGCCCTCAGCCAAACAAAAAGGCACTATGTCTTGTGAAAGCGCACTTGCTCCAGCTATCATCGCGCCCTCGCCCACCTTAACAAACTGATGAATAGGCGTTAGCCCACCCACGACAACGAAATCCCCAAGTTCAATATGTCCTGCGAGCGTGGCGTTATTTGCTAAAATCACATTATCTCCAAGCTTGCAATCGTGTGCTATATGGCAATAAGCCATTATAAAAGCATTTTCACCTATGCGAGTAAAGCCATCTCCCTTTGCCGTGCCTGAATTTATAGTAGCAAATTCGCGAATAGTTGAATTTTCGCCAATTATCACACCTGTTTCAAGCTCGCCGTCCTTGTAAGAAATGTCTTGCGGTATGTCGCCCACTATGGCATAAGAGAAAATTCGGCTTTTTGCGCCTATGCTCGTATTTCCAAGTATGCGCGCACCTTGTTTAATGATGACATTATCGCCTATTTTTGCTTTTTTGCTTATGAAAGCATAAGGCTCAACTACAACATTTTCGCCCAAAACTGCTCCATCTTCGACCACTGCACTTGAATGAATCATTTATCTATCCACTATCATTGCTTTGAGTTCAGCCTCTGCTACAAGAGCATCTTCTACAAATGCTTTACCTTCAAATACCCACAGCGCACCGCGATTTTTAACAACATTCATTTCATACACGAGCTTATCGCCCACGCGCACGGGGTTTCTAAACTTTGCTTTGTCAATACCTGTAAAATACACAACCTTTTCATTTGGATTTACCTGTTCGCTCATACTCTTAAACGCCAGCACACCACCTGTTTGCGCCATACCCTCTAAAATCAAAACACCTGGGTAAATAGGGTGGTTTGGAAAATGCCCTATAAAAACTTGGTCTGAAATACTGATATTTTTGTAGCCTCGCACAAATTTACCAATTTCTAACTCAGTGATTTTATCCACAAGCAAAAAGGGGTAACGGTGCGGCAAAATAGCCTGAATTTGCATAATGTCTATCATAAACTCGCCTTCAATTCTCTATAAAAACCTAATTTTACACAAAAAATACTAATAAAACAATACAAAACAAGCTTTTTTAATAAAATAATAACTAAAATTTACTCTTTACCTTAAAACAATAGGTTCTACAAAGGGCAAATGAGAGCCAATCACCCTAACACCTTTTAATTCTTGTAAAAATTTTTTTCTTGTTATTGTAGCTTGAACCTTATCTGTGTCGTATTCTATGGCTATATCAGGTCGTTCATTTTGAATGCTAAAAACATGCATTAAATCAGCCCAAAATACTAATTTATCATTACCGTCTTCAAGGCTAATAAGTGCGTGTCCGGGTGTATGCCCGTATGCTTGAATACTTTTGATGATAAGCTTTGAGTCAAACAAGGGCTTAGAATAATCAAAAAAAGCTTTTTTATTTTTAAAAATAAGCAAAGTTTCTTTGGCAAGATTGTTTGAACCCTTTGTCCAAAAGTCATATTCTTTTTCATCAATAAGCATCTTTGCTTTAGGAAAGTTATTTTTACCGTCCTTTAAAATTCCACCTATGTGGTCGCTGTGAGCGTGCGTGATGACAAGATGGGTTATATCATTTGGTTTAAGTCCTAAATTTTGAAGTTGAGTCTTTAGCGCATCATAAGTATGCGTAAATCCAACATCAATTAAAGCAACAAAGTTTTTATGCTTTATAAGCATAACATTGTGGTTATTTTGAGGAATATTTTTACTGATTTTATCGATGAATTTTTTATCTTTGTTGTTATTAGGAATGAGTTTATCAATGGGTGGCTTTAAATTTGCCAAAGAAATAACATACACATCAGCATCACTCATCTTGGTGTGATAGACTGTTTTTAATCCATCTTGAGCAAAAGCTACACTGAGTAAAAATGAAAGCAAAAAAACAAAACGCATTTATTGTCCTTAAATTGATGATTTTATTAAATTATAGCTCATTTGTCTTAATCAAAAGTTTTCTTGCAAAAGATTAGTTTTTCAAAACAAAGGCACACATTTTTAATATTTAACAAAAAATTCAGCCTTAAATTTTCACACAAAAACTTACTTTATACACCGACCGCTGCTGCATTGATTAAGCGTGCTTGCGCGTGGTAGTGCGGCATTGCCTCTTCTGTCCTCGCCAAAGCCACCGCAATCTTGAAAAGACAAAGCACTTGCAAAGGGCAGGTTAAAAGGCTCTCTTACTTCTATAAACGCAAGTCCTACAAGATTTAACGGTGAGCCTGTAAGCCTCATCGTAAAGCGTTCTTGTAGCTCTTGTGGCGTAGTGGCTAGCCGTGTGTAAGCGCGCAAGCTATTTAAAGAAATGCCACGAATGTTGGTAGGAATCACGATAAAGCCCGTTGATGCGCGAATCGTTACCACAGCGTGTCCGCGAAAGTCGCGTGTTTCTGGCACATAGCGCATAAGCACGGTAAAATACATAGCCCCTGGTTGTGAGACATTAAAGATATTGCTTA
This sequence comes from uncultured Campylobacter sp., assembly GCA_934728065.1. Lineage (GTDB taxonomy): Bacteria > Campylobacterota > Campylobacteria > Campylobacterales > Campylobacteraceae > Campylobacter_D. The sequence continues at coordinate 9,583 of CAKVDW010000004.1, forward strand.
ACAAAGCGTTGATTTCTCGCGTGGTGCTGGCTGAGCCGATAAGATTCCATTCATATTGCGGGAGCATTGAGATAGAGCTTGCAAAGGCAACCTCCACAGTGTTTGTGAAAGTCTCCGTGTGTCCGATGAGATTTGTCCTGCCATAATAATCCACAATATCACTCAGCGTGTCATAAAGCAAGGGGTTGCGGTTTTGAAAGCTAGTAAATGGGTTTGTGTTTGGCACAGCATCGAAAAAATAGCCCCCACCCAAAGGTGGGCTGTTGTGATAGTGCATAAATTCAGCAATGATTTGATAGCTATGCAGCATACAAGTGCCACAAATGCCCGTGCGAGTGGCTAGGGCTTCATCGTTGGTTGTGCCTATGATTTGGAGCATCCTTGCAACCCAAGCGCTGAGATTAAAATCAATTGGGAGTTGCAAGATAGGCTTGTTTAAATTCGCGCCTGAAGTTGCACTCGAATTTCCGTTAGAATTTGCATTAAAATTCGCGTTTAAATTCACAGCATCAGCATTTTTAACAAAGGCTTTAAAGTCCTTTGAAATGGCTTTTGTGTTGATAGTATTTATCGCATTTTGCAATTTAAATTCCAAAGCATTTGCGTGCAATAAATGAGCATTTGCATAGCCTAAATTTGTATTGCTTGTATCAGCTGTGCTAAAAGCATTGTGCGGGTAAGCTTCATCAAGTTTTGAAACAGGATTTAAATAATTAGCGCAACCATTAAAAGCTAAAAGAGCAAAGCTAGTAAAAAGCACAGCGCGCAACAAAGGCGCATTTTTTAGGCATTTTAAAGTGAAATTTTTCATCATCTACCTCCGCCAGGTGCTGGACAAAAGGGCAGATTGTCGCCCTCATTTGCACTTATAAGTCGCAGCCAATTTTGAAATTCAGTGGTGGTTAAAAATTCAGAACTTGCTTCATTTGCGACATCTTTTTGCATATAGGACGGATTTACCACATAAGGCACACCCCAATGAGTGCCATAGTGCGTAAGGCGCAAGTAGTTGCCATTTGCGTCCTTAATGGCTAACTTTTTGTTGCCGATTAAAATAGGCTTGAAAAAGGCTCGGTTTTTGGGTGGAGGCGTGGTGTCATCGCACTTGCCCCACTCTACCCAATCCCAATCTCCGCCATTTAAATTTGAATACATACAATTTAATCTCGGCACAAAGGCATCATAGCTTGCGATATGTCCGCGCTCTAAATCATAATACATAGCCGTTCTTGTCGTGGTTGAGCTGCCGTTTGAAACATAATAAGCCGTTTGTGAATTCTTTGTCTGCCAAAACAGAAAAAAGCCAAATGTAAGCGTCTCAGCAGGTGCCACAGTCGCCTCCCACTCTCTCATCGCGCTATCTAAAATATGCTCATTATAGCTCTCATCGCCTAGCCACGCAGCATAAAGAAAATCCCCGTCATCTTTAATGCTATACCTGTCATCATAGCTCCAAAACTGCCCGTTTTTGATTTTCCACTGCTGGCGTTCATCATTTACCACGCAAGGGCTAAGATAGAGCATATCCACTTCCCTTTCGCTACGATACACAGAAGTAGGCGCGGTTATGCAAACCCAAGTGTTGTTGATTTTGTAAGCTAGGCGCGAAAAGACATCATAGCGAGCATTAAGTGCTTCGCCGCGAGAGCAACTGATAAGGGCTAGATAAGAATAATTTTGCGCAGAGGCTGAAAACTGCGGGGCGTAGCACCATTTAGCATTGCCTTGCACGCGCACGGCTATGGGCGCGTCTTTTGGTGTGTCTGGGGACACTTGGCGTGGGCTTTGGGCTGAGTTTTGCACGCGTGGGGATTGAGTTGAGATGGCTTGCGTGAAATTTTCTTGTGTGAGTTGATTTAAGGGCGTTTGTTTAGAATTTTGCGCCGCTTGATTAGGGGATTTGCCACCGCAAGCACTGAAAATAAACACTATCACGCAAAGCATAAGCATTCTCATAAGCTTTTTCCTTTGAATTTTTAAATTTTTTGTTTCTTTAAGTCTTGCATTGTAACAAAATTTAGTTTCTTTGCAAGCACAAAATGAAATTTTTTGCAAATTTATCTAAATTTGGCAAAAATCTTGCAAAACAGCACCTTGTAAAAGCCTTTGCGTTTAAATAAAACCAAAACATTTTAATTTTTAAAGCTTAATTTTGCATTATTTGCTGATTTATTTTACCATTCATTAGCTTCATTAAACGCATTGGCAAGCCTCAAAGATTTGCCACGCTTAGGCGAAAAAATGCTCATATTCTTTGGCTTTTTGCCTTGAAAGTGGTTCTTGTATTTTTTCTCTTTCAAGCTGCTCGCCGTCTAAGTTTGAATAAGCAATGGTTTCAAATAAGTCTTCAAAATTATACTTATTAAAATCAAGGGCGAATTCAAAAGGAGTTATATTATAAATATATAAAGATGAAATGTATTTACTCATCTTTGAATAAGCCTCGTTCATCTCTTCATAAGAAAAGCTTTCCAAACCAAATTCTTGCAAAACCTCTTCAACAGCATTTTGAACCTCAAGAGAAATTTGCATTTTTTCATTTGGAGCATCTAAGGCTTGAGCTAGGTCTATGTTAAATGGTCCATATTTTAAGCTATGAAAGATAAGCCCTATAAAAAGATTTTGATTAGCTCTAAAATAATTAAGCTCTATCAAAAAAACAATTTTTTGATACAAATTTGCCGCCAAACAACCCTTGCTTGTTTGTCTTAGATAAGCAATCACTTCATTAAGCCTCTTTAAAGAAGCAGCGTCTATATTTTTCATTGTTGAAACCTTCTTTATCTATGTTTCAACAACTAAAGCAACTACTGTTCCAAGTCTCATAAATGCTTATTTTAAGCCACTTAAATCCTTCCTATGTCATAAAGTTGGATAATCCCCACGATTTTACCCTTGCTGGATACAGGAATTTCTTTGATTTTATGCTTTATCATCAGCTCTTCAGCCTGTGTAGCCATAGCATCAGCATCTATGACCTTTGGACTTTTACTCATAATCTCATCTGCTCTAAAATCAAATCTTGGCTTGTCGCTTAATTTTAAAGCTCTACGCAAATCCCCATCAGTGATGATACCCACGAGTTTTTCGCCATTCATCACAAGGCAAAGTCCGAGTTTGCCGCTTGTCATCACATCGATAAGTTCATTGAAAAGTGTGTCCGCACTTACTTTTGGTATCTTTTTAACCATAACATCACGCACCCTTGTAAGCAACTTTTTGCCAAGGCTGCCACCAGGGTGAAAAAGCGCAAAATTTTCTGGCTTGAAATTTCGCTCTTTCATCAAACAAGCTGCTATCGCATCGCCCATCGCTAAAGTCGCTGTGGTCGAACTCATCGGGGCAAGCTGCAAGGGGCAAGCCTCTTTTTTTACTGAAATATCAAGCACGAAATCTGCTTGTTTGGCGAGGGTGGATTTGGCGTTTCCACTCATTGCGATGAGCTTTATGCCTCTTTTTTTAATGGCTGGAATGATTTTTAAAATTTCCTCACTCTCACCTGAATTTGAGATAGCAAGCAAAACATCGCCTTGAGCTAGCATTCCCAAATCTCCGTGCAAGGCTTCTGCTGGGTGCATAAAAAAGCTCGGCGTGCCTGTGCTTGCAAGCGTAGCGGCGATTTTCGCGCCTATATGTCCGCTTTTTCCCATACCACTTACCACCAAACGCCCCTTTGTTTTTAATATAAGCTCTATACTTTTGCTAAAATCACTGTTAAGCTTTGTGCTTAGGTCTTTAATGGTTTGCGCCTCTATTTCAAAGACCTCTTTGGCGATTTTATTTACATTTGTTTTCATTGCTTCCCTTCTTATTTGTTGATATTAAGCACGACATTTGTGGCTATGGCGATTTGATATAAAATTTGAGTAAGCATAGCTGTGATTTGTAGGTTTTGAGTATCAACCTTTGGCAAAACAAGTATGCTATCGCCTGCTTTTATCCTTGCTGATGAGCCAAAAATGGTATCGGCATATTTTTCAGCCTTACCATTAGCACGAATCACTAAAACCCTTGAGGTATCGGCTCTATCGCTATAATCTCCTGCCAAATCAATATAATACCCCATTTTTTTCGTATCAACAAAAACAAAAGCACCCGGTAAAGCTACCTCACCTTGAACTAAAACAAGATTGTTTTTGTTTGGAACGACTATTAGGTCATCTTCTTCTAAGATGATATTTTTATAAGCATTAGGGCTGTCAATGACGATTTGCCCCTTTGGTTCAACCTGTTTGGCTCTTTCTATAAATTCAAGTATGGTTCTTGCTTGACTAGCTCTAATTGCTGCTCCTTCTGAGGTAATAGAAGGCGCGGTTAAAGCTAGAGTTTCTAGCTCTTTAAGTTGTGCTTCTATGAGTTTTTTTTGAGTCGTAGCCACGCTCTTTCTAAACACCTGCACGGAATTAATATCTGAGTGTTCATTTGTATTTATTTGTCTTACTACTTCTTCTAAATTTGTGCCTTTTTTTAAAACTAAAGAGTGAAGCCCATTATGCTCACCTTCTATCCTAATGCTAACATTTTGGGCATTATAATCAGGACGAAATTCCACTTCATCGCCTGTTTGAAGTAAAACTGTGGAAAATTCTTTTTTGTTATAAGCGCTAATATGCAAGGTGTGATTTGCCCCATAACTTTTAATGATAGCATTTGTTACTATGGGTTTTGCCCCAGAAATCCTTGCCAAATCTTGCAAATTAGCAATGTCATCTTTAAGCTCAAAGCGGAAAGGTTTTTGCACATCCCCGCCAGCAAAGGCGTATTTTTTAACATCGCCCACTAATATGACATCGCCTGTTTTAAAGGCAAATAGATTGATTTTGCCGTGCAATAAAAACTCATATAAGTCTATATTATATAAAAGCTTATTATCCCTTAAAACTCGTATATCTCTAAAGCTTCCATACTCTAAATTTATTCCAGCGGCTTTGTCAAGGTATTGTATGACAGAATCAGAGCTTAAACCTTGATAAAGCCCAGGAGCATTAACATTACCCGTAACAAAAACAGAGACATTTTGATACGCATTCATATCAGCATAAACAAAAACATTACTTTTATAAACTTTAGCCATATCTGCTTTAATGACATTGAGTAAATCACCGTTACGAATGCCTAAAATTTTTATCGCTCCAACTTGCGGGATAAAAATATTTCCTTGTGAATCCACAACCAAATCTTTTTCAAACTGCACCGCACCCCAAATTTTAAGGCTTATTACATCGCCTACGGCTATTTTATAATCGGGATTGTAAATGTGTTGAGTTGTTTGAGTGAAATTGCCACCAAATAAATGAGAGCCAAATACATAATTTTGCGTTTGAACGCTCGTATTAGTTTCTACGCTTGCTTGTTTTGGCACAGTTGTGTTGGTCTCTTGGGCTAATATAGCTGAGCTTGTTGTTCCAGCAATTTGCGAAACATCTATGGCAAAAACAAAAAAAGGCAAAAGAAATACACTATATTTTTTCATCAATACTTATGCTCCTCTATAATAGTCTTTATAAGCTTAATGATACCATAAAGCAAGCTTAAAACTATAAAAATCGTAATGATATTATACAGTTTTTTAGGATACATAGCACTTTCTGGGGTTGTTGGACTTTGGACGATGACAAGTTGTTTTATCTTTCTAATGGCTTCTATTCTCGTTGTTTCAAAGGCTTTTAGAGCTGTTGTATAAGTGCTTTGAGCAAAGGTTGCCTCAACACTTAACTTTTGAAAATGCGATATCAGTTCATTGAGCTTTTCAGAATTTGCACTTAAATTTACACGAGTTTTTTCTTTTTGAAGTTGTTGTTTTAAGGCTTCAATCTCAGCCTTTAAGGTGCTAAGCTGTGGAGCATCATCATTAATGTAGCTTTGCATTGCTAAAAGTGAGGCTTCTTTTGAGGCTAAATTAGCCTCCATTGAAGCGATAAAATTTACTCTGGCTTCAGCTTCTTTTGAGGGGTCTAGCACTCCGTGTTCGTTTTGAAAATTCGCTAAAGCATTTGTAGCTTCTTGGTATTTATCTTTATATTTAAGCAGTTCATTTTCAGCAAAAGCAAGCTGTTCTCTAGCGCTTTTATGTGAAATTTCATTCACAAATTTTTCACTTTGAAGTAATATAGCATTAGCTATGGTATGAGCTTGCTCTGGGGTAAAACCCTCCACCTCAAGGCTAAGCAAACCATCATTTTCATCGATGATTTTAACGCGACTTTGATAGTATTTTAAAAAGTCCTCTTGGTCGCTAAAAGGAAGTAAGGCAAAAAACAAATCAAGCTTTTGAGTCTCGTAAAGCTTGCGGATATTTATCGTTTCATCTAAAATTTTAAGCATATCTAAAGATAAAATATAAGTTTTTAAATAAACTAAATCCTCATTATAATTAGCATTTGCTCCGCCAAGCAAGTTGTTTAAATTTCCAACTGAGTTTGAATCGCTTTGAGAAGTAGAACGAACGCTGATTGAAGTTTCACTTACATATCTATCAGCAGCGATAAATACATAATAAAACACCACAAACACCATTAAAACAAGCACACTTTTAAAAGAATCCAAAAACAAAATTTGTTTGATTTTTTGAGTTAAATCATACTCCTGTATCGTTTTAAAGGTTCTTGCAGAATCAAACTCTTTAAACTGTTTGAGCAAATTTTTATCTTTGAGCTTGGCAAGGAGATTATTTTTCATTCATCGTTCCTTGATAGGCTGCTATGCCCTCATCTACATCATCAAAAACATCAACATTGCCGTCTCGCAAAAGGACAATCTTATCACACCACTGTTTTATTTCATCAACATTATGCGAAACCATTATGACATTAGACTTTGCAAGCTTTTCTTCATAAAGCTTTTTGCTCTTTTTGGCAAAGGCTGGGTCTCCAACTGCACCAGCCTCATCAATAAGATAATAATCAAAGTCAAAAGCCATACTCAAACCAAAACCTATGCGAGAACGCATACCTGCTGAATAATTTGCCATAGGTTCATCAAAAAATTTACCTATCTCAGCAAATTCTTGAACAAAATGAATTTTTTCCTTTAACTTTTTGCCTCTAAAACCATAAACTCTAGCCACAAAAGCCGTCATATCTCTTGCTGTTAAAGAGCCTTGAAAACCACCATTTAAGCCAAGTGGCCAAGAAATTCTTTTATTTGTGATAATCCTGCCTTTATTTGGCACTTCAGCCCCACTAAGCATATTCATCAGTGTTGATTTGCCCGCTCCGTTTCGTCCCATTAAACCTATGCTACAATTATCAGGGAATTCAAAGCTAAAATTTCTAAAAATATAATGCCTTTGTCCTCCACTCAACACATAAAATTTCGTTATATTATCAAGTTTTATCATTGTCTTTCAGCCGCTAATTCTTGTCTTTTATAATAATAAAACCAAAGCCCCACATAAAGCAAAAGTATGCTCACACAAAGTGGATACAACAAAGTAATCTCATCTTTTATGGGATAATTATCAAAATACCCAGCTTTTAAACTCTCCATAATGTGAAACCAAGGATTAAAAAGCAAGATATTAAAGAGTTCTTTTGGCAAAATCCAACTTGGATAAATCACCGCTGAAGCAAGATATAAGATGATTGTTACATAAGGAATGATTGACTTTAAAACATCTACAAGGTGGTTTAAAATGCTCAAACAAAGCCCTAAAGCAAAGCCTGAAAGAAAGAGCAGTAAAAAAGACAGGTAAAATTCTAAAAAATGAGCAGGCAAAACAACCAAATCAAAAAACCAGCCAGCAATAAACATTAAAACAACAAAGATAAAAAAATAAATACAAGTTTCAAGCAAGGTTCTTGCGATAAAAACATGTATAGGCTTTACAGGCTTATGGATAAATAAGCCTATATTTGATTTAATACCCTCTAAAAGTTGCTTAACTATACTTCTAAACATAAAAAATGGAATGATGCCCACAGCCAAAAACATAAAAGCAGACATACCACTTGGCATTATTTGGTGTTGATATTCTCTTATAAGAGAAAGTATGCTCGTAATCAAAACAATTTGCGCCATAGGCTCACTCACAAGCCAAATATAGCCAAGTCGTCTATTTTTACCAAATCTTGTCTTAAGCTCTCTAAAAAAAAGAGCATAAATCACATTCCACATAAGCCTTACAGTCCTATAAAATTTCGTATGTAAGCTACAATCTTAACCGAAAATACTTAACAAAAAGATAAGCTTAATCCCTAGTTTCTAGGCTAAATTCAAGCTTTTTGCCAAGCAGGGCATTGTCAGTAAATTTCACATACTCTATGCGTAAAGCAAAACAAGTTCCATTTTGAATTTTTGCAAAAGGAAAGCGTTTGTAATAAAGCTCTATTTGCTCTTGTTTAGCCTTTGAAAAGAAAGCTTTTATTTGAACCCCTTGCAAGAGTGGAATTTTGGAAAGTTTAGCTATATTTACACTTACTTTAGGCTTTATTTTAGCAAGCTTTATGTGTTTGGTGTTTGTGTGTGAAGCGATGATAAGGCTTAAATTCTTTTCATCAAAAGCATAAAAAGCATTTGCACAATACACCCCATCTTCATCTTGCATAGCCCAAGATAAAAGCTTGTTTTTTTGTAAATATTTTTTAATTCTATCATCCATAAAAGAAATTATATAAATTTTTTACAACAAATGCTAAAGAAAAAATGAAAAATGTCGATATGGATTAAAATTTATAAATTTGGAGCATACTATGCAAATTGATGCAACTCAAAACCAAAATTTTGGCTTTTCTTACACTACAAGCAGCGGTAAGAATCTTTCTCTTTCAATGTTTGACAAACAAAGTGCAAGTTACAACAACGACGGTAACTCTCAAACCCTAAGTCTTAGACGAGAATATGGCTTTAGCTTTTCTTATCAAGGCTCAAAGCTTACGCAAACTGACATAGCTGAAATTAAAGACGCGATGAAAGATGTCGAACCTTTAATCAACAATTTCTTGAAAAATTCAAAGGTCGGCGAACTTGAGCCAAGAGACTTTATCACAAGTGCTATGCAAATTGCCAACATTTTACCAAGTTCTGGTGATGAAAACAAACAAAACGCAACTATGGATAATCTCGTATCTAAATTTGATGACTTGCTCAAACAAAATCAAAGCGATGATACAAAACAAAACGAAACTATGTTGCAAGACAGCAAAAAGCTTATTGATGAAATTCGCCAACTTTTGCAAAAACAACTTCAAACCTTGCAAGATGAGACAGAAAAAAATAACAAAAAAAGCGAAAATGGCTTTGATTTTTACGCATAATGTCCTATAATTATATTTTAATTTTAGGACAAAATGTATGAAAAATGCACAAATTGTAGAAGCTATGCTTGAGCTACAACAAAGGCTCAATGATGAAACAAACGGCGTTGGCTGGGAGGGTGGCTACACTAAAGAAAATAAGCTCATCAGTTGGCGCCGTTGCATTTATATGGAATGTGCCGAACTTATCGACTCTTTTGCGTGGAAGCATTGGAAAAATATTACTTCGCCTACAAATTGGGAAAATGTCCGCATTGAAATAGTTGATATTTGGCATTTTATCTTAAGCTTACTTCTTGAAGAGTTTAAAAACAAAAACACTACAAAGGGTTTTATCGCCGAAGAAGTTTGCTCGGTGAGCCATTTTAACGAATTTTGCAAGGAAAAAGGCACGCCTGAGGATGCCGATATGTATGGGGTTTTAAACGACATAGAAGTCATCATACACAAGTGTAGCGGCTTTGGCTTTGATTTGGGCGAGCTTTTGAGTGCTTATTTCGTGCTTGCGATGAAATGCGGGCTGAATTTAGAAGCCTTGTATCAAATTTATATCGGCAAAAATGTGCTGAACAAATTTCGTCAAAACAACGGCTACAAAGACGGCTCATACAAAAAAGTGTGGGACGGCATTGAAGATAACGAGGTTTTAAACGAAATTTTAAAAAGCGAGCTTGACTTTGAGCGCATTTACAAAGAGCTTGAAAGGCGTTATCAGGCAACAAAATAAGCAAAAATTTTTCCGTGTGTGTGGCTCAAAATAAGGCAAAAAATGACTGAAATTTTAAAACTTTCTTTAAATGATTTTTTCACTAAAAAATTCCTCAATTTCGCGCTTTTGCCGCTTGCTTTTAGCCTTGTGCTTTTTGGGGTTTTGGCTTATTTTGGCTTTGGGGCGCTTTTGGGCTTTTTTGATGAGCTTTTTGGCGGAGACCCTGCTGCATCGTGGTTTGCCTTTGTTTATAGCCTAGCTTTTGTGCAAATTCTCATCGCCGTTTTGAGCTTTTTGTCCGCTTCTTTTGTGGTTGTCTTTGCTTCTGTTTTTTTGGCGATTTTTGTGGTGAGCTTTCTCACGCCCTTTATTTGCAAGGCTATTGATGAAAAGTATTATCACCACGCCCCAAAAGACAGCGTCTCAACCCTTGTCATTTTAGGCAAAACCTTATGGATACTTTGCAAATTCGCCCTTTTCTTTGCTTTGGCTACCCTGCTCTTGCTCGTGCCTTTTGTGAATTTTTTTGTGTATTATGTGGTGGTGTATTATCTTTTTCACAAACTTTTGCTTTTAGATGTGGCAAGCAGCGTTCTTTCAAAGGACGAATTTACGAACTTTTACGCTAAAAGCTCGCCTTTGGAGTTTAAATTCGCCACGCTTTGCTTTTATCTGCTTGCCTTTGTGCCTTTGGCTGGGCTTTTTTTGCAAGTGTTTTTCGTCATCTTTTTAGCTCATCTTTTTTATCAAAATGCACTGAATTTACGCCCAAAAAATTTAGAATTAAAAGCGTAAATTTACCTTAAAATTTTTACCTTGTAAGCTTAATTATCATCTCATCAGCCATTTTTGCAAATTTATCTTTAAGGATAGTGTATTTTTTGATAAAGCAAGAGTTAAAGCCAAGAATTTTACATTCATTGTGCCAACTACCACCGCCCCATTTAAGCCTTACTTTCTTTTGCATACATTCAAGTATAGGCACTTTGCAAATATCGGCTATATGCACATTGCCTGTATCTGGGCTAATGAGCATATCAAGCCTACTTGTAAATTCCACTAAATTCATTATGTCGCCGTTGTTTTCAAAGATGATGAGATTTTTTTCCACAAAGGGTTTAAAGGCTATTATGTTTGCCTTAAAACTCATCATCACAAAAAGCACGCTTTGGTGTTTTTGGGCTAAATTTCTTGCCAAATCTGCAAAATCCTGCGGAGAAAATTTATAGAGCGTATTGCCAAAAGCATTTACGCCAACGATGAATTTATAGGCTTTGTGCTGGGCAAAAAAGCTATCAACATAGTCCTTATGCTCTTTTAGGGTAAAAAGTTTGAATTTATGCAAATCAAGTTTTGGGGCATTTTCATCAAAATGCTTTTTGTTGATATGTCTTACAAGCTGCACGCTACGCCACACTTCTCGGTGCTTGTGCCACTGATGATAAAAGACATTGTCATAATTTTTTTTAAAAAGCGTCCGCAAAGAAAAGGGTAAGATTATCCTTTTAGCCTTAAATTCGCTCACAAGTTTTAAGGTTTCTTTACGCCTGTATTCGCCAAACACAAGCAAAATGTCAAGCTGATAAGTTAAATCCCCCCCCCACTAGAATTTAAGCACCAGCCTTCAATATTTACAAATTCATCAAAAATATTTGAGTGAAAAAACATTTTAGCAACATTTTTACGCCCGTAAAAAATAACCGTATCATTTGGATATAAAGCCCGCAAAATCGCCAAAGCCTTAAATCTTGTCGCATTATCGCCTATTGCGTGGATTTCCTCTAAACAGCCTATACGCACAATATCCCCTTGCTATTTTAAATATTTTGCTTAATTTGACACAATGTGTTTTTGATTATTATTTCATAATATAGTTAATGCGAGAAAATGAAAATAATGCTTTGTTTGAAATTCATAAATAAACCAAAAAGAGCTTATTTGATGAAACTTTTTTTAAATTCTTGCAAAAGTTGCGCAAAGATAAGCTGTTAATTCTTGCTCAGCTATGTTGTGATTATACAAATAAGGGCGCAAAAGCTTTGCTATCCTTGCTTTGCGGTAGTTTTCTTTGAATTTTTTGGGGATTTTTTCGCATTTTTCATACTCAAAAATCAAAGCCCTTTCGCCCATAAAAACAACGCCTATGCGCCCAGACACCACGCTATCGCCTTTCATCATCTCTTTTCTTTGCTTGGCGCTCAGCACCACGCCCTTTTGCTTGATGGCTTTGGCGATGAGACTTTCATTTTTCGCACACAGCAAAATGCCCTTAAATTCAGCTATTTCGCCCACGCACAAGCCTTGCGTGTCTTTTTCAAGGTAGGCAAAACTTTTTTTTACCCCCGCACCAAAACGCTGCAAAAAAGGCGTGGCAAAATGCTTGCGGATAAAGTTTCGCTCGTATTTTTCATCTTCATTGCTCTCATCGTTAAAAAATTTGATTTGATTTTCCTCTAAAAAGGCTAAAATTTCAGCCTTTGGCGTGTTTAAAAGCGGACGGATAAGCGTAAAATTCGCCCTTTTTTCGCACTCTTTCATTCCCAAAAGCTCCACAAAACCAGCCCCGCGCCCAAACTGCCTTAAAAACCACTCAAATTTATCGTTTAAATGATGAGCCACAAGCAAGTTTGTGTAGCCAAATTCAGCACAAAGTGCGTCAAAAAAATCATAGCGAAAGGCGCGGGCTTGGTGCTGAAAATCTTTGTCAAATTTTGGGGCGCATTTGATGAAAATTTTTTTGTCAAACTCACGCGCCAAAACCCTAGCTGAGCGTTCTTCTTCATCACTTTGTGCGCGCATTTTGTAATTTATCATCGCTAAATCAAAGCAAACGCCCATTTTTACAAGGGCGTAAAAAAGTGCTGTGCTGTCGCTCCCATAAGAAAAAGCGAGCAAATTTTTGCCCTTTTTTAAAAGGCTTAATGTTCCGTCATTTATCGTCATTTTTCCCCTTAAACAAGCAAATTCGCATAAATTTTGCCAAAAATTTGTAAATTTTTAGGATTTAACAGGGTGTTTAGTCCTAAAAGCTTGAATTTATGCAAGTAAATTTAAATGTTAAATTGTATGCAAAATGAATTTTTAAAAAAATCCTTAAAATTTTTAGTTTCGTTTGCCGTTCGTTAATCTAGCAAAAAGGCTTTAAATTTGGCATTTGAGTGGCATTGTAAATTTTAAAGTGTGGATTGATAGGCTCTTGACACTTGGGGGGGGGGGCTTTGATATAATCGAAATGATTTTTTTGCGTGAATAGTTAAATTTATCAAGCAAATGCCTTAAATTTAGCCTTTTAGCAAGAAAATCTATTTCAAAACAAGGATAAAAAATGAAAGACATCGCAAAAGGTGCTGGTAAGGCAACACTTGCCACAGCCAAATTCGCTGGCAAAAGCACAAAAATCATCATTGTGTGGGTTTTGGCTATTTGTTCGTGTGGTATCCTCTTGCCAGGAGCCATCGCTACAACTCGTGGATGCCACAAAAGTGTAGCTATATGGTTGGTTAATATCCTGTTATTTTGGTCGGTTATCGGCTGGATAGCAGCTTTGATTTGGGCTTTTGTCAATGACAAAGAGCCTTTGGCTGTGCAAATTGCCAAAGAACAAGCCAAGATGAGTGAGCAAAACTAGCTCACAAACTCGCTTTAAGGGAGTTTTAGCTCTCTTAAAGCACTTGCTATAAGCTTTTTATCCACGCTTTGGGTGATGAGACATTCATAAATTTTGCCCTGTTTTAAAACCCCGCATTTGCTTTCGTTGATGAGAATTTCTCCGTCTATGTCCCTGTCCCAGCGCAAATCCTTGCCTCCGATGAAAAACTCTCCCTCGCTGCTTTTGCCCGTGCAAACTACTTCTCGCACCTTGCCAAGCTCTTTTTCAAAGCTTTTTTCTATCTTAAAATCCACGATTTTTTCTATGTGTTTTAGGCGTGAATTTATGGTTTTTTGTGGAATTTGGGGCATTTCATAAGCCTTTGTGTCCTCTTCTTTGGAGTAGCCAAAAATGCTGATTCTATCAAAATCAAAGCCCCTTATAAACTCGCAAAGCTCGTTAAATTCAGCCTCGCTTTCGTGTGGGTGTCCTACGATAAAGCCCGTGCGTAAAAAGCTCTCATCAGCATTTCGCATTAAATTTAAAAGCTCTATCAAACGCGCCTTGTTCGCTCCGCGTTTCATCAAGGAAAGCATTTTGTCGCTGATGTGTTGCAAGGGCATATCAAAATAATTGACAAAAACCTTTGAAGCGATGATTTTTTCGATAAGCGCAAGGCTCACGCTGGTGGGATAAAGATATAAAATCCTAGCCGCGCGCACGCCTTTTATGCGCTCGATTTCGCTTATAAGCTCGATGAGTCCGTCCTTTTGCCCCTCATCAAGCAAATAAGAGCTTGTATCTTGGGCGATGAAAGAAAAGTCAAAAAAGCCCTGCGCTACAAGGTTTTGCACTTCTTTGATTATGCTTTTAAGTGGGCGAGAGCGCAATCTGCCCTTAAAATTTGGTATGGCGCAAAAAGAGCAGTGTTGATTGCAGCCCTCAGCGATTTTCACAAAGGCGTGAAAATTTGAATTTGTGATGATTCTTTTCGTGTTTTCGCCTTGCAAATACGCTGAATTTGAAAACAAATTTGTCCGCTTTAAAATCAGCTCATCAATGCGCTCAAAGTCGCTTGTGCCTGTGAATAAATCAACTTCTGGCAAGGCTTTTACAAGCTCATCTTTATAACGCTGCATCAAACAGCCCGTTACTACGAGCAAAGAGCCTTTTTTACGCTGTTCGTGCAGGTTTAAAATGCTTTTTATGCTTTCTTCTTTTGCGCTTTTGATAAAGCCGCAAGTATTTACTATAAGCACATCAGCACTACTTGGCTCGCTCACAATGTCGTAGTTTTCAAGGCGTCCTAGCATTATTTCGCTATCGACTAAATTTTTGTTGCACCCAAGTGAGTGCAAATAAAGTTTTGGCATAAATTATCCTTGTTAGCTTTTTGAAATTTAAATTTGCTACAATTTCAAAATTATATCACAAAAAAGCGAATTTTTATGGATACTTACGAATACAGCGAGCTGTTAAAGGCTCTAAAAAACAAAGTGGCAAATGTCGCTTCTATCATCAAACCGCAAGAGATTAAGGCTCGGCTTGATGAGATAGAACGCACGGAAAATGCGCCTGATTTTTGGCAAGACATACAAAAAGCGGGCATCATCGGCAAGGAAAAGGCTAAAATTTCAGCCTTGCTGAAAAACTATGAAAACGCACTTGCTGCCATAAACGATGCGAGCGAGCTTTTTGAGCTGGCAAATAGCGAAAACGACCTTGAAACGATAAACGCGCTTTTTGATGATGCGCAAAAGCTTGAAGACACCATTACTAGCCTTGAAATTTCTATGCTTTTATCGGGCGAAAATGACGGCAAAAACGCCATTGTGAGCATTCACCCAGGAGCTGGGGGGACTGAGAGCAACGACTGGGCGAGTATGCTTTATAGAATGTATCTGCGTTTTTGCGAAAGGGAAGGCTTTAAGGTAGAGACGCTAGACTTTCAAGAAGGCGATGAAGCGGGGCTTAAAGATGTGAGCTTTTTGGTAAAGGGCGAAAACGCCTATGGCTACTTAAAGGCTGAAAATGGCATTCACCGCCTTGTGCGAACAAGCCCTTTTGATAGTGCAGGGCGTAGGCACACGAGCTTTTCAAGCGTTATGGTAAGCCCTGAACTTGATGATGACATTGAGATAGAGCTTGAAGAAAAGGATTTGCGCTTTGATTATTACCGCGCGAGTGGTGCTGGCGGGCAGCATATCAACAAAACAGAAAGTGCGGTTCGTATCACGCACGCTCCAAGCGGGATTGTCGTGCAGTGTCAAAACGACAGAAGTCAGCACAAAAACAAAGCCACAGCGTTGAAAATGCTTGCTTCGCGCCTTTATGAGCTAGAAAGAATGAAACAACAAGACGCGGCAAATACGGGCGAAAAAAGCGACATAGGCTGGGGGCATCAAATCCGCTCTTATGTGCTTTTTCCTTATCAGCAAGTCAAAGACAACCGCTCAAATGAAGCCTTTACAAATGTAGAAAGCATTTTGGATGGGGATATTAAAAAGATGATTGAAGGCGTTTTAATAGCGCTTAAAAGCTGAAAATATGCGGATAGTTTGTGATTTATACTCTCTTAAAGCTTGATAGGCAAAATGAACAAAACTAATGAGGACTAACAACTCAAATGAATTCAGTTTTTGTTAGTAACATTAAAAAAAAAAAAAAAACGATAATCTAGCCTCAGCCTTATTATTTTTGCTATAATTAAATTTAAGATTTACAAAGTCAAAAGGAGAAAAGATGAATAAAGCCCTTTCAGGTATATTTTGGGTTTTAGTTGCCGTTCTTGCGGCTTGGTGTTTCGGGGTTTTAGCCTTGAATAAGGGTGAAACCATTAGTGCAGCGTGGCTTGTCGTAGCTTCTGTGTGCTTTTATATGATAGGCTATCGCTTTTACAGCAAATTCATCGCCGAAAAGGTCTTTGAACTTGATGACAACCGTGCTACACCAGCTGTTATAAATAATGACGGCAAGGATTTTGTGCCTACGCACAAAGCGATACTTTTTGGACATCACTTTGCTGCGATTGCAGGAGCAGGACCTCTTGTAGGACCGATTTTAGCAGCACAAATGGGATATTTGCCGAGTATGCTTTGGCTACTTGTAGGCGTTGTGTTGGCAGGAGCTGTGCACGACTTCACTGTGCTTTTCATCTCAATGAGGCGTAACGGAAGAAGTTTAGGCGAAATGATAAAAGATGAAATGGGCAAGGTAACAGGTCGTATAGCGATGATAGGAATTTTGTTTATTATGTTTATCATCGTAGCGATTTTGGCTATGGTTGTGGTAAATGCGCTTGCAGATTCACCTTGGGGACTTTTTACTATCGCAATGACGATTCCTATCGCTGTATTTATGGGAATTTATATGCGTTTCATTCGTCCAGGTCGTGTTGGTGAAGCAAGTATTATAGGCTTTATCTTGTTGATACTCGCTTTATATTATGGACACGCTGTGGCTGACCCTGCTCACGCTTGGCACAATGCCTTTACGCTTAGCAAACAAACCTTGGCAATCATAGTAATCATTTATGGATTTGTTGCTTCTGTGCTTCCTGTGTGGTTGTTGCTTGCTCCACGCGATTATCTTAGCACATTCTTAAAAATCGGCGTTATTGTGTTAATGGCAGCTGGAATCATACTCGTAAATCCTGAGCTTTCTATCCCTAAAGTAACAAATTTCATTGATGGCACAGGACCTGTATTTGCAGGAGCAATTTTTCCATTTTTATTTATAACCATTGCGTGCGGAGCTATTAGCGGATTTCACGCGCTCATTTCAAGTGGCACAAGTCCAAAAATGGTAGAAAAAGAAAGCCATACACGCCCTGTGGGTTACGGCTCAATGCTTATGGAAAGCCTTGTTGGTATTATGGCGTTGATTGCGGCTTGTATTTTACAGCCTGGTATTTATTTTGCAATCAATGTCCCACTAGCAGCACTTGACCCTATGGCAACAAGTGCAATAGGTGCAAATTTAGACACAGTAGCACAAAGCGTGAATGGTATTTTGCAAAGAGGTGGTTTTGAAGGCTTTACCTTAAGCCCTGAAATTTTAAGCAAAACGGCTGCTGATATAGGAGAACAAACTATTATTTCAAGAACAGGTGGTGCGCCAACCTTTGCCGTAGGGCTTACGCTGATTTTACACGAGATTATTGGCGGGGCTGAATCAATGGCATTTTGGTATCACTTTGCTATACTCTTTGAAGCTTTATTTATACTAACAGCTGTTGATGCAGGAACTAGAACGGGTAGATTTTTAATCCAAGACATATTAGGCAATATCTATAAACCTATGGCAGATACAAAATCTTGGCTTTGGGGAACTGTGGCTAGTTTCATCTGCGTGTGTGGCTGGGGATACTTGCTATATCAAGGCACAATCGACCCACTTGGTGGAATTTTCACACTCTGGCCTTTATTTGGTGCGGCAAATCAAATGCTTGCTGGAATCGCCCTACTTCTTGGCACTGTGGTGTTGTTTAAAATGGGCAAAGCAAAATACAGTTTTGTTACTATTGTTCCAGCGTTTTGGGTGCTTTTGACCACACTTTGGGCAAGCTTTCAAAAGCTCTTGCCTGAAAATGGCGAGAAAATCCACGATGCTGTAAGCCATGTGGCTACTGCGCAAAAATGGATGGCGACAAAGGCACAAGCCATAGCTGAAGGCAACGAAGCCTTAGTTGCAAGGGCAAGTGCTATCATTCATAATAATGTTCTTGATGCTGTTCTTTGTGCATTTTTTATGATAGTTGTTTTTGTGGTGCTTTTTGAGTGCATAAAAATTTGCTATTTAAGTTTGCAAGGCAAGGCGGCGGCATTTCCACTCAAAGAAGAGCCTTATAAAAAAGCTAAAGACTATGGATTTGCCTAATGGGAACAGCACTCATTAAAAGAGCAAACACTCTCCCTGCCCCACTTAATCTTGGCAGGGAGAATTTACTTGACAAGCTTAAAACCCTTTATCAACGAAGCGACCGTTTTGTAAGCTTGCTTGTGGGTATGAGAAGTTATGACAAGTATGTTGAACATATGAAAACAAAGCATCCTGAGCGAGAAATCCTTTCTCGCAAGGATTTTTTTAAAGAATCTTTAGAAGCTAGATATAATGGCGGCGTTACAAGGTGTTGCTAAAAATAACACTTCATATACACAAATTCAAACTTTTATGCTATCATAACACAAGAATTTTGAGGGAGAATATATGGAAAGCACTTTAGTCGCTTTGGGTGTGCAAACCTTTAAAATAACACTAATGCTATCTTTACCTATGCTTTTGGCTGGGCTTATTGCTGGGCTTATCATCTCTATCTTTCAAGCCACCACACAAATCAACGAAATGACACTTTCTTTTGTGCCTAAAATTCTGCTTGTTGTGGTTGTTTTGATTTTTTTGATGCCTTGGATGATGAATTTGATGATAGACTTTACCTCTAGTGCTTTTAATCAAATTCCAACCTTTATCAAATGATTATAGACTTTGCCAAATACAGCTCTGTTCGTATAGGCTCTCCTTTTGAAGTGCAAGTCTTAGATGAAGAATGTGAATTTAAAGGCTTTATCATCGGAGGGGCAAACAACTTGCTCATTTCAAACAAACCAAAAACGCTTGGAATTTTGGGTAAAAAATTTGACTTTATTAAAATTTTAGAACAAAATGCTGAATTTAGCTTACTTGAAATAGGTTGCAGCACAAATGCAAAAACTATGCACGGCTTTTGTAAAGAACATAATTTAGGCGGTTTTGAATTCTTGCGTAAAATTCCAGGGCTACTTGGCGGGCTTTTAAAGATGAATGCGGGCTTAAAAGATGAAAATATCAGCAAACACTTAATCAGTATCAAACTTGCAAACAAAGAGCTTAAAAAAGAACAAATTGCCTTTGATTATCGCTTTTGTCCGCTCAAAGAACCTATGTTTAGTGCCAAATTTAAGCTTAATGTAGGCTTTAGCACCGATAAAGACGAGCTTTTAAAAACAACTAGGGATAATCAACCAAACGGAGCAAGCTTTGGTTCTATTTTTAAAAATCCAAAGGGTGATTTTGCAGGACGGCTCATTGAGGAAGTTGGCTTGAAAGGCTTTAAAAATGGAGATGCGATGATAAGCGATAAACACGCTAATTTTCTCATCAATAAAAAAAACGCAAGCTTTGAAGAAGCTATCTTTCTCATCGAACTAGCCGAAAAAAGAGTGTTTGAGAAATTTGGCATAAGGCTTGAAAGGGAAGTGATAGTGATTTAATCAAGCTTGCGAGCAAGTTTTGAAAAATACCTTTTAAGCTCAAGTCCTACTTGATGAGTGCTTGAGTAGTATTTTTTTTGCAAATCACCCCTTTTGGGTATGCTCACAAATAAATCCAAGCTTTTATCATCAACAATAACATTTTCGCCAAGCTTTAAAATTTTATACTGCAAACTGATATAAGCGGTTTGAGTTGTGAAAAAAAACTTTTCTTCATCTTTTATGTTGCACTCATCAAGCACTATAAAAATGACATATTCTGGGGTTTTGTTGTAAATTCTATCAAACGAAACAGTATAATTTAAAAGGCTTGATACATCAAAGAGTTTGTGTTTTGGGTTTTGCGTGAGTAAAGAGAAATTTCTAAAATCTTGATAAATATCATTATTTTGTCTGTTTAACAAATCTATACTTCTGCTTAAGCTTACCTCCTCGATAAAACTTATAAAAATATCGCTCGTTAGCTCCTCGCCACTGACATTTAAATCCTCAAATTCAAAGTGCAAATCCTTGTTAAAGCCTACAAGCAAAACAAAGTCTTTATCTGTATCCTCATATTCAAGGTAAATTTCATTCTTTTTTATCTCTTTAGAGCTGTCAAACCAGCCCTTATCGCTTTCACTTATGGTTTTTGACTGCCCCAAATCAACAAATTCAGTCTCATCGACTTCTAATTTGATGATTTGTTTTTTAGAAAAATCATTAGCCCCAAGATAAACAATGCAAAAAAATAAAACGGCAATTACCCTCATATCTTCCCCTATAAAACGCTATTTTACAACAAAATTGTTAAAATTTCGCAGTATTAAAGAATGATTTCTTTTAAAAACTCTTGCCTTGATACAGCAACAAAATGCGGACAAAGAAAATTTTCCTCATTATAGCTTATAAAATCGCTTGATAAAAAGGTTGAATTTTTATAATTTTTAAGATGATTTTGGGAGAATTTTCCCATAAATCCACCGCTTTTATTAAGCAAAAAATCTCCAGCTGCTATGTCCCAAGAGTGTAAATTTTCAAAACGGTGATAAATGCCAGCTTTTCCGTCTAAAAGTGTGATAAATTTTAATGCAGAACTTACCTTTTTGGGTGTAAATGAATTTTTTTCCAAAAAAGCTTGATTTAAAGGGCTTGAGTGATGTGTGCTTATCAAAGCGGTTTTTTGTTCTGTCAAAAAAAGTTCTTCATCAACCACCAAAACCGAATCATTCTTATAAAGTTTGCTTTGAGCGTGAGCATAGTAAAAATCTTGCACACTAGGCTTAGCAATCAAACTCAAAACAGGGCGAGTATGGGCTATTAAAGCTATAAGAATGCAGTATTCATCGCTGCCCTTGATGAAACTTTTTGTGCCATCAAGTGGGTCGATGAGCCAAAAATAAGGCAAATTTTTACGCTCATTAAAATTTAGGGGCTTTTCCTCAGAACACACGGCTATGTCGCTTTTGCCAAGCTCATCGCATAAAATTTCATTTGAAGCTAAATCCGCCGAGCTTAAAGGCGAACCGTCATCTTTTTGCCAAATTTCTAATTTTTGTTTTTCTTTTAAGATAGCTTTGCAAGCCTTGTGGCTTGCATCTAGTGCGAGTTTAAGCAAGAAGTCTAGGTTCATTTTTATCCTTTACTTCTTGCATTATAACAACTTTACTTAAACCCTTTCTTTCTCGCCGACATAAAGTTGTCTTGGACGAACTATTTTAAGACTTTCTTGTTCTTTTAGCTCTATCCACTGCGCTATCCAGCCCGGCGTTCTGCCGATGACAAAAAGCACGGCAAACATTTCGTTTGGAATTCCAAGTGCTTTAAGGATAAGCCCGCTGTGAAAATCCACATTTGGATACAAATTTCGCTTGACAAAATACTCATCATTAAGGGCGATTTCTTCGATGCGTGAAGCCACTTTGATGAGATTTGTGTCAATGCCGATTTCATCGATGAGCTGGTCGCGCAGCTTTTTAAGCACTTTTGCTCTTGGGTCAAAGTTTTTATACACGCGGTGTCCAAAGCCCATTAGCCTAAATGGGTCGTCTTTGTCCTTTGCTTTTTTGATGAATTCATCGACTCTATCGGGCGTGCCGATTTGCTCTAACATTCTTATCACGCCTTCATTTGCGCCTCCGTGAGCGTGTCCCCAAAGTGCGCCTATGCCCGCACTTATGCACGCATAAGGGTGAGCGTGCGTTGAGCCAACAGCGCGCACGGTCGAAGTGCTGGCGTTTTGCTCGTGGTCTATGTGAAGCATAAACACAGTATCAAGTGCCTTTACTTCGATAGGGCGCAACTCCACATGGTCGTAAGGATAAGTGCGAAGCATATACAAGAAATTTTCAGTAAAGCCGCGGTCTAAATTTGGATACGCCATAGGAAAGCCGTTTTTGTAACGATAAGCAGCCGCTGCAATGGTAGGCATTTTAGCCACTATGCGCGCTGCCATCTCCATATACTCAGCCTCAATGTCCATATTTAAATGGTCTGGATAAAAGGTTGAAAGAGATGAAACCGCCGCTTGCATTACTGCCATAGGATGAGCATTATCAGGGAAAGCGTCAAAAAGTTTGTGCATACCCTCGTGGATAAATGAGCGTTTTTTAAGCTCATAACGAAAAGATTCAAACCTTTCTTTGTCAGGTAAAGCTTTGTAAAGTAACAAATGCACCACATCTAAGAACATTTTATTATCAGCTAGCCACTCGATAGGATAGCCTCTGTGCATTAAAATGCCCTTTTCGCCGTCTATGTAAGTGATATCTGACTTACAAGTTGCTGTTGAAGTAAGTCCCTCATCGTAGCTAAACATACCTGTTTGCTTGTAAAGACTACTCATATCAACTACACTTGGACCTATTGAGCCATCAAGTATAGGAAATTCGTAACTTTTACCATTACGGTTGTCAGTAAGCGTCATTGAATTGTTCGCCATTTTTGCTCCTTAAATTTTTTGTCTTGGTTTATAGTAACAAAAAAAGGCTTAATTTTAACAAAAATTCAACAGCTTAAAAATTCTTTTGTGTATAAATGTAACTTAAAATAATTTTAGTCTGTTACTTTTTTGAAAGCAAAAATTTAACCAAGCTCATCACAGTTATAGCCTCTATAAGAGCTGTTAAAATAAGAGCTGAATATAAAGCTTGAGGAATGATTTTAGCATTATATGAAAGAGTAGCAACGGCAATGAGTAAGGTTAAAGGCATAGAATGGCTTAAGCCAAATAAAAAGGTATTTTTCAGCCCAAATTTTTTAAGAAAAACAGTAGCACAACAAAGCCTGAGTCCTAACATAGCCACAAACAAAAACAAAGTATGTTGAAGCACTTTTGGGTCTAAAAGTGTTTTTATGTCAAAGGTTGAGCCTATATAGATGAAAAAAATGGGTATTAAAAAACCAAAACCAAAGCCAGAAAGCTTGTGTTCTAAATCTTTTTTGTGGTCAAAAAATGTGGCGATAAATGAACCTGCAATAAAAGCTCCAAGCGCAATTTCAAGCCCTGAAATTATCATCGCGCAGATGATGAGGATAAAAATGCCCATACAAAAGCGAATGTCCTTTTCGTCCTTGTCCTGCCAAGGCATTATAATGGTTTTTAAATTTGGATACCACCAAAAAAGCACGCCAAGCATCTTAAAACTCAGCAAACAAAGAGCCAAAAAGATAAAAAGATAAGCCAAACTCTTAGCCACTTCAAGTGCATCGTTGTTGTTTAAAAAAGCTGCAACTATGGTTAAAAGAACTATTGAAACAACTTCAGCAAGAGTAGCAATAAGCATTGAGATATTAAGCCATTCGTGTTCTTTGCCAAAGTCTTTCAACAAAATGCCTAAAAGTCCTACGCTCATCACAGGCAAAACAATGATGAAAATATAAGAAGTATCATAAATGCTAACAGCTAAGGCGCTTAAACTGTAAAGCAAGATGATATAAATCACCGCTCTTTTTAAAAAAGTTTTTTGCATAGTAAAAAATGAGGCTAAATTTACTTTCATACCCGCTATAAACATTAGATAATAAAAGCCAACTTGGGCTAAAAGCTTGAAATTTGCACTGTCGTTGATAAAGCCAAAGGTGGCAATGGCTGAACCTAGCATTATTTCCATCGCTGAAGTTGGCAAACGAAAAAACTTCGCTAAATATGGCGAAAAAAGTAAGCAACACGCCACGACAAATAAAATTTTTAAATCGGTTAAAGTCTGCGCGTGAATGATATTTTCAAGCAAGGCTTTGTCCTTTGTTTTTTATGTTGTTTGAGTATTGAACACTTTTTGAATTTATCTCAAATAAAAGCCCAATTTTAGCGAAAAAAGCTTATATTCTTATAAAAAATTTTAAGAAAAAGAGCAAAAATTTAAATTTATATTAAAAATGATTGTGCTGTTAATTAAGATAAGTATGTAAAAATTTACCAAATTTAACAAAAAAGGATATAAGATGAAAGGATATTTTTTCATTTGTGTTGCAACACTTTTGTTTTATGCGTGCGATGGCAACCAAGCAAAGTCAAACGCGACAAGCTTGCAAAACAAGCATTTTGTGATTGAAAAGCTAGAATTTGCAGGTAAAACCCTTACACCCTCATCTTTTCAAGATGAAAACTCAAGCATAAGCTTTGAAAATGACAGCTACAACGGCTTTGCAGGCTGCAACAACTTTTTTGGCTCATTGGGTTTAAATGGTGGCAAGGTCAGCTTTTTAAACAGTGGTGGCTCAACTAAAATGATGTGTCTTCCTCAAATAATGGCGTTTGAAGATATTTTGCTTGGTAATTTGCAAGGCGAATTCGAGCTTTATGAGCAAAATGATAATTTTATTTTAAGGTCAAATCAACTTACAATTTATCTCAACAAAAGCAATGACAAATAGCTATGAGGAAAATTTTAAAAATTTAAAGCACATAAATACTCAATTTAAGCGCTTTACTTAAAAATTTAGCACCACCTTTGTGCGTGCTAAAGTCAAAAAAGCACAGTTGCCATTTTTAGATACTTCGTTTTTGCTTGGTAACAAGAAATTTATCATCGCAAGCAAGTTTGCCTTTAAATTTAGTGGCACTGCGTGGCAAAGCTCAAACCCATTTTTTGCAAATTCGCTATATCAGCACTTGGCACTTCGCCTTTTGTAGTGAGATAATCTCCGATGACAACGGCACTTGCGCCCCTTTCAAAGACTTCATATTGCCTACTTCCTAGCACCTTTTCGCGCCCACCCGCTATCATTATGCGCGTGGGGGCAAGCTCTTTGGCACTTTGCTCAACGATACGCAAGGCTTCATCTACGCTTAAAGGTGGCGGATTTAAGGGCAGATGCTCGTTTTTGATGAAAAAATTTACAGGGCTTGTAAAGGGCGCAAGCTCTTTAAGGCTCGCGCGAAAGCTTTTTCT
Organism: uncultured Campylobacter sp.; assembly: GCA_934728065.1. Classification (GTDB taxonomy): domain Bacteria; phylum Campylobacterota; class Campylobacteria; order Campylobacterales; family Campylobacteraceae; genus Campylobacter_D. The sequence goes on from CAKVDW010000004.1 coordinate 34,755, forward strand.
GTCGCTTTCACTCTCCCCAACGCCGTAAATTCCGCCACAGCAAAGCTCAATGCCTGCTCTTTTAGCATTTAAATTCGTCTCAAAGCGGCTTTCCCAGCTGTGCGTGGTGCAAATTTGCGGAAAAAACTCGCGCGAAGTTTCTAAATTATGGTTGTAAGAAAAAATTCCCGCCTTTTTCAGCTCCACAAGCTGCTCAAAGCTCGCTAGTCCGTTGCAAGCGATGAGCATTAAATCAGGCTGTGCCTTTTTTACGGCTCTTGTAGCCTCACATACATACGCAAGTTTGTCATCATCAAGCCCAAGCCCAGCCGTTACAAGGCAAAAGCCTAATGCGTGGTTGTTTTTAGCGATATGCGCTTCCTCAACGATTCGTTCAATGCTCTTTCGTGGGAATTTTTCAATGCCTATTTTGACAAAGCCACTTTGCGTGCAATACTTACAATCCTCGCTACAACCGCCACTTTGTAGGTTACAAATGGCGCAAAGCATAATAGTTTTTTGCATTTTTATCCTTTATTCTTTTATAGGTTTTCCAAAGCACTCATCAAGGGCGTCTATGGTTTCAGCTTGTTTGTCTTGCTTTTTCGCGCCACTTTTTAGCTTTTCAAAGCTTGATTTTAAGTCATTTGTGGGCTTTTTTATGTCTTGCAATTTGCTTTCATCGACATTTAAAGCTGAATTTGCCGCGTTAAGTGCCGCATTTACGCTACTTGAAACGGCATTTGCCGCGCTTTTTTGCACGGCGATTTTGACATTTTCGCCAAGCGTTTGGGTAGCGATTTGCATTATGAGCTTAAAGCCCTTGTTAAGCGTGTTTCTATCGGCTTCATTTGCTGCGTTTGAACTGATTTTAAGCTCATCATTTTCAAAGCTGATAAAAGCCGTGTTTTTCTCAAAGCACTCCCCAAGCGTGAAATCCCGCTCATAAATCGCGCTTTTAAGCCTTTCATAAGCGTTTAAATTTGCCTTTGAATTTGTCAAATTTTCGCTTGAATTTGCCTTTGGATTTTGCGTTAAAGTTGTTGTTGAAACCGCTAAATTTGCCTTAAAATTCGCCCTTTGCTCATCATCAATAGCCTCATCAATTTGCTTTAAATTGCTCGCTTCTATCATCATAAAAGCCATCACGCAAAGCACAAAAGCATTGTCATCGCAAGAATTTAGCATAGTTTTAGCCTTTGATAAAATCCTAAAAAAACGCTCATACATAAGCATCGAAAACTCGTTGCTTTTGGCAAAAAAGCTCTCTTTGAGATAAAAAATCATCTCATCAATCACGCTACTTGCCTCGTAATCTTGCAGCTGTTTTAAAAATTCAAGCACTTGTTCGCGCTGGCGCGATAAAATGAGCGCGTAAAAGTTTTTGATTTGCTCGGGGTCTAAAAAGCCTAGCATTTGGGCGATTTTAGTGGCTGTAATGTCGCTGTGCGAAAAGATAATGGCTTGGTCGAGCAAAGTAAGCGTGTCGCGCAGTGAGCCTTGCCCGCTTCGCGAAAGCAGTTTGAGTGCTGGGGCTTCGTATTTCACGCCCTCTTTTTGCAAAATGTTTTCTAAATGCTGTAAAATGGCACTTTGCGGGATTTGCCTGAAACGAAAGTGCTGTGTGCGCGAAAGCACGGTCGCAGGCAGTTTCAAAGGGTCTGTCGTGGCAAGTATAAATTTCACATAGGCTGGCGGCTCTTCAAGTGTCTTTAAAAGGGCGTTTGCAGCTTGTGGGGTGAGCATATGCACCTCATCGATGATGAAAATTTTAAAGCGAGCCATTGACGGAGCGTATTTTGTCTGCTCGATTAAATCCTGTATGTCCTCCAAACCCCTGTGTGAAGCCGCGTCCATTTCGATAATGTCAATGTGTCTGCCAGCTAGTGCCGCCTCGCACTCACTGCACTCGCCGCAAGGCGTGGCGCTTGGTCCTTTTTCGCACACGAGCGCGCGCGAAAAAATCCTTGCACTTGAAGTTTTGCCAGAGCCGCGAAGCCCTGAAAAAAGGTAAGCGTGGGCAAGTCGTCCGTGGTTGAGTGCGTATTTTAGGCTCGCGCTCACCGTTTCTTGTCCGATAAGCTCGTCAAAGGTTTTGGGGCGGTATTTTATGGCTAATGCTTGTAACAAATTTTTCCTTTCTTTGTAGTCGCTTTACAAAACGACTTGTCTTTTTTAATAAGCTTAAACTCCAACCTGCTTTTTAGCCTTGCATTTAGGGCATTCTAAAAAAGTGCCTTTTTTCAGCTCTTTGATGACTAGATAGGCGTTTGAGCATTCTTCGCATTTTTCATCAACGAGTTTGTAGTTGCTGATGAATTTGCATTTTGGGTAGTTGCCACAGCCATAGAATTTCCCACGCCTTGACATTCTCTCAACTATCTCGCCACCGCACTCAGGGCATTTTACGCCCTCTACTACCTTGCGTTCTTTTTGTCCGCCTAAGGACTTGGCGTTTTTGCATTTTGGATAGCCACTACACGCTAAAAATGCGCCGTTTCGCCCAAATTTTTGCACCATAGGTTTGCCGCATTTTTCGCAAACGCTATTTTCGCCACTTAGCTCAGCGTCCTTAAATTCAGCATTTTGTGCACTTTCTTCGCGTTTGATGTATTTGCATTTTGGATAGCCACTGCACCCTACAAACTCGCCAAAACGGCTCTTGCGTTTTACCAGCTCTTTGCCACACTCTGGGCAGTTTTCGCCTGTGGGTATGCTTTGTTTTAAGGAACTTATGTTTTTTTTGCCCTCATCAATCTTTCGCATAAAAGGAAAGTAAAATTCACGCAAAACGCCTTGCCAATCGGCTTTTTCATCGGCTATGCTGTCAAGTTTGTCCTCTAATTTTGAAGTAAATTCAGCATCAACTATGTCGCCAAAGTGCTTTTCAAGCACCTCTACCACGCTAAAAGCTACCTCTGTGGGGATAAGCTGTTTTTTTTCGATTTTGACATAATCACGGCTTGTGAGTATGGAAATGGTTGGCGCATAAGTGCTAGGACGCCCTATGCCAAGGCTTTCAAGCTTTTTGACAAGTCCAGCTTCTGAGTAGCGAGATGGCGGCTCAGTGAAATGTGAATTCATCTGCAAATCTTGCACTTTAAGCACTTGTTTTGCTTTTAAATCAGGCAAAATTTTGTCCTTGTCCATATCGCCATAGACTTTGTAAAAGCCGTCAAATAAGATTTTGCGCCCGCTTATCTTAAACAAAGCCTTATCCCCTCGCACGAAAACGCTTTGAGTTTGAGAAAGTGCCGCGCTCATTTGGCAGGCTAAAAAGCGGTTGTAGATGAGCGTGTAGAGTTTTAGCTCGTCTTTTTCTAAGAATTTAGTGGCGATTTGGGGCGTAAAACTTAAATTTGTAGGGCGAATCGCCTCGTGCGCTTCTTGCGCGCCCTTGCTCTTTGTCGCATACACACAGGGCTTTGCGGGCAAGTATTTGTCGCCAAAGTTCGCCTTGATGTGTTCTCTTGCGTTTTCTAGGGCTTCTTTTGCTAAATTTAGGCTGTCCGTTCGCATATAAGTGATAACGCCCATCGTGCCTTGATGAGTTTTAACGCCCTCATAAAGCTTTTGAGCGAGCATCATCGTTTTTTTAGGGTTAAAGCCAAGCGCGTTGCTCGCACTTTGCTGCAAGGTAGAAGTCATAAAAGGCGGCTGTGGAGCGATTTTGCGCTCTTTGCTTTCTATGCTTTCTACGCTAAATTCAGCCTTTTGACACGCATTTAAGATGAGCTTTGCCCTGTCTTTGTTGGTAAGGCTTAATTTTTCAAGTTTTTTGCCCTCAAATTCCACAAGCTCGGCGTTTAAATCCTTGCTGAAAATCATATCTATACTAAAATACTCTATCGGCACAAAAGCCTTTATCTCGCGCTCCCTATCTACCACGATTTTAAGCGCAGCACTTTGCACGCGCCCTGCGCTAAGCCCTTTTTGAATCTTGCTTGCTAAAAGCGGACTGAGCTTGTAGCCGACTATGCGGTCAAGCAAACGGCGGGCTTGCTGGGCATTTACGCTGTTCATATCAAGTTTGCGTGGGTTTTTGAGCGCATTTTCAATCGCACTTTGCGTGATTTCGTGAAAAACTATGCGGGGCAAGGCGTTTTCGTCCTTGTCAATAGCCTTAGCTATGTGATAAGCGATAGCCTCACCCTCTCTGTCCTCATCGGTAGCTAGATAGACTTGTTTAGCGGACTTTGCCTTGCTTTTAAGCTCTTTAACTATGGTAGAATGGTCGCTTGACACTCTATACTCTGGCACAAAGTTTTCATCATCGATTTTTATGCCAAAGCTTGATTTTGGCAAGTCGCGAATGTGTCCTTTTGACGCCATCACTTCATAATCCTTGCCTAAAAAATTGCCTATGGTTTTGGCTTTTGCTGGGGATTCGACTATGATTAGATTTTTCATCACTCAACCTTGACTTAATTGTGTTTTTTAATGCAAGATTTTACTAAAAACTTGGTAAATTTATCCAGCAAAAGATATTAATTTTGCCTCAAATTGCAAAATTTTAATGTCAAAGGTAAAGTTTGCAAATGCAAACTTTACAAGTTTTAAGAAAATTGTGGTTTGATTTTAGCAACCCAAGCATCAATGCGTTGTTCGGTCATATCCTCTTGGTTGTCATTATCAAGAGCAAGCCCTATAAAATTGCCACCTTCCACAGCTTCACTAGCTTCAAAGCTATATCCTTCAGTAGATACACTGCCTACAAGATTTGCTCCTGCTTCTTTAAGTTTTTGGGCAAGTTTTCCCATACCGCTACAATAAGTATCAGAATAACTCTCGCTATCGCCCATACCGAAAACCGCAGCAGTTTTACCTTGAAGTTTAAGTGAGCCAAAATCAAAGGCTTCCCAATCATCTTGTAAATCCCCACTACCCCAAGTTGAAGTGCCTACAACAATCTTATCATAAGAGTTTATCTTATCTGCATCAATATCAGCGATATTTAAAACATCGCTAACGCCTAATTTTTCAGCGATTAAATTCGCTGCACCTTCTGTATTTCCCATAGCACTACCGTAAATTACTGCTACTGACATTTTTTCTCCCTTAAAAAGTAATATGAAAGAAATTCTATACAAATTTCATTAATGGAAACTCAATTTTTAATTAAATTTCTATGATTTTCGCCAAGCACCTATTATACTTATATAAGACGAAAATAAAGCTCAAATTTTAACTAAAAATTACGCATATTCTCAAAATTTTATAATTTAGCTTTTTATTTTTACCGAATTTCATCAACGCTCTTTTGAGCAAGAAAAATCCTTGCCGAGATTAAAGACCTTGCAATACTCGCTATACACGCAGCTAACGCTTCTTTTGGCGCACACAAGGGGTATGGAGCGTTTTTTGGCTTCACCCTTAATCTTTTTCATCGTGTTGTGGTTGAGAAAACTCGTAAGCATCACCACGCAGTTGGTGTCTTGCGGTATGGGCTTACGGTTTACGCGGTTTTCGTTGCGCGCGTCCCAATGTTCGATTTTTTTGACTCCTAAATCATAAAGCACAGCCTTTATCGGCGTAATCTCATCAGCACCTATGACTAAAACTGACATTTTTCGTCCTTTCGTATAAATTTATTTTGACATTGTAGCAAAAAATTCTTAATATATTTTGAAAGTAATTACCAAAATAATAAAAATTTAAAATTTTTAAGGAAAAATGCTCTATTATTGACTTATAAGAAATTTTTGTGTATAATCAGCGTTTTACTTTTGTTTTTATCGGGGTGTGGCGCAGTCTGGTTAGCGTATCTGGTTTGGGACCAGAGGGTCGAAAGTTCGAATCTTTTCACCCCGACCATTATTTAATGGTGAGTGTAGCTCAGTCGGTTAGAGCATCAGATTGTGGTCCTGAGGGTCGTGGGTTCAATTCCCATCACTCACCCCAGTCGCGTTCGTAGCTCAACTGGATAGAGCGACAGACTTCGGATCTGTAGGCTGTGGGTTCAAGTCCTACCGGGCGCACCACTTTTGTTTGAGCGCTCATAGCTCAGCTGGATAGAGCAACGGCCTTCTAAGCCGTAGGTCAGAGGTTCAAATCCTCTTGAGCGTACCACTTTTGTTTTGCGGATGTGGTGAAATTGGCAGACACGCCAGACTTAGGATCTGGTGCAGCAATGCGTGAAGGTTCAAGTCCTTTCATCCGCACCATTTGTTAGGATTTTAATGAAATTTATCTTGCAACTCATCATAGCTCATAAATTTAAAGTTTTTGCTTTTTTGCTTCTTAGCGCAATTACAAGCTTGCTTGGCGTTGGCACTTTGGCTTTTATTAACGAGTATTTGCTTAAAAGTGGCGATGAAAAGGGTATTTACATAGCTTATTTTGTCGCCCTTTTGCTTACCTTTTTCGCCTGCTCGCTTTTTGTGGAGATTGCACTAGCGCGTTTTGGGCAAAATTTCATATTCAAAATGCAAAAAAGGCTCGTCAAACAAATCCTTGACACGCCCTTTTTAAAGATAGAGCAAATCACCAAAGCAAAGCTACTTGCAAGCCTTAACAACGATGTGCGCATCATATCTTTCGGGCTTTTGCGCTTTCCAGACTTTATCCAGTCCCTGATTCTCATCATCGCAAGCTCGTTTTATCTTTATCTTTTATCGCCTAAAATTTTCCTTTTTTGCTCGGTTTTCATCGCGCTTTTGTTCCTTGTGGATTATCGCTTTTTGATGAAAGATTATCAGTATTTTAGAAAATCGCGCGATATAGATGATGCCTTGCAAAAAGACTATGAAAATATCCTTGACGGGCGCAAAGAGCTAGCTTTAAACGCTTATAGGGCTAAGCTTTATTATGAAAATGAATTTGAAAAACACGCAAAGGGCAAGCGCGACACAAATGTGATGGGCGCGCTTTTTCAAAGCCTATCAGGCAACTTCACAAATGCGGGTTTTTTAGCCCTTGTTGGCTTTGAATTCTACCTTTCCTTGCACTTTGGCTGGGCGAGTTTAGAAAGTGCCACAACCATCGCCATCGCCATACTCTTTTTACGCACGCCGCTGATGGGCGTCATAGACACGATTCCCACGCTTTTGATGGCAAAGGTTTCTTTGGATAAGATTGAAAATTTAGCACTCAGCGAGCATAAGGGCGAATTTGAGCTTGTCAAAGCACCTAAAATTTGGCACTCTGTGCGCTTTGATGAAGTCAGCTTTTGCTATGACAGCAAGTTTTCACTCGCGCCAACAAGCCTTGAAATTCATAAGGGCGAACTTGTTTTTTTAATCGGCAAAAACGGCAGCGGTAAATCCACCTTTTCCTTGCTTTTAGCCTCTATTATTCGCCCTGATAGCGGAACTATTTATTTAGATGAAACGCCGATAAATGAAAGCAATAAACAGTCGTATCGCTCTTTAATTACGGCGATTTTTAGCGATTTTCATCTTTTCACACAAGCTATTTGCGATGAGAGCTTAGCTAGCGAAGCTAAAATCGCAAGCTGGCTCGAAATTTTAGAGCTTTCACAAAAAACACAAGTCATAAACGGGCAAATCACCACAACAAAACTCTCCACAGGTCAAAGAAAACGGCTTGCTATGCTCATTTCTTTGCTTGAGGATAGAGATATTTTGATTTTAGATGAATTTGCTGCTGACCAAGACCCTATTTTTAGACGGTTTTTCTACACCAAACTTTTGCCCTTGCTTAAAAAAGAAGGCAAAACAGTCTTAGCCATAAGCCACGATGAGAAATATTTTGACACAGCAGATAGAATTTTTCTTGCCCAAAATGGACTCATAACAGAATTAAAGGGCGAAAATATCAAGGATTTAGCAAAAAATTTAGTCGAAAAATTTTAGCCCTAGTGGGGCTTACAAAAAATTTCTTTTTACTTTATAATTGTTAGGAAAAACATACAAGGAGTAAAAATGTTAAAAAGAATTCTGTTGTTGTGCCTTTTTTGCGCACTTAGTTTTGCTGCAACGCCAAAAGATACGATTATCGTGGCGGTTGAAAACGAGATAGAGCGTATCAACCCGATTTTCAGTGAGGACCACGATGAGGCGGTGAGGCTCATCTTTTCGGGGCTTGTGCGCTTTGATGAAAAGATGAAAATTCAGCCTGATTTAGCAAAATCGTGGAAAGTCAGCAAAGACGGGCTTACATATAGCTTTGAGTTGCGAGATGATGTGCTGTGGCACGATGGGGCGAAATTTAGCGCAAAAGATGTGGAATTCACGCTTAAAGCCGTCAATGACGCCAAATTTAACTCGCCTGTGCGGGCAAATTACGAGATGATAAAGGACATAAAAGTCCTTGACGACACGCACATTAGTATCACGCTTGCTTATCCTTTTCCAGCCTTTTTGGACGCTTTGATGATGGGTATGTTGCCACAGCATCTTTTGCAAAATGAGAATTTAAACACAAGCAAATTCAACCAAAAGCCCATAGGCACGGGCGCATTTAAGTTTAAGGCGTGGAAAAAAGGGCAATATCTAAGTTTGGAGGCAAATGAAAACTATCATTTAGGCAAGGTGCAAAGCCCAAAGCTTATTTTAAGGCATATCAGCGACCCAAATATCAGTGCTTTGGAGCTTAAAAACGGCAGCGTTGATGTGGCACTTGTGGGCTTTGAAATGGTAGAGAGCTTTAAAAATGATGATAAATTCAAGGTTTTAGTGGAAAATTCAGCCGATTATAGAGCCTTAATGTATAATTTTGACAACCCTATTTTCAAGGACAAAGCCGTGCGCGAAGCCCTTGATTATGCTGTGGATAAAAGGCTCATCGTGGATAAACTCTTGCACTCGCTTGGCAAGGTAGCCCATCACCCCTTGCAAAACTCGTGGGCAAGCCCTAAAAAAAGCACACAACGCGCTTACAATCCGCAAAAAGCAAGTGAAATTCTCGCAAAGGCGGGCTGGCAAAAAAACGCTAAGGGCATACTAGAAAAAAACGGCGTTGAGCTTAAATTTGACTTGTATGCGATGAGCAACGACCCTTTGCGCGTGGCTTTGGTGAAGCTCTTGTCAAGCGAATTTGGCAAAATCGGCATAAAAACGCAGGTTTTTGCAAAGCCTGCTGGCAGCTTTGACTACTCAAAGGTAGATAGCTTTTTGGTAGGCTGGGGAACGCCTTATGACCCTGATTTGCACACTTATAGGGTGTTTGAAAGCACACAAGATAAGGTGTGGAATTTCGGGCATTATAAAAACGCAAAAGCCGATGAAGCACTGAAAAAAGCGCGTTCTACCCTTGATGAAAAAAAGCGAAAGGCGCATTATGCTGAATTTATCAGCGCTTTAAATGACGAACCGCCTTTTTTGTTTTTGGTGTATTTGGACTTTCCTTTGGTGTATAACAAGGACATAAAGGGCATAAAGCCCCAAATTCTAGGGCATCACGGCGTTGGCTTTTCGTGGAATGCTTGGCAGTGGAGCAAATAAGGGCATTAAGCCCTTATATCAACTCTATTTAAAAAACGGTTGCCATTGCTTTTTATAGAGTCAAAGAGTATTGAAAGCATATCCAAATCCTGTTGATTTTTTAGTATATCTTTAAGAGTAAAAAACCCAATGTCCTTATAAATCTCGCTTTTACTTTTCACTTGAATGGGAGTAAAAGCAGATTTCTCTTCTTCATTTTGACTGGCATTTTGCATAAAGTTTGCTCTATTAAAATTGCTTTCTTCTTTCCATTTAGCCTTTCTTTTATCTGATATTTCTTTAAGCTTAAGCCATTTGTCCTTAAATTCATCTATACTTAAATTTGAATTTAACAAATCCATTTTTTCAAACAAAGCCGCTTCAGCTGGATTTTGCTCCATAAATTCCTCAAGTTGTCTTAAAGTGCTTGCATTTATGCCCTCATCAAATCCTTGAAGTTTGCCCCAAATAGTCGTTTGCCCTTCTCTAATGGCAAAATTTACATTCCTACCAACAATAAAAGCCATAAAAACACCGCCCTTATCAATAAAACCATCAGCATTTATGTATTTATCGCCTCCAATCTTATCTAGGGCATATTTAAATTCCTCATTGAAATTTTCACCTGCTAAAAGATCAAAGCTTGTTGTTTTAATAATATCCTCACTTGGTGAGCGGTTTGCAAGTGCTTGATTTACATAGTCTTTATATTCTTGCTCATCAAGTGTGTAGGTTTTGATGACATTTAAGCTCTTTTTGTCTAAATCATAAGCCTGAGGCAAACTCGCTAAATCCTCTTGCGTAAAACTTTGCTTTGATGCGAGTTTGTCATTTAAAAGCTGTGAAAAAATCTTAAAGCCATTTTTAAAAGTTTGAGCTATGTCTATATTTGAATATCCACTAAATGAACTTGTTTGAGCATTTATATACTTTTGCACACTTGTAGAATGGATTTTATAATCTTGTGGAATTTTAGCTGCTTTGTTAAATTCCTCTGTAAAATAGCCCTCTTTATCGACCTTATAGCCTAAAATTTCATTTACAGCCTTGCTTTTGTTTTTAATTGAGTTTTTGTTTAAAGAACTTTGAGTTGAATTTTCAATCTTGCTATTTGATGAATTTGTTATTTTATTTAAATTTTCAGTGTTTTGAGAATTTTTAAAAACTAAAAAATTATTACTTGTATTATTATTTGAATAAGAATTGATTAAATTTAACATTTTATTTTACCCTCAAATCTCTTTAGCGTTTATGTTATATCGGCAAATAAGAAAAATGAGTGAATAAGAATTTAGAATTTAATCACGCCTTTATATCAATTTTTCTTTTCTTAGCCTTTTGAGCCATTTTTTTGTTAAGTTTTTGCAATTCTTCAAGCATAGATTGTATAGGGTCTTTGAAATTAAACCATTCGTCATTGTCATTTTTTGAACTGTCTGTGCCAAAAGATTTTTCTGCCATTTCAGCAAATTGCTGATTAACTATGGATAAATTTGCAAGCCCTTGTTCATAACTTAAAGTTTTATCGTATCCTGTTGCCTTACCCCAAGCAGTTGTCTCGCCCTCTATGGCGTGAAGATTTGAATTTAACACAGCGATTAAAAGTCCGCCTTTTGTAACAGAACCGTCTTTGCCCATATATTTTTCCGCTGTGCTATCCCAAAATACTCCACTCATCACACTTTCTTTGCCTGCATTATGATTGTCAAAAATATTAGTTACAGGTTTATCATAAGAAAAGTTAAAAAATAAGCTGTTTATGCTCTCTCTGTTTTCTGCTGCTTTTTTATCATTGTATCCTTGCATTGCATTGTATAATTCATCACTTGTATCATAAATCTTAAAAACCTCCAAGCTTTGAATGCTATACTCATAACCTTGCGGAAATTGCGCTATCTCGTCTCTTGTAAAGCTATCTTTTGAGTTTAAAATATCCTCACCTACAACTTGTGAAAGGATTTTGTAGGCACTGCCCATAGTTTTGGCTATATCTACACTATCAAATGTTCTAAAAAAATTATCCTTGTTTGTTTTTACTCTAACCAAGCTTTCCATAGTGCTAGAATGGATTTTATAATCTTGTGGAATTTTAGCTGCTTTGTTAAATTCCTCTGTAAAATAGCCCTCTTTATCGACCTTATAGCCTAAAACTTCATTAGCCACATTTGAGCTTTTAGAATTTGAATTTGTGGAAGTTGTTGAATTTGAATTTGTTTGTTCTCTTGTTGAAAGTTTAAAATTTAAAAAGAAATTGTCATAGCTTGTGTTATTGTTAAAATTTATCATAGAATCTCCTTAATGAATTTCTTAATTTTACAAAATATAAAGAGCAAGAAGTGTGCCAACTTTATAAGCCCTATTAATAAGGGCTTATACTGAGTTAAAACCTGTTAATCAAATTATTTAATTTCACAAAGTTTAGCATAAAAATTTTATCCCCCATAGGGGCTTACAAAAAAATTTTTTTTGCCTTATAATGATGATTTACATTAAGGACTTGTCTTTGTTTATATTTATTTTAAAGCGTTTGTTTTGGCTTGTAATTTTGCTTTTAGCACTTTCTTATGTGTGCTTTGCGGCAATACACTTTAGCAAGGGCAGTGTTGTTTATGCTAAAAGTCCGCAAGGATTAAGCGATGAGCTAACAGCGCAAATTGAATCAAATTTAAATTTAGACAAACCACTAAACGAGCAGTATTTAAGCTGGCTCAAAGGGGTGATGAGTGGCGATTTTGGTAACTCTTTAATCACGGGCGAAAGCGTCAATGAAATCATCAGTGAGCGTTTGCCGCTCACGCTCACGCTTGGCGGGCTTGCTTTGCTGGTGCTGTTTTTTTTAAGTCTTTTTTTGGCTCTTATTAGCATCGTTTATAAGGACAAATTTATCGACAAAGCCTTAAATTTCATCTCTATGGGCTTTGTTGCTACGCCCACTTTTGCGCTTTGTTTATTGCTTATCTTGTTTTTTAGTGTGTATTTAGGCATTTTGCCTAGTTCTGGTGTTGCTGATATAGGCTTTGAGGATATTTTTTTAAATCGCCTTACCCATCTTATCTTGCCTGTAAGTGCTTTGGTGTTAGTGCAGCTTGGAATATATTTGCGTATTTTTAGGACGATTTTACTTGACAGCCTCAATCAAAACTTCATAGAAGTAGCCTTTGCTAGAGGCTTAAGCACAAAAAGAATTTATTTTCATCTTGTATTAAAACACGCCTTGCCTCCTATACTTACATATTTTGCAGCAAATTCAGTATCCTTTTTGATGAATACTTATGTAGTTGAAACAGTTTTTACTTACGGCGGAGTTGGAAATTTGGTTGTTGAGAGCATTCTTTTTAAGAACTATCCTGTTATTTTGGCGATTATAGTTTTAAGCGTGATAGCCGTAGTGGTTTTTAATCTTATTGCTGAACTGAGCGCAAATATCCTTGATACAAGGAAAGCTTATGCTTAAAAAAATTTTACTTTTTGCCCCACTGTTATTTTGCGTGCTTTTTGCTGTCTTTGTGCCGCTTGTAAGCCCTTATCCTGCAACTTTTAGTGAGCTTACAAGTGCTAAAATAGCTCCAAATTCCACGCATTTTTTTGGCACGACCTTGCTGGGACGCGATTTATTCACACAAATTGCTTATGGCTTACGCGTTTCGCTTTTTGTGGGCTTTATTTCAGCCTTTATAAGCATTGTTTTAAGCGTTGTGTTTGTGTTTATAGCACGGTGCTTTTTTTATAGCTTTTTTATACGAAGTTTAGATGCTATTTTAGCTTGTCCTAGTTTGCTTTTGGTAATGTTTTTTCAAAGTTTTTTAGGTGGGGACTTACTTACAATGTCTTTTATACTAGCTTTAGGACATTTTGCATCTATTGCAAAACTCCTTGATAGCGAGCTGAATTCCTTGATGAAAAGCGAGTTTTACCTGTGTTCTCTCGCACTTGGAAGCTCTAAAATAAAAGCATTTTACAAGGATTTGCTGCCAGCTTGTGTGAATTTGTTTTTGGTGTTTTTTATCCTTAACATAGCTCACGCCATTTCACACGAAGCAACCTTGAGCTTTTTTGGTTTGGGGGTGAGTTTAGATGAGGTGAGCTTGGGACGGCTTTTGGACGAGGGCGCAAAGGCTGTTTTAATAGGAGCTTGGTGGCTTATCATCTTTCCTGTGGTATTTTTGCTCGCACTCATCTTGCCATTACTTACCATTGCTTCAAATTTGCAGGGTAATTTGGGGGTTAAAATTGATTAAAGTAAGAAATTTAAATTTAAAACTCAACGAACACAAGCTTTTAGACAGTATTAGCCTTGAACTTCGTCCAAAAAGCGCGCTTGGTGTGCTTGGCAAAAGTGGAGCGGGCAAAAGTTTGCTTGCTAAAAGTTTGCTTTGCCTTGTTGGTAAAAACTTTGCTTTAAGTGCTGATGAGTTAAGCGTAGCGGGCTTTTCACCACTAAACCTTGACAAAAACGCCTTGCGAACTTTAAGAACAAAAGTAGGCTTTATCTTTCAAGATGCAAGGGCGAGCTTTCACCCTATGTTTAATATGGGCGACATTTTTGAAATGCACCTGAAAGAACATAGCAAATTTGGCAAAAAAGAGCGCAAAAATTTAGCTTTTAGCTGGCTTGAACGCTTGGGCTTTGATGATATGGAGCTTTTGTGGCACTCTTACACTCATCAATTAAGCGCTGGTATGGCTATGCGTGCGCAAGTGGCTTTGGCTTTGAGCCTTGGCGCACAAATCTTACTTTGTGATGAAATCACAAGCTCGCTTGATGAAAAAAACGCGCAAAATATCACAGACATTTTCAAAGAGCTAAAAAAAGAAAAAAGCCTAGTGCTTATCTCGCACGAGCTGGATTTTGTAAGAGCTTTAAGCGATGAAATCATCGTGCTTGAAAGGGGACAAATCACCGAAAAAGCTAACGCAAAAGACTTTTTTAGCGCGCCAAAAAGTAGCTATGGCAAAGAACTTTTGCGTTTATACAAGGATAACAATGCTTTTAAAAGTGCATAAACTTGCTAAATTCTATGAATTTAAACGCCATTTATACCTTAAAAGTGAGCAAAAAGCGGTGTTTGAAAATGTGAACTTTGAGTTAAATTTGGGCGAAAATTTACTGCTTTGTGGGCAAAGTGGTTGTGGCAAAAGCACACTTGGCAAAATCATCGCAATGCTTGAAAAAGCAAGCTCTGGGGAAGTTTTTTTTGAAGAAAAGCTCATTTTAAACCTAAAATTTAAGGAACAAAGGCGTTTAAGAAAGGAAATTTCTTATGTTTTTCAAGAGCAAAAACTTGCCCTAAACCCTTACAAAAAGGTGCTTGACTTGCTTTGTGTGGGAAGTGAGAATTTTGGCTTAAAATTTGACTTAAACGAAGCAAAAAGGCTTTTTGAGGACTTTGAACTTGATTTTAGCCTTACAAAGCTCAAACCAAAAGAGCTGAGCACAGGACAAGCTCAAAGGATAGGGCTGATTAGAGCCTTGCTTTTACGCCCAAAGTTGCTGATTTTAGATGAAATCACCGCCCCGCTTGATTTAAGCGCAAGTGGCAAAATCCTTTCTCATCTTTTAAATATCCAAAAAAAGCAAGACATAAGCTATATTTTCATTTCTCATCAAGAAAAATTAATGCGTTCATTTTGCAACAAAGAACTTAAACTAAGCTTTAATACAGCAAAATTTCAGTAAAATACCCAAATTTAAAAGGGAAAAAATGAAAACAACAAGCTATGAAAAAGGCAAAAACGCCCTGTGTTTGCTTGATATGCCAAGCCTTAGAGCAAATGCACTTTGTGCTAAACTTGACGGCTCAAAAAATGTCAATATCTCTTGCCTTGAAGATGTTAAATTTAACGCAAAGCCCTATAAATGCGAAATCGGCTCAGCCCCTTTTGTGCTAGCACTCTTAGCAAAGCTCGCCGATGAGAGCAAGTTTGGAGCTTTGGACGAGGGTTTTTTGAGCGCAGAGTCTTGTCTTGGCGAGGAAGAAGCGCGTGAAATTTTGGAGTTTTTAATAGGGGCTGAGTTTTTGATTTTCGATAAAGCCTTGCTTTCGCATAAGGATTTTTCAAATATCGCTTATTTTATGGGCTTTTTGTGCGAAAAATTTGCCCTAAAACTTGTTTGTAGCGATGAAAGCATAAGTGAAATAAACACAAGCGCATTAAGCGAGCTGCAAGAGCTTGAAAACTTTGACGGGCTAGTGCTTTGCCGCGCAGATGAGCCAAATTTACGCTGCTCAAAGCAGTTTTTACAAGTTGCAAAGGTGCAAAATGGCGATGAAGTGAGCGTAAAAAGTGCCATTTTCACGCAAAGGGCAAAAATTCAGCTTGATGAGAATTTACAAGGCACGGTGGGCTTTTTAAACTTTGCTTTAAAGGGCTATGACTTTGTTAAAATTAGCTTAAAAAAGGCGTAAAATGTGGATTTTATATGCTTTGCTTTGCGTGAGTGTAGTTATAATCCTTTGTCTTGCCTTTATGCTTAAAACGCGGGCGGGTTTAAATAAATTTTTAAACGAACAATTAACCACAAAGATGATAGAAAAGGCAAATTTTAGCGCAAAATGCGAGGAAAAAGACGCTTTAATCACCCAAATGAAAGCAGATTTTAGCGAAGAAAAACAAAGCTTAAAAAACGAATATCAAGCGAATTTAACTCAACTTGAAGCCAAATACAAGCTGAATTTAGATGAGCTAAAAAAAGAACTTGCTGCGAATTTAGCCAAGCAAAATGAGCATTTTTTGCTGCAAAATAAAGAAATGCTGAGCGATGAGGGCAAAAAAATGCTTGATGAGATTTTTGCTCCTGTGAAAAAAAGCGTGAAAGAATACAGCGAAAAACTCGCTACAAACGAAACAGCCTTGCAAACAAATATCAAAAATATGTTTTCTTTCAGCCAAGAAATCGGTAAAAAAGCCGATGAGTTAGCGCGAATTTTAAAAGGCGATAAAAAAATTCGGGGCAATTTCGCAGAACTTCAACTCAAAAATGTTTTAGAACATAGCGGGCTAAAATTTGGCGAGCAGTATAAACTCCAAGAGCATTTTACGGATAATGGCAAGGGCTATTTCCCAGATGCTGTGGTGTATTTGGATAAGCAAAAAAGTATCATTATAGATGCTAAATTTTCTTTACCAAATGACTTTGATTTTGAAGAAAACAGCCAAGATTTATGCAGGCAAATTTGCCAGAATTTAAAAGCTCGCATTGATGAGCTGGCTCGTAAGCCTTATGCGAACTTTGAAGCGCACACTTATGACTTTGTTTTGCTTTTTATTCCTTATCAAAACATACTTGATTTAGCCCTTGAATTTGAGCCAAATTTGTATCAAAACGCTTATAAAAAAAAGATTTATCTTACCACTCCGCACACGCTTTTTATGGCTCTAAACACCATAAACATTTCGTGGAGGCACATACAAAGCGATGAAAACATACTCAAAGCCTTTGAGGAACTTGGCAAATTTTATGATAAATTTGCAAGCATTTTAGAAACTTTTGAGAGCATAAAAAGAAACACAAATTCACTTCTTAGCAATGTCGATAAAATGCAAGGTCAAATGAGTGGGCGTGGGGGCTTAATTTTACGCGTAGAAAAATTAAAAGAACTTGGCATAAAAACGAACAAACAAATTGAGAAAAAAAGTCAAGAAAATTTGCTTGAATTTGAGGGCGAAAACATAAATTTAAACGCTAGTGAGAGTGAAAATTTGTTTAGTTTAAATCAACAAAAAAACGGAGAAAATGAGCAATGAAAGCTGTGGTAAAAAGCGCAAAAGCCTTTGATGAAAGAGCCGTTGAGCTGGGGTTTGATGAGCTTATTTTAATGGAAAATGCAGGCGCAAATTTAGCTAAAATCGCTAAAAATGCCTTGCGAAAAAAGGGCGTTAAAAATGGGCGAATTTTAATTTTGCTGGGACAAGGAAACAACGGCGCGGACGGACTTGTAGCGGCTAGACATTTAAAAAATGCACTTTGTTTTTGCGTGGATAAAAAGTTAAAAAAATCCCCCCTTTTTGAAAAGCAAGAAAAAATTGCCTTAAATTTAGGCGTAAAATTCCTTGACAAAAAGCCAAATTTTCAAAGCTTTGATTGTATCATCGAGTGCATTTTTGGAAGTGGGCTTGACAGAGAAATAAGCTCAAATTTAAAGGCTCTCATCGCTGAGGCAAATGAAAGTCGTGCGCTAAAAATCGCCTGCGATATGCCTGTAAATTTAGGCTTTGAGCCTTGTTTTAATGCTACAATCACCGCTACAATGGGAGCGATAAAAGAAAATTTGCTTGAAGATTACGCAAAAGAAAGCGTTGGCAAGATAAAATGCGTGAATTTGGGCTTAAATTCAAGCCTTTACGCGCCAAATTCAAATTGCTTTTTGCTAGAAAAAGGCGATTTAAAGCTGATAGAGCGCAAACAAAGCGCAAACAAAGGCGACTTTGGACACGGCTTTATTTTCGCAAGTGCGAGTGCTGGCACGCTAGCAGGGCTTGGGGCGCTTAATTTTGGTGCGGGTTTGATTTCACTTGTGGGCGCAAAACCTTTTTCGCCGCTCATAATGCAAAAAGAAAGGATTGATGAGAGCGCAAGTGCCGTAGCTTTGGGAATGGGGCTTGATGATTTGAGCGTTTTAAATGAGCCTTTGCTTGAAAAAATTCCTGTGATTTTGGACGCAAATGCCTTTAAAAGCTCTCAAATTCGCCCTTTTTTGCAAAGGCAAAATGTCATCTTAACCCCGCACCCAAAGGAATTTGCAAGGCTTTGGAAAATCGCTTTTGATGAAAACATAAACACCGAGCAAATTCAAAAAAACCGCTTTTTTTATGCGGATAAATTCGCCCAAAATTTCGAGTGCGTTTTGATTTTAAAGGGCGCAAACACCATCATCGCACAAGGTGGGCAAAAATTTGTTTGCACGCTTGGAAATGCAGCACTTGCAAAGGGCGGCAGCGGAGACGCTCTTGCTGGAATGATACTTGCGCTTATTTGTGCTAAATTTAGCCCCTTAAACGCTGCTAAAAACGCCGTTTTAGCCCACGCTCTTGTCGCTAAAAAATGGCGATTTAACCCAAACGCCTTTGACGCGCTTAAACTCATAAAGGGGCTAAAATGCTTGTAAAACTTGCGGTTTTATTCAGCGGCAACGGCTCAAATTTGCAAAATTTGCTTGAAAAACTGCACCGCAAACGCTTTGGCAACAACGAATTTGAAGTGGTGCTTTGCCTTTGTAACAACAAAAACGCCTATGGCATAGAAAGGGCGCGAAAATTTAAACTTGAAAGCGTCATCATCGAGCATAAAAATTTTGCTTGTAGAGAGGACTTTGACAGGGCTTTGGTGAGCGAAATTCAAAAAAGTGGGGCGGATTTAGCGGTGCTGGCGGGCTTTATGCGGATTTTAAGCCCCGTTTTTACGCAAAGCGTGCGCGCTATAAACTTGCACCCCTCGCTTTTGCCGCTTTTTAAGGGCGCAAATGCCATAAAAGAAAGCTATCAAAGCGATATGAAAGTGGCTGGTGTGAGCATTCACTATGTGAGTGAAGAGCTTGACGGCGGGCAAATCATCGCTCAAAGGGCATTTGAAAAAACGCCAAAAATGAGCTTTGAAGCCTTTGAAAGCCAAATTCACGCCCTTGAACACGAGCTTTTACCTGAAACGGTTATAAAAATTTTTGAGCAAGATTTATAAAAATTTTTGTTTTTCAAAATTTTATTTAAGGCTAAATTTAAAACCCTCTATTTACACTCATCAAGCTTACTTATAAAAAGCTCAATGCCCCCCCCCTTGCTTTTTCTTTGAATTTATACTCTAAATTCTCACTTTTATAAGCAATTTCGCGTTTTTCGTCCTTTTCGTGCGTAAAGTGCCTAGCAAGCAAGGGTGGCAACTCTTTTTTGATGAGACTTTTTATCGACATTCCCATTCCGTGTTCTAAATTTTTGATGAATTTACCATCAATCTCGCTTTCATCTTTCACCACGCGCAAATTCGCCTCAAAGCCTGAATTTTGCAGGATTTCAAAGAATTTTTCTTTATTTTGGGCGCTATCTAACTCATCACGCACGCTGTGATAAGACACAAAAATAGGCTTGTTTTGGTGCTTTGCTTGCGTTTTAAGCTGGCTTTCGTTTAGGGGGTTTCTAATGTCAAGCCTAGCCTTGCAAAGAAAATTTGGCGAGTTTGTGTTAGCGGTGAAATGGGTTTTGGTAAAGGTGCAAAGAGTGATATTTTCAGACACATTCCCCACTTCACAGAATTGAACAAAATCAATGTCCTTGCCTACACTATAAAAACGAAGTGGCACTACCACATAGCCTGAATTCTCCACAACCGCGTCTATAAGCCACGGAGCAAATTTAGCGCACAAAAAGCCAAGATAGCCTCCGTGCGAAGTGCCAAAGAGCAAGGTTTTGGGCGTTTTAGCGAGCTTAAATTTAGCACTATTTTTTCGCACAAAATAAATAGCGTTTATTATGTCAAGGGCTTGCATAATGCCAAAGTTGTTGTATTCGTTTTTGGTGGGTTGTAGCCCTAAAAATATGGGCAGTAAATAATCTTTTTTAGCTATTTTGTTTTGATTTTTAAGATATTTTACCAAACTATCAAGCCAAGCACAAAGTTCAAACACTTGTTCTTGCTCTAAAATATCCTTATCTTCTAAAAATGAGGGTGGGGAAATGATGCCTTCTATACTTCTTAAAAAAAGCTCTTTATCTCTTTTATCCATATAAAAAGTCGCTCCTGTTTGTGGGCGAAAGCCTATGCAATGATAATCCACCCTCAAAACAGCCACACCATAAGTTTGCACCACAAATTCAGCCAAATGCTCCTCATAGCCCGCATAATCTGCCCCGCGAATTCCTGTGATATAAACAAATAAGGCTTTCATTTCTTTTGTCTCATCAAAGCTTACCTTAAATTCGAGCTTTGACTTCCTTTTTATACCAAGTTCTATGTCATCGGTGCTTGTGATTTCGTAGCTTTTGTGTTGTATCAAATTTTGCCTTTTTGATGAATTTTACTTAAATTTGCTTAAATTTAGGCTTTTTTGAGAAAATTTTTGTAAATATCTTTTGTGTATAATTTACCTTATGAAAAGCATAAAACAAAACTATGAGCTTAAAACTGAGGTTAAAAAGTCCGTATTTATCGCTCATCTTTGCCCTTTTGAGTGTTTTAAAGAGCTTTTATTAGAGCTTAAAAAAGAACACAACAAAGCCGTGCATTTTGTGTGGGCGTTTAGGCGCTTGAATGAATTTTCTCAAATCATAGAGGATAAAAGTGATGATGGCGAGCCAAAAGGCACTTCGGGTTTGCCCTGTCTTAATGTCTTGCGTGGGGCTGAGCTTATAAATGTGGCTGTAATTGTGGTGCGTTATTTTGGAGGCATTAAGCTTGGCACTGGAGGGCTTGTGCGCGCTTATAGTGGGGCTGTAAATGCTGTGATTAACACAGCAAGTTTGAGTGAGTTTGAATGTAAGCAGGATTTAGCTTTGAGTTTGCCTTTGAGTTTGTTTGCACGAATGCAGCATTATTTAATAACAAATGGACTTGATTTTAACAAAGAATTTAAAGCGCAAAAGGCTTTTGTTAAGGTGTGGGTGAATGAAGATGAGAAAAAGGCTTTGATTGATTTTGCCCAAAAACTTGGCATAAGCCCTTAAAAAAGGGCTTAAATTTAAGAAATGCTTGAGAATAAATTGTTAAGATTTTTCTCGCTATTTCCTTGTGAATTTTCTGCTTCTTGCGCCTTAAGCAACTGGGCTTCATTTCCTCTAAAACGAAGGGCGTAAAGGCTTGAAGTGAAATCATCAGCAAGATTTTGAGTAGAAAGCGTTGGCTTAGCCCTTAAGCTAAACTCATCATAGCTTTGTTCCTCTTGGCTTGCACCGCTTAAGAGTTGAGAAAAAGAAGTGCCAGAATTATCCTCGACTTCTTTATTGACCTTTTTATAAGTCCCGCTAAGCACATCGTATTCGACAGAACTTATAGTCTTGTAATTAACTTGCATATTTTCTCCTTTTCAAAAAAATGCAAAAAATACAAGCAAAAATTGTTCCTAAATCAAAAGGTCAGTCTTAAAAACAGTTTGGGTAAATTCTTGTTTAAGGGTTATATTTTGGGAATTTTCTTGGTATGAGGTGGCGATTTTCTTTTTTTGTCTTAAATCCTCAAGCTCGGCTTCGCTGATGTTTTCACTTCCTCTTGCCTCTATTAAAGCCTTAAATTCAGGGTATTTTAAAAGCAAGGCTTCTTCATATTCGCTTTTTTCTTTTTTATTTGGTTTTTCTATTTGAACCTCATCTTTACTCTCTACTTCAGGAGACAGTTCTTCTTCAAGCTGTTTAAATTTATGGCTAGATAAGCCTTTTATGCCTCCATATAAAGAGGTTTCAAAGATACTTGTTCCATAAATTCCTACTTCCATAGCTTTTTCATTATTTATTCTTGTGTTAATGAGACCGTAAGTTTGTATGTTGATATTTTCATCGTTAAAATACTCTCTCATATATTGATTAAGCCAATTTTCATAACCTTGAGAAAGTTTATCTTTGCCAGCATAAGCTTCTAAAAAGGTGATTTCGCCGTTACGGTTTTTATCGCTTTGTAAGCTTATATCCATAAGTTCGTTAAGGCTTATGTCTTTACCGTCTATTTTGCCATTTTGATAAGCTGAGTTTTTGCCTCCTCCAAAGATAAAATAATCCCCTTCTTCTCTAGTAGAACTTTCGTGAGAAAGCGAGTTTTTAAAGCCTATATGTTCTACACCGCCTTCAATGCTGTCGTTTTGGTTAAGATTATTTTGCAAAAAGCCTCTATTATAAACTATATCCTTATACCAGCCCTCTACAAAAGCTCCTGCATCGCCACTTAAACCTATGGAATTATCTTTAAGTTGAATGAAGTTACCGCTGTAAAAGTGTTCTTTCAAAAAACCTAGTGTTTTATCGCTTACATTGATAGAAACTTGTTTGTTATCATCAAAAAATTTAAGCACATTGTTTTTATAATCAGCGTTTTGAGAAAGTTTAAAGTCCTCAGCCTTTCTTAAAACATACTCAGCCTTTTCAGCCTTAAAAGCAACCTGATTTCGGTTTTGAAAAAAACTTGGCTCAATGGCTATGAGTCTTGGACTATTAAACATATATTAACCCTTTATAGTTGCACCACGATAATTTTGGCTTGAAATTTTTAAGCATTTCAAGCCAAAGTTTATTAAGCTTTTATATCCAAAAGCCTATTTTCATCTTTATACTCTTCCTTAGCACTCAAATTTAAGTTAAGAGTTTGATTTTTATTTTTTTGCTCTTCTATTTTCTTGCCCTCTTCTTCAACCATCTTCATACCTTTTATAGCATCACCAACAGTTGCAGCAAGCATTGAACCGTCCCAACAACGAGTCCCATTAGCATTTACATTCATAGCAAAACCTTTCTTATCTCAAGCAAAAGAATCTACCATTGCTTAAGGTGTATATAGCATTGCACCCAGCTTCTCTTAAAATTTCATTGCGGCTACTTCTGCCTTGTCTTGGGTCATCATTATAGCCACTCTCATCATTATAAGAGTCATCGTAATTAGCCGCAACGGCACCTACTGCGAAAAAACTTAATGCGAAAGCAATAACAAATTTTTTCATTTGAAATCCTCCTTCATTGTGTTTAATTTTGTTTTCAGCAGCATTACTAAAAACAAAAATTATTTTATCCTAATAGAACTTAAGACAGCTTTAATATCGGCTTAATATTATTTTTCTTTAGACTAAAATCCAAAAAAAATTTTTAAAGCCTTAATCCCCGTGTGTTGGGTGATGTTCTGGGTCAAGTTCGTTATTTTGGATAAACTCTTTTTTTGCCTTTTCGCAATTTTTATCTCTAAGATTACGGTAAGCGTTGCGACTAGCAATTTCTTTTTCGTTTAAGGGTCTATCCTCAAGCCAAGAAATGTGAAAATAAGTATCATCAGGCTTTGAATGTGAATTATAAAAATCCACATAGTCAAAATAATCCTTATCGCTTTTGTATTCCACACTTTCTTCTATGTAAATGGTGGGTCCAAAACCTTTGTGGTTTTGGGTGTTGTGTCCAAAACCTGCCGCGTATCTTATTTTATAGGTATTCATCGTTGCCTCCTAAAAATTCTTCATAACTACCTTTAAAATCACTCAATTTGCCGTCTTTTAAATGCCAAATTCTATTCGCATAAGAGCTGATTAGCTCTCTGTCGTGGCTGATACAAATAACAACCCCCTTAAAATTATAAAGCGCTTCGCCTAAGGCGATGATGGCTTCTAAGTCAAGGTGGTTATCAGGCTCGTCTAAAAGCAAGAAATTTGGTCTTTCAAGCATTAAACGAGAAAGCATAAGCCTGTGTTTTTCGCCACCGCTTAAATTACAAGCTGATTTTTCTTGTTCATTACCACTAAAGAGCATTCTACCTAAACATTTGCGAATTTCATCTAAATCTTTAAATTTCTCGCTCATTAACCACTCATAAAGTTTCAAATTTTCACAAATGAGATTTGAACTGTCTTGTGGAAAGTATCCTAGCTCAATGGTAGCTCCTAAATGCACCTTGCCACTATCTGCTTGAAGTTCATTAGCGATGATTTTGGCTAAAGAGCTTTTACCCACGCCATTTGCGCCAATAAGAGCTATTTTATCGTCCTTTTCGAGCTTTAAATTCAATCCTTTAAATAATTTTTTATCCCCATAAGCCTTGCTGATGTCTTTAAGCTCTAAAATTTCATTGCCTATGTCTCTTTGAGTGCGAAAAACTATGCTCGGGTCTCGTCTGTTTGAAATTTTTATCTCTTCTATATCAAGTTTTTCTAATGCCTTTGCCCTGCTTGTAGCTTGTTTTGCCTTGCTTGCATTTGCTGAAAACCTCCTTATAAAGCTTTCAAGCTCCTCTTTTTCTTTCAAAGCCTTATCTCTTTTGAGTTCAGCTTGTTTGGCTATAAGGGTTGAAGCCATATACCATTCATCATAATTGCCCGAATAATCTCGTATTTGCTTAAAATCCACATCTAAAATGCGAGTGCAAATTTTGTTTAAAAAGTGCCTGTCGTGGCTAATCACCACAAGAGTTCCATCGTGGTGCAAAAGTTCATTTTCAAGCCAAGCAATGGTTTGCAAGTCAAGATTGTTTGTGGGTTCATCTAAAAATAACACATCAGCACCCAAAAATAGAACCTGAGCCAACAAAACCTTGAATTTATCGGCATTTTGCAAGCTGCTCATTAGGGCATCAAAGTCCTGTATGCCTAAGGCACTTAAAATTTTTTCGCACCTTGTTTCGCTGTCATAATTTGGGTCCTCTTCAGCACTTATCATCTCAAGTTCGTTGAGCCTTTCATTTATCTCGTCTGTAAATTCAGCACTTTGATAAAGCTTTTCCTTTTCCTTAAGTGTCTCAAAAAGCCTTTTGTTTGCGCACATTACCGCATCTTTTATGCTGTAATTTTCAAAGGCAAATTGGTCCTGCCCCAAAACGCCCACACGAAGCCCTGCATCAAAGACTACTTCACCACTACTTGCCTCAAGTTCGCCTGATAAAATTTTCAAAAAGGTGCTTTTTCCTGCTCCATTTGCCCCGATAAGTCCGTATCTTTGTCCCTTATTGAGCTTTAAATTTACATTTTCAAACAAGAGCTGACTTGCAAAACGCATAGTCAAATTTTTCACCTCAACCATAAATTTTCCTTAAATTTGTCCTTTTAAGCTGTAATTTTAGCAAAAAATTTTGACTTTTTTAGCTATAATTGCTTAAAAAAGGTTTTAAATGATTGATATATTTTTAAATTCTTTCGCTCCCATTTCTTTTGTGTTTGAGCTTATAGCTTTGGCATTGAGTTTTTATCTTAAAAATTCTCGCATCTTTTTCATCACTTTAGCTTTGCTTTGTTCGCGTGGAATTTATTTTTATGCAAGCATTTATCAAGCGCATTTGTTTGTGAGCTTGTTTTTGCCCTTTGTTTTCGTGCTTTTTGTGGTGCTTGAAAAGGGTGTTTTGATTTTTGAGAAAAAAAGTCTTGTGAGGGTTGGTGTGCTTGTTTTTGTTGGATTTTTAGCACTTTTTTTAAGCAAAAGCACAAATTTCAACTCTAGTATGAGTGAGAGTCTTTTTGATTTCAACTTTTTTGCGCCTGTAAGCGAGTTGAGCTTTGTATTTTTGGGCGTTGAGCTTTTATTTTTACTTTTGTGGGGATTTTTAAAAGATGAACTTTATTTTGCTGCAGCTTTTGCATTAAGCTTTATTCAGTTTTTGTTTCAAAGCAGTCTTCATAGTTCCTTTTTTGAATTTGGCTCTTTGTTTTTCATACTTTATTTGGTGTATCACAGTTATAAAAGTTTGTATTTTGACACCTTTACAAAACTGCCCAACCAAAAAGCGATGAAAAGGGCTTTGCTTGGACTTAAAGGCTTTTACATAGGGGCTTTGCGTTTGCAAGGTTTTGAGGGGCTTAATGCAAGAGAGGAAAGAAATTTATTTAAAAAAATAGGCAAAATTTTAAGAAAAAAGGGCAAAAAAGTGAGGGTTTTTCGGGTAGATGATGACTTTGTTTTTATTTTTGAAAGCCTTGATGAAAGCTTGGCTAAAGAATTTTTAAGCAATTTAAAACAAGGTTTTGAAAATACAAGCTCTTGGCTTAAAGATAAAAATTTAAAGCTCGTTGCAACAGCCATTTTGTTTAAAAATAAAGAAAAATTTGAGGAAAATTTATTAACGATAAAAGAAAGTTTAGCCCCAGAAAAAAGGGGCTAAATGTTATTTTTTAGCTTCAGCTTCTATTTCTACATTAAGAGTGATTTCATCACCCAAAGATGCGGTTGAAGAACTTGGAGCAAAGTTAAAATCACTTCTTTTAATCTTGCCATTTAAAGAAAAGCCGAGTTTTTCAACGCCTCTTTGCTCAGCTGTGCCGCCTATTTCAGCATCTAAAACTATATCTTTAGCCACACCAGCTATACTTAAAGTGCCAGATACTTTGCCTTTGTTTTTGCCAGCCTTTTTGAAAGACTTCATTACAAAGGTAATTTCTGGGTGTTTTTTAGCCTTAAAAAAATCATCTTGTTGCAAATGGTCATCTCTACCTTTGTTTTCGGTATTAATAGAAGAAACTTTGATTTTGGCTTCAAGTTTCTTTAACTCGCCATTTTCATAGTCAATTACAGCACTGTAATCTTTGAAATTCCCTGACACATTGCTGATTGACAAGTGTTTGATTTTAAAGCCTACATTTGAATGGCTCTTGTCTATGGTGTATTCTTTTGCTGTTAAATTTAAGGCAAATACTGAAGCCACCAACGCTGAAATGAAAACTAACTTTTTCATTTTGTCTCCTTGTTTTGTGAATTTTTGTGTCAAAATTATAGTAAATAAAAGATAATCAAAGGCATTTTTTATGAAAATACTTAATAAATTCGCTAAATTCAGGCAAATCAAGCTTTTTAAATTCTCTTTGAGGTTTGCCCCACATACACTCAGGGAAAAACTCATCGTCCTTAAAACGCGCCATTATGTGAAAATGCACGCGTGGGACATAGTTGGCAAAGGACGCAATGTTGATTTTATCAGGCTTATAAAACTCTCTTAAGGCTTGTTCGCACAACTGCACCATTTGCCAAAGCTCATTTCTTAAACTTTGAGGACAGTCAGTAAGCTCTACAAATGGTTCTTTGGTAAAAATTTTTATCCAAGGAATCTGCGAATCCTCGCGTTCAATAAACAAAAAGTCATTTTCAAAAAACATAAATTACCTTTAATTTTTGCAAATTGTATCAAAAATTTTGTATAATTATGAAATAAATTTTTGTTTTTCAAAGAGTTTTAATGTATATTAACAGTTCCTTTAGCTCACCTTTTTTAACACAAACTTCCTCAAAAGAAAAAGAAGATAATAAAGAACAAAAAGATGAGGCTAAAAATCAACAAAATCCAAACGAACTCTCCCAAGAAGAAAAGGCTCAAGTCAATAAACTCGCCCTCATTGATGCTAAGGTAAAGGCTCACGAAATGGCTCATTTGGGTGCAAGTGGTGGGCTTGCAAGTGGGGCAAATTTTACTTACACAAGGGGACCTGATAACAAAATGTATGCTGTGGCTGGAGAAGTTTCTATCTCCGCACAAAAGGGTGGCACACCAGAAGAAAGCATAGCCATAGCAAGACAGATTAGAGCAGCAGCCTTAGCTCCAAGCGACCCTAGCCCGCAAGATTACAAAGTAGCAGCTAATGCGACAAAAATGGAATTTGAAGCAAGGGCTTGGGCTAATAGAATTCAAGCTGAAGAGGATAAAGAAAAACAAAAAGAACAAAAGGCTAAAAAAGAGGAACAAAACGGCACGCAAAAACAAGCGGTTTCAGCCTACACTCAAAGCCCAACACAATCAAATTTTACGGTGGTAGCATAAATGATAGAACTAAGAAAACCAGATGAAATAGCCAAATTACGCGAGGCAAACCGCATAGTCGCACAAACTTTAGACTTTTTAGAAAGTCAAATTCAAACAGGAATGACGCTCAAACAAATCAACGCTATGGCTGAGGATTTCATTCTCTCAAAGGGTGCAAAGCCTTCATTTAAAGGACTTTACGGCTTTGAGGGAGCTATTTGCACGAGCTTAAATGCTGTTTGCATACACGGCATACCAGATGAAACTAAAATCAAAGAAGGCGACATACTAGGACTTGATGTAGGCACAGTTAAAGACGGCTTTTATGGCGATGCAGCGCGCACTATCCCCATAGGTAAAATTTCTGCTCAAGATGAAGCTCTCATTGCTTGTGCTAAAGAAACGCTAGAATATGCAATAGACATTATAAAAGAGGGAATGCGTTTTAAAGCCTTATCAGCCAAACTTGGTGAGTTCATCACAAAAAGAGGTTTTGTGCCTTTGCTTAACTACTGCGGACACGGCATAGGCACTCGCCCACACGCTGAACCTGAAATTCCAAACTACCTTGAACCCGGACAAAGTGCTAAAGACGGTCCTAAAATCAAAAGCGGAATGGTCTTTTGCATAGAGCCGATGATTTGCCAAAAGGACGGAAAGCCTGTGCATTTAAACAGCGACAGGTGGAACGCTGCAAGTGCTGATGGGTTAAATACAGCGCATTTTGAACACTGTCTTGCTGTTATCAAGGGTAGAGCTGAGATTTTATCTCAACCTTGAATTTTTTTAATCAAGGCACAAAAATATAAAAAATTTAGTCAAATAAACTTTTTTCAAGACTTTTTAAATGAAAGCTTTTGCGGTGAATCTCGCTTAAGCCAAATTTTTTTATCGCCTCTATATGAGCCTTGCTCGCATAGCCTTTATGATGAGCAAAGCCATAACAAACAAAGCTTTTATCAAGTTCATTCATCAAGGTATCGCGGCTAACCTTAGCCAAAATGCTTGCTGCTCCTACTTGCATAACTTTACTGTCGGCTTTTACAAGGGTTTGAATTTTACTAACGCCGAAATTTGTGTTTCCATCATACAAAAATTCATATTTTTCTGCTGAAAAATGAGCTTTTATGATGAGCAAAGCTGTCCTTAAACACCAACTTAAGCCAAATTCATCAACTTGAGCAGATGAAAAATTTAAGATTAAATAGCTTGAGTTTGATTTAATTTCTCCAAAAAGCTTGGCTCGCTTTGAAGCGCTTAACTGTTTAGAGTCCTTAATGCCTATTATTTGGGATTTTAGCAAACAAGCCGCCACAGCTAAAGGACCTGCTAAAGCTCCTCTACCAGCCTCATCTATGCCAACAACCCTTTTTATATCGTAAATCATTTTTCTCATTCACTGTAAAATTTCATTAAATTGTAGTAAAAATTGATAAATTCACAAATTAAATCTTAAATTAAAATTCCACAAAACAAATTAAATTTTTGTTTAATTTTTATTTAAGGATAAAGTTATACAATTACAACTTGAAAATTCATTATGGAGGTCCATTATGGGAACGAGAAAAGAACACGATTTCATCGGTGAATTAGAAATCGATGACAGCGTTTATTACGGAGTGCAAACATTCCGTGCGGTTGAGAATTTTGACATTTCTCACGACAGACTCAAAAACTTTCCGCGCTTTGTGCGTGCGATGGCGCGAGTGAAAAAAGCCGCAGCGATGGCGAATTTCGAGCTTGGCTTGCTTGATAAAGACATAGAACAAGCCATCATCAAGGCTTGCGACAAGATTTTGGAAGGTGGTTACTATGACCAGTTTGTGGTGGATATGTTCCAAGGTGGAGCTGGAACCAGCACAAATATGAACGCTAATGAAGTGATTGCCAACATAGGGCTTGAACTTTTAGGACACAAAAAGGGCGAGTATCAATACTTACACCCAAACGACCATGTAAATTTAAGCCAAAGCACAAATGATGCTTATCCAACGGCGTTGCATTTAGCCTTGCACGATTATTTGACTGATTTAACTAAGGCTATGGAACACCTTAAAAGTGCTTATGAAAGAAAGGCAAAGGAATTTAAAAATGTTCTAAAAATGGGACGCACTCAACTTCAAGATGCCGTGCCTATGACCTTAGGGCGTGAATTTCAAACCTTTGCGGTGATGATGGGTGAAGATATTCAGCGCGTTTTAGAGGCTCGAAAACTTGTCCTTGAAATCAATCTAGGCGGCACAGCCATAGGCACAGGCATAAATTCACACCCTGATTATCCAAAGGTTGTTGAAAGAAAATTACGCGAAGTAACAGGCTTTGAATACACTGTTGCAGAAGATTTGGTTGAGGCTACACAAGATACAGGAGCTTATGTGCAAATTTCAGGCGTCTTAAAACGCGTATCAACAAAGCTTTCAAAGGTTTGTAACGACTTGCGCCTTTTAAGTAGCGGTCCAACTTGTGGGCTTAATGAGATAAATTTGCCTAAAATGCAACCGGGCAGCTCGATAATGCCGGGCAAGGTAAATCCTGTAATCCCAGAAGTTGTAAATCAAGTGTGCTACTATGTCATCGGTGCTGATGTGAGCGTAACCTTTGCTTGCGAGGGCGGACAACTTCAACTTAATGTCTTTGAACCTGTGGCTGCTTACTCACTCTTTAACTCTATAACTATGCTTGAAAAAGCGATGAAAACCCTTGCTGATAAATGTATAGACGGCATTACTGCAAATGAAAAGGTTTGCTCTGATTTTGTGTATAATTCTATCGGCATTGTAACGGCACTTAATCCATACATAGGCTATGAAAATTCAGCAAGCATAGCAAAAGAAGCCCTTAACACAGGCAAAAGAGTGTATGATTTAGCATTAGAGCGTGGGCTTTTAAGCAAAAAAGAGCTTGATGAGATACTCACGCCCGAAAATATGCTTAACCCACATATGACAAAAAAGCGTAATTAGGAGGACATTATGGACATTATGCTCATTTTACAAATCATCGTGCTTTTAGGCGCGATTTTCTTAGGTATCCGTCTTGGTGGCATAGCTATCGGCTATGCGGGCGGTTTGGGAGTCATCGTGCTAGGGCTTTGCCTTGGTATGAAACCGGGTGCCATTCCTTGGGATGTTATTCTCATCATTATGGCGGTTATCGCGGCGATTGCAGCTATGCAACTTGCAGGCGGGCTTGATTATTTGGTGCAAATAGCAGAACGCATTTTGCGCTCAAACCCCAAATATATCAACTTCCTTGCCCCAACGGTTACTTACTTTTTAACCATACTCGCAGGCACAGGACACACCGCATTTTCGATGATACCTGTTATCGTTGAAGTGGCAAAAGAGCAAAACATAAAGCCTAGCGTGCCGCTTTCCATCGCTGTCGTTTCATCACAAATCGCCATCACAGCTAGCCCTGTGAGTGCGGCGGTTGTCTATATGACAGGCGTTTTAGAGCCTTTGGGGTGGAGCTATCCTTTGCTTTTAGCTATTTGGATACCAACAACCTTTGTCGCTTGTATGCTTACAGCCTTTATCATCGGCAAGTTGTCTGATTTAGACCTTTCAAAAGACCCTGTGTATAAAGAAAGGCTCAAAAAAGGACTTGTCAAAGCTCCTGTTGGCGCGCAAAATATGAAACTCCCAGAGGGTGCGAAACTTTCTGTGCTTTTCTTTTGTTTAGGCGTTCTTTTTGTGGTGCTTTACGCAACTGCTATTTCTAAAATCGGCGGCGAGCCTGTTTTAATCGCAAATGTCATCGTGCCACGAGATGCAGCCATAATGAGCGCAATGCTCACCATAGCTACGCTTATCGTTATCTTTTGCAAGGTCGATGCGAGCAAAATCCCTGAAACTTCATCAGTTTTCAAAAGCGGTATGGTAGCGTGCGTGTGCGTTTTCGGTGTGGCTTGGCTTGGCAATACCTTTGTCGCAGGACATACAAAGAGTATCGAAACCCTTGCGGCTGACTTGGTTACAAGCTATCCAGCACTTTTGGCTGTGGCGTTTTTCTTTGCCAGCACCTTGCTTTACTCACAAGCAGCCACAGCAAAGGCTATCGTGCCTGTTGTGGTAACCGCACTTGCTATAAGCCCTGAAAATGCGGGCAATGCCTACATACTTGTGGCTAGCTTTGCCGCTGTGAGCGCACTTTTCGTGCTGCCAACCTACCCAACACTGCTTGGTGCGGTGCAAATGGACGATACAGGCTCAACGAGAATAGGCAAATACATTTTCAACCACGCCTTTTTAGTCCCCGGCGTCCTTGCCATAGCATTAAGCGTGGCTTTGGGCTTTTTAGCCGTATCTTTCATCTAACTTGCATTTGCAAGTTTAAGGCGTTTAAACTTTTTAAACGCCTTAAAAAATTTAAACTCTTTTCAAGGCTTGCCCTTAAAAAGGCTTAAAGCCTTGCTCCGTCTTTTTCGGCGGAGCTTTTTCTTTCGTTTTTTAAAAAAATACAAAAAAATCGTAAAAATTAACACAAATCAATAAATTTCTTAATTAGAATTTTATATAATTTTGATAAAATTTATTAGAAAGGTTTTCATAATGTTAAGAAAATTCACTTCTCTTGTCTTGGCATTGAATTTTGCCTTAATGTTAAATTCAACGCTTATTTTAAGCCCTTTGCTTGCTGATGATTTGGCAAACTCAAATCAAATCAAGCCCCTAGTGTCCTTTTCTCCACCCCCACTCATCACACCGATGAATGCTCTTTCGCATAAGGTAGAAAATCAATTTGACAACACCTTGCGTGATTATCATAGCGTTACAAACACTCTTGATAACGCCTTTAATCCCTTTCATTTTGCCAGCGGTATTTATGGGAATTCTACCTACAATACCTTGCTTGCTAAATTTAGAGCAAGCAAGGTATATGGAGCATTAAATGCGCATTACACCAAAGCAAATTCATACAAAGATGGCGATGGCAACAAGATAAATTTTGGCTACAAAAGAGCAGGCGCAAACGCTATGCTAGGACTTGTGTTAAACTCTTACAATGAGTTTAAAACTACTTTTTTGTTTGATGATATCATAGATGATAAACAACTTCATTATGTAATGGACCCTGTCGATACAAAACGATATATTTTTAAGTTTGATTATCGTTTAGGAGAGGAAGATTTAAGCAACACCTTAAATTTGAGCGCACTTTATAGGGACATTTCAAGGAGAGCAAACAACTACGACTTGCGCCCGACAGCACAAGCTAAAACAAAGATGAAAGTTAAAAGGCAGATATTTGATATAAATGCTAGATATGACATTTCGTGGCAAAGCATTCATAATGAATTTGGCGCACTTTACACACAAGATAGACATTTAGCCAAGAGATTTATGATGAATGGCACAACAATGCCCGATTTTACACATAATGGCTACCGCTTTGCAAATGTTTTAGCTCATCAAATTAGCGTTTTTGAGAGCATTAAATTTGACTTTAACGAACAAAATGCCTTAAATTTAGGCGTTCATTATGATTATAATGTGGCTAATGTCAAAGATAAAGATGTCGTTGTCGCCACGCAAGGACAAATGCAAATCACCGCAAATAATATGTGGTTTGCGCATTATGGTAAAAGGGTTGATGATAATATCAAAAAAGACGCGCTTTCACTTGCTTTAAAATATGAATTTAAACCCTTTTCAAACCACAGCTATGCTCTAAATTTACAAAGCATTGAGCGCATTCCTACTAATGATGAACGCTTTGTTGCTATAAATCCGCCCGGCGATAACTCGCAAGCACACGCACAAGCTTGGGTAAGCAACCCTTTCTTAAAACCAGAACGGCGTAATCAAATCAAATTTGAAACACAAATAAAAAGCGAATTTTTTGGCGAATATATGCACTCAAAATATAATGAAAACGCATTTAGTGTAGGCGGATATATAATGAGTGATTTTGCGAAAGATTTTATTATTTATGATAGATTTTTAAGCTATACAAACCCTGATGCCACGCAGCAAGCAAACTACCGCAAGCATATCATCACGCGCAATGTTGATGCAAGAGTGTTTAGCGCAAATGCAAATGTAGCTTTCAATTTTTGGGGTAATTTTGGAGCAAAGCTAAATTTGTGGGCAGCTTACGGGCAAAATGACACGGACAAACGCCCACTTTATCAAATCCGCCCACTTGAAGCGCAGCTTAACTTGGATTATGAGGATTACGCCTTTTTTGGTAAATTCAATGTAGGCTCAGCTTTAAGAGCTGTGGCAAAACAAACAAGGCGAGATGATGACATAAACAAAGGACTTGGCATAGATAGAGATAAAGCAGGTTTTGCTTTGCTTGATATTTATGCGGGCATAAGTTTGTATGATAAAATAGGGCTTCGTTTCGGCGTGGATAATGTTTTAGATAAAACATACAGCGAGTATATCAGTGCTTCGCATGTGGAAGCCATCGCGCCAACGGCTATTATCAACGCACCGGGGCGGACATTTTATGTCAGCATTCACGGCAATTTTTAAACAAAAAAGGACAACAAATGAAAAATTCAGCACAAAAATTCAACAAAAAGGACAGAAAATGAACAGACGAAACTTTTTAGAAAAAAGCTCATCTTTGAGCTTGGCAACTTTGACAACTTTGGCTTTGCCAAATTTAGCTTTTGGCAAAGATACACTTACCATTTGGGGCGCACCAGCACTCATTTCGTTAAGTCTTGCGGTAGCTACGCAAAGAGGGGAAGCGCGAAAGCAAAAGGATTTAAAGCTTAAAATTTGGAACACCCCAGACCAGCTAAGAGTAGGCTTTGCGAGTGGAGATTTTGTGTTAAGTGCAGCTCCGTCAAATGTCGGCATAAATTTAGCTCATCAAGGGCTTGATATAAAGGTGCTTAACATACTCACAAATGGCTTAAACTATATTTTTACGCGCGATGAGCGCATAAAAACTCTACACGATTTGGAGGGCAAACATATCATTATGCCTTTTAAAAACGATATGCCTGACATAGTTTTTGCCGCACTTTGCAAAAAAATAGGCGTTAATAAAGACAAAATAAAAATCACCTACGCCGCAAATCCGCCACAAGCAGCGCAACTTTTCATCGCCAAAGATGAATTTGATGCCGTGCTTTCACAAGAGCCGCTTGCATCAGCACTCACGCTTATGGCAAAGAAAAACGGCATTAGCGTTTATCGGCAAATTTCTATGCAAGATGAATGGCAAAAGGTTTTTGGTATGAGCGTTCCGCAAGCTGGGCTTATCGTAAATGGGGCGTATTATGAAGCAAACAAGCCCTTTTTTGAGAGCTTTCGCAAGGACTTGCAAAATGCGGTAAAATGGATAAAGGCAAACCACGATAGTGCCGCACAGCTTGGAGCGCAGTATCTACCAGCCCCACAAGCAGCCATAAAACTTTCCATACCCTATGCAAATATGGTGGCTTTAAAGGCGAGTGAAGTGGCTGATGATTTGATGAAATTTTATGAAATCATCTTTGAAATGAACCCTAAATTTTTAGGTGGCAAAATGCCCGATAAAAATTTCTTTTTATGATGAAGTTTGTTAGGTAAGCGATGATTTTAGAAAATGGCATTAAGCAAAAACAAGGCGTTTTTGGCACGCTTTTGGGGCATTTTTTCAGTGCCTTTCATACTTTGGGTGTGATTTGCTTTTTTATGGGCGTTTGGGAGTTTGGGGCGCATTTTGCAAGTCCGATTATCTTGCCAAGTGCGCTTGAAGTGCTAAAAAGGGCTTATGAACTACTTTTTAGCGAGCAAAGTGCCTTACTGATGAGCTTACAAAGGGTTTTAAGCGCCATTTTTTTGGGCTTTTTATGTGGAGTAATGCTAGGCACAATCGCGGCAAATTTCAAAAGCTTTGCAGCCTTTATCAAGCCTGTGGTGGATATTTTGCAAGGCATTGCGCCTATCGTGTGGGTGGTTTTGGCACTTTTTTGGTTTGGTGTTGGCGGTGTGAGCGTGGTATTTACGGGCTTTATCATCGTTTTGCCCTTATCTTTTGGAGCAAGTTTTATCAGCGTTTTAAGCTTAAATTCAAAATTAAGCCAAGTGTGCAAAGCGTATAAATTTAGCCTTTTAAAAAGGCTT
Organism: uncultured Campylobacter sp.; assembly: GCA_934728065.1. Lineage (GTDB taxonomy): Bacteria > Campylobacterota > Campylobacteria > Campylobacterales > Campylobacteraceae > Campylobacter_D. Next base: position 70,574 of record CAKVDW010000004.1, read on the forward strand.
AAAATTTTTTATTTGCCGTCCATTTTGCCCTTTTTGCTGAGTAATTTTAGCATAGTTTTTGCTATGGGCGTTAAGGTGGTGATAATGGCAGAGCTTTTGGGTGCTAGTGATGGCGTGGGCGCGCAAATCAACGATGCGAGAAATTTACTTGATACTACGCAAATTTTAGCCTTTGTTGTGCTTATGGTGGGCTTGATTTTGCTTTTTGAAGCATTAGTGATAAAGGTGCTTAAAATCACGCTTTTGCCGTGGTTAGAAAGGTGAATTTGATGAAATTTAAAGCTAAATTGAGTAAAAAGTTAAATTTGAAAGGCAAATATGCTTGAAATTTCAAATTTATACTACAAAATCGCTCAAAATGAAATCATCAAGGATTTTAACTTGCACCTTAAAAAAGGCGAACTCATCACGCTTTTTGGGGCAAGTGGCTGTGGCAAAAGCACTTTGCTTGCTTGCGTGGCTGGGATTTTAAAGTATGAAAGCGGTTTTATTAAGGGTGAAAAATCCGCCTTTGTTTTTCAAGAGCATTCTTTGTTTGAGAATTTAAACGCCCTTGAAAATGTGGCTGTGGTGATGAAAAAGCCAAATAAAGCGTGGATTTTAGATGAATTTAAACGGCTTTTTTTGGACGAAAAAGATGCGCTTAAATATCCAAGTGAGTTAAGCGGTGGAATGCGTGCAAGAGTGGCTTTTGTGCGTGCGCTTGCTTACAATGCGCCTTTGTTTTTGCTTGATGAGCCTTTTTCTGGGCTTGATTTTAATATAAAAAAAGTGCTTACTCACAGGCTTATGGATAAAATCAAAAGCCAAAATTACGCAGCCTTGCTTGTTACGCACGATGCCTTTGAAGCGTGCTTATTAAGCGATGAAATTTACTTTTTAAAGCCTAAATTTATGGGTGTTGAAAAACGCTTACGCATTGCAAAGCCTTTCACGCAAAGAGATGAAGCCTTTATCAACGCACACATTAAAGAGCATTTTAAAGATAGGATTTATTTTGAGTGATTTTTTTGCTTATCCTTTGCGGATATTTTTTATGAGCGGTGCTGTCTTTGCTATTTTAGCGTGTTTGGGACTTATATTTGCGCCAAGTGTTTTTATAAATTTGCATCAATTTATCTTTTTGCAAAGCTTTTTGGGCGCGGCTTTTGCTGGGTTTTTACTCACAGCTTTGCCACTTTGGTGTGAAGTAAAAAGCTCATTAAAGCCTTTAAGCATCAGCCTTTTTGTGCTTTTATGCCTTGCTTTTGTGGCTGAGATTTTTAGCTTTGATTTTACGCTTTCTTATGGGATTATGAGCCTTTTTTGGTTTATTTTACTTTGTCAAGCTTGCCTTTGGCTTATCAAATCAAAAAACACAAAAAACATTGCCCTTGTGCTTGTGCTGTTTGGAATTTTTGTTTTAAGTTTGCTGAAAAATTTTGCTTACGAGCTAAATTTAGATTATGCTTATATTCATCTTTGCGTGCTGGCTACGCTTGTGGTGAGTTTTAGGGTAAGTCTTGTGCTGGGCAATGATGCTCTATCAAGCCTATCAAACCCAAATTTAAGCTTTTTGCCAAATGCTGTGCTGAAAAATATATCCTGCTTTTTGCTTTTTGTTTTCATAGTGGCTATTTTGTGGGGCAAAAGTGCAAATTTAAACGCCTTTTTGGCTTTTGGTGTAGGCTTTTCGCTTTTATCGCGTCTTTCAAGCTGGCATTATAGTGTGTTTTTTAGGACACATTATACCTTGATACTTTATCTTTTGTTTTTGTCTTTAAGCCTTGTTTATATAGGGCTAGGCTTTGTGTATTTGCTTGATATTTCTTATCTTAGTTTTGCAACTCACGCTTTAAATTTGCTTGTTTTGCTGGCTTTCGTGCTTTTTGTTTTTAACACCGTTTCGCTCAAACACACGCAAAATCAAATTTTCAACCTTTCTTGCGGCACGAGATTAAGCTTTATCGCGCTTTTTTTTGCCGCACTTTCAAGAAGCTTTTTAGCCTTGTTTGCTTACTCTTTTTATATTGTCATTCCAGCCTTGCTCGTGCTTTTTGTTTTTGTTTATTTTATTTATAAATTTTTTCCTATTTATAAAAATAACGGCTTTCAAGGCGAATGAATAAAACTCGCCTTTAAAACAAAAGATGAATTCACAGCCAACGCATCTTGCAACTTTTTACAATAAAATGTAACCTTTTTGTGCTAACATTGCTTTTGTAATTCTTAAATTTGGGTTTGTAAAATGAAAAAAAGCGCACTTTTTGCCACCTTGCTTGCTGTAAATGCTTTTTTTTGTGCTTGTTCTAATCACAGCTCAAACAATCTTTTCTACCAAGAAGCTTTGAAAAATAAATACTGCAGTGAAAGCTTTTTTAATGATGAGCGAAAGAAAGTTGATAAGGGCAATGACACTATTTATATAGGCTTAAATGTGGGTGCTTTGGCTAGAAACTGCGAAAATTATGAACAAAGCATTTATTTTTTTGATAAGGCAGAAGAAGCCTACAAATACGATGTGGATTTGCAAGGACTTGGCAAAAAGAGCGTAAAAATGCTCTCATCAACACTCATCAACGAAAACATAAATGATTATGAAGGCACGCTTTATGAACGCATAATGGTAAATGTCTATAAGGGCTTAAATTTTATGAGCTTAAAAGATTTCGCTAACGCAAGAGTTGAATTTAACCGCGCCTTGATGAGACAAGACAAGGCAAAAGAGTATTTTGCTAAAGAAATTCAGGCAAATCAAAAAAATTTTGATGAAGCCAAAAAAGATGAAAACTATCAGCACAATATGAATGAAAATGTCCAAGATATAAGCGCTCAATACGAGCATTTGCTTAAGGACTTTGACACCACAAAGGACTTTATAAACCCTTATGCAACTTATATGGCGAGTGTTTTTTTCTTTTTGGACGAGGATTATCGGCGTGGGGCTGATTTATTTAAAGAAATAGCAGTAATAAATTCAAAAAACGCCGAATTTAACAAAGAATTTAGAGTTTTTAATCAATACGCAAATTCCACAAACCCAAGCGAGCTTCAAAAATACATTTTTGTGGTCTATGAAAGTGGCTTTGGCGCTGAGTTAAAAGAATTTTCTGTGGGTGTGCCTTTTATTTTTGATGGGCAGCTCATTCAAAGCTTTTTATCCTTGCCCTTGCTTGAAAAGCGAGAAGGCTCTTATAATTACCTTTTAGTCAATGACAAAAGAACGCAAAATTTTGTGGATTTTGACAATATCATCGCCACTGAATTTAAGATAAATACGCCCTTTATCGTAAGCAAGGCTTTAAGTTCTATGATAATAAAGACGAGCTTAAGCGTGGCTGTGGCTAAAAATGACCCAACAGGTGGCTTTTTATCGCTAGCTACTGACATTTTTAACGCTGCTACAACAAGAGCTGATTTGCGGTTTTGGAATTCTTTACCAAAATATGCTAAAGTTTTAATGATAGAAAACACAGGACATATTCTCATCGCAAGTGATGATATGCAAGTGCTTTATAGTAATGAAAATTTACCAAAGGACAAGAATTTGTTGATTGTGGTAAAATCATTCACAAAAACTTCGCCAAGCCTTGTTTGGCTTATCGAAAAATAAAGGAGACACGATGAAAAAGGTAGTTTTTGCTTTTATCTCAGCTTTTTTGCTTGTATCTTGTTCAACTAAGGAACTTAGTCCTTTAGAAAGCAGGATAGCTAAAAAAATGAGCTTTCACAATGTAGATAAAAGCATAGTCAAAGGCTTTAATTATAGGCACAATACAAATGGCTTATATGAATTTGAGCTTATTTTGTTGAGCGATGACAATTTAGAACTTGAGTATAAGGTATCTTGGGTAGATGAGGACGGCTTTGTGCTTAAATCGCCAACTGACGGTGAGTTTATTAAGGTTAAACTCCAAAAAAATAAGGAGTATTTACTCCAAAGAGTAGCGACAAACAAAGATGCTGTCGATTTTACTCTTAACTTGAGAAAAAAATAATTCAACAAAAGGAAGTTACGATGAAAAAAATTCACACTCTAGTTTTAAGCACTTTGGCTGGTCTTTTCCTAGCCTCTTGCTCGACAACACCTATATACACAGACGGTAAATCAGGGCAGATTAAACAAGGTCAAGCTCTTACCTTAGGACTTGATAGAGAAGACTTTGAAAATGCAGCCGATACGATGATACAAAGTATGTTGCGCGACCCAGCCTTTGCAAGCATAGCGCCAAATCAACGCAAGGTTATCGCCATAGGACGCATTTTAAATGACACACCTCAACGCATTGATACAGATAAACTTATCTCTAAAATCACCATTGCCTTGCGAAAAAGTGGTAAATTTGTGCTTACAACAGCAGTGGCTGCTGGTGGGGCGAGGGATTCTATGAGTCATGATGTTCGCTCTCTTAGAGATAATGATGAGTTTAATCAAGGCACAATAGCTAAAAAAGGCACACTTGTTGCGCCTGATTTTTCTTTATCGGGAAAAATTCGTCAAGACAATGTCAAGTTGCCAAATGGCAAAATTCAGGCTGAATACTTCTTTTATCTTTCAGTTACTGACTTAACGAGTGGTTTGGCTTATTGGGAAGATGAGCAAACCATTAACAAAACAGGCTCTAAAAAGTCTGTTACTTGGTAGGATAAGATAATGAAAAAATACCTATTAACCGCTCTTTGTGTTGTTTTTGCCTTTGCTGAGCCAGCTGACAACACAAACAGCTCAAACATACAAATTGTTGATTTGGATATAAATCCTATAAACACAAATTCAAACGGTCAAAGTTCTACCGTAAGCACAAAAGAAGGAACTTTTATCAAGGTTTCTATGGGCGAGGGTAGAGCAAACACAAGAGAAGAGGCTGTGCGAAATGCTTTAGTTGAAGCCATTTCAAAGATGAGAGGCTTTAGCACAAGTAATTTTAGCGTAAAAAGCCAAGAAATTCCAACTCAAACAGGCTTTGTCCAAACCCTTAACACTCAAGTGTATAAGGCGACTAAGGGTAGGATTGATTCTTATGATATTATCAGCGTTGAAGAAGTTTCTGGTGCTTATCTTGCAAAGGTAAATGTGTATAAAACTTTATTTACACGCGATGAAAAGCCAAAGTTGGTCATTTTTAACGCCTCTGCTTATAAGGATTTGGGAAATACCTTGCAACAAAGACTAACAAATGAACTTGTGCAAAGCAAGAAAATCAAAGTCTTAGACAGAAAAAACAACGCATATTACAAGGCTGAAAAACAAATCATTGAAAGCGAGGATGCTTCAAGTGAGGACATTTACAAGCTTGGCAATGTTTTAGGCACTGATTATATGCTTATATTTAATTTAAGAGCAGTAGGAGCGAGCAAATCAAAGTCAGCAAATATCACAGTAAATAATGCTGATGTAACAAAGGGCGATGTTGTTGTGGATTACCGCTTGATACTCTTTGCCACGAGAGAACTTAAGGTTGCTAACACCTTAAATATGACCGTAAGCCTCAAAGATGATAGCGTAAAAAGCAATGAAGAGGCTATGGCTAAAATAGCAAAAGCCATTTTTATAGACCTTTCTGATAGCTTGTATCCTATTTTTGTTTCTATGGTTGATGATAAAGAGGTTCTTTTTGAGGAAAAGCTTGAAATTGACAGCATTTATGAATGTTCTAGTCAAACAAGTAGCGATTCTGGCAAGGTTAAAATCACCAAAAGCAATGCTAACAACTCCACAGCCAAAATCATAAAGGGTAAGGTTGGCTTTGGCGATGTTTGCAAGCTTTCTTTAGAAAAGGGCAAGGAAGCAAATTATCAACTTGGCACAAATGGTGGCGTTCAACTTGGTTGGTGAGTTTTAAAAGTAAAATTTAGCTAAATTTAAACTTATTTAAGGTATAATATAGGTTTTTCAAAGCCATTTAAGCTGTATTTAAATCCGCCTCAAGCGGTGCTTAATGGTAGCTTACTTAAAGAAAGGGATAGCAAATGAGTGAAAAATACGCTATCATCAAACACAGTGGCAAGCAATATCGCGTAAGCGTAGGTGCTGAACTTAAACTTGACCGCTTTGAAGCTGATTCTGGCTCAAGTGTAGAGGTTAAAGAAGTGTTGGCTGTGAATGATAAGGGTTTAAAAGTAGGTGCGCCTTTTGTAGAGGGTGCAAGTGTAGTTTTGCAAGTGATAAATCACGGGCGAGACAAAAAGGTGGTGATTTACAAAAAACGGCGTAGAAAAGACAGCAAGCTTAAAAAGGGCTTTCGTAGGTCTTTCACACGGGTTAAAGTCGCTAATATAAAGGCATAAGGATAGAAAATGGCACACAAAAAAGGTCAAGGCTCAACTCAAAATAACAGAGACTCCATAGGACGCCGTTTAGGTGTAAAGAAATTTGGTGGTGAGTTTGTTCGTGCAGGCAATATCATCATACGCCAAAGAGGCACAGCCACTCACGCAGGAAATAATGTCGGCATAGGCAAAGACCACACTATTTTCTCGCTCATTGATGGCTTTGTGAAATTTGAAAGAAAAGATAAGGACAGAAAAAAGGTTTCTGTTTATCCAGCTTAAAATATGCTTGATTTGGGCAAAGTGATTTGCCCAAATTTAAGTGCTTTTTAACTCTTTTGAAAAAAAGAGCAAAAGTCCAGCAAACATTATAAATAAACCTACAATCTTTTGCCAAGAAATAGGCTTTACGCTTAACCCAAAAGCTCCAACACTGTCTAAAATCATACTTGTGATGAGTTGTCCTATCAAAACGGTTAAAAACATATTGATAAGCCCTATTTTGGGTGCGAGCAAAATAGTGCCAAAAACAAAAAACGCTCCCAAAATACCGCCTAAAAATTTCCACCAAGCTTGTTGAGGCAAAGCCTTAAGCGTATCAAAATGCAAAACTCCGCTAAAATACGCCAAAACAGCCAAACAAACAGTGCCTATAAGAAAAGAAAGAAAGGCACTCATAACAGTTAAGCCACCTAAACTTCGTGCTAAAGTCGCATTTATAGGTGCTTGTAGGGCTATGGCTAAACCCATAGCTAATGCAAACGCGTAGTAATACATATTTTTCCTTTATTTATCTTAAATCAAAATCCATTATAGCCTAAAACGCTATCAATATAATCAAATTTTAAGATTTTAAGGAGAAATTATTTAAACTCATACACATAACGCAGTGAAAAGCCTGTCTTGCGTGAAATTTTAGTAGCAATACTTTCTTTTGTGTTTAAAATTCTTTGCTCAAATTCCCATTCTAAGAGGTTGAATTTGCCTGCAAGCTCTATTGCTGAGTGTTTGAAAAAGAAAAAACGCATTCCTACTATGTAAAAAGCATTTAAGGGATACTTTATTTTAGACTTAATATCGCACGAAGATGCGTTGATAGGAGCATTACAAGTTGTATCTTGCTCATAAGAACCACCAAAAAGGAAATTTTCAGACAGTCCAACTCCGCCAAAAACTCTCAAAGCCTTACTCTCGCCTTGCCACAAATCAACAAAAGACGATAAACCAAGATAGGTGCTGAGTAAATTTGTTTTTTGAGCTTCAAGCTGAGCCTTTTCATTAATGGCGACAAGTTTATCCTTCCACCTTAAGGGCAAAAATTCCGTTCCGCCAAATAAACTTATGCCAAAATTTCTTGCTATATAATAATTTACGCCGTAAGTAAGCTCCGCGCCACTAGCTATGTGGCTTGTATTTGCCATTTCATTAAAGCCGCCATTAATAACAAAAGCTCTTTGTATGCCCAAAAATGAACTTGCAGTATATGAAATTCCAAGCTCGAAAGAAAGAGGCTCTATTAAAGAATAAGAGCTGATTTTGTATATATCAGTAACCTTGCCATTAGCATCTAAAAGTAGGGTCGCTGTGTTTTTGGGGTTATGATATAAATTTGCATCAGCATTTGCCAAAACAAGAGAAAATACCGTTAATAAAAAAGCTTTTTTCACAAATAATCTTCCTAGAATATAAATTCTAATTATTATAAGCCCCCCCCCCCTTAAAACTTACTTAAATTTGTTAAAATTTGCATTTTTTAGCTCCTTGTGAAAAAAACCTGCAAGAACGATTAAAAACATTTTGCTATACTTTTGCTTAAATTTAAGGCAAGGCATAATTTATGTTTATCGATAGTGTGGAGATTGTTTTAAGCTCTGGCGATGGTGGCAAGGGTGCTGTGAGCTTTCGCCGTGAAAAGTATGTGCCATTAGGCGGACCTGATGGCGGAGACGGTGGCAAGGGTGGCGATGTCATCATTATTTGCGACAATAACGCGCACACTTTGGCGAATTTTAAGGGCAAAAAAAAATTAGCCGCGCAAAATGGTGCTGATGGCGAGAAAAAAAACAAAAGCGGTAAAAGTGGCGCAAACCTTGAAATCCCCGTCCCACAAGGCACGCAAATCATCGACACACAAAGCAAAGAAGTGCTAGCTGATATGACAAAAGAAGGGCAAAGGGAGCTTTTGCTCAAAGGGGGCAAGGGCGGACTTGGCAACACGCACTTTAAGAGTGCTAAAAATCAACGCCCAGATTATGCGCAAAAGGGCATTAAGGGGCAAAGCGTGCGAGTGCGTTTGGAGCTAAAACTCATCGCTGATGTGGGGCTTGTGGGCTTTCCAAATGTTGGCAAATCCACGCTTATTTCAGTGCTATCAAACGCAAAGCCAGAAATAGCCGACTATAAATTTACCACGCTCACGCCAAAGCTCGGACTTGTCGAAGTTGATGAAAATCATTCCTTTGTAATGGCTGACATACCGGGGATTATCGAGGGCGCAAGCGGAGGCAAGGGCTTGGGACTAGCCTTTTTAAAGCACATAGAACGCACGAGCTTTTTACTTTTCGTGCTTGATAGTGAGCGTAAAATGAGCCTGAAAGAGCAGTTTTGCATTTTGCAAGATGAGCTTAAAAAATTTTCGCCCCTACTTTCGCAAAGAGCCTTTGGCATAGTGCTTTCAAAAAGCGACACGCAAAATTTTGGCGATGAATTTAAGCAAAAATTTCAAACCCAAAAGGCGAATTTAGCTGAATTTTTAAGCCAAATTCAAAACCCGCAAAAATTCATACTTGAAATTTCAAGCCTTAAAAAAAGTGGCTTAAACGAGCTTAAATTTGCGCTACAAAGGGAGATTGCAAGGTGATGAAAATTTTTTTGTATGTCTTTTTAGGTCTAATTTGCTTTTTATCATTAGTGGCTTTGCTTTTTGTTTTAAATGTTGGGCGCGGTGCTATGCCTAAAAGAAAGTAGGCAAATGCAAGGCTTTATCTTACACACGCAAAGGGTGCGTGATGAGGATTTAATCGTTTATATTTTAAGCCAAAAGGGCGTTCATAAGTGCTACCGCTTTTACGGACTGCGGCACGGCTTGATTTTGAGCGGTTATAAAATCGACTTTGAGCTAGAACACAGCCTTTCATTTTTGCCACGCCTTAAAGATACCTTGCATTTGGGCTTTTCGTGGATTTTAGATAGGGACAAAATGCTGGTGTGGCAAGAGTTTGTGCGCCTTGTGTATAGGCATTTAAAAGATGTAGAAAGCTGTGAGAGCTTTTATTTTGAACTGCTTGATGAGTGCATAAGGCGTTTTGAAAAGCAAAATCCACTGCGCGTCATCATCGATGCTTACGCGAATTTACTTGAATTTGAAGGGAGGCTGCATAAGGATTTTACTTGCTTTGCCTGCGATGAGCGCATAAGCGGGAAGATTACCTTGTTAAGAGCCTTTTTACCAGCGCACAAGGGTTGTGGTGTGGGCTTTGAATTTAGCGAAAAAAAGCTTAAAATTTTCTATGAGAGCAAGAACTGCTCGTGCTTTGATGATGATGAGATAAAAAATTTATTTGAGCTTGTAAAACTTGGGCTTTAATGTGCTATAATAGCCTTTTTCAAAGGGAGTAAAATGCAAAGGATAGTCATAAAGGTAGGTTCTACGAGCATTAGCGACAAGGAAAGCCTAAATTTAGAGCGAATGCGCGCACTTGTATCGCTTATAAATGAGCTTATGCGGGAAAATGAAGTGATTTTAGTTAGCTCAGCCGCCATTTCAGCAGGACGAGCCAAACTTGACATAGACAGAAAAGACCCGCTCAACCGCCAAGTGCTATCTACCATAGGACAGCCTTATTTGATGAGTGCTTATAATGAAATTCTAGCCCATTTTAACAGACTTGGCGGGCAGGTGTTGCTCACGGGAGCTGATTTAAGCTCTAAAAAAGCCATAGAACACACGAAAAGAGTCGTTGATGCGATGATAAAGCGAGGCATTTTGCCCATCATCAACGAAAATGACGCGCTTTCTTGCGATGAGATTATCTTTGGCGACAACGACACGCTTTCAGCCAAAGCCACACTGCACTTTGACGCGAGTATGCTTGTGATTTTAAGCGATATAGACGGCTTTTATGATAAAAATCCTGCTGAATTTAAGGACGCAAAGCGTTTTGAGCGGGTTTGTTTCATCGAGCCAAATTTGCTTAAAGGCGAGGCAAAAGCAGGCAGCGAACACGGCACGGGTGGGATTGTAACCAAGCTTCGAGCAGCTGATATGCTTTTGAGGGCTGGAAAAAAAATGTTTCTCACAAGTGGCTTTGATTTAAGCGTGGCGCGGGCGTTTTTGCTTGAAAAAAAACAAAGGGGTGGCACTTTTTTTGAGAAAGATTAAAAAAAGTTTTCTATCTTTTTTTGCATTAAATTTTGTTCATCTATGCGGTTTATCTCATCTCTAAAGGCTGAAGCGTCCTCATAACCTTTGGAGTATTCGTGTAAGTGTTTGCGAAAAAGAGGCACAGCCATTTTATCATAATGCTTTAACATAGCTTGAAAATGATATAAAATCAGCTCTTTTTTAAGCTGCTTGCTTATACTTTGTCCCTTTTTTAACTCATAAAAAAGCCAAGGTTTGCCAACGCTTGCGCGCCCTATCATCAGCGCATCAGCCTTTGTGCTTTGTTGAATGGCTTTGAAATTGTTAGCATTTATATCGCCATTTGCAACAACAGGGATTTTAACCGCCTTTTTTGCCAAAGCAATGCCCTCATAATCAGCCTTTCCGCTGTAAAGTTGCTTTGCGGTGCGCCCGTGAATAGCTATAAAATCAGCCCCAGCTTCCTCGCAAGCCTTTGCGATAAGAACAGGACGCTTTTCATCAAAGCCAAGCCTAAATTTCACACTCAAACTCTTTTTTTTGCTGTGCGTTTTTATGGTGCTAACAAGCCTTTTTAAAAGCTCTAAATCATTCAGCAAGGCTGAACCAGCATTTTGTTTGATGACCTTTTTTACAGGACAACCGCAGTTAAAATCTATGCCGTCTATAAAGTCAAATTCATTTAAAAGCAAAACGGCTTTTTTGATGATATTTTCATCGCTTCCAGCAATTTGCACGATAAAAGGGCTTTCACTTTCATCTTTTTCAAGCATTTTAAGGCTCTTTTTGCCCTCAAAGACTAAGGCATTTGAGCTTATCATCTCGCTTACAGTAATATCTGCACCAAATTTCTTTACCACAGCACGAAAAGGCAAATCACTATATCCTGCCATAGGCGCTAAAAATAAAGGCTTTTGCGAAAAATCTATCATTGTATGAGATTATACAAATCGATTTTTATATTTTTTTCTCTGGCTAAAAGCACAAGTTTAAAGTCGTTGAAATTCTTTTTATCGTTGCCTATTTCAAGCTTTAATTCATCAAATAAAGCAAACTCAGCCAAGATGAAAAGATAAGCTCTTAAGGCTTCTATTTGGGTGTTTTTAAGCCTTTTAAATATGCCAATAAGCGCATCAGGGTCAAGCTTTTTAATGCTTAATTTAGCGATTTCCAAATAAGCCTTTTCATCAAAATTAACCATACTTACAAGGCTTTCATACTCACTAGCATCAAGTTTTAAGCTATCTTTTTCAAATCTTTTAATAAGCTCCAAGCTTTGAGAGGCATTTTTAGGTAGTTTTAGACTTTTAATTTGCTCCTCGCTTCCCTTTTTAATGACCTCATCAAAGGCAAAGCCGTCAAGTTCATCATCAAATTCTCTTTTGTGTTTTATCCTTGAATAAGCGTAATTTAAATCATTTTTGATGAGATTTTTTTCATTTTCTATAAGCAAGGGGTTATCATATTCAAGCTTGAATTTTTTAAGATTTGTTCCTTTGCCCTCTTTGATTTCGTTTAAAACCTCAATGATTTCATTAAATTTATCAAAACCAGCAAGTTTTCTTTGTAGTTTTAAACTCAAGGTAAGTTCAGCCGCATTTTTAAATTCCTTTGTTTTGAAATTTAACCTTGCAGGTTTTTGCAAAAGCAAGGCATTGACAAAGGCTTCAAATTTGGACGCATCATCAAAAAAATGCTTATATTTTAAATAACGCAAAAAACCATAAAAACTCATATGCACAAAAGCGGCAAGAAAGAGTAAAAACACAGGGGTTAAAAACCACACCACTATGGGTAATGTTATGACATAAGAGCCAAGCTCAACGCTGTATTCACCTGAATTTAAGTGAAAAACAAAAGCCCCAAGCAAGACCATATAAAGTATGCTTGCAAAGACAAAAAGTTTGATTTTCATTTTTTCTCCTTTTCAACAACCTCACGGCAATTTATACAATACCTTGCGTGAGGTTTAACCTTAAGCCTCTCAATGTCTATGTCATCGTTGCAAAGTTCGCAAATGCCAAAATTGTTTTGTTTGATTTTAACTAAAGAAAGTTCGATTTCTTTGAGTTCTTGTCTTAAATTCTCGCCTATAGTTTGCTCAATTTGTGAGCTGGTATTAATGGTAGAAAAATCAACATTATCGCTTGGTGCGCTATTATGCAAGCCCTCAACATCTAAAATATTATCATCAAGTTGCTTTAAGATAATGAGTTTTCTTTCTTCTAAAATGAGTTGAAAATTATCCAAATGTTTTTTATTCATTATTTTACCTTATTTATGATATGGGTGTTTGTGATTTATACAAAAACCCCGATAAATTTGTTCTAAAAGCATTGTTTTTACAAAATGATGCGCTAGGGTTAGTTTGCTTAAACAAAGGGCTAAATCAAAGCTTTTTACAAAGCTTTCCTCAAAGCCATAAGCACCTCCTATAAAAAAGGAAAGTTCATTTTTATCCTCTAAAATTTGAGCAAACTCCTCGCTTGTAAGCTGCTTGCCTCTTTCGTGTAAAGCAATGCAAAAGCCCTTTTTATAGGCACTTAAATGTTCAGTATAACTTTTTTGGGCAAACTGCTTTCCTTGCTTTTGGGCTTGATTGATTTTGGCGTTAAAAAGGCAAATATCCTTAAATTCAGCAAAGCGTGAGATTAATTTGGCATATTTTTCATTCAAAGCCTTAAATTCGTCAATATTTTTTGTTATAGAAAAAACGGCAATTTGCACTTTTTAATCCCTTGAAAAAAACTTCAAAAAGTGGCTTAAAAACTTTTTTTGCTCGCTTCTGCTGACTATGGCATCGATGAGTCCGTGTTCAAGCAAAAACTCAGCCTTTTGAAAGCCCTCAGGCAAATCAGCTCCTATGGTTTGCTTTATCACCCTAGCACCCGCAAAGCCCACAAGAGCTTCTGGCTCAGCGATGATAATGTCGCCCAAAAAGGCAAAACTCGCGCTCACACCGCCCATTGTCGGGTCAGTTAAAACACTGATAAAAGGTAGTTTTTCCTCAGCCAAAAGCTTTAAAGCCGCACTTGTCTTGCTCATTTGCATAAGCGAAAAGGTGCTTTCTTGCATTCTCGCACCCCCTGATGCGCTGATGATGATAAGCGGAGTTTGCGTTTTTATAGCTCTTTGCACGGCACGAACGATTTTTTCGCCCTCCACAGAACCAAGTGAGCCACCCATAAAAGAAAAATCAAAAACAACAAGTTGAATTTTAAGCCCGTCAAGCAAGCATTCTCCGCTTATTACCGCGCTTTTTCGTCCTGTTTTTGCTACACTTTCCTCAAGTCTTTTTTTGTAGGATTTGCTATCTACGAATTTTAAAGGGTCAATGGCTTCTAAATTTGCATCAAATTCGACAAAGCTATTTTCATCAGCGATAAGCTCTATTCTTTGCAAGGGCGAAATTCGCATATGAAAGTTGCACTTAGGACAGACATTAAAATGTGCTTGAATTTCCTTATAATACATAAGCGCGTTGCAGTTTTTGCATTTAACCCAATGATTTGGTGCTTCATTTGGCTCAGCCTGCTTCCTTCTTATACCCGAAAAAATGTCTAAAAAATTCATCTCTTTTCACCTTATAAAATGTTGATTATACCAAAGTTTAAATTTGCTTTTGCTGATTTAACAAAAATTTTATCAAAATCTCGTTCCCATAGTGAATTCAAAGTTATTTGTGTCATCTGTTGGCTTCTCATTAAGCGCTCTTGCAAAGATAAGCTGCAAGGGACCTATGGGCGTAATCCACTCTATGCTTAAGCCTGTGCTGTATCTTTGTTTGCTCTTTCCTTTGCCAAGCTCTTGTCTGCCTATGGCTCCATAGTCAAAAAACAAAGCTCCACGCAGTTTTATTCTATCAATAATAGGAAAACTCAACTCAACCGAATTTGTAAAGGCTACTGTGCCACCTTCTTCAAAACCATAAGCGTTTTTTGGGCTTACAGTGCGGCTTGCAAAACCACGCAAAGAATTCACTCCACCCAAATAAATTCTTTGATTTATAGGCAGTTTGCCCCTATCAAAAATCTTATAAAACCTTGCCTTATAACGATAAATCAAATCAAACCCAATAAAATCCTCTAATCCTTGATAAAAATTAAAACTTGAGCTTGAAGAAAGGAATTTTTGGTCTCCTCCAATCCCAGCGTATTCTAGGCTTGTTGAGGCGATGATACCGCTTCTTGGCAAGTAATAATCATCAGTGTTGTTAAAGCTTATAAAAGGTGTTAAAGAGCTTTTCGTGCTTTTGCCAAGCTCATAGCCCGATAAAATCAAAGTTTCACTCAAAGAATAAATATCACTTTTTTCTAAATTATAAGTCAAACCAGCACCAAAATACCTCAAAAAACTACGACCAAGTGTTAAATCAAAACCTCTGCTTTTTTCGCTATAATTATCCCAATAATACTCATTTGCATACAAGCTTCCGCCCAAGCTGTATTGAGAATCCCTCACTCTAGGGTTTGTAAGCCCTATTCTACCTGAAAGATAAGTATCACTTCTATCAACATTAACAACAGCCTTCAAGCCTGAACCAAAGATATTCGTATCAGAAAGCGAAGCATTAAGCAAAAGTCCGTCCGTTGAGCCATAGCCTATACCGCCTGAAATGCTACCTGTGCTGGCTTCTTTAACCTCAACGATAAGGTCTATTTGCTCATCATTTATCCTTTCTTCTTTTATATTTACATCTTCAAAATAAGAAGTTCTACGCAAGGCGTTGCTTGATTCAACCAAATCGCTTTTATGGTATAAATTTCCCTCAGTTACATAAAGTTCCCTACGAACGACCTTATCGGCTGTGCGTGAATTACCTGTGATGATGACATTTCTTACATAAACCTTTTCATTTGGAATGACCCTAAAAATAATGCTCGCCTCAAGCCCATATTCATCTTTTTGAATATCTGGATACACTCTAGCAAAGGCATAGCCTAAATTTGCTGTATCTGTTTGTATGCTTTCTATGTCGGCTCGAATTTTATCTATATTTGCTATTTTGCCGATTTTGGATTTGAGTTTTTTGACCTTTTTTTCATTGCTTTGCTCATCAAAAACGGGATTTTCTATTCTTATATTTGCGATTTTATATCTTTCTCCTTCTTTGATGAAATAGCTTAAATGAGCCGTATAATCTTTCATATCCGTTTTAAGATAAGCTGGAGACACCTTAACATCTAAATACCCTCTTTTCATATACTCATCAGCTATCCTTGCACTGTCGTTTGAAAGCTCAAAAATTTTCAAAGCCCCGTCATTTCGTCCCCACATCCAGCCCATAAATTCTCTTTCTTTATTTGCCAAAACGGATTCTACTTTAGAATAGCTCAATTTATCACTGCCACTAAAAAGCACATTTTTGATGATGATATTTTCGCCACGATTAACAGCAAAATTAAGCTGTAAGCCACTAGAATTACTCAAAGGCTTGCTTGAAACATCAACTAAGGTATCAAAATACCCCTTAGCCTCGTAAAACATTTTAATTCTTTCAGCTGCTTCCTTAACCAAACCCTCATCATAAAGATAGCCTTTTTTTATGTTTAAAATGCTGTCAATCTGCTTTTTGTCATTTGAGGCAACCCCTGTTATTTCAATGCGAGCTATACTTTGCTTTTGTTTAAGTTTAAAGTGCAAAACACCGCCTTCTTGCTCTACAAGTATATCGCTAAAATAATTTTGCTCGTATAAATTTAAAATAGCCTCATTCACCCTTTTTGGAGTGATTGTTTCGCCTATTTTAAGGGTGGTGATTTCAAGGGCTGTTTCAGCAGAAAGTTGGCTTAATCCACTGAATTTAACCTGAGTGATATTCACAGCCCAAGAAAGACTTGCCAGCAAAGATAAAATTAATATTTTTTTCATAAAATTTTTGCCTAAATTTGAATATAAACTTGTATAATAGCCTATAAATTTTAATAAAAAGTTTGTTAAGGAAACAGTGATGAAAGTAGCGATTGTCGGACTTGGCTTAATGGGCGGTAGTTTGGGGCTTTGCCTAAAAGAAAATAAATTTATTTCTTGCGTTTTGGGTTATGATATAGACAAAGAAAATGCAAATTTAGCCTTAAAACTTGGCTTAATCCACGAGTTGATGAGCGAATTCAACCCGCAAGAGCTAGCAAACTGCGACATAGTCGTGCTTGCAACGCCTGTTGATGCGATAGTATCCCTTGTCAAAGAGCTTGAAAACCTGCCCCAAAGCACCACTCTAATAGAGCTTGGAAGCACCAAAACAAAAATAGTTAAAGCCACTCCAAAGGCTTTAAAGCCCCATATCATCTACGCTCACCCTATGTGTGGCACGGAAAATAGCGGCGCAAGTGCAGCTTTTAAAGAACTTTACAGCGGTGCGGTGTGCGTGCTGTGCGATAGCGAAACGGCTGATGATACGCACCAAAAGCGCGCTGTGGAGATTTTCTCTCATCTTGGAATGAAAATCGTCTTTATGGACAGCACTTCACACGACCATCACGCGGCGATTATCTCGCATTTGCCCCACGCCATAAGCTTTGCGCTGGCAAATTTTGTGATGAAAGAAGAGGACAAAAAGGACATAGTGCATTTAGCAGGCGGTTCATTTCGCGGAATGAGTCGTATCGCAAAGTCAAACCCAGCAATGTGGGAGAGCATTTTTACGCAAAACAAAAACAACCTCATTTCAAGCATAGAGCATTTTCAAAAAGAGCTAGAATTTTGCAAGCAAATGATAGCAAACAATGATGAAAACGCCCTTAAATCGTGGATGAGCAAGGCAAACACTTTAAGAGAGATTTTATGAAAGATATAATAACTTCCATTAAAACCCCAGCCTATGTTATAAGCGAGGAAGCTTTGCGCAAAAACTGTGAGCTTTTAGCGACTGTGGCGCAAAAAAGCGAGGCAAAGGTGCTGCTTGCCTTAAAGGGCTTTGCGTTCAGCCCCGCCTTAAAAATCGTTGGCGAGTATTTAAGCGGCTGTGCGTGCAGCGGGCTTTGGGAGGCGAAATTCGCTCACGAGTTTATGGGAAAGCAAATCCACACTTTCAGCCCCGCCTTTAAAGACGGCGAAATCGATGAAATTTTAGCCCTTTCAAACCATATCGTTTTCAACTCTTTGGCGCAGTTTGAGCGCTTTAAAGACAGGGCTTTGCGCGCAAATGTCAAAATCGGACTTCGCTCTAATGTAGAATTTTCAGTTGCCCCAAAAGAGCTTTATAACCCTTGTGGGCGGTTTTCAAGGCTTGGTATCTTGGCAAAAGACTTGCAAAATGCGGATTTAAGCGCGGTAAGTGGGCTACATTTTCACGCCTTGTGCGAGGAAAGTGCTGAGAGCTTGGAGCTTGTTTTGGCTGAATTTAGGGCAAAATTTGGCGAATTTTTACCCAAAATGAAATGGGTGAATTTTGGCGGCGGGCATCATATCACAAAAAAAGGCTATAACACGGACAAGCTCATCGCCTTGTGCAAGGGCTTTGCTGATGAATTTGGCGTGCAGGTGTTTTTAGAGCCGGGCGAGGCTGTGGGCTGGGAGGTTGGAGTGCTGGTTGCTAGCGTGATTGACATAGTGCGAAACGAAAAGGACATAGCCATTTTGGACACTTCAAGCGAGGCTCATATGCCTGATACCATCATAATGCCTTACACGAGCGAGGTAGCAAATGCAAGAATTCTTGCTACAAGGGATGGCGAGCAGGTTTCAAGCCTTAAAAATGGCGAATTTGCGTATTTGCTCGGAGGCAATACCTGTTTAGCTGGCGATATAATGGGCGAATATGCCTTTAAAAAGCCTTTGCAAATCGGCGACAAGGTAGTTTTTTTAGACCAAGCCCATTACAGCATAGTAAAAAACACGACTTTCAACGGGGTTGTGTTGCCAAATTTGCTCTTTTTAAGGCAAAATGGCGAGCTTGAAATGGCGCGTGAATTCAGCTATGATGAGTATAAAAGGCGAAATTAAGCCAAATTAAACCAAATTTCTCAAATTTTTTTCAAAATTTAGGATTTTTTTAAGAAAAATATTTTATAATCTCAAAAGATTTTCGCAAACTTTTAATCACTACCAGAATTCTACTCAAACGAGGTTTTATGGAAAAAAAACAAAGAACACACATTCCTGTTGAGGGATACAAAATTGAAGACCTGAAGTTGCTTGATTTACAAAGCCTAATCAAAATCGCTAATGAGCTTGGCATAGAAAATCCTAGCGAGTTTCGCCGCCAAGAGTTGATATTTGAAATTTTACGCACCCAAACAAAGGCTGGTGGTTTCATACTCTTTACAGGGATTTTAGAAATCTCAAATGAGGGCTTTGGCTTTTTGCGGGCAATGGACGCAAACTTAAGCGACAGCGCAAATGATGCCTATGTTTCAAACTCACAAATTCGCAAATTTGCTCTGCGTGTGGGCGACATTGTTACAGGGCAGGTGCGTGAGCCAAAGGACCAAGAAAAGTATTATGCCTTGCTTAAAATCGAGGCTATAAACTATGTGCCTTTGCAAGAAGCAAAAGAAAGAGCGCTTTTTGACAACCTCACACCTATTTTTCCTACTGATAAAATCAAACTTGAATACGAGCCGATGAAGCTCACAGGACGAGTTTTAGACCTTTTCACGCCCATAGGCAAGGGACAAAGAGGCTTGATAGTCGCCCCACCTCGCACAGGTAAAACCGAGCTGATGAAAGAACTAGCAGCTGCCATAGCTAAAAACCACCCAGAAATGCACCTTATCGTGTTGCTTGTTGATGAAAGACCAGAAGAGGTAACGGATATGCAACGGTGTGTTAAGGGAGAGGTCTTTAGCTCTACCTTTGATTTACCCGCCTACAACCATGTGCGTGTGGCTGAACTTGTCATAGAAAAGGCAAAAAGAATGGTCGAAATGGGCAATGATGTCATCATCTTGCTTGACAGTATCACAAGGCTTGCAAGGGCTTATAACACCGCTACACCAAGTTCTGGTAAGGTTTTAAGTGGGGGCGTTGATGCAAACGCCTTGCACAAGCCAAAACGGTTTTTTGGAGCAGCAAGAAATATAGAAAATGGTGGCTCGCTCACCATAGTAGCAACAGCACTCATTGATACAGGCTCAAGAATGGACGATGTTATCTTTGAGGAATTTAAAGGCACGGGAAACAGCGAAATAGTGCTTGATAGAAACATATCAGACCGCCGAATTTACCCAGCTATAAACATTATAAAGTCTGGAACAAGAAAAGAAGAATTATTGCAAAATCCAAGCGATTTGCAAAAAATTTGGGCAATTCGCTCAGCCATTTCTCAAATGGACGATGTAGAAGCGCTTAAATTCTTATACGCAAAAATGCTTAAAACAAAAGACAATGTCGAGCTTTTGTCTATAATGAACGAATAAATCAGTTTAATTTATGTCGTTTTAAGTGCCTATACTTGTTAAAAAGCCTGCTGTGCCTTGTCATCATAAAGCTTTGCTCAAAAAAGATGAGCAAGGTTACAGAAACGCCAACAGCCAAAGCCAAAGTAACAGAAAGGGTGGTGAAAAAATAATCAAAAAATTCCACCAAATACCTTGTCTTAACAGTTATTTCATCGGCGTTGATGAAGTTAAAAAGATATAAAATCGCCCTATAAGCGTAAATTCCCGGTATCATCGGCAAAAGAGCTGGAAAGGCGATGATTTCGGCTGGAGTTTTGGCGACCTTTGCTAAAAGCATTCCCAAACAACCCACAGTAAAGGCAGCTAAAAAGGTGGCTAGGGCTAAATTTTGAATGTGAAAAGACTCAAGCAAAACAAAGCGAAAGCCGTGTCCAACAGCGGCTAAAAGAGCAGATAAAAACAAAATTCGAGCAGGTGGGTTAGAAGCATAAGCAAAACCAAAGCTCACAAGTGCCGCAAAAAGCATATCCCACAAAACAAGTTCTATCATTGAATCAGCCTAAAATTTGACAGGGTCAAAGTGATATAAACGCCTATGGCAACGCAGCTTACAAGTATAGCAACGCTGATTATACGACTTAAGCCCATTTGAATGTAGTTTTTGAGTATATCAATGACCGAATTGATGAAAAAAACGCCCGGCGTAAGATATAAAATGCTTGAAGCCAAAGCCACATCGCTTGTTTGCGTGAGGTTAAACTCCACACCAACAAGGGCAAGGTATGATGAAGCAAAGGCGCAAGCTATGTAAATGATACGCATATCAAGCTTGAGTTTGGCAAAAACAGTTTTCAAGCTCGTGCCAACAAGCCCAGCCAAAAAGACAATCAAAACAGTGCCTAAATCTCCACCAAAAAGCTTTGAAAAACTTGCATTTGCAACGCTTTGCAAGATGATATAAAGGTAAAAAGGGTGTTTTGTCTTTACAGTAAGCTTTTCAAAGCACTTTTTCGCCACGCGCAAATCGTGTATGTGGTCATATATCGCCCAGCTTAAAGCGCTTAAATTTGAAATCAAACGAAAATCCACAACGGAGTATTTATTATTTACGACATAGGTCCTTGAACGAGAATTATCATCAGGATCGACTATATTTATAAGGGTGTGATTAAAAGAAAAGTTAAGGCTCAGTTCATAGTTGAAGCTTTGGGCTATACGCTGGGCGCACCGACTTACCCTTGAGCTGTAAGTGCCTATGCTAACCATAGTAGAAACATAATCAACGATAAAATTACTCAACTCTTGTATATCAGGCTTTTGCATATCTTTGCTTTTTGAATTTTTTATATTATACAAATTAAAAGCTTTTTAAAGGTAAATTGAATTTAAATTTTAACTTTTTATGTGTGAAATTTAGTGCGGATATTTTTGCTGCACCTTGCAACCTATTGAATTGCCTTTTACAATGGTTTAAAATAATGTTTGAGATTTTTCGCTTTGTGCTAACGCACTTTGCTCAAAATGACAAAAATTCTTTATCCAGCAATGATAAAAACAAACCTTGTCATACTTAATATAAAATTGTCATATTAACTTCTTTCTTGTCATACTGAGCGTAGCGAAGTATCCAAAAAACCTTTACATTGTCATACTGACTTGGTTTTTGTCATACTGATTTTACTTGTCATACTGAGGCTTTAGCCGAAGTATCCATAAATTAAAGTATTTCTTAAATTCTTTGGATATTTCGCATTCGCTCAATATGACAATGAAAAATAGCTCCAATATGATAAGCTAGGTTGCTTTTTGCAAAAGACTCAAAATGACAACATTTTCAATAACAAAACAAAATTCCACCACAAAACTTGCATTTAGTGCGTAAAAATTTAGCGTTTTAGGCTAAAATGTCATTTATGGATAAAGAAAATTTCATCATCAAAGCCTTTTTGCAGGGCATAAACGGCGATGATGGGGCTGTGCTTGGCAAGTGGTGTTACAGCAAGGATTTGTTCTTTGAGGGCGTGCATTTTAAGCGGGAGTGGCTCACTTACGAGCAAATAGCGCGAAAAGCCCTACTCGTCAATATCTCAGACGCCATAGTGATGAACGCCGTGCCAAAATACGCTCTTTTGGGGCTTGCCTTGCCAAAGGACATTACAAAGGCGCAAATCAAGGCACTTCAAAAGGGCTTTTTGCAAACAGCGCGTGAATTTAACATAACTATCATCGGCGGAGACACCATAAGTAGCGATAAAATAAGCATTAGCATAACGCTCATCAGCCGTGTGCGAAAAAAGCCTATCTTTCGCAAAGGCTTGCAAAAAGGCGATTTGCTCGCTTTCACAGGCGTTTTAAGCAAGAGCCTAACAGGACTTGATAGCCTGCAAAATGGGGGCAAGCTCGCTAAAAATCACCGCTTTATCGCCCCAAAGTTGCGTGGGGATTTTTTCTATAAAATCGCCCCAAAAGTGCGTTGCGCTATGGATATTTCAGATGGCTTGGGACAGGATTTAGCTAAAATGCTTAAAATCAACGGCTTGGGCGTGAATTTTTTGCGTAAATTAAGCGATGATGAGCTTCAAAGCGGCGAGGAATATGAAATTTTGTTTGCCTTTTCGCCCAAAAATGCTCAATTTATCAGCAAAATGGCGCAAAAATTTGGGCTTAAACTCACTATCTTTGGAAAAGCCGTGAAAGGAAAGTATGAATTTAAGGGTAAAAGCTGGCATTTTTGAGTTTGAAAACGCTTTATTGTGCCGTTTAAATGGCTTACAAAAACAAAATGAAGCGCAAAGCAAGATTTTGAATATAAAATGACAAAAAAGGATTTAAATGATATTAAAAACGCTCACCCACTCCCCCATAAACGCTCATTTTAGCAAAAACGCCGATGATTTTGTCGTGCGCGAAGTGCCTTTGT